>NZ_BAABAT010000002.1:0-673254 GCF_039537565.1 Dactylosporangium darangshiense
GGCGACCGACGCCGTGCAGACCAAGCAGGTGGCGGCCAACGCCGAGCTGAAGGTCTGGGTCGAGGCGGTCAAGGCCGCCAAGGGCCGCACCAGCGACGACCTCGGCACGAAGTACCCGAAGATCTCCGAACCGCTGTGGACGGCCGTGCAGGCGGCGCTGAGCGGGTCGAAGTCGCCGGCCGACGCCCTCACCGCCGCCCAGAGCTCCGCGGCCGCGGCCACCAAGTAAGGACGTCATGCACCGCAAGCGCTCCGGGCAGTGGGCCGCGTGGACGTTCATCGCGCCCGTCGCGGCCTACCTGCTCGCCTTCTACGCCTATCCGCTGTACCGCAACGTCGACCTGAGCCTGCGCCACTACACGGTCCGCTCGTTCGTGCAGGGCGGCGCCCCGTTCAGCGGTCTGGAAAACTACCGCACCGTCGTGGATGACCCGACCTTCTGGCCCGCGCTGCTGCACACGCTGGTGTTCACGGCGGTGTCGCTGGCCGCGCAGTTCGCGGTCGGGCTGGCCCTGGCGGTGTTCTTCAACCGGCACTTCCGGCTCTCGGCGACGCTGCGGGCACTGTTCCTGGTGCCGTGGCTGCTGCCGCTGATCGTGTCGGCCTCGACCTGGTCGTGGATGCTCAACAGCGACTCGGGGATCGTCAACGCGGTCCTCGACGTCGCGGGGATCGCGCCGGTCAACTGGCTCACGTCGCCGGACTGGGCACTGGTCTCGGTCATCGCCGCCAACATCTGGATCGGCATCCCGTTCAACCTCGTCGTGCTCCACAGCGGCCTGCAGGCGATCCCGGGGCACCTGTACGAGGCGGCGGCGCTGGACGGCGCGTCGAGCCGGCAGCAGTTCTGGCGCATCACGTTCCCGCTGCTGCGCCCGGTCTCGCTGATCACGTTGCTGCTCGGCCTGGTGTACACGCTCAAGGTCTTCGACATCATCTGGATCATGACCAGGGGCGGGCCGAACGGCGCGTCGACGACCCTCGCGACCTGGTCGTACCGGCTCGGCTTCGGCAACCTGCTGCCGCAGTTCGGACCCGGCGCCGCGGTCGGCAACCTGCTCATCGTCATCGCACTGGCCTGCGGCCTGCTCTACATCCGCGTGCAACGGAGGCTCGGATGAGCCGCGTGCGAACCGGGATCGGGCTGCTGCTCACCGCCGTCATGCTGTTTCCGGTGTACTGGATGGTGAACGTCTCGCTCACCCGCGACCAGGACATGCGCAAGACCCCGCCGAACTGGTTCCCGCTGGACGCGACCCTCGACGGCTACCGGGCCGTCCTGCGCCAGCAGATGCCGTACCTGGGCACCAGCCTGCTCGTCGGCCTCGGCACCGTCGCACTCACCGTGCTGCTCGCCGCGCCCGCCGGGTACTCCCTGGCCAAACTGCGCCCGCGCGGCGGCGGCGTCGTCAGCTTCGCGTTCCTGATCGCCCAGATGATCCCCGGCATCATCATGGCGATGGGGTTCTACGCCATCTACCTCAACCTCGGCGTGCTGAACTCCTGGCCCGGCCTCATCCTGGCCGACTCGACCCTCGCGGTGCCGTTCGCCGTGCTCGTGTTCACCGCGTTCATGGCCGGCATCCCCGACGAACTGCTGCAGGCCGCGAAGACCGACGGTGCCGGGCCGTGGCGCACCTTCACCGCGATCGTCATGCCGGTCAGCCGCAACGCCGTCGTGACCGTGTCGCTGTTCGCGTTCCTGTGGGCCTGGTCGGACTTCGTGTTCGCCAGCACGCTCGACGGCGGCGGGACGCAGCGGCCGATCACCCTCGGCATCTACCGGTACATCGGCAACAACAACCAGGAATGGAACGCCATCATGGCCACCGCCGTCGTGGCGTCCATTCCGGCCACCATCCTGCTCGTCGCCGCCCAGCGGTTCGTCGCCACCGGCGTCACCGCGGGCGCCGTCAAGGACTGACCCCATCGAAATGAGCACCGTGTTCGCGATCCGCGACATTCCCTTCAGCCACCCCGGATCCTGGTTCGGCATCTCGCCGGTCATCGCCGAGGGCACCCTGGCCGACGACCTGCACCTGGTGTCGCACCAGAACGGCCTGCACGCCGTGCTGCGGTTCGTCCCGGCAACGGCCGGCGCGACCGTCACCGCGACACCGGCCCGGCTGGAGTGGGCGCACGACGCCGGACGCGTCGAGCTGACCTACGAGGCACCCGACACCGTCCGGCTGCGCGGCGCCGGGCTCGGCCTCGCCGTGCTCGCGGCCGAGCCCACCCTCACCCCGTTCAGCGGCACCTATCTGTACCGCGACCCGCTCGACGGCGCGCTCGTGTTCACCAACTACGGGACCGGCCGCCGGTACCGCATCACGGTGCTCACCGGCGACGACATCGACGTGCGCGGCGCACAGGCGCTCGGCACCGCCGAACGCGGCGTCGTCCTCGGCGCCGGGCCCTGGGAGATCGCCGTCGAGGAGTACGCCGGCGACCGCCCGCCGTACCGGCCGGCGCTCGGCTTCGACGAGGCCGTCAAGGCCGCGGACGCGCGGTTCGTGGCATTCGCCGACGCGGTCGCGCCGTGGCGGGACGGCAGCACCCCGGCGGCCGAGCTCGCCGCCTACGTGCTCTGGTCGGCGACCGTCGCCCCGGCCGGGTTCGTCACCCGCCCGGCCGTGCTCATGTCGAAGCACTGGATGGACAAGGTGTGGAGCTGGGACCACTGCTTCAACGCCCTGGCCCTCGCGCCCGGCCGGGCGCAGCTCGCCTGGGACCAGTTCCGGATCGTGTTCGACCACCAGGACGACGCCGGCGGACTGCCCGACTCGATCGCCCACTCGGAGGTGCTCTACAACTTCGTCAAGCCACCCATCCACGGCTGGGCGCTGGCCCGCCTGCGCGAGCGGCTGCCGGACCTCGACCGGGCCGAACTCATGAGCGCGTACGCGCACCTCGTGCGCTGGACCAACTTCTGGCTCACCGTGCGCCGCGCCCCCGGCGAGGACCTGCCGCACTACCACCACGGCAACGACAGCGGCTGGGACAACGCCACCCTGTTCGACCCGGGCCGGGTCGTGCAGAGCGCCGACCTCGCCGCGTTCCTCGTCCTGCAGACCCGCGAGCTCGCCGCGCTCGCCGCACACCTGGGACTCGACCACGAGTCCCAGGTGTGGACCGGCTGCGCCGACCAGCTTCGCGCGGCGCTGCTGGAGCGGCTGTGGGCCGGTGACCGGTTCGTGGCGCGCAGTTGCGAGACCGGGCACACGTGGAGCACCGACAGCCTGCTGTACCTCATGCCGATCGTCCTCGGCCGCGAACTGCCCGCCCTCGTCCGCACCCGCCTTGCCGAACGGATCGGCGAACACCTCACGGAGCACGGCCTCGCCACCGAGCGGCCGACGTCCGGGCTCTACGAGGACGACGGCTACTGGCGAGGCCCGATCTGGGCACCGTCGACCGTGCTCATCGAGGACGGGCTGCGCCGCGCCGGCCACATCGACCTGGCCGACGAAATCAGCGTCCGCTTCCGCGCGCTGTGCGAACGGTCCGGCTTCGCCGAGAACTTCGACGCCCGCACCGGCGCCGGCCTGCGCGACCGCGCCTACACCTGGACGGCGAGCGCCTACCTCATCCTCGCGGCCGCACATGTCGAGCGCCACCGGCGCCAAACACCCAAGGGAATACCGCCACGCACCTGAAACGCGCGTTCCTCACCGCCGTGGCCGACGTTCAGTGGAGGCCGTGGATGGCGTGGGCGGGAGGTGTACGCAGTGCCCGGCGGGTGGGGAGCTCGATGGTGAGGAAGGCCGTGACCGTGACCGTCAGGGCGACACCGGGCAGCAGCCATGCGGGGCCCGCGGGCCACGGGCGGCCGAGGAAACCCTGACCCAGCAGGGCGAGGGGAGCCGCTGACAGCAGGAGCGCCGTGACCAGCGCGGTGGCCGCGGTCACCGCGGCCTCGCGGCGCATCATCGCGCGGATCTGTCGTGGTGTGGTGCCGTTCAGACGCAGGGCCGCCATCTCGACCCGGCGCTGCGTGGTGGCGGCGACGAGCTTGTTGGCGATGCTCAGGAGCAGATAGACGAGGAGCACCACGATGGTCGCGAGGTTGATCCACACCTCCGGCGGTGCGTCCCTGAGGCGGGCGCCGGAGTCGGTGCCCGGCTCGGCGCCGGTGTTCTCGAGCGTCAGCCCGGGGTGAGCGGCGGCGAAGGCGGTCAGGCCCTGCCGGGCGTTCTCGGTGCCGTCGGTGCGCACGAGGATGCTCTGGTCCAGTCCCGTGGTGGTGTGCTCGGCGGCCAGGTCGCGGGAGAGGACGACCGTGCCGAAGCCGAGACCGCGGGCGTACACGGCGACGACCGTGACCTCGACCCGGGCGCCGTCGCCGAGGACCAGGCCCACCTTGCGGCCGGGCTGCGCTCCTGGGGAGCGGGCGACATCGCTGCTAACGGCGATGGAGGCGCCGGTGAGGCGGTCCAGGCTGCCGTCCCGCACGTCGAGGTCGAGGACGTCGGCGGCGTCCGGGGTGAGGATCAGCGCGGATCCGGACTCGCTCTGCGTGTCGTCGAAGAGCTGGTAGGACCACACCACGGTGGTGGTACTGACCGGCGCGGCCGCCCGTACGCCGGGTATCGCCCGTACGGCGTCGAGGGCGCCGGTAGGCACCGCGCCCAGGCCCGGCGCGCTCAGCCGCTGCTGGGCGAGGGTGCCGTCGCGGATCTCCTGCGCGGTGGCGGCCAGCACTGTGGTCTGGGTGAGGGTGTAGGTGAGCACGAACACGGCCGCCATGGCCAGGGCGCTGACGATGCCCGCGTTGCGCAGGGCGTAGGCGCGGAAGTTGGACATCGCCAACCAGGTCGCCGCGGAGCTGCCGGACCGGGTGCGGCGGGTCGCAGCGGCGCCGACGCCCCGAACCAGGGCCGGCCCGGCCAGGGCCAGGCCGATCGCGGAGATGATGCCCGCGATGGAGGTGCTGGCCGAGCCGAGCACTGTGGGGGAGACGAGGGGTACGACCGACAGCGCCGTCGCGGCGGCGATGACCACCAGCCCGGCGAGGGTGCGGGCCTTCGACGGGTCGCGGGGTTCGCTGCGCGATTCGGCGACCGCCTCGGTGGCCGGCATCCGGGAGGTGCGCCAGGCCGCTCCGCGGGCCGACAGCTGCACCGCCAGCGCCGTCAACAGCACGGTCGCGAGGGCGGGTAACGGGCTGATGGTCAGCGGGAGCTCGGCCGGTACGACGCCGCGGTCCGCCAGCAGCCGACGCAACTGCCCGGCCAGCACATAGCCCAGCGCCGCACCGGGCACCAGCGCCACCGCCGCGATCAGGGTGGCCTGGGCGGCGGCGAGGCGACGGATCTGCTTCGGGGTCGCCCCGACGGCCCGCATCAGCGCGAGGTCGCGGCGCTGCCCGCCGATCGACACGGCCAGCGCGCTCGCCATGGCGAACCCGGTGACCAGCAGGACAACTCCGGCGAGTGAACCGGCGAGGAACACCAGCAGCGAGCGCGACGCGCTCGCACCGGGCGACGCGATATCCCCCCGGCCCGCACCGGTCGTCACGACCAGTCCCGTGCCCTTCACCCGTTCCCGGGCGGCGGTGGCCACGGAATCCGCGGCGCCCGGTGCGGTACGCAGAGCGATCAGGTCGACGGTCCCGGCGCGCGGTCCTTCGCCGGTGCGGCCGGACAGCACTCGCGCCGTCGCATCGGCGAAGAGGATCCCGCCGCGCGGTGCGTCGACCACGGCCGAGACACGGTACGGCGCAGGTGGCCGGCCGGCGGCGGCGACCGTGACCATGTCACCAACCCGTACGCCCGCCGCGGCGGCGGTGGCGCCGTCCACGGCGACCTCGCCGGAACCCGCGGGCGCGGCGCCGTCGACCCCCGGGTCCGTCAGCCGGGTCGAGGACCAGCCGTGTCCCGCCGTGCGCGGATCCCCGACCACTACGACACGGCCGCCGGCGTCGACGACCGCGGCCGAGAAGCTCAGGTCCCCGACCGTCGCCGTCACCCCCGGCAGACCGGAGAGCTCGGCGAGCAGACTGGCCGGGACCGTACGGCGTTCCGGAAGGGCGATCGGCAGATCCCCGCTGGGGTGGAACCCCTGGTCGGCGGAGACCACCACGTCCGCACCGGCAAGCCGGCCGGCGGGCAGGTGGGAGCGCAGACCGGACTCGGCAAGCACCCCGGTGGCGGTGATGAGGGCGGCGGCGCCCAGCACCGCGAAGGCCACGGCGATCAGCGCCGTGATCCGGTGCCCTGCCATGTGCAGCGCGAGACGGAACATGGCTCAGGCCTCGCCCAACGCGACGAGCCGGCGGCCGAGTTCGGCGGCGGAAGGCCGGTCGAGGGACTCGACCACGCGGCCGTCGGCCATCACCAGGACCCGGTGCGCCCGGGCCGCGGCGGCCGGATCGTGGGTGACCATCACCACCGTCTGATGCATCTCGCGCACGAGGTCGCGCAGCAGATCCAGCACCTGATGGGCGCTGCGCAGATCCAGCGCGCCGGTCGGCTCGTCGGCGAACACCACGGCCGGCTTGGCCACCAGCGCCCGGACGATGGCGGCCCGTTGCTGCTGGCCGCCGGAAAGCTCGGCGGGCCGGTGGTGCAGCCGGTCCGCCAGCCCCACCCGGTCCACCAGCGTCCGCAGCCAGTCACGGTCCGGCGCACGTCCGGCCAGCCGCAGCGGCAGCGTGATGTTGTCCTCGATGCTGAGCGACGGGATCAGGTTGTACGCCTGGAACACGAAACCGACGCGTTCCCGGCGCAGTTCGGTACGGCGGGTCTCGTTCAGCGCGCCGATCTCCTGGCCATCGATGCGGATGCTCCCCGATGTCGGGGAGTCGAGCCCGGCGGCGCAGTGCATCAGCGTGCTCTTCCCAGAGCCCGAGGGCCCCATCACGGCGAGGAACGTGCCGCGTTCCACGCTCAGGGACACGTCTTGCAGGGCGCGTACGCCGCCGGCGTACTCCTTGCTGACCTGGGCGAGCGTGATGGCGGACGGCATGGCAGGAGCCCTCCTGGGGTACTGTGTGGCGCCGGGAGACTTGTGTCACCAACGTATGGATCAGGCCCTTTCCGGACGATCCCGCAGGCCGCCCAGTTGAGGTACAGCAGGCTGTACTCGGCGGCAGGGGAGGACCGGGATGCTCCGCGCCGCGGCCAATGCCGTTCGACAGCTCGCCTCCGGGCTCGGCACGAGCGTGCTGGCCCTGCTGGTGCTGCTGTGGCTGGTCGTCACCGCCGTGACGAGCCTGGTCGGGGTGGGGCTGCTGATGGCGCCCGCCGTGCTGCGCGCGCTGCACGCCCTGGCGGGCCGGGAACGCCTCCGGCTCGCCCGCTGGGGCCGGCCGGTGTTCGCCCCGGAGCCTCCGCCTGCCCAGCTGCGCCTGGCCCTCGCCGACCCCACCACCCGGCGGGAACTGCGCTGGCTGGTCCGGCACGCTACCGTCGGCCTGATCCTCGGCCTGCTCGGGGTGCTGCTCCCCGCCTTCGCCGTCCGCGACGGCACCTTCCCGCTGTGGTGGCGCTTCGTGCCCGAGGATGCCAATGCCACCGCTGTGGGCATCGGCACTGTGCACAGCTGGGCCGGCGCCGCCGCCGTCGCACTGCTCGGCCTGGGCTGGATCGCCGTTATCCTCGGGCTCGCGCCGGGCATGGCCCGGCTGCAGTCCCGGGCCGGAGCGCAGCTGCTCACGGCCGGGCCCGAGACGGACCTGTCCCGGCGCGTCGCAGAGCTCACCGCCACCCGCGCCGCCGCCCTGGACGCGCACGCGGTCGAGCTGCGGCGCATCGAGCGGTCGTTGCACGACGGCACCCAGAACCGGCTGGTCAGCGTCACGATCCTGCTCGGCGCCGCCCGCCGGATGGTGGCCCGCGACCCGGCCGGCGCCGATGAGCTCCTGGAGCGCGCCCAGACCGCCGCCGAGATGGCGCTCGCCGAGCTGCGGACGGTCGCCCGGAGCATCCTGCCACCGGTGCTGGACGACCGGGGGCTGGCCGGCGCGCTGTCCGGCCTGGCCGCCGACTGCGCGGTTGCGTGCCGTATCGACGTCGACGTACCCGAACGCTGCGCCGCGTCCGCGGAGGCGACCGCCTACTTCGTCGTGGCCGAGGCCCTCACCAACGTCGCCAAGCACAGCGGCGCCCGCAACGCCACCGTCACGGCCACGAGCCGCGGCGGCCGGCTGCGGCTGCGCGTCGAGGACGACGGGCGCGGCGGTGCCGACGAGGGCGGCGGGTCCGGGCTCACCGGCATCCGCCGCCGCATCGAGGCCCACGACGGAACCATGACGCTGACCAGCCCACCGGGCGGTCCGACCATCCTTGAGGCGGAACTTGCATGCGGATTGTGATCGCCGAGGACGACCCGTTGCTGCGCGAAGGGCTCGCCCTGCTGCTGCGCGCCGAATCACACGACGTGGCGGCCACCGCGAGCAACGCCGAGGACGCCCTGGACGCCATCGGGGAACACCAACCGGACGTTGCCATCTTCGACGTACGGATGCCACCGACCCACACCGACGAGGGGATCGCCGCGGCCGTCGAGGCTCGCCGCCGCCGGCCCGGCCTGCCCGTCCTCGTGCTCTCCGCATACGTCGAGCAGTCCTTCGCCACGGATCTGCTCGCCGGCGGTGTCGGCGGCCTCGGCTACCTGCTCAAGGAACGGGTCGGCCGGGTCGAGGAGTTCCTGGACGCGCTGCGGCGCGTGGCGGACGGCGGCACCGCCATCGACCCCGAGGTCGTGGCGCAGCTGTTCACCCGCTCCCGGCAGGACCCCCGCCTGGAAAGGCTCAGCCCGCGTGAGCGCGACGTCCTGGCCCTGATGGCGGAGGGCCTCGGCAACGGCGCCATCGCCGAACGCCTCGTCGTCACCGACGGCGCGGTACACAAACACATCCGCAACATCTTCGCCAAGCTGGACCTGTCTCCCACCGACCAGGTGGACCGCCGCGTCGCCGCGGTTCTGCGCTACCTCGAGGACATCCGGCGTCTGTCGTGAACCAAAGGTCCGAAACCTTTCAACAGTGGCCGATCTTGTCCAGCTCGGTGAGGTCGTCGGCGGAGAGCGAGAGGCCAGCGCCGGCGACGTTCTCGCGCAGGTGGGCTGTGGAGGAGGTGCCGGGGATCAGCAGGATGTTCGGCGAGCGCTGCAGCAGCCAGGCCAGGGCGACCGACATCGGTGGCGCCGCCAGCCGGACGGCCACGGCCGAGAGTGCCGAGGACTGCAGCGGGCTGAAGCCGCCGAGCGGGAAGAAGGGCACGTAGGCGATGCCCTCTTCGGCGAGCGCGTCGATCAGCTCGTCGTCCTGGCGGTGCGCGAGGTTGTACATGTTCTGCACGCACACGATCGGCGCGATCGCCTTCGCCTCGGTGACCTGTTCGGTTGTCGCGTTGCTCACGCCGAGGTACCGGATCAGGCCCTGTCGCTGGAGGTCGACAAGCGTTCCGAATGCCTCGGCGATCGAGCCGGGCTGAGGTCCCTCGGCGTTGCCGAGCCGGAGGTTGACCAGGTCGAGCACCTCGAGGCCCAGCGTTTCGAGGTTGTCGTGGACGGCCCGGCGCAGGCTTTCCGGGTCCCGGGCCGGCGGCCAGCCGCCTTGCTCGTCCCGGGTCGCGCCGACCTTGGTCACAATGTGCAGCGACTCGGCGTACGGGTGGAGCGCTTCGCGGATCAACTGGTTGGTGACGCGCGGCCCGTAGGCGTCGGCGGTGTCGATATGGGTGATGCCGAGGTCGACGGCCTCGCGGAGGACGGCGAGGGCACCGTCGTGGTCGGCGGGCGGCCCCATCACCCAGGGGCCGGCCAGCTGCATGGCGCCGTAGCCGAACCGGGTGACGGTCAGGTCTCCCAGCGGCCAGGTACCGCCGGGAAGGGAAGTGGAGACCATGCTCGTACCTCTGTCTTTCGTCGGGTGCTTGCTCCACTATTGGGAAGTAACTCTCTTGCGGGAAGTAGGCACTTCCAGGTTCGTTAGGCACCCAACGGTTGGAGGAGCCGCCGATGGCGACGACGACAGCAGCCCAGAAGAGGGCGGAGGCGAAGGCCGAATATGACGCCTTCCTGGCGGCATGTCCTAGCCGCCAGCTGCTCGACCGCATCTCCGACAAGTGGGTCGCGCTGATCCTGGCCGCTCTGGGCAGCGGCCCCGACTGCGCCGGCGAGCCGCGGCCGATGCGCTACTCGGAGTTGTCTCGCCTGCTGGCCGGTGTGAGCCAGAAGATGCTGACGCAGACGCTTCGCTCGCTGGAGCGTGACGGGCTGATCAGCCGTACTGTAGTGCCGACCGTGCCCGTCACGGTTTCTTATGAGCTGACCGAGCTCGGTCTTTCCTTGCATCAGATGATGAGCGGCCTCAAGACCTGGGCCGAGACGCACATGGACGACGTGTTCGCCAATCGCGCGACGCACGACACCGGCACCGCCTGATGTCGGCCAACCGCTGCGTGGTGCACGTAGCGGAGAAAAGCCGGCGTTCCCCGGGTTCGACTGTTCAGCTTCGGCGTCGCCTCGCTGCTGACGTGGACCTGCCGTTGTTGCACCGGGACGGGCAGCGGCGAGCAGGGCATCGCTGAATTCGGATCTGAACACGCGTTGGGACTGCCCGGAGGTGCGGGTCGGCCGCCAGGTGAGTTTGTCTAGCAGGCGCGCATCGCTGCGGTCCGCCGCGACCAGCTCCCTGCGTCCTGCGTAGTGACGCCGAGCATGGCGGCGGGGAGCCGGTCGGCCGTAGGGTGGCGCCGTGCAACCCCTGGAGCTCCGTCTGCGTGTCGCCACGCCCGGGCTGATCGCGCTGCCGTGGCTGGAGCCGCTGGAGGAGTGGGACGCCACTGAGGTGCCGTTCCGCGACTTCCCGGTCGGCCCGAGCCGGCCTCGTGCGGTTCGTTGAGACCGACGATGCGATTTGGGCGTTGAAGGAGTTGCCGCAGCGCATCGCGGCGAAGGAATATGCGGTGTTGCGCGACCTGGAGCGCCGTTCGCTTCCAGCGGTGCGCCCCGCCGGTCTGGTCATCCAGCCGCACGAGGACACCGCGATCCTTGTCACCCGCTACCTGGACCGGTCGTGGCAATATCGTCGGTTGTTGATGCGGCTGCCTCCGGATGCCTCGAAGCACCGGGAGCGGCTGCTCGACGCGATGGCCAGCCTCCTGGTGGATCTGCACCGCAACGGGGTGTTCTGGGGCGACTGCTCGCTTGCGAACACCCTGTTCTCGCGCGACGGGCAGATCCTGCAGGCGTTCCTCGTCGACGCGGAGACGAGCGAGATCCATCCGCAGCTCAGCGATGGGCAGCGGCAGTACGACATCGACATCCTCGTTGAGAATGTCGCCGCCGGAATGATGGACCTTGCGGTCCGCCTCGAGCAGCCGCCCGAGGTCGAGGAGTTGCTCATCGAAGAGGCGTGCAGCGTCGCCACCCGCTATCAGGCGCTGCGGGACGTGCTGCACGCTCAGCCGGTGTTTGCCTTCGGCGACCGGTACCAGATCGAAGGGCAGATCCGCAGGCTGCACGACCTCGGGTTCGCCGTCGACGAGGTGAAGCTGGAGTCGGCCGGCGAGAGCGGCGAGAAGGTGCGGCTGAAGGTGGCGGTCGCCGCCCACCGGTTCCACGCCACCCAGCTGCACGACCTGACGAGCCTTGACGTGGGGGAGGGCCAGGCGCGGATCCTGCTCGGTGATCTGCGGGCATACCAGGCGTACGCGCGGCAGGCGCATCCGGAGCTCACCGACGCGCGCGCTGCGCAACGCTGGCTCGAAGGGGTGCTCCGGCCCGGGATGGCGCGGGCACACGAGGCGGTGGGCGGGCTCGGCGACCCGATCCAGGCGTACTGCGATCTGCTGGAGGTGCGCTGGCTGCTCAGCGAGCAGGCCGGGCGCGACGTCGGCGACGCGGCGGCGCTCGACGCGCTCCGGGATCGCTCGGTCCCGCCGCAGTCGGCGGCGAAGATGGCGATCGCGGAGGCGCCGACCGGCACGCTTCCGGCCCTCACCCCCGAGCTGGTCGCCGAGCTCTCCGACGACTGACGTTCCTCTTTTGAGGCGTAGATCGTTCTGCTGGTCGGATGCTCATCGGGTGGCGGTACTTTGCCGGCAGGTGCACCGACCCGAGGTAGACCGTGCGGGTGGTACGGAACGGTCAGGGGACGAGGCGGAGGATGCTCCACGAGACCGGGGGCAGCTCGACGGCGAGGGTGCCGGCGTCGATGGCGGCGCCGTGTCCATGACGCGGGCCGACCCGTTCCGGGGCGTCCGCGTGGTTGGTGAGCAGGAGCTCGTCGGCGACGCCACCGATGATCTGGTGGTCGGCGACGCGCAGCCCGGGCAGGGCGCGAACCACGGCCTGGAGCAGCACGGGTTCGGTCTCGCTGCGGTTGACCGCGAGGACGGTGACCTCGCCGGTGGCCGGATCGTGGGTCGCGACCACATCGGCGACCGGCACGTCGCCGTGGCGCGGTGTGTCGTAGGTCGGCGTGACCGGCTCGACGCGCAGTACGTCGCCGCGCGCGTGGCGGGCGGTGAGGGCGAAGGGGTGGAAGATGGTCTGCCGCCATGCCGGCCGGTCGGACTCGGCGCGGATCGGGGCGATGATGTTCACGAGCTGCGCCAGGCAGGCGACGCCCACCCGGTCGGCGTGGCGCAGCAGGCTCATCAGCAGCGAGCCCACGACGACCGCGTCCTCGGTGGTGTACTCGTCCTCGATGAGGCGCGGGGCCTGGGCCCAGTCGAGGTTGGTGTGACCGGCGAACCGGCTCTCGTACCAGATGTTCCACTCGTCGAAGGAGAGCAGGAGCTTCCGCCGGGACCGCTTCTTGGCGGCGATGTGATCCGCGGTAGCGACCACCCCGTCGATGAAGCGGTCCATGGCCAGGCCCGAGGCGAGGAAGCTCGCGCGGTCGTCGCCGGCCTTCTCGAAGTACGCGTGCAGCGAGATGTAGTCGACGTGGTCGAAGGTGTGGTCGAGGACCGTCGCCTCCCAGGCGCCGAAGGTCGGCATCCGGTCGTTCGAGCTGCCGCAGGCGACCAGCCGGATCTCGGGATCGACCTGCCGCATGGCCTTGGCGGTCTCGGCGGCGAGCACGCCGTACGCCTCGGCGCTCTTGTGGCCGACCTGCCATGGTCCGTCCATCTCGTTGCCCAGGCACCACAGCCTGATGCCGTGCGGTTCCCGGACACCGTGCGCGATGCGCAGGTCGGACCAGTAGGTGCCGCCCGGGTGGTTCGCGTACTCGAGCAGGTCGCACGCCTCCTGGATGCCGCGCGTGCCGAGGTTGACCGCCATCATCGGCTCCACCTCGGCCCGCCGTGCCCAGGTCATGAACTCGTTGAGGCCAAAGGCATTGGTCTCCACCGAACGCCAGGCGAGGTCGAGCCGGCGGGGTCGTTCGCCCACCGGGCCGACGCCGTCCTCCCAGCGGTACCCGGAGACGAAGTTGCCGCCGGGGTAGCGCACCAAGGTGATGCCAAGCTCGTGGGTGAGCTTGAGCACGTCCTGGCGCAGGCCGTCGGTGTCGGCGTGGTCGTGCCCCGGCTCGAAGATGCCGCCGTAGACGCAGCGGCCCATGTGTTCGACGAACGAGCCGAACAGGCGCGGGTCGACGGGGCCGATGCGGAATGCGGGGTCGAGCGTGACGTGGCAGTTGAGCACGGTGGGTCCCATCTACTTCAGACCGGTGGTGGCGACGCCCTGCACGAAAAAGCGCTGGGCCAGCAGAAATGCGACGGCCAGCGGCGCGAGCGAGATCGCGGCGCCGGCCATGAGGGCGGCGTGGTCGACGCCGGACTGGCTTTGGAAGAGCGTGAGCGCGGACGGCAGTGTCCGCATCTCGATGGTGCTGGAGACGACGAGCGGCCAGAGGAAGTCGTTCCAAAGGGCCATGAACTGGATGACGAACAGTGACGCAAGCGCCGGCTTGGCCAGCGGCAGGATGATCCGCCGGTAGATGTGAAACGAGTTGGCGCCGTCGATGCGCGCGGCCTCGTCGAGCTCCCGGGGGATGGTGAGGAAGAACTGGCGCAGCATGAATATGCCCAGGGCGCTGGTGGCCCTCGGGATGATCAGGCCCTGGAACGTGTTGAGCCAGCCCAGATGGAACAGGGTCAGGAACACCGGGATCAGGGTCACCTGGAACGGCACCATGAGGGTGGCCAGGATGATGACGAACACCGCCTGTCGCCCCCGGAACCGCAGCCTGGCCAGCGCGTACGCGGTCAGCGAGTCGAAGAGCACCAGCAGCACGGTCGTCCCGCCGGCGAACAGGAACGTGTTGAACGCCAGCCGCGCGAACGGCAGGTCGGTGAGGATCGCCTTGAACCCGGCCGCCGTGAACTCACCCGGCCACAGCCCGGCCGGATGGCCGTACAGGTCGGCCGGGGTCCGCACCGCCACGCTGAGCATCCACACGAACGGCAGGATCGTGGCCGCCGCGGCGACGCAGAGCACGAGCCACGACGCGATCCGGCCGGTGCGGCGCAGTACCTTAATCGTCGTCATCGCGGCCACCAATGCGCAGCTGCAGCAACGACACCGCGAGGATCATGAGGAACAACACCCAGGCGATCGCGCTGGCGTACCCCATGCGGAACTCCACGAACCCGCGTTGGTACAGGTACGCCACGATCGACTCGGTGTGGAACAGCGGCCCGCCTGAGGTCATGACGTAGACCAGATCGAACAGCTGCAGGGACGTGACCGTCGCGATCACGACCGTGAACAGCAGCGCCGGCCGGACCGCGGGGAGGACGACCGCGCGCAGCTGCTGCCACCGGCCGGCACCGTCCAGTGTGGACGCCTCGATGAGTTCTCGCGGGACGTCCTGCAGCGCGGCCAGCAGCACGATCATGCTGAAGCCGGCCCCCTTCCAGATGCCGATCGCCATCACGGTCGGCAGCGCCAGCCTCGTGTCGGTCAGCCAGGTCGGCCCGACGATCCCGATCCGTCCCAGCCAGCCGTTGACCAGACCGACCTGGGGATCGAGGAGGAACTTCCACACCACGCCGACGACGGCGAACGAGGCCACTGTCGGGAAGAAGAAGGCCGATCGCAGCACCTTCGTCAGCCACGTGGTGCGGCGCAGCCACAGGGCCAGGGCGAAGCCGAGCCCGACCTGGCCGACGACCACGACCGCCGTGTACAGCCACGTGACGGTGAGGGCGTTGCGGAACCGCTCGTCGCCGAAGAGTTCGACGTAGTTGTCGAGCCCGATCCAGCGGTGCGTCTCCTCGCCGATCGTCCAGTCGTGCAGGCTCATCCAGCCCGAGCCGGCGATGGGCTCGGCGATGAACACCGCAATGAGCGTCAGGCTGGGAAGCAGGTAGAGGTAGGCCGGGTTGAGCCGCCGCAGCGCTCGAGTGGCCGTGATCATGAAATGGTTCATCCCTTCGCGGCGCGGTCCGGCCCGCCGTAAGGCGGGCCGGACGCCCGGTCAGCTCTTGCAGCCGGTGATCTTGTTGATGGCCCCGGCCGCGGCCTGCGCCGATGCCTGGACCGGTTCACCACGGGTGATCTTGCCGATCAGCGGGACGTACACGTCGGAGTCGATCTTCGTCGAGGTGGGCAGGCCGGGCAGGTACAGCCGGGCGTTGGGCAGGCCGGCGGCGAACGGCGCCACCGTCGCGTTGTTCACCGTGACGTCGGTGCGTACCGCCGGGAAGCCCGATGCCTCGGAGAAGGACGCCTGTGCGGTCTTGCCCGTCCACCAGCTCAGGAACTCCAACGCCTGCGCCTTGTGCTTGGTCAGGCGCCCGACCGCGAGCGGCACGGTCGAGGCGAGCGTGACCGGGCCGCCCGCGCCGACCGGGACCGGCGCGATCCCGAGGTCGATGCCGGCCGACTTGAACCCGGCCACGGCCCACGGCCCGTTGATCTCCATGGCGGCCTTCTTGGCCGAGAAGAGGGTGTCGGCGTCGCTGCCGGTCTGGCCGACCGGGCTCACCTGATCCTTCGTCACGAGGTCGGCCCAGGTCTGCAGCGCCTGGACGCTGGCCGGCGACGCGATGACGGCGCAACCATTCGCGTCGACGATGTCCCCGCCGTTCATCCATTGCAAGATCGGCCACATCTGGATGGTCGCGTGGTCGGCCAGCGAGATGCCGTACTGCGTGACCTTGCCGCCCTCGATCTTCGTGAGCTTGCGAGCGGCCGCGACCAGGTCGTCCGCCGTTTTGGGCTCGGCGACGCCGGCCGTGCTGAGCATCTGCTTGTTGTAGTACAGCACCAGCGTCGCCATGTTGGCCGGCGCCGCGTAGAGCTTGCCGTCGATGGTGAACGCGGTGTTCACGGTGGCCGGGAAGGCGTCCTTGTTGAGCTTGCCGTCGCCGGTACCGACCGTCTCGTCCAGCGGCAGCACGGAGTTGGTCTTCACGTAGTTGAACAGCACGCCCGGGTCGAAGTTGGGGGTGGCCAGGTCGGGGCCCTGACCCGTGGCCCAGGCGCCGGGCAGCTTCTGGCCGATCGTGTCCCACGGCTGCACGTCCATGGTGACCTTGACCTTGGGGTGGGTGTCGTTGAACTGCTTGACCAAGGCCTCGTAGGCGGGCCGGTCCGGACCGGTGAACCCGGTCCACAGGCTGAGCTCGACGGCGGCATTGGGGTCGGACTGCGCGCCGCTGCTGCAACCCGCCGCCAGCAGTAACGCGGCGACGAGCCCGGTGCCGATCTTCGTTATGGGTCCCATTGGGTCGACCTTCCGTCTCCCGGCTCATGTGAGGACGCGCCCGCCGGACCTGCGGCGGGACAGGGTCAGCACATGTTGCATCGTTGGAACGACGTTGTAAAGGCAGCTTCCCAAAGTCGTTACATCGTTGTATCGTCGGCTGCGGCTAGGAAAGGACCGTGGATGCCCGCGACCCTCAAAGACGTCGCCGCGCACGCCGGCGTCTCCGTCAAGACCGTGTCCAATGTGGTCAACGGCTACTCGTTCGTCACTGCCGACAACCGCCGCCGAGTGCAGGAGGCCATCGAGTCGCTCGGCTACATCCCGAACATCGGCGCCCGCAACCTGCGTCGCGGCCGCACCGGGTTCCTGACCCTGGCCGTTCCTGAGTTGTCCAATCCGTACTTCGCGGAGCTCTGTAGCCTGGTGATGGTCGCAGCCGCCCGGCACGACTGGACCGTCCTCATCGAACAGACTGCAGGAGTGCGCGAGCGCGAGCTGGCCGTCGTCAACGCCGCGCACCGCGCACTCGTCGACGCCGTCGTGCTCAGCCCGATCGGCGTGCGGCCCTCCGACATCGCGCAGCTCGGCGGCGCCACCCCGCTGGTGCTGCTCGGCGAGCGCGCCCTCGACGCCCCGGCCAGCCACGTCGCCATCGACAACGTCAAGGCCGCCGAGCTCGCGACCGCACACCTGATCGGCCTGGGACGCAAGCGGATCGCGGCGATCGGCGACCAGCCCGGGCAGAATGGCACCGCCACGCTGCGCCTCGCCGGCTACCACAACGCGCTGCGGGCCGCCCGGCTTACGCCCGACCCCCGGCTCAACGTGGCGTCGAGCAGCTACAGCCGGGCCGGCGGGGCGGCCGCCATGAACCACCTGCTCGACCTGGCCGAACCGCCGGACGCCGTGTTCTGCTTCAACGACCTGCTCGCCATCGGCGCCCTCAGCGTCGCTCGCGACCGCGGCATCGCCATCCCCGAGGATCTCGCCGTGGTCGGCTTCGACGGCATCGACGAGGGTCGCTACAGCGCCCCGCGGCTCACGACGATCCTGCCCGACAAGCCGGCCATCGCGGATGCGGCCGTCGACCTGATCCGCCAGCACATGGAGCACCGCGACGACCCGCCCCGCGACGTCACCGTCCCGTTCACGCTCGACATTCACGAAAGCTCGACCCGCGTGCAGTGACCTGGATGGATCGACGGGCGCGGAACTGAGTCGAAAGCGGACGACAGCCCAACTTACGGTGCAGCGGCCCACCCGAACCTCATGTGGTCGGGTGGGCCGCGCCATGCCAGGGCCAGGGCGCGACAGGGGACGTGGGTCGATGTTGGGCCCGGCGCGGTGTGGTGGCGAAACTGTTGTGCGGCCGGGTGCATCGGCCGGTCTTTACAAAGCAACCGCCTCCAGCAACGGCGGATCCGCGCCGGGTCGTGTGCAGGTCAGCGCCGCCACGCGGGTGGCGAAGCGTAGAGCGGCATTCGGTACCACCGGCCTGTTCCGGTCAACGCGGAACGAGCTCGGCCAACGTCGGCGGATCGGCGCCCCGGCGACCGCAGGTGACCGCGGCAATGCGGGACGCGAACTGCAGGATGTCGACGAGGACGGCGTCGTCGACGGCGGCCAGCTCGGCCCGTTTGTGTGTCCCGAGCAGGTTCGCTTCGCCGCACGCATAGATCAGGCCGGCCATGAAGGCGTCGCCGGCGCCGACGGTGTCGATCACGTCGACCGCCACCGCGTCGATCCGCGTCGCGCGGTGCCGGGTGTAGCCCCAGGCGCCGTCCGCGCCCAGGGTGATCACCACCAGGCGGGCGCCTAGGTCGAGCCACGCCTTGGCGACCTCGCTGTGCTGCTGCCCGGGATACAGCCACGCCAGGTCGTCGAGGCTTACTTTGACGATGTCGCTGACGGCGACAAGGCCCTCGACCCGGTGGCGAACACGTGCGGGGTTGCCCATCAACGACGGTCGACAGTTCGGGTCGTAGCTGATCGTCGCGGTCCGGGAAGCCGTGTTGATCAGGGCATCGATGCTGACCGAACCGGGCTCAAGAACGGCGGCGATGGAGCCGACGTGCAGACAGGTCGAGTTCGCTTCCACCTGGCGCACGGGCGGTGGGGCGAACGCGCGCCAGGCGACGTCGAATGTGTACTCGGCCTGGCCGTCCGGACTCAGGCTGGTGCGGGCGACGTTGGTGACGGGGCAGTCGAGCAGGGAACCCGGGGCGAGTCGCACGCCGTTGTCCCGGAAGTGCTCGATCAGGAGCCGGCCGTAGGGGTCGGTGCCCACCTGGGTCAACAGGCTCGTGGGCCGGCCCAGCCGGCCGAGCGCGACCGCGACGTTGGCCGGGCTGCCGCCCGGATGCGCAACGACGGTCCCCGGTGGACGCTCGATCAGGTCCACCAGGGCTTCGCCGACAACCGTAATCACGCGTTGCCTTTCCGGGGCTGGTTTCCGGACTGCGTTGTAGGCAGGTCGGAAACGGTTGGGTCAGGTGGCCGTGCGGCCTGGGGTTTCGGCGAGTGTGGTGGCGCCGGTCATGATGGCGACCGCCTCCGACATCGTGTGCGAGTCTGGGGTGATGACAGCGGCGCATCGGCCGAGCCGCTGGATGTGGATGCGGTCGGCGACCTCGAACACGTGCGGCATGTTGTGGCTGATCAGGATGACGGGCAGCCCGCGGGCGCGAACCTCGCCGATCATCCTCAGAACCTGGTTGGACTCCTTCACGCCGAGGGCGGCCGTGGGCTCGTCCAGCACGATGACCTTGCTGCCGAAGGCGGCGGCGCGGGCGACGGCGACGGCCTGTCGTTGGCCACCCGAGAGGGTCTCGACGGGTTGGGCCATGTTCTGCAGAGTGCCGATGCCCAGGTCGGACAGGGCCTTGCCGGCGTCGTTGCGCATGCCCTTCTTGTCGAGCATGCGCAGCAGCGAGCCAAGGAGCCCGGGTCGGCGGCGTTCCCGGCCCAAGTAGAGATTGCTGGCGATGTCGAGGGCGGGTGCGACCGCGAGCGTCTGGTACACCGTCTCGATGCCGGCTTCCCGGGCGTCCTGCGGCCGTTTGAAGTGGACCGTCCGCCCGTCGAGCAACAGTTCGCCGGCGTCGGGCACGAGGGCGCCGGTGAGGCACTTGATGAGGGTCGACTTGCCGGCGCCGTTGTCGCCGATGACGCCCAGTACCTCGCCCGGGTAGAGATCGATGTCGACGCCGTCGAGACCGACCACCCGGCCGAAGGTCTTGACCAGGCCCCGCCCGGACAGCACCGGCTGCTGTTGTCCCTTCGTGTCCGGGGCATCGCCTCCGGCAGACGGGACCCGTGTGGTGGTCATGCCTTCACCCTCCGAATCCACTGATCGACCGCGACGGCGACGAGCACCAGCAGGCCGACGGCAAGCACCCGGTACTGATCATCGACGCCGGCCAAAGACAGCCCGCTGCGGAAGAATCCGACGATGAGCGCGCCGAGCAGCGTTCCCAGGACGGCGCCCCGGCCGCCGAACAGGCTGGTTCCACCGATGACGACCGCCGTGATGCTTTCCAGGTTGGCGTCGGTGATCGCGTTGGGGCTGGCGGCGCCGGCCCGGCCGATGAGGATCCACGCGGTGAGGCCGTAGATGCCTCCGGCGACGAGGTACGCGCTGAGCAGGACCCGATCGACCCGGATACCGGCCAGCCTCGCGGCTTCCTTGTCGTCGCCGACGGCATAGACGTGGCGCCCCCAGGCGGTGTTCGCCAGGGCGAATCCCACCAGGATGTACAGGACGGCGACGAGGACCACGCCGACGGTGATGCGGAAGCGTCCCACCGCGAACGACTCGCCGGTCCAGTTGAGCAGGTCGGGCAGGTCGGTTGCTTGGACGCTCTGACCCCGGGTGTAGAGCAGACCGACGGCGGTGAAGACGCTGAGGGTGCCGAGCGTGACGATGAACGGCGGTAGCCCGATGCGGGTGACCAGTGCGCCGTTGAGGGCACCTCCGGCGAGCCCGAGGCCGATGCCGATCAGCACCGCGACGACGCCGGGGACGCCGTGGCCCTCGGCCACCTTCGCCGCGACCATCATGGACAGGATCGTGATCGCGCCCACCGAGAGGTCGATGCCGGCGGTCAGGATGACGAGGGTCTGCCCGACGGCAAGGGCCCCGATCACGGCGACCTGTTGCAGTACCAGGGAAAGGGAGTTGGGCGAGGCGAACCGCGGGTTGATCGTGGCGAAGACGACGAAGGAGATGATCAGGACGAGGAACGGACTGATCGCAGGGCGGGAGTGCAGCAGATGCTGAATGCGCTGCAGCGGTGACCGGCGGCGCAAGGCGAACTGCTCGGCGGCGGTACCGGCCGGTGGTGCAGTGGTGGTCACGACGGCTCCCATGCCGTTGGTGGTAATGGGCTTCGGGTGGTTGAACCGATGCGCCATCGCGTCATGTCACGCGGTGGCGCATCGGCCGCTCTGCTATGTCAGGCCTTGCCCCAGCACAGGTTCGCGCCCTCGGTGCTGGTGATGCTCTCGACACCGGTGGCCGGCTTGTCGGTCACCAGTGCCACGCCGGTGTCGAAGAAATCGAGTCCGCTGGTCACCTGCGGCTTCTGTCCGCCCGTGGCGATGGTCTTGATCGCCTTGACGCCGAGTTCGGCCATCTTCACCGGGTACTGCTGGGAAGTGGCGTTGATCAGTCCGTCCTTGACCTGCTGGACACCGTTGCACCCGCCGTCGATAGATACGACGATCGCGCCCTGCACGTTCGCGGCCTTGAGGGCCTTCTGCGCGCCGACCGCGGCCGGCTCGTTGATGGTGTAGACCACAGCTGGACCGTCACCAACAGGTCGCATTGGTGGGCTTCGACGACTTTCCGCTCGCCGATCTGCTCCAACCGGCCGTAACCGTGGTGGCCCAGGATCCGTTCACCATGGGCCGGGTCGCCGCATCCCTGATCTTCCGCCGTCTCGACGGCGAGACCTGGGAGCCGACCACGCACTTCGTCGAAACCCAGCTCATCACCCGCGGTTCGGGCGAGATCCCGGGGCCGTACCTCGAGGACGTCCGGCGCCTGACGTGATCGGTTGAGCTCCCTGGGATGGGGTAGTTGACTGGTTGCGTGTCAGGAATCTTTGGATGTCTCTGGCGGGCTATGATGCTCGGGTGAATTTGAAGGAATGGGCTGCGTCGCAGGGCGTTGCGTACATCACCGCGCGGCGGCAGTACGCGGCCGGGACGCTGCCCGTTCCTACGTACCGGCTCGGCCGGCTCATCATGGTCGGCGAACCGCTGCCCGCAGTACCGCAGGCCGGACAGGTCGTCGTCTACGCCCGGGTATCGTCGGCGGACCAACGCGCCGACCTGGACCGCCAGGTCGCCCGTGTCACTGTGTGGGCGACCGGGCGCAAGCTTCCGGTGTCCCGCGTGGTGACCGAGGTCGGCTCGGCGCTCAACGGCCACTGCAAGAAGTTCCTCGGCCTGCTGCGCGACCCGGCCGTGACCACGATCGTGGTCGAGCACCGCGACCGGTTTGCCCGCTTCGGCGCCGAGTACGTCGAGGCCGCGCTCGCCGCGCAAGGCCGGCGCCTGCTCGTGGTCGACCCGGCCGAGGTCGACGACGATCTTGTACGCGACGTGACCGAGATCCTGACCTTGCTGTGCGCCCGCCTGTACGGCCGCCGCGGCGCCGCGAACCGTGCCCGCCGAGCGATCGACGCCGCCACTGCGCAGGACGGCGCAGCATGAAGGTGGTGCAGGCGTACCGGTACGCCCTGGACCTGACCCCGGCGCAGGAGCGTGACGTACTCGCCCATGCCGGAGCCGTCCGGGTCGCCCACAACTGGGCGCTTGGCCGGGTGAAGGCGGTCATGGACCAGCGGACCGCCGAACGCACCTACGACATCCCGGACGAGCAGTTGACCCCGGCCGTGTCGTGGTCGCTGCCCGCGCTACGCAAAGCGTGGAACGCTGCCAAGCAACACGCCGCGCCGTGGTGGCGGGAGTGCTCGAAGGAGGCATACAACACCGGCCTCGACGCCCTCGCCCGGGCGCTGCAGAACTGGTCCGACTCCCGCACCGGCAAGCGGAAGGGCCGGCCGGTCGGGTTTCCCCGGTTCAAGTCCCGCCGCCGCACCACACCCAGCGTGCGGTTCACCACCGGCACGATCCGGGTCGAGCCGGACCGGATGCATGTGGTGCTGCCCCGGCTGGGCCGCCTGAAGCTGCACGAGTCGGCCCGCAAGCTCGCCCGGCGCCTCGACAACGGCACCGCACGCGTCATGTCCGCCACCGTGCGCCGTGACGGCGGACGATGGCACGTCGCGTTCTGCGTCGAGATCGAGCGCGCCGACCGGACCCCGGCACAGCCCGGCACCGTGGTCGGCGTGGACGTCGGCATCACACACCTCGCCGTCCTGTCGACCGGCGAACTGGTCGACAACCCGCGCCACCTCAACGACGCCCGGCGCCACCTTCGAGCGCTCGGCCGCGCCCTGTCGCGCAAGACCGGCCCGGACCGGCGGACCGGCCGGCGCCCGTCGAACCGGTGGCAGCGCGCCGCGAACCGGCTCGCTCGCGCCCACGCCCGGGTGGCGAACCTGCGCCGAGACGGGCTGCACAAGCTCACCACCCGCCTCGCCGCCCGGTACGGCACGATCGTGGTCGAAGACCTCAACGTCACCGGCATGCTCGCCAACCGGCGCCTCGCCAGGCACATCGCCGACGCCGGGTTCGCCGAAATCCGCCGCCAATTGACGTATAAGACCGGATGGAACGGCGGCCGGCTGCTCGTGGCCGACCGCTGGTACCCGTCCTCCAAAACCTGCTCGGGCTGCGGCGCGGTGAAAATCAAGCTCGCCCTGTCCGAGCGCGAATACCAATGCGGCACGTGTGGTCTGGTCCTGGACCGAGACCTCAACGCCGCCCGCAACCTCGCCGCCCTCGCGGCCGAGTACGACACCGCCGGGAGTGGCCCGGTGGCAGGACGCGGAGCCGACCAGAAGACCCGCCCCAGCGGGCAGGTGGCTGCGAAGCGTCAACCCGGCACGGCATCCGCCGGTCAGACCGGAACCGTCCCACCGCAAGGCGGGACTACCAACCGCGTGCTCACTAGAGCGCACTGAATGGTAACGGGTGAGGATCGGGGCCGTTCCTGACTCAGGCGTCGTTGTCCGCCCACATCCGCGGTCGCCGGGAATACGCTCGTACTGTGGCGGTATCGGGCAAACGTGACGACTTCATCGTCCATCAGGAGTACCCGTTGAACGCCGAGCCGACGTCGGCCGCGCTCGACGGACGGCCGCTCACTCCGCTGGACACCTTCTACTGCCGCAATCACGGGCCCATCCAGCACGCGGATCCGGACCGGTGGCGGCTGCAGGTCGACGGGCTCGTCGACCATCCGCTCAGCTTGTCCCTGCCCGAGTTGCGGGACCGGTTCCCGCAGCGCACCGTGGTGGCCACGGTGCAGTGCGCGGGCAACCGCCGCGCCGAGTTGGCGGCCGTGCGGCCTATCCCCGGCCAGGTCCCGTGGGGGGCCGCCGCGATTTCCACCGCGCGGTGGACCGGTGTCACCCTTGCCGACGTGCTCGCTCGCGCCGGGCTGCAGCCGGGAGCCGAGCATGTGGCGTTCGAAGAGGCGGACGTGGCATCGAGGCCGAGCGAGTCGCCGGTGTTCGGTGGGTCCATCCCCGTCGCCAAGGCGACCGCCGGCGAGGTGCTGCTCGCCTGGCGGATGAACGACGAGGCGCTGCCCGACGTGCACGGTGGGCCGCTTCGGGTCGTCGTGCCCGGGTACATCGGCGCCCGCAGCGTCAAATGGCTGCAGCGGGTCACGGCACAGGCGCGTCCCTCCGACAACTTCTACCAGGCCAAGGACTACATTCTGCTCCCGGACGACGCGGACCCGGCCGAAGCCGCGCGCGGACGCGGGCTGCGCCTCGGTGTGGCAGCCCTCAACACCGCGATTCTGCGTCCGGAGGAGGGGCAGACGGTGCCCGCCGGCCCGGTGCAGGTCAGTGGCTATGCGACCGCCGGGGACGACCGCGGCGTTGCCCGGGTCGATGTCTCGATCGACGGCGGCCGGCACTGGCAGCATGCCGACCTGGATACCGCGGCGGAGCCGTGGGCCTGGCGGCTGTGGCGGCTGACCGTGCAGCTGCCACCGGGACCCGCGCAGATCGTTGCCCGCGCATGGGACACCAGCGCTTCGACGCAGCCGGAACGTGTCGAACACGTCTGGAACCCGCTGGGGTACATGAACACGGCGTGGAGCCGGGTGCACGTCACCTGCGCCACGGTGTGAACGGGCCCGGTCAGATCAGACCGTGCGCGAGCATCGCCTCGGCGACGCGGCGGAATCCGTCGATGTTGGCGCCGGCGACGTAGTTGCCGGGGACGCCGTACTCCTCGGCGGTGGCGTGACAGCGGTCATGGATGTCGCGCATGATGGCGTGCAGGCGCTGCTCGGAGTACTCGAACGTCCACGAGTCGCGGGAGGCGTTCTGCTGCATCTCCAGGGCGCTGGCGGCCACACCGCCGGCGTTGGCGGCCTTGCCCGGTGCGAACCGGACACCTGCCTGCTCGAAGGCGCGGATCGCCGCCGGGCTGGTCGGCATGTTGGCGCCCTCGACCACGATCTTGCAGCCACCCTGGATGAGCGCGTCGGCGTCGGCCGCGCTGATCTCGTTCTGCGTCGCCGACGGCACGGCGACCTCGCAAGGCACCTCCCACACCGACCGGCCGGGGACGAAGGTGGCGTGCGGCCGGGTGGCGACGTAGGAGGCGATGCGGGCCCGGCGGACCTCCTTGAGGTCCTTGAGCAGGTCGAGGTCGATGCCCTTGTCGTCGAGCACGTAGCCGGAGGAGTCGGAGCAGGCCACGACGACGCCGCCGAGCTGGTGCACCTTCTCGATCGCGTAGATCGCCACGTTGCCGGAGCCGGACACCACGACCCGCTTGCCGTCGAAGCTGTCACCGACGGCACGCAGCATCTCCTCGGCGAAGAAGACCGCGCCGTAGCCGGTGGCCTCCCGGCGCACCTGGGCGCCGCCGTAGCCGAGCCCCTTGCCGGTCAGCACACCCGACTCGTACCGGTTGGTGATGCGCTTGTACTGCCCGAACAGGTAGCCGATCTCCCGGGCGCCCACGCCGATGTCGCCGGCCGGCACGTCGGTGTGCTCGCCGAGGTGCCGGTACAGCTCGGTCATGAACGACTGGCAGAACCGCATCACCTCCCGGTCGGAGCGGCCCTTCGGGTCGAAGTCCGACCCGCCCTTGCCGCCGCCGATCGGCATCCCGGTCAGTGCGTTCTTGAACACCTGTTCGAAGCCGAGGAACTTCACGATCCCGAGGTACACCGAAGGGTGGAACCGCAGCCCGCCCTTGTACGGCCCGAGCGCGGAGTTGAACTCGACCCGGAAGCCGCGGTTGATGTGCACCTCGCCGCTGTCGTCCTCCCACGGCACCCGGAAGATGATCTGCCGCTCCGGCTCGCAGATCCGCTCGATGATCTTCGCGTCGGCGTATTCGGGGTGCTTGTCCAGCGCGGGCGCGACGCTGTCGAGCACCTCGCGAACCGCCTGGTGGAACTCCCCTTCGCCCGGGTTGCGGTGCACCACCGCGGTGAAGATCGACTCAAGCCTGGTCCGTGCCCGCAAGGGTCCCTCCGGTGTGACGTGCGCTGCTGCGCTGCGTGACCGGCGAGCCCACGGCGTCGTGGGATCGCGCTGCCGGACAGGTTCGGTCGAGCCCTGGCCGGGACGCGAAGCTTACAGGCCCGCTGACCTGCGAATCCACCTTGGCGTCCGGGGCACCGGGCAGGCCGGATCATGGGGCGTCGGGGGACACCCAGTCGGGATGGGCCGCGACGAACGCGGGCAGGTTGTCGTGGCGGATGGCGGAGAACAGTTTCAGGCTGGTGTCGCTGAGAATCTCGGTGTCCTTGCCGTCGATCATCTCGGAGTTGAAGGTGCCGCCATTGGTCTTCAGCATGGTCACGCCGTCCGAGCGGATGTCGCGCAGCGCGAAGAGCCAGTCGGGGACGGAGATCCCGCCACTGTCGAACGTCAGTGCCTGGCCGGCGGCGCGCAGTACACGATCCAGCTTGACGGGGTTGGTGAGGACACCGTTGCTGGTGGCCTGTTTCAGCACCGCCTTGAGGAACTGTTGCTGGTGCCGCTGCCGCCCGTAGTCGCCGTCCGGGAGCAGCTCCCGCTGCCGCACGTAGTCCAGGGCCTGCCAGTCGGTGAGATGCTGGCAGCCGGGTTGGTAGACCTGTGGGGTGACCCCGGGGACGGGAACCGGCCCGTCGTCGGTGATCTGATACGGCATCTGGTACTGGCCGCGGGCGTCGTGGCCGATGTGGACGGAGACGGTTCGCTCGTCCACGCACATATTCACCCCGCCCAGGGCGGCCACCAATGACTTGAACCCGGAGAAGTCGACGATCGCGCCACCGTTGAACGAGATTCCGGTCAACTGCCTGATCGTCAAAGCGAGCAGTTCGAACCCGCCCGCCCGCCCGGGACCGTTGCGGTAGCCGTCGGGAAACGCCGCGTTGATCTTGTCGTCGCCGCCGCCGAATCCGCTTTTCGAATACGCCGGGATCGACACATACGAGTCCCTGGGCACCGACACCAGGTAGGCGGCGTCGTGGCTCGCCGGGATGTGCACGATCAGGATCGAGTCCGCGTTGCGGTCGGCGTCCGGATCGTTGTTCCGTTCGTCGATCCCGACCAGCAGCAGGTTGATCGGCCCGTCGATGCTGACATGCGTGGCCGCCGCGTCGCCGAGCAGGCTCTCCTGGCCGATCGAGTCGGTGTAGCGGTGCAGCAGCATCCGGGAACCGGCGAAGCCGGCGGCGCTGCCCAGCATGAGCAGCACCCCGAGGACGATCAGCGGCCGGGCCCAGCGCGGACTCCGGCCGGGCGGCCGCGGCCGGCCGGTGACGTCGCCGGCGGACGGTGCGTGCGGCGGAACGCTGGCCCGCGCCATCACCCGGCCGCGAGGTCGCCCGACGGGACCGCCCGTGCTCGCTCTGGGTCGGTCATCACCGGCGCCGGATTCAGGAATTGGATCGCCCATAAACGTGTCTACTGTCCTCGAACCGGGTGCGCCGGGAGCCGACATCTGCGTGACCTCGCAAGCATAAAAGGCCCGCACCGGGCCGGGCGGCGTGTCCGCAGGTGATAACGCAGATGGGCGGGGCCGAGGGACACATCGGCAGGACGTCGCGCTCATGCGCCCGCCCCACTCCGCAAGTCACCTCCGTTTTGCCGCCGAGCCACGTTTTTCGGCAAACGCATGGGTACAGGCGCGCTCAGCATCCCGCAGTTGAGGCCGGCGTTCGTCGCCTCGAGCCGGTCGGCGTGGTCGGCACGTGCCGGCGGGACGAGAGGAAAGGAAGATCGTTGGTCGACGCGGGAAAACGCAGCGTCATGGGGGTGTTGGTCGACGTCATCGACTACGACGCGGCGATCGCGAAGGTATTCGCGGCCGCACAGCAGCAGCGCCCATTCATCCTGACCGCGCTGGCCGTGCACGGCGTGATGACCGGGGTGTCCGATCGGCGGCACAACGCCCGGCTCAACGCCTTCGACGTGGTCGTCCCGGACGGCCAGCCGGTGCGATGGGCGCTGAACCTGCTGCACCAGGCCGAGCTGCGCGACTGGGTGAGCGGGCCGGAGCTGACCCTCCGGGTGCTGTGTCGCGCAGCCGCCGAGGAGCTGCCGGTGTACCTGTACGGGTCCACGCAGCGCACCGTCGCGAGGCTGGCCGGGGCGTTGACCCGGACGGTCCCGACGCTGCGGATCGCCGGCGCCGAACCGTCGCGGTTCCGTGACGCCGAGCCGGGGGAGTACGCGCGCATCGCCGAACGCATCAACGCATCGGGAGCCCGCCTGGTCCTGGTCGGTCTCGGCTGCCCGCGGCAGGAGTCGTTCGTCCACGCGATGCGGCCGCTGCTCGCCATGCCGCTGCTGGCCGTCGGGGCCGCCTTCGACTATCACGCCGGGCTGCTGAGCTACGCACCGCGCTGGATGCAACGCAACGGCCTCGCCTGGCTGTGGCGGCTGGCCCTCGAGCCGCGCCGGCTGTGGCGACGCTACCTGGTCCTCGGTCCCCGGTACCTCGTGCGGCTGTCGGCGCAGAAGGTGGGGCTGTGGGAGCCGTCCGTGCCCGTGCCCTCGCACCGGCCGGTCGAACCCGCACCGGTCTGACCGCGCTCGCCTGTTCATCGATCGACCGAGACCGAGGCGGAGGACTCATGTGCGGAATCGCCGGAATCGTAGTGGCCAACGACGGGCATGCTGTGGACGAGGATCGGCTGCGCGCCATGTGCGGCAGCCTCGTACACCGGGGCCCGGACGAGGATGGCTTCTTCATCACCGCCACCGCCGGCCTGGCGGTGCGGCGGCTGGCGGTCATCGACGTGCAGCACGGCCGGCAGCCGGTGCGGTCCGAGGACGGCACAGTGCACGCGGTGCTCAACGGCGCGATCTACAACCATCAAAGGCTGCGGCAGTACCTCGCCGCGCGCGGCCACACCTTCCGCTCCGGCAACGACGCCGAGGTGATCCCGCACCTGTACGAGGAGTTCGGCAACGACTTCGCGCGACACCTGGAGGGCATGTTCGCCATCGCCCTGTACGACAGCGCCCACCACCGACTGGTCCTGTGCCGCGACCGGGTCGGGGTGAAGCCGCTGCACTACGCCGAGCGCCCCGACGGCCTCGTGTTCGGCTCGGAGATCAAGGCGGTGCTGTGCGCGATCCCCGATCGGACACCGGACCTGCAGGCGTTCAGCGCGTACCTGTCGCTGATGTACGTTCCCGCGCCGCGGACGATGTACCGGGAGATCCGCAAGCTCGAACCGGGCACGACGCTGGTCTGGCAGGACAACCGCCGCACACTGCAGCGCTACTGGGCGCTCGCCGACGTGCCGCAGCGGCCCCACCTCACCGCCGCCCGCGCGTGCGCGATCCTGCGCGACCTCACGGTCGAATGCGTCCGCCAGCAACTGGCGGCCGACGTGCCGCTGGGCTTCTTCCTCAGCGGCGGCATGGACTCCGGTACGGTCGTCGCGGCCGCCCGGCGCGCGTTGCCTGACGCCACGCTGAAGACCTACTCGGTGGGCTTCGCCGACCGGTCGTACGACGAACGCACCGAGGCGGCCCTCGCCGCGGACCGGTTCGGCACCGACCACACCGAGCTCGTGGTCGAACCGGCGGCCGACGACGTCGTGGATGGCATCCTGCCGGCCTTCGACGAGCCGTTCGCCGACCCGTCGATGGTGCCCACCTACTACCTGTGCCGTCTCGCCCGCCGGGATGTGACGGTGGCGTTGAGCGGCGACGGCGGTGACGAGCTCTTCGCCGGCTACCACACGTACCAGGCCGACAAGTACGCCCGCTACTACCGCCACCTGCCGCGCGCCGTGACGGCCGGGATCGTGCCGGGCCTGCTGCGCTTCCTGCCGCGCTCCAGCGCCAGGGCGAGCTTCGACTTCAAGGCTCGTCGCTTCGCCGAGAACGCCCTCGAGGAGCCCGGCCGCAGTCACTACCTGTGGCGGGTCGTGTTCCGGGAGGCGCACAAGGCGCGGCTGCTGCAGCCGGACGTGCTCGCCGAGCTCTGCGACACGTACGACACGCACGAGGCGCACTACGAAGCCGGCGCCGGCTTCGACCGGCTGACCCGGTTCCAGTACACCGACGCCCACGTCTACCTGCCCGACGACGTGCTGACGAAGGTCGACCGGGTGAGCATGGCGCATTCCCTGGAGGTACGGGTCCCGCTGCTGGCCACGTCGATGATCGAGTTCGCCTTCTCGTTGCCGGGCTCGATGAAGCTCCCGGGCCGGCAACCAAAGTGGCTGCTGCGGCAGGCGATGGCCGGCCTGCTGCCGCCGCGGACGCTCGCCATGGGCAAGAAGGGCTTCAACGCCCCGCTGCCGCATTGGCTGCGCGGCGAGTTCCGGCCGTTGGTGCGCGAGTACCTGAGCCGGGACGTCTTGCGGCGGCAGGGCTATCTGCGCTTCGACCCGGTGAACGAGATCGTCGAGCGCCACCTCAGCGGCGCGGCCGAACACGCACGTGAGATCTGGATCCTGCTGCTGTTCACCATGTGGGCCGAGCAGGAGAAGGCATACCGATGACGACGGCGCCCGCCCGCCTGCCCTGGAGGTACGAGATCCCGTGAGAATCTGGTGGCTGCTGTTCCCGCTGTTGCTGGCCTTGCTGCCAACCGTCGTCCTCACCTCCTCCGTCCCCCCGCGGGTTCGGGCCTGGGCCTGCCGGGTCGCCTTCCTCGTCACCGTGGCGCTGATCGCCGCGCCGTGGATCTGGCTGCGCCTCGGCCACGAGGTGCCGGCACGGGTCGCCATGATCCTGATCACCGGATCGTTCGCCGGCGGGATCGTGCTCAGCGGCGCCACCGCCGGGATCGTGGAGGACAACGCGCCGCCGTCGCCCGCCGTGCAGCACGCGGTCCTCGGGTACCACACGGCCTGCATCGTTCGCCCGGTGCCGCGGGGCAAGCGGGTCCTGGACGTGACCGGTGCCCTCGTCGGCCTGGTGCTCACGTTGCCGCTGTGGCCGATCATCGGACTGCTCATCTGGTTCGAGGAGCCCGGGCCGATCTTCTTCACCAAGAACTCCGTGGGCCGCGGCGGCCGGACGTTCCGCCAGTTCAAGTTCCGCAGCATGCGCTACGGCGCCGAGCGACTCACGGGACCGGTCGTGTCGCCCGCCGGTGACCCGCGCACGCTCAGGGTCGGTCGCCGGCTGCGTCGCTGGCACCTCGACGAGCTCCCCGAGCTGATCAACGTGCTCAGCGGCTCGATGAGCCTGGTCGGGCCGCGGCCGCTGCGCACGGTGCTCGTCCGCGAGCACCTCGAGGCGGTACCCGGCTACACCGAACGGCACACGGTGCGGCCCGGCATCGCCTGCCTCGCCCAGATCGAGAAGTTCCACATGCCGCCGCAGGAGCGGCTGGTGAAGGACCTCGCCTACATCGAGCACCAGGGCGTGCGGCTCGACCTGCAGTTGCTCGTCCGCGCCGTGCTGACCACGGTCCGCGGCGAGCGTCACTACGACGAGCCGGTGCTCACTGCGCCCGCCCCCGCCACCGTGCCGGCGAGCCGGACCGACGGGCAGCTGCCGAGGCTGGTCGACCATGCCAGCCAGGCCCACGACGCCTGAGCGGACGCGCGTTGCGCGCGCCCGAGGCCGGCTCGTCGGTGCCGGGCTGCTCGACCAGGTGGTCATCGCGGCCGCCAACTCGGCGAACACCCTCCTGGGCGGGATCCTGCTGCCCAAAGCGAGGTTCGGTGCGCTCGCCCTGGCGCTGGCGGTGGGCTACTTCGCGACGTGCCTCAATCGGGCGATCGTCGGTGACGTGCTGCTCGCGCTGGCATCGCGTCACGACGGCGAGCCCCGCGCGCGCCTGGCCCGCAACGGCCTGGCCACCGCGCTGTGCTCCGGCCTGATCACCACCGTCGTGTTCGTGGTCCTGTGGGCCCTCTGTCCCGGCCGCGGCGAGATCGACCTGCGCCAGCTCATCTGGCTCGCGCCGTTCATGGTCCCGATCGTGCTGCACGACACCGCCCGCTTCGACTACCTGTCCGACCGCCGCCCGGACAAGGCCCTCGGCATCGACCTGGTCTGGGCCGGCACCCAGGCCGTCGCGGTCGTCATCATGATCCTCACCCACACCTCCAGCGCCGGCGGGCTGCTCACCGCCTGGGGCCTCGGTGCCACCGCCGGCATCACCGTCTACCTCGTCCGCGAACGCCGGCTGCCCTGGCAGGGCAGCCCGCCGGCCTGGCTGGCCGACACCAGGCACCTGTCCGGCTGGTTCACCGTCACCGCCATCGTGGCCCAGGTCCAGGTCCTGGCGATCAGCTTCATCGTCGCCGGCCGCCTGTCCAAGATCGAACTGGCCAACCTGCGCTTCGTGCAAACCGTCCAGCTCCAACCCGTGCAGAACCTGGTCACCGCCGTCCAGAGCCTGCTGGTTCCCAGCGTCTCCCGCAACGCCGCCGACGCCGCCGAACCCGGGCCCGAAGGCGCCCGAGCCGCCCTCGCCCTGCGCCGCCAGACCCGCCGGCTGGCGATCGCTTTCGCCGTCGTCGGCGCGCTGATGGTGCTGACCGTCTGGCCCGTCGTCTCCTACGCACTGGTCCACACCCACAAGTTCGCCGAAGCCGCCCCGCTGGTCCTGCCCATCGCCCTGCAATGCGCGCTCTACCTGCTCCAGGTGCCCTTCACCGCCGCCATGCGCGGCATGCACCGCGCCCGGATGCTCTTCGTGCAATACGTCATCTTCGTCGTCGTCTCCCTCAGCGGCCTCACCCTCGGCGCCGAACTCGGCGGCCTGCGCGGCGCCGCCTGGGGCCTGCTCACCGGCTCGACCGCCAGCCTGATCTGCATGGTCACCCTCTACGCCTACGCCGTGAGAGGGGTCCGGGCAGTGTCCGCGGGCCCGCGTCGACGGTCCTCACGCCGGTTGAACCGGGGTGGGCCGCACCTCGCCGATCTCGACCGCCCAGAGGATGTCGGTCAGGTGTTCGATGGCCCGGGCCAGGTACCGGCGGTACGTGCTCAGCGGTAGGTCGAGAACCTCCGCAGCGGCCTCCTGCGTGGCCGCGGGGCGCAGGTAGGTGCGGTGCAGGACCGCCTGGAGTTGCGGACCTTTCGGCAGGTTGCCGAGCTGGGCGACGGCGTCCTCGATCGTGGCCCGCAGCTGCGCGGCGTCGGGCCCGCCGCTCGTTGCGGCCAGGGCGGAGCCGAGCAGTGGGTTGCCGGCGAGCAGGTCGGGCCGGTGCAGGGTCTGCAGCGCCGCCCGGACCGCCGCTTCGAACCGGTGCCGGTCCAGCGCCGGTGGGCGCAGCAGCGCGGCGGGTGCGGGTCCGGAGCCGCCGGCGTGCCCCCGCTCGTACATCAGATCGAGCCAGGGGCCGAGCGGCAGGCGGCGCCAGTCGATGCCGAAGGCGACGTGCCGCAGGCCGCCGACGTCGATGCGGACCAGCGGTGCGAAGGCGAGGTAGTCGAACTTCGGCGCCCAGAACTCGGCGTCGACCACGACGACGAACGACCACGCCAGCGGCCGGGCGAACCATTCGATCACGCTGGACACCGGCCCGGCCGCCATCATGTACGGGTCGCGTTGGTGTTCGCGGACTCCGCTGGCGAAACGGTTGATGAACACGCGTTCCCCCGGGCGGACCGGTCCTTCCTGCGCGACGTGGTTGAGCACGGCCCGCACGACCGGATCGCGGTCCTCCAGCGCCGAGCCGCTCGGGCACAGCAGGTGGTGGGCGAACCCGGCGACGCGTTCGCCGGTGCGGACCACGTAGAGCCGCTCCGGCTGTTCCGACAGCCAGGCCCGGGCGAGCTCGGCGCTGGCCGGTCCTTCGAAGCGTTCGATGGTCGCGCACACCTGGTCGTGTTCGTCGGGGTGGGCCGGGACCACCGCGGCGGAGCCCCGCGCCCGCAGCGCCGAGATCACCGCGCTGAACGGGCCGCGGCGATGGGTGAAGAGCAGCTGGTGCGCGCCCGGTTCCCGGTGGAGGCCGGTGGCGGTGCGCAGACCGGCCACCGCGTGGTCGAAGATGCGACGGTCATAGGTCCGGTACTGCTCCGGGACGCGGCGCTGAAATTCGGCGTTGAGCACGTCGCGGGCCAGGTCGTGGACGGACAGTCCGCGCGGGCCGCAGGTGACGAACGGGCGCCCGGCCAGCCACTGCCACACCGCGGGGGCGTCGGCGCCGACCATGTGGGCAAGCAGGTCCTCCGTGGTCACCCAGGCGATCGCGCACGTGGCCAGGCCGGTCAGCTGGGCCTGGGTCGGCACCCCGCCGAGGAACGACTGTAAGAGTGTCGAGATCAGATCCGGTGCGTCAGCGAGGGTGTCGGGCACCTGCCCGCGGGCAGCGGCGTCGGCCAGCAGCGCCAAGGTCAACGGATGCCCGGCGCCGAGCGCCACCAGGTGCGGCCGCACGGACGGCTCGACGCCGGCGTGGGCGAGCAGTTGTCCGCTCTCGTCGGGGTCGAAGTGGTCGAGACGGTACACCGTCACCAGCTCCCGCCATCCGGCGTCGGAGCGCCACGGCACGGTGGGCGGCTCGCGACCGGCCAGCACGACCACGGTGTCCGCGCTCAGGCTCGGGATGAGCTGCTCGCGCAGCCACCCGTCGATCGGGGTGAGCTGCTCGTAGCCGTCCACGAGCAGGACGCCGCCGGCGAGCAGGGGCCCGAGCGGTGCGGCGTCGGTTTGCCGGCCGGCGGCGTCCTGGATGGCCGTGCGCAAACCGTCCGGGGACGGGTCGACGTCGCGCCCGTCGACCTGGATCACGGTCCGGCCGGCCGCACGTGCCCGGCCGCCGAGCTCCGCCAGGAGCGTGGTCTTGCCGATGCCGCCCTGTCCGTGCACGAACAGCACCCGCCGCGTCGAGTGCCCGCCGACAGCGGCGTCGAAACCGGCGAGTTCCTCCCGTCGCCCCACGAACCGTTGCCGCCGGGCGGTTTCCAACACGTCGCCAAGAGACGTCGACACGTCGTCACCTCCAGCGTGGGCTCGCTGCGCGTCCGCCGGCTCCACTGTCCATCGCCGCGCCCCGATTTGGACAGCGTTTAACAACTATCTGACCTGGCAAGTGAGCGCAGCCCCGTCCGATCCTCACCTCCTCGGCCCGCGGGGCCGGCTCGGCACCGTCACATCAGGAAGGGACGATCCATGCGAGTCCTTGTCACCGGCGGCACCGGCTTTGTCGGCGCACACAGTGCGGCGGCGCTCATCGCCGCCGGCCACGACGTCCGGCTCCTGGTCCGCTCGCCGGACCGCATCGGCCCGGCCCTACGACCACTCGGTGTGAGCACCGCGGTGGACCACACGGTCGGTGACGTCACCGATCTCGACTCGGTCGAACGGGCGCTGCGCGGCTGCGACGCGGTTCTGCATGCCGCCGCCGTGTACAGCCTGGACGCGCGCGCCCGTCCGGCGATTGCCCGTACCAACGCGGCCGGCGCGGAAACGGTGCTTCGTGCCGCCGTCGACGCCGGATGTGACCCGGTCGTGCACGTCTCCAGCACCGCCGCGCTGCTGCGCCGGCGGGCCACCGTCACTGCGGACTCGCCGCTGTCGAGCACACCGGGGCCGTACATTCGGTCGAAGGCCGCGTCCGAGGCCGTGGCCCGCCGGTTGCAGGACGCCGGCGCGCCGTTGGTGATCGTGCAACCCGGCGCCGTGCTCGGCCCGGACGACCCGTACTGCGGCGACCAGGCCCGCCGGCTACGGGACATCCTGCGCGGTCGCTATCCGGTGTGGCCCAGCGGAGGTCTCCAGGTCGTCGACGTCCGCGACGTCGCCCGCGTCCACGCGGCCGTGATCACGCCTCGATCCGGACCGCGTCGATACCTGGTACCCGGACACTTCGTCGACGGCGACACCATGTTCGCCACCTTGCGCGCGCTGACCGGCCGCCGCCTGCCATCGCTCATCGTGTCCTCCGCGGCCATGCTGCCGCTCAGCTGGACGATGTCCACGCTCCAGCGCGTTACGCCGTTCCACCTCCCGGTCGACCACGAAGGCGTGGTGTTCGTGCACAGCGACACCCGCTGCGACGACTCCCGCGCTCGCGGCGAGCTCGGCATCCAGCCGCGCCCCCTGAGCGACACCTACCGCGACACGATCCGATGGCTGCACCGCACAGGTCGGCTCACCGCCCGCCAGGCCGGCCACGCGACCGGCGTTGAGCACACCCCGAGCGTGTCCCGCTCATGAGTCCCGGCGATGGTGGCGGCATCGCCACCGGGCTCAGGACCTGGGCCTTCAGCCTCGCCGCAACCGTGGCGTCGAACTACGCACTGGACGCCTGCGCGGCGGTCGCCGGGGTAGCCCTGGTCACGTCGGGACTGCTCGCCGGCCTCGCCCAGCCGTGGGCGGTGGCGTTGCTGGTGGTGAGCTATGCGGCCTGGGGGTCCGGCCTGTGGGTCAACCTGCGGGCAAACTGGACCCTGCTGGTGGCCACCGGGACCAGCACCAGTGTCCTGTCCAAGGCGGCCTACGACCTTACTCGGCACGCCACGAGCAACGCCCGCGCACCGCGGCTGGCGGCGGCCGCCGGCTATGCCGGCACCCAGGTCGCAGCGGAGGTGCCCTACTACGTGGGCGCCTTCGGCGCCGCGACCGTCAGCGATGCGATCACCGCCGACGAGGCCGTCATCTTCCTCGCGGGTGCCAACCTCGCCGCCGCGCTGTACGAGTACGGGCTCGCCCGTCTCACGCGTGCCTTCCTCCGTCGCCGCCGCCCCCGCCGGTACGCCTCCTTCGAGACCGACTGGGTGCCGGCGCAGTACCTCGCCGGCTACTACCGCACCGTGGAACCGGACGAACTGGCCACCATCGCGTTCTTCGTCGCCGCGATCCGGCGCGCCGAACGCGACCGGCCGATACTGTTCTTCGGGGTCGGGCCCACCGTCCACCACGTATTCGCTGCGGCCGAGGTCGCATCGGAGATCCACCTGGGCGACTATCTCCCCGCGAACCTGACCGAGATCCGGCGGTGGATCGACCGCCGGCCCGGTGCTCACGACTGGCGCCCGTTCGTGCGGTACACCTTGCAGTGCGAGGGGATCGCGCATCCGACCGATGCGGAAGTCACCGCCCGTGAAGACCTCACCAGGAGCAAGATCACCCAACTGGTCCGGGTCGACGCCCACCATCCCCGTCCGGTCGACCGCCCCTACGCAACGGTGATCAGCCCGTACTGCGCGGACTCGGCCACGGGCGACCGCGCGACCTGGGAGCTGTTCATGCGCCACATCACCGGCCTGGTCGAGCCGGGCGGCCTGTTCGTCACCGCCGCCCTGCACCGCTGCCGCGGGTACACCGTCGAGGGAAAGCTCTTCCCCGGGGCGGACATCGACGAACACGATCTCCGCACGGTGCTCCAAGCCGAGTTCGAACCGTTCGATGGTTCGATCGAAGTCCGGCAGACGGCTCAGGACACCTCCCACGGCTACTCGGCGATCGTGCTCTGCCAGGCCCGCAGGCGATCTTCCTCATCTCCGACCGGCGGTGAGCGTTTGACCCAGACTGAGCAGCTCTTTCAACCTGACGGTTGACTGGCACAGGTGGGCTGGCTATCGTGACTTTCAACCAATGGGTTGAAACGAGGTGCCGATGGTTGCAGACGCGCTGTCCCGGGTCTTTGCCGCTCTCGCGGATCCGACCCGGCGGGACATGGTGGCCCGGCTCGCCGCGGGCGACGCGACGGTGAACCAGCTCGCCGAGCCCTACGAGATGACGCTGCAGGCGGTGTACAAGCACCTGCGAGTGCTCGAGGACGCGGGGCTGGTGAGTCGGCCGCCGGCGCCGCAGCCGCGGCCGGTGCGCCTGGAGACGGAGGTGTTCGACCTGATGGACAAGTGGATCGAGCGCTATCGGCGCCAGGCCGAGGAGCGTTACCGCCGCCTCGACACGGTCCTGGCCGCGATGGACGAAGCGACAACGAACGAAACCGACGAGCAGAACGGAAGCGCGGCATGAACACCATTGCCGAGACCACGATCGAGGCCGACTCGAGGGTGCCGGTCATTCGGCTGACCCGCGACTTCGCGGCCACGCCCGAGCAACTGTTCCGCGCGCACACCGACCCGAAGCTGTTCCCGGCCTTCCTCACCGCGGGCACCGGCATCGAGCTGCCACCCGGACCGGCGGTGGACGACGACCCGGTCGGTGCGTGGCAGCACCACTGCGACGCCGTGCAGGCGGTGCTCGACGATCCGGCGACCGCCGAACGGGTCTTCGCCCACCCGCACATCGGCGAGCTGCCGCTGGACGGCGCGATCGACCAGTTCTACACGACGGACGTTTTCATGCACACCTGGGATCTCGCCCGGGCCACCGGCCAGGACGACCGGCTGGACCCGGACTTCTGTGCCGAGCTGTTCGCCGGGATGGAGTCGATGGAAGCGGTCATCCGATCGTCCGGACACTACGGCGTCCGGGTCCCGGTCAAGGACGACGCGGACGCGCAGACCAAGTTGCTGGGGTTCATCGGCCGCGATCCGGAGTGGACGCCGCCGCACCGCTGAGCACGGACACCACTACGAGGAGCGCAGTATGAATATCACCTCCATGGGCCAACAGGTAGAAAGCGGCGAAACCCTTGCCAGACGCCTTGTCCTGTGCGGCGTCATAGCGGGCCCGCTGTTCATCGGCGCATCGCTGGTCCAGGCCCTGACCCGCAGCGGGTTCTCACTCACAACCCACGCGATCAGCCTGCTTCTCCTCGGAGATTCCGGCTGGGTACAGTTCGCCAATTTCGGTGTGACCGGTCTCCTTTCCATCGCTTTTGCTGTCGGGGTATGGCGGCTGCAGCACTGGGGATCGCTGCTCATCGGCGCGTACGGGGTGCTGCTGATCGCCGCCGCCTGCTGCAAACCCGACCCCGCATTCGGCTTCCCACCCGGCTCCCCTGAAGGCGCGGGCTCCACGATCAGCGGACACGCCACGTTGCACTCCCTCGCATTCTTCGGGCTGGTCCTCGCGGTGATCGCAGCGTGTTTCGTGTACGCCCGCCGGTTTCGCGCACTCAAGCTGAGGGCTTGGGCAAACTATTGTGTGGCGACCGCACTGGGCACGCCCATCCTCCTGTTTGCGGGCATGGGACTCTCGGCCACCGGCAAAGGCGGATTGCCGCTCTTGGGCGTGGCAGTGGCTACTTCGGCATGGCTCACGACAATCGCGGTGCGGCTACGCATGGACAGCCGGCCGCGGTAGCTGCCAGCCCTTCGACCTGACGGAAGCATGAGCCCGAAGCCGCTCGACGTGACGCTCGCCGCGCTCGCCGATCCGACGCGCCGAGCGATCCTCGCCCGGCTGGCAGCGGGCGAGGCCACGATGACGGAGCTGGCCGCGCCGTTCGACATGAGCCAGCCCGCCATATCCAAACACCTCAAGGTCCTGGAACGTGCCGGACTCATCTCGCGCGGCCGCGCTGCACAGCGGCGACCGTGCCGGCTCGAGGCCAGCCCGCTCAAGGCGGCGGCCGACTGGCTCGAGCAGTACCGCTGCTACTGGGAAGAAATCCCGGGGGTGTGGCCGGGCGCGAGCGTCAGGCGAAGGTGTTCGTCGATCGTGTACGTGCCGTCCCAGACGACGGCCTGAGCAGCGCGAAGGATCGGCTCGACCGACTCGGTGAAAGCGGCGCCGCGGTCGCGGAAGAACTCGACATCGCTTTGGGCGAACAGGTACCTGGCGTTGGAAAAGGCCGGGACGTGCTGCCCGGTGCCGCCGCGATCCGCGTCACCGAGACGCCGCCCAGCTCAATGGTGTGCATAGCCTGATCCTCGACGGCCTGCCACGCCCGAGGAAAGAAGGCACATTGATGTCCACTGACGCGGCGCGAGCGTCGAAAGGCACCTTCGTCACCGTGGCCGAGCACGAGGCGTGCCCGGTGACGCGCCTGCTGCGCCGGGTCGGTGACAAGTGGAGCCCGGTCGTCATCCGGTTGCTGGCCACGGGCGCGCACGGGTTCAACGAGCTCGACCGGTCCATCGAGGGCATCAGCCGGCGCATGCTGACCCGCACGCTGCGCGGCTTGCAGGACGAGGGCTTCGTCAGCCGCACGGTTCGGGGCGGGAAGGCCATGCGTGTCGAGTACGCGTTGACCGAGCTCGGCGCGTCGTTGCGGGACCAGTTGGCCGCCCTCGGGGGATGGGCGGCGACGCATCAGACGTCCAGGCCCGAACAGCGCTGAGGGTCGCCGTGCGTGGCTACCCGGCGTCGGGCGCCAGGACGCGTCGGGCGAGCCAGGCCAGACCCTCGGCGATCTCATCGACCGACTGGTGGCGTTCGAAGCGCTGGTAGCGGTACAACTCGGGGGCCAATGGCGCCAGGAGCACATCGACGATGCCGTCGGACGAGGCGATGCCCGCGGTGTCGAGCAGGTGCCGCACGTGCGCGCGCCAGAACCCGTATGCGCCGACGGCGAACCTCGCGCTGCCGGTCTCGGCGAGCGGCAGATGCTGCTCGAGCAGCGCGACCATCGCCGCGTAGAAGGCCACCAGCCGCTGGAGCGGCGGTGCGCCGGGACCGAGCGGCGGCGGCCCGCTGAGCAGCCGCTGCTGCAGGTCTCGCTCGTGCTCGTCGAGCAGGGCCACCGCGACCGTGGCCGGATCGGGGTACCGGCGGTACAGCGTGGCCCGGCCGACGCCGGCGGCCTTGGCCGGCATCGGCGCCATCGGCGCGATCGGCCTGGGCATCGTGGTACACGACGAGTCGGTGACGGTCGCCCGCATGGCGGCGCTCGCCCTCATCGTCGGCGGCATCGTCCTGGCCCGGGTCGCTACCCCGCAATGACGCGGCCGACCGGCGATAGTCTTCGGCTGGCAAAGCGCGCGACAAACTCGGGGGAGACATGCAGTTCGGGGTGCTGGGACCGGTAACGGTCTGGAACGACGACGGCCGGCCGGTCGCGGTGCCGGGTCTCAAGGTCCGCGCGCTGCTCGCCGCGCTGCTGCTGGAGGCGGGCCGGCCGGTGACCGCCGACCGGCTCATCGAAGACCTGTGGGGCGACCGCCCGCCGGGCAACGCGCCCGCCGCCTTGTCGGCGAAGGTCTCGCAGCTGCGTCGGGTGCTCGACGACGCCGAGCCGGGGGCGCGGCGGCTGGTGTTGTCGCCGCCGCCCGGGTACGTGCTGTGCGTCGACGGCGGCGCGCTGGACGTGCACCGGTTCGCGGAGCTGACCACGGCGGCGCGCGCGACACCCGCGCCGGCCGAGCGCGCCGCGCTGCTGGCCGACGCACTGGCGCTGTGGCGCGGCCCGGCGTTCGCCGACTTCCGTGACGAGGACTTCACCCGGCCGGTGACCGCCCGCCTCGACGAGCAGCGGCTGGTGGCATGGGAGGACCTCGCCGAGGCCCGGCTCGCCGTGGGCGAGCACGACGTGGTCGCCGGCGAGCTGGCCGAGCTGGTGGCCGAGCACCCGCTGCGCGAGCGACCGCGGGCGTTGCACATGCTCGCGCTGTACCGTGCGGGCCGGCAGGCCGAGGCACTCGACGGCTACTCGCGCCTGCGCGTCCAGCTGCAGGACGAGCTCGGCCTGGAGCCGGGCGTGGAGATCGCCGCGCTGCACCAGGCGATCCTGCGGCAGGACCCGGCGCTGTCCCTGCCCGCCGGGCCGGGCCGGGCCGGCAGGAACCGCCCGGCGACGAACCTGCCGGCCGCGGTGACCGGCCTGATCGGCCGTGACGCCGCCGTCGACGCGCTGCGGGCCCTGGTGGGCGAGCACCGCCTGGTATCGCTCACCGGGTCCGGCGGTGTCGGCAAGACCCGCCTCGCCATCGAGGTCGCCCGCCGCCTGGAACCGGACTGTCCCGACGGGGTGTGGCTGGCCGAGCTCGCGGCGCATGGCCCGACGGACCCGCCGGAGCTGCTCGCCGGCACGGTGCTCGACATGCTCGACGTGCACGACAGCGCCGGTCCGGGCGCACCGCAGGGTCCGGTCGAGCGCCTCGTCACCGTGCTGCGCGACCGGCAGCTCCTGCTGGTGCTGGACAACTGTGAACACCTCGCCGACCAGGTCGCCGGGCTCGCCGGACGGCTGCTGGGCGCGGCGCCCGGCGTCCGGCTGCTGGCGACGAGCCGCGAGCCGTTGGGCCTGCCGGGCGAGACGGTGTGGCCGGTACCGCCGCTGGACGTGCCGGCGAGCGCGGATCCCGAGGCGGTGGCGCAGACCGGCGCCGGGCAGCTCTTCGTTGCCCGGGCCGCCGCCGCGGCGCACGGCTTCGCCCTCACGCCGGGCAACGCGGCCGGCGTCGCGCTGCTGTGCCGGCGCCTCGACGGCATCCCGCTGGCGCTGGAGCTGGCCGCGACCCGCGTGCGGGCGCTCGGCGTGGAGGGCCTCGTCGCCGGCCTCGACGACCGCTTCCGGCTGCTCGCCACCGGGCATCGCGGTGCCCCGCCCCGCCAGCAGACGTTGCTGGCGATGATCGACTGGAGCTGGCAGCTGCTCACCGGGCCGGAGCAGCTGGTGCTGCGCCGGCTCGCGGTGCATGCCGACGGCTGTACGCGCGAGGCCGCGGTCGTGGTGTGCGCCGACGGCGAACTGTCGGGCGCGGCGGTCCTCGACGTGATCGGCCGTCTGGTCGACCGGTCGCTGGTCGCCGTGGCCGAGGGAGTCGACGGCGGTGGTCCGCGGTACCGGCTGCTGGAGTCCGTGGCCGCCTTCGGGGCCGAGCGGCTGGCCGAGGCCGGTGAGGCCGAGCCGATCGCGCGGCGGGCCTGGCGCTACTACACCGAGCTGGCCGAGGCGGCCGCGCCGCAGCTCTACGGGCCCGGTCAGCGCGAGTGGCTGCGCCGGCTCGACGCGGAGGCCGCCAACCTGCGGACCGCCCTGGACCGCGCCGGCGACGATCTCCCGCTGCGGCTGGCCAACGCCCTGGCGTGGTACTGGTTCCTGCGCGGCCGGCTGACCGAGGCGCAGCGAGCCCTGCGCGCCGCGCTGGCCGGGGCCGGCGCGACCCGGCCGGCGCTGCGGGCCACCGCATCGGCCTGGCTGACCGGCATCGTGTTCCTGCTTGGCGACATCGCGGACTGGCCCGCCCGGCACGCGGCCGCGGTGCGCGGCCTCGACGAGGTCGACGATCCCGGCGCCCGGGCCCGAGCGCTGTGGTTCCTGGCGTTCGCCGAAACGGACCTCGGCGACGTGCCCGCCGTCAGCGCACTGGTCGAACAGGCACTGGCGCAGTTCCAGGAGATCGGCGACCGGTGGGGCGTCGCGGCGGCGCTGAGCCTGCGGGCCAAGCACGCCCACATCACCGGCGACCTCGACGCCCTGGCCGGTGACGCCGGGCGCAGCGTGGTGCTGTTTCGCCGGCTCGGCGACCGGTGGGGCCTGCTGCACGCCTCGGAGTGGCTGGCGGCGCACGCCGAGCTGACCGGCGATCACCGCCGCGCCGCCGACCTGCACCAGGACGGCCTGCGCATCGCCGAGGACCTGGGGCTGTGGCCGGAGGTTGCCGGGCGGTTGTCCTGGCTCGGATGGGGCGCACTGCAGCGCGGCGACTACGCGGCGGCCCGTGAGCTGAGCGCCCGCGCGCTGCGGCTGTCGCAGGAGCAGGGCTCCCCGCTCAACGCGATCTTCGCCGAGATGGGGCTGGCGTTCGCCGCCCGCCGGGCCGGCGACCTCGAGGCGGCCGACGCGCACCTGCACAGCCTGCTCGCCGCCGCCGCGGACCGCGACGGCGAGGCCGGCCAGCCGCTGCACGTGCCCAGTGTGCTGGTCGAATGGGGATACCTCGCCGAGCAGCGGGGCGATGCGATCACGGCCCGGCGCAGCCACGCCGAGTCGTACGCCATCGCGCAGCGGCTCGGCGCGGCCCGCGACGCCGTGCATGCCCTGGCCGGGCTGGCCGGTGTGGAGGCGCTGGACGGCGGGCGGCCCGGCGCCGGCCGGGCCGCCCGCATCCTCGGTGCCGTTGCCGCCGCCCGGGATCGGCTCGGCATGCCGGTCAGCGTCGCCGAGCGCTATGACCTGGACCGCACGGCCGCGGCGGCCCGGTCGGTGCTCGGCGACGCCGACTACCACGCGATGGTGACGCAGGGCCGCGAGCTGAGCGCGGAGGACGCGTTCAGCTCACTGTCTTCGCGACCGTCTCGGCAATCCGGTTGAACGTGCTGTAGTCGCCGGCGCTGACCCGGTTCTTGCAGACCGCGACCGCGAGACCGGTGGCCGTGTCCGCGTAGGCCGCCGTGCCGCCGCTGCCGGCCATCCCGAACAGCGTCGGGCTGTCCAGCGGGCCCGGGAAGCCGAGGCTGTATCCGAGGCTGCGGGTGCCGGGGAAGCCGACGACCTCGTCGACGCCGCTGATCGCCGGCGCCGTCGCCTCGCGCAGCCGGTCCGCGCCGACGAGCCGGACGCCGTCGACGCCGTCCATCAGCGCGGCGTACATCCGCGCGAGGGCGCGGGCGGACATCACCCCGCCGGCCGGGATGTCGGCGGCCAGCACGTCGGCCCGGTTGCAGTACGCGGCGGTGGGCATCGCGTGCGGCGGGGCGGCGGTCCAGCCGTCGACGATCCGGAAGAACGGCACCTGCTCCGCCAGCGCGGCGAACATCTCGGGCGTCATCTGCGCGGCCTCGTCGGCCTCCTCCATCCGGGCCACCGACGGCTGCTCGGCGGCCGGCACCCCGAAGTACAGCTCGCCGACCAGCCCGAGCGGGCCGGCGACGTGCCGGCGCAGCAGTTCGGACATGCTCAGGCCGGTGGCCCGGCGAGCGACCTCGCCGAGGATGTAGCCGAACGTCTGCGGGTGGTACCCCTGCTTCGTGCCCGGCTCCCACCACGGCGCGGCGTCGGCGATGGCGGCGCACATGCCCGCCCAGTCGCACAGGTCCTCGGGCGTGGTGTCCACCGGCACCCCGGGCACGCCGACGGTGTGGGTCAACGCGTGCCGGACCGTGGCGCGATCCTTGCCGTGGGCGCGGAACTCCGGCCACAGCTCGGCGATCCGCGTGTCGTAGCCCAGCTCGCCACGCTCGACGAGCACGTGGATGACGGTGGCCGTGACACCCTTGCCGGTCGACGTGACGTGAAACGGCGTGCCCGACGTGACGGGCCGGCCGGTGGCCGCGTCCGCGACGCCGGCCACCGCATCGACGACCGGCTCGCCGCGGCGGTACACCGCGACCTGCAACCCCCGCTCGGCACCGGTCTCGACCAGCTCGTCGACGACGGACTGCACCTGCTGCTGCAGTGCTGACATGACGGTGTTCCCCCTGGAGATGTTCACGGCTGGCTGACGGTGCTCGGTGCGTAGCTGAGGATCAGCACGCCCTTGTCGAGCGGATGGGTGGCAACGTGTGCCAGCTGGGTCTGCGGCCAGCCGGTGAACGGCCCGGAGCCGGTGCCGAGCACGACCGGGTGTACCCACAGCCGCACCTCGTCGAGCAGACCGTGCGCGGCGAGGGTTTTGGCGACCGGGCCGCACCCGTACATCAGCAGGTCTCCGCCCGGCTGCTGCTTGAGTGCGCGGACGGCGTCGGCGAGGTCGCCGGCCAGGAGGCGGGAGTTGGTCCACGTGACGCTGCCGAGGGTCGTGGACGCCACGTACTTGGGCATGCTGTTGATCCGGTCCGAGAACTCGTCGCCGGTCCGCGACGGCCACGACCCGGCGAAGCCCTCGTAGGTCACCCGCCCCATCAGCAGCGCGTCCGCCGCGAACAGCTGGTCGCGGGCGTAGCGCAGGTAGCCGTCGCTCACATGGGAGAACGACCAGTCTTGCGGGTTGTCCATCACACCGTCGAGGGTCGTGAAGACCGAGGCGATGACCTTACGCATGGAGCACTCCTTCGGCAGGATCGGGCAGGATGTTGGCGTTGAACCGAAACACGTTGTCCGGGTCGTAGGCCCGCTTGACGCGTGCCAGCCGGCGCAGGTTCGCGCCGGTGAACGCGGCCGCGACGCGGGCCGGGTCGTTGAGCAGGTTCAGGAACGATCCGCCCGTGGCGTGCGGGCGCAGCACCGACGCCAACGCGTCGTCGGCCGCGTCGAGGACGACGGAATACGGCGTGTCGCGGTGCCCGGCGGGTCCCACGTCGCCGCCCGGTTCGGCGATGGCGCCGCCCCAGTGCCGGACCTCGACCGCGCCGACCGCCGGGTCGGCGCCGTCCGCGACGGCGGACACCACCTGCTTGAGCACGGTGTCGGGCAGCGTTGCGAACAGCTCCGCATGCCGCGGCGCCACGTCGCCGAGGGCGAACATCGCTTCGACGCCCAGCGCGGCGAAGCCGCCGCGCACCGGCCGGCCCGCGGCGTTCCACAGTGGACGCAGCAGGCGCTCCGCCCGGGCGGCGGGGCCGAGGTGCAGGCCGCGGACGGCGACCCCGTCGGGCCGCACGACCACCACGACGTTCAGTTGCGGCGGATGGCCCGGGGCGTGCTCGCGGTACCAGGCGAGGATTTCGCCGACCCGCTCCGGCGCAAACCACACGGTGCCGCCGTACGCCTCAGGAATGGGGAACAGCCGGAACTCCAGCGCCGTGACGACGCCGAAGTTCCCGCCGCCGCCGCGCACCGCCCAGAACAGGTCCGGGTGGCTGTCGGCGTCGGCTGCGACCGTGACGCCCTCGGCGGTGACGATCTCGGCGCTCAGGACGCTGTCGGCGGCGAGGCCGAACCGGCGCGACAGCCAGCTGTGTCCGCCGCCGAGCGTGTAGCCGGTCACGCCGACGTCGCCCGAGGATCCTGCTAGCGGTACCAACCCTTGTGCCGCAGCGGCGGCGACCACGGCGGCCCACCGGGCGCCCGGACCGACCCGCGCGATCCGACGACGGGCGTCGATGTCGATGCCGTCCAGCGATGTCGATTTCAGCAGCAGCGCGCCGTCGGCGGCGCGCAGCGTGCCGTGCCCGGTGGCCTGCACCGCGAACGGCAGCGCCTGCTCCCGGGCGACCCGCAGCGCGGCCGGGACGTCCTCGATCCGGGCCGCCTCGGCGATGAGTGCCGGGTGCGGGTCAAGGGCCGGATCGCGCGCATGCCGGGCGCCGTCATAGTCCGCCGACCCCGGCAGCAGCACCCGCCCGGCGATCCGCGAACCGAGCTCGCGGGCGGCTTCACGTGTTCCCATCATCAGTCCCTTGCTCATTGGTACCGGTAGGTGGTGCGGGCGTCGCGCAGAACGGTGGCCCACCAGGTGAGCCGGTCGAGCGTCGTCTTCGCCGTGGCGTTGCACTCGGCGGTGTGCCGCGGCCAGCTGCCGTCGGGGGCGAACTGCTCCCAGTAGCGGGGCAGGCTCACGGCGGCGCGGATCGGCACCGCGTCGAGCTCGCTGAAGATCTGGCGCAGCTGCCCGGCCGCAAGCAGTCCGCCGGTCTCGCGGCCGTAGGACACGAGCGCGACCGGCTTGGCCCGCCATTCCTCGACGTACCAGTCGATCGCGCTCTTCAACGGGGCGGGGAAGCTGTGGTTGTACTCCGGGGTCACCACCACGAACGCGTCGGCCGCCGTGAGCCGTGGCGCCAGCGCCAGTACCGCGGCCGGTCGCGGCTCCTCGTCGTCGGTGAGCGTCTCGGGCAGCCCGGCGACGGCGAGGTCGACGAGGTCCACCTCCAGGTCGCCACGCCGCTCGGCGTGCGTGATGAACCAGGCGGCGATGGTCGGCCCGAACCGGCCGCTGCGGGTGCTGCCGACGATGACGACCACGCGCAGCGCTCGACGTTCCGGCATCGTGGGCCTCCCTCGGATCGGTGCCGTTCCTGCGACACCGCCCACGCTGCCCAACGCCGTTTACGGTTTCCTTACGGCGACCTCGTCATCGGCACAGCCGACTCACCTGCGACCGTCAAGAAACGGTAAGGCGCCCGGCGCACCGTATCTCGGACAAGCACCTCACCCAGAGAACGGACACCGAGCCATGACCGGCGACGTCGATGCCTACGTCAACGCCAACTTCGAGCCGTACCACCGCGAGATCTTCGAGTCGCTGCGCGAACTCATGTGCCGGCACGCCCCGCACGCCCAGCTGGTGATCAGCCGCGGCTCGCCGGCGTGGACCGGCCGCGGCCTGCTGGCCATCATCAGCCGCAGCAAGACGCACCTCACGCTGGCGTTCGGCCGGGGTGCGGCGTTCACCGACAGCCACGGGCTGCTCGAAGGCACGGGCAAGACCACCAGGCACATCAAGCTGAAGAGCGCCGGCGGCATCGACAACGACGCCGTGGCCGACTACATCCGCCAGGCCGTAGCGCTGGACGGCCGCTGAGCTCAGATCGTGCGCCGTAGCGCGGTCTCCACGGCATCGATCAGCGGATCGCCGTTGGTCCGCGGGTGCCGTGCGAGACCGAGTTCGACGTCCGGCAGGGTGGGCAGGGCGTCCGCGTCGTGGCAGGCCATGACCGGTTCGAGGTTCGCGGGCATGAGCGCCGCGACGCCGAGCCCGGCCCGCAACGCGGCGAGCACACCGACCAGGCTGTTGCTTTCGAACGCCACCCGCCAATGCCGATCGGTGCGGTCCAGCGTCTCCACGACCGCTGTGCGCCAGGCGCACGTGTTCGAGAACAGCACCACCGGCAGGGGATCGGCGGCCACGTCCACACCCTGGCCGATCGCCCAGACCAGCGGGCGGCGCACCGTCCAGCGCGGCGGGCCGGGAAGGTCCGGTACCTCGTCGAGCACGAGGTGGACGCGGCCCCCGTCGTAGGCCTCCCGCATCGCGGCGCTGGAAACGCTGAGCACCTCCAGCGTCGCGCCGGGATGCAGCCGGGCGAGGTCGGCGAGGGCCTGCGGAAGCTGGGACGCGGCCAGGTCTTCGAGCAGTCCGACGCCGCAGTGGCCGGTCAGCGCGCGTCCGGTTTCGGTGAGTGCCTGTGCGGAGAGCGCGAGGATGCGTTCGGCGTAGGGCAGCAGCTCGTCACCCGCCCGGGTCGGCGAGACGCCGGCCGGCGAGCGGTGCAGCAATGGGCGGCCGACCACGCTCTCGAGCTTGCGCAACTGCTGGCTCAGCGCGGGCTGGGTGTGTCCGAGCACGGTCGCGGCGCGGCTGATGCTGCCCGAGCGCACGGCGGTCACGAACGCCCGCAGCAACGCGGTCTCAAGGTCCCGGGGCATAAGAATTCATTATGCCTGACCTCAGCAAATTACGCGTTCCTATAACGTCGCGGACGATCTAGCGTCACGTATGTGACCGGATACCGGCAGGTGCTCGCCCTGCCAGGGATGGCATCGCTCCTGGGCGTCTCGCTGCTCGCCCGCACCGCGATCACGGCCGACGTGATGGCGCTGACGATGTACATCGTGCTGGGCCTGCACATGACCTATGCGGCAGCGGGTGGCGTCGCGGCGGCGCTGACCGCCGGGGTGGCGCTGGGCGGGCCGCTGCTCGGCCGCATGATCGACCGGCGCGGGCTGCGTACCGTGCTGCTGGCGACCGTCGTGCTGCAGGTCGTGTTCTGGCTGAGCGTGCCGATCCTGCCGTACGGGATCCTGCTGGGCGCCGCCTTCGCGGCGGGCCTGCTGATGGTGCCGGCCCAGTCGGCGACCAGGCAGGCAATCACCGCGATGACGACGGCGACGCAACGCCGGGCCGCGTTCGCGCTGGAATCGGTGCAGGGCGAGCTGTCGTACATCGTGGGGCCGGCGGTGGTGATCCTGTGCGCGGCGGCGCTGTCCCCCGGTGTGGTGGCGTGGGGAGTCGGCGCCGCGATCGCGCTCGGCGGGGCCGGGATCGCCCTGCTCAACCCGCCGGTGCGAGCCGCGAACGAGGCGGACGCCGGGGCGGCCGGACGACCACCGCGTCGAGAGTGGCTGGGCGCCGGCATGATTGCGGTACTCACGATGGCGCTCGGCGCCACAACGCTGCTCAGCGGCGTCGACCTCGCCATCGTCGCCACGCTCCGAGCGGCGGGACAGGTGTCCTGGGCCGCCGGGGTCGTGGCCGTCTTCGGCGTGGCGTCCGTCGCCGGCGGACTGATCTATGGCGCGCTGTCCCGGCCGCTGCCCACGTGGCTGCTGCTCGGCCTGCTGGGGCTCGTGACCATCCCCGCCGGGCTCGCACACGACTGGCCCTGGTTGTGCGTGGCCATGGTCGGCACCGGGCTGCTCACCGCGCCGACCCTCTCCACGGTGGCCGACGCGGTGAGCCGGCTGGCGCCGGCCAGCGTGCGGGGTGAGGCGATCGGTCTGCAATCCTCGGCGCTGAGCGCGGGTTTCGCGCTCGGATCACCGCTCGTCGGGGTGGCGATCGACCTCTCCGTGCCGGCGGGCGGCTTCGCGGCGGCCGGGCTGGCCGGCCTGGCCGCCGCGCTGACCGGATGTCTGCTGTCCCGGCGCTCGCTCGCGCGAACGCGGCCTGCGCTCAGCGATCTCGGCGACGCCGTGGCATCGGACCGTGAGCCGCGGGCCGCAGCGCTCAGTCCAGCGGCAGCCCGGCGTTCTGCGCCGTGAGCCGGGCGTGGCTTTCGAACAGCGCGTCGCGGCCGGCCTCGTCGATCCAGGCGAAGTGACCGTAGGCCTCCAGCGACACGAAGCCGTGCAGCGCCGACCACGCCTGCAGCATCGCCTGGAAGGTGTCGGCCGGGATGGCCACGGGCAGGTCGTGGCTCTTGAGCTCGGCGCAGGCGACGAGTGAGGGGTGCACCTCGCGCACCCGCGGCGGTGCGAGCCGGCCGGCCGCGAGGGCCTGCACGAACAGCGCGGACAGCTGTGACATCGCCCGCTGCGCCGCCTCCGTGGTCGGGCCGTCCTCGGGCGCGGTGTACCCCTTGATCGGCAGGCCGAGGATCAGCGCGAACTGCTGCGGCTCCTCCCGGGCCCACCGCCGGTAGCTCTGCGCGACGGCCAGGAAACGCCCGCCGACGTCGTCGGCCGGCAACGCGTCGCGCGCCTTTGCCACTGCGTCGCCGAGGTCGTTGTACGCATCGGCGATCAGATCGCTGAGCAGCGCGTCGCGGTCGGCGAAGTAGCGATACAGCGCCGGCGCGGTCATGTCCATGGCGCGGGCGATGTCGGCGAACTTGAGATCGGCCGTGCCGTGCTCGCGCATGAGGGCGACGGCCGTCCGCTTGATCTCCTCGATCGTCGCGGCGCGCGCCTTCTCCCGCCGGGGCGCCGAGCGCGGGGCGATGCCCATGGTGCTTCCTCCAGATGAACGTTCTGTTAAGCATCGTTACAGACGTGAAGCGGCTTGACAAGTGATGTCTCGTCATGTTGGTTAATAGTCGTAACGCTGATAACTTGACATTACCTGAGGCAGGAATCATGACCGACCTCGCGACGCTCCCGGACGAGGCAAGCCCGGGAGCACCGCAGCCGAAACTCGGCCCGCTCGGGCGCCTGGCCCGCCTGTCCTACCGGCGCCGGGGCGTGACGGTGCTCGCCTGGGTGGCCGCCCTCGCCGCCGCCGTCGTGCTCTCGACGTTCTTCGGCGGCGACTTCAAGGCCGACTACTCCGCGCCCGGCTCCGACTCCAAGCAGGCCCTGGAGCTGTTGGAGCAGCGCTTCCCCAGCCAGTCCGGCGCGACCGTCTCGGTCGTCGTGCGGGCCGACGGCGGCGTCGCCGGCCTCCGCGGCGACGTACAGGCGCTGCTCGCGTCGCTGACCGCGGCGCCGCACGTGGCGGGCGCCGAGGACCCGTTCCAGGCGCCTGGCGCGATCGCGGCCGACGGCCGCACCCTGGTCGCGAACCTGCGCCTGGACGTCACCAACCCCGACGACATGCCCGTCGCGGACAGCCAGCGGCTGCTCGACATCGCGCACGCGGCCGAGCACCCCGGCCTGACCGTCGCGCTCGGCGGCCAGAGCATCCAGCGCGCCGAGCAGGGCGCCATCGGCTCCGAGGGCATCGGCCTCGCCGCGGCCATCATCATCCTGCTGCTGACCTTCGGCTCGGTCGTCGCGGCCGGCCTGCCGGTGCTCGTCGCCGTCGCCGGGCTGGCCGTGAGCAGCAGCCTCACCGCGCTGCTCATCCTGTTCGTCGACGCGCCGGACTGGTCGACCTCGCTGGCGACCATGATGGGCATCGGCATCGGCATCGACTACGTGCTGCTCATGGTCACCCGCTTCCGCGAGTGGCGGGCCGCCGGCCTGGATCCGGAGGCCGCCACCGTGGCGACGCTCGACACCGCGGGCCGATCGGTCATGGTCGCCGGCAGCACCGTCATCGTCAGCATGCTCGGCCTGTTCGCGATGGGCCTGTCGTTCATGCGCGGCGCGGCCCTCGTCACCATCCTCGGCGTGCTCGTGACCCTGGTCGCCAGCATGACCCTGTTCCCGGCGCTGCTGGGGTACCTCGGCCGGCACGTCGACCGGCTCCGGCTGCCGCTCGGCCGGCGCGCGGCGCTCACCGTCGCCGCCGGCGGCCACATCGAGCCGAGCCGCGCCTGGCTGCGCTGGAGCACCTTCGTCCAGCGGCACCGGTTCGTCTCCGCCCTCGCCGGCCTCGCGATCCTGCTGGCCCTCGCCGCGCCGTTCCTCGGCGTGCGGTTCGGGTTCCCCGACGCCGGCAACAACCGGGCCGAGACGTCCACCCGGCAGGCGTACGACCTGGTCTCCCAGGGCTTCGGCCCCGGCGCCAACGGCCCGCTCGTCCTCGCTGTGGAACTGCCCGGCGGCCGCGGGCCGCTGGACGCCCTCGCCACGGCCCTGCAGCGCACCGACGGCGTCGCGCTCGCCATGCCGGCGCAGGTCAACCAGGCCGGCGACACCGCCGTCATCACGGTCCTGCCGAAGACCGGCCCGCAGGACCAGCGGACCAAGGACCTCGTCGAGCGGCTGCGTGACACCCTGCCGGCGGCGGTCGCCGGATCCGGCGCCGTCGTGCACGTCGGCGGTGTCACGGCCACGGCGATCGACAGCACCGCCAACATCGCCCGGCGGATCCCGCTGCTCATCGGCGGCGTCGTCCTGCTGTCCATGCTGCTGCTGCTCGTGTCGTTCCGCAGCATCACCGTCGCGCTGAAGGCTGCCGCCATGAACCTGCTCTCCGTCGCCGCCTCCTACGGCGTGGTGGCGCTGGTCCTGCAGGGCGGCTGGGCGGGCCGGCTGATCGGCATCGACACCGAGACGCCGCTGCCGGCATTCGTCCCGGTACTCATGTTCGCCGTGCTGTTCGGTCTGTCGATGGACTACGAGGTGTTCCTGGTCAGCCGCATGCGCGAGGTCTGGACCCGCACGTCGGACAACGGCCGCGCGGTCACCGAGGGCCTCGCCGGCACCGCCCGCGTCATCACCGCCGCGGCGGCCATCATGATCGCCGTGTTCGCGGCCTTCGTACCCAGCCCGGACCTGGTCCTCAAGGTCATCGGCGTGGGCATGGCCGCGGCGATCCTGCTCGACGCCACGGTCGTGCGGCTCCTGCTGGTCCCGGCGGTCATGCACATCCTCGGCCGGGTCAACTGGTGGATGCCCGCCCGGCTAGGCCGGCTCCTGCCCGAGCTGCACGTCGAGGGCCGGGCGCACGAGCACCTGCCCGAGCCGGAGCTCGCGACCGTATAGCACCACGGGGTAGGCCCGCCGCTGTCCGCGGCGGGCCGCCGCACGCCGGAGCGCCGGAACGGACGGTCAGATGCCGTCGAACTTGTTCAGGGTGTGCATCAGGGTTGCGAGTGTGGAGGCGCAGTCGGTCTGCTTCGGTGTTGACGTGCGTAGGGCCGTGAGCGCGTCGTCGATCTGGCTGTCGAGTTGGTGCCATTTCGTGGCGTCGCGCGGTTTGAGCCCGGCCTCGGCGTCGTCCCACGCCACCTCGAGGTCTTTCACTCGGGTCTTCGCTCCGGCCAGGTCGTTCTTCGTGACCTTGGTCTGGACGTCACCGACGATCACCGCGAACTTGCTCAGGTCACCCAGCTTGGTTGTCGGGTGTGCCTGACGGACCGGGGTCGCGGTGCCGCTGCCCTGCTGACCCACGGTGACGCTGCTCTGGTCGGCTGCGGCCTGGAGATCGGTGGCCGGCTGGGACGTGTGGGTCATGCTGAGTCCAAAGCCGATCACGGCGACGGCCAGGGCGGCCGCTCCGGCCCAGGCGTAGTCCTGACGGTGGCCGCCCAGCGGTCCGGCGCCTTTGGCGACGACACCATAGCGGTTCGCCAGCACCTGCTCACGGGCGACCAGCACGAGGATGGCGGCGAAGAACAATATGCTGGTGACGCTCGCGCCGAGCGCCAGCCCGCCGAGGTCCTTGTCCTGGGTGAGCAGATCGCCCAGCGACGCGCCGAGCGGCCGTGTGAGCACGTAGGCGATCCAGAACGTCAGCACCTGACCGGCCCCGGCGCGGTTGGCGATCCAGGTGGCCAGGATCAGCCCGCCGAAGATCAGCACGCCGTTGCGGAAGCCCAGGTTGAGCGCCTCGGTCGCCAGGTCACCGGAGGCAGTGCCGAGCGCGAACGTGGTTAGGATCGCGCCCCAGTAGAACGCCTCGCGGCGAGGTGTGTCGATGGAGGTGATCGCGAGCGTGCGCTCCTGCCGGTACCACACGATGAACACGACGGCGAGGACGACCGTGAAGACGGCGGTACTGACGTATAGGCTCACGCCCAGCGTGTCGGTGAAGAAGTCGGTGAGCTGGGTGCCGACGATGCTCACCAGCACGACGCACAGCCAATAGATCCACGGAGTGTACTGCCGCGTCCGGAATTGCACGACGAGCGCGCCCACGAGCAGCGCCAGCATGATGACGTCGGTCACCGCGGGGCCGAGACCGACATTCACGGCCAGATAGTCCGCGAATGTCTCGCCGATTGTTGTCGACAGTACCTTGATGACCCAGAACACGGCGGTGATCGCCGGTACCTTCGTCAGCCAATCGCGCGAAGTCATGGGCCGACCAGCGGCAACGGACACAGCTCTCCCCTTACGACAGTCAGTCAGACGTCGGTTCAATAGGGATCGGACGGTAGGTCGGCGGCGCTGAGTTTTTGCTGAAGACGTCGTGGTGGAATCGGCGAGTCTTCTTTGAATGGGGGGTGGTAATGCATCGGCGAGTCGTATTCGAAACGTCGCAGCACGTTCGGGTGCGACGTGCTATAAGGCGGTCGGTCGGGTGATGAGCCCGCACCGGCCCGACCCATCCCCGGCACCGTTGTGACCGGTGCTCGTATCGCCTGGGCATGGGCATGCTCAGGCCGCCGGGTCCCGGCGGTGCAGCACCAGCGCGGCGAGCGCGATGCTGACGCCGATGGTCGCGATCTGCACCGCGATACCCGTTCCGAGGCCCGGGAGCGAGGCCACGTCGGGCGAGCCGGCCCGCTCGAGCAGCCGCGGCCAGCTCTGCCAGTAGCGGACCGGGAGGGCGATCGCGATCGCGTGCAGGACGCCGCCGCGGCCGGTCGCCTGCCCGTTGAGGATGCTCGCGACAACGACGAAGCCGATCGCGGCCGCAACCGCTTCGGCGCCGCGCGGCAGCAGCAGACCGAGCATGAAGGCGATCGCGGCGATGCTGAGCATGCACAGTGTCAGGTAACCGGCGGCGGCCAGGACCCGGCCGATCGTCGCCCCGGTGGACAGGTCGGGGGCGCCGATGATGTGGAACGGGTGCCAGCCGAACACGGCGAGGCCGATGAGCACGCCGGCGAGCAGGTCGCAGGCGACGGCCACCGCGACGGCCACCACGACGGCGCCGAGCTTGCCGGCCAGCAGGTGGCCGCGGGTGACCGGCGCGACGTAGAGGTAGCGCAGGATGCCCCAGTCCCGGTCTGCGGAGGCGACTGCAGCGGCCAGCACCGCCACCACGACGGGCAGCAGTAGCGGCCCGGTGAACTGCAGACTCGCCATCGCGTGGTTCAGGGCGGAGTAGGTAGAGGCGCCGAACAGGCCGTCCTGGTTGTTGTACCGATGGCCGGCGGAGGAGGCGGTTGCCAGGCCGGCGGCGATCGGTACCGCGACCAGGCAGCCGAGCGCGATGAGTGTGCGCAGCCGCAGGATCTGGGTTCGCAGTTCAACGCGCAGCATCAGATTCTCCCGTGCTCGAGGTGGGTTCGGTCATGGCCAGGAAGGCGTCCTCCAGCGATCTGCCGGTCCGGTGGACGCCGGCGACGCGGATGCCCGCCGTCACGAGCGACTGGACCAGGTCGCTGGCCGGCACGCCCGGTGCGGTCACGACGGCTTCGCCGTCGCGGGTGGCGACGGCGGTGATACCCGGCAGATCGCGCAGCACGGCCACCGCGCGATCGAGCGCGTCGACCTCGAACCGGAGGGTGTCGGTGTCGCCGAGGAGCTCGCCGAGAGGGCCTTCGGCGACGAGCCGGCCGCGATCCATGACCACCGCATGCGTGGCGACCTGTTGAACCTCGGCGAGCTGATGGCTGGAGATCAGTACCGCAACGCCGGTCTCCGCGAGCCTTGCGAGGTGCCCGCGGAGCGCTCGGACCTCGGCGGGGTCGAGGCCGTTCGCCGGCTCATCGAGAACGAGCACGTCGGGTGCCCGCATGAGCGCCTGGGCGAGCATCAGCCGCTGCTTCATCCCCATGGAGTAGCGTCGCATCTTCCGCGACAGGGCATCGCCGAGCCCGGCGAGGTTGAGCGCATCGTCGAGCGCCGGCGGCGGCCAGGTCCGTCCGGTGGCCGACCACAGCAGCCGCAGGTTGGCCAGGCCGCTCAGGTGCGGCACGAACGCCGCGCCGTCGATGAGCACCCCGACGCGACGCAGGACCGCCGCGCCGAGCCCGACCGGCTCGCCGAGGATGCTGACGCGCCCGTCGGTCGGTGTTGACAGCCCGACCAGCACGCGCATGGTGGATGTCTTGCCGGCGCCGTTCGGTCCCAGCAGTGCACAGACCTGTCCGGGCTGGACGGTGAAGCTGATTCGGTCGACCGCGGTGTGGCGACCGTAGCGTTTCGACAAGGACTCGACCTGGATCATCCGGTAGCTCCGTTCGGGCGGGCCGCCAGCACGGCGGCGGTGAGTCCCGACGCGGCCAGCCCGGCGCCGACGGTCAGGCTGACGAGGACGGGAACCGTGGTGACGGGACCGCCGGTGAGGACGGTCCACAGTGGATCGCGGAACGCGGTCATGGCCACCAGCACCGCGGTGCCGGCCAGCACCGACCGCTCCGCGACGTGCGCGGGCCGGGTTCGCGCGGGCCGGGCGATGAACCCCGCGGCCGTGTTGGTGAGGATGCAGAAGGCGAACATGGACGTCGCCACGACGGTGACCGCCCAGCCGATGAGCAGCGGATCGGTCCAGCCCTCACCGATCGCCTGCGCGCCGATGACGCCCGCGGCGGCCAGCAGACTGGCCGCGGCGAACACACCGGTCGCGTGCCGCCGGGTCCATTCGACGACCCCGGGACCGGCCCAGCGCCGCACGACCGGCAGCCGGGAGGCGAGCAGCGCGACATCACCGAGCCAGTCATGCTGCCAGCCGCTCGCGGCGGCGCGCGGCGACCGACTCCGCCACACGATGCCGCCGGCGGCCAGCGCCAGCACCGACACCACTGCGAGCCCCGCAATGAGGGCCGTCGTCCAGCCGTTCCAGACCGCGCGGTGCGCACCGACCATGACGGCGGACCACTCGAAGACCAGCGGCAGGCCGGTCACCCCGGTCAGCGCGCCGGCCGCCCGCGCGGTCTGCTGCTCGCGGTCGGGGCCGCCGGGGGCGTGCCACACCAGCAGCCGCGCGGCGATCACCACAGCCAGTGGTGGCACTGCGACGACCGCGAACGAGACGAACACGTCATAGGGGTCGTCCTGCCACGGGCTGACGGCCCGGACGGCTTTGTCCTGGGTGGCCAGCACGGTCAGCGCCTCGAACACGGCGGCCGATCCGAGTGCGGACAGGACGGCGGCAAGCTTCGCATGTCTCACGCCCGCCGATAGTACGCGGCTCGTACTACGATGCAAGTAGTATCGCGGTGCGTAGTATGATGCCGGTGTCGAGGGAGGCCCATGTACAGCACCGACGCGCAGATGATGGTGCTCACCGTCCTGGCGGGCGGCCCGCGCCACGGCTACGCGATCAACACGGCGATCGAGGAGCTGACCGGCCGAAAGCTCGGGCCCGGCAGCCTCTACGGAGCGCTGACCAGGCTCGAAGCCCGGGGCCTGATCGAGCCCGCCGCCGAGGGCTCCGAGGGCCAGGAACGCCAGCGCACCATGCGCATCACCGAAGCCGGCCGCGAGTCGCTGCGCACCGAGCTCGAGCAACTGGCGCGGGTGACTCGCGCCGGGCTGCGCGCGTTGGGGGTCGAGCCCGCATGAGCGCCCCCGAGATCATCATCGCGCTGTACCCGCCGGCCGTCCGGGACCGGTGGGGCGCCGAGATCGGCCGCGAGGTCGCCGAGCGCGGCGTCCGCACCTGGGCCGACGCCGTCGCCGGGGCGGTCAGGCTCTGGCTGCGCCCGAGCGACTGGCCCGAGACCGCCGCCGGCCAAACCCGCCGCGTCCTTGCCGTCACGCTCTTCACCGTCACCGCCGCCGCGATGCTCCTGCTGCGCGCCGCCGAACCGACCCCGTATCCGCACGCGACCGTGCTGTGGCTCACGCCGCTCGCGGTCGGCGCTCTGCTCGCCGCCCCGCTGCCCCCGCTGACCCGGCGCGCGCTGCGCGTGATCGGCGCAACGACGGTCCGTACCATGACGGTGCCCGCGGTCCTGGTCGCCGCCATGTTCGCCCTAGCCAACAGCGGCCTCGTCGAGCACCCGACGGGTGCGCTGCGCGTTGCCATGGTCGCCTACTACTGGTCGACCCTCGCCTACGTCGCGCTCCGGGCGTGCACCCTGATCGCCCGCGTCCTGCCCGTCTGCGTCGTGCCGTCGACCCGCCGGCTCCGCGGCGCCCTGCTGCTCGTCGGTGCGGGCCAGGCGCTGGCCGCCGGACAGGGCGCGCTCGTCGCTGTCCGCACCGTCACCGGCGTGGGCGGGCTGTGCGTGACCGCGGCGCTCGCCCTGCTGGCCACGCTGACCCTGCGGACCGGTCAGAACCTGCACCGATCTGTCACCTAGACCGCCGCGCGGACCTGGGCTGCCGAGCGCTCTGAAGGTGCCCACGGCCAGAGCGCGCCATGGTCGGCATTCAACGCATTCTCAGGACACCGACGCAAGGATGCGTCGCATGCGGCTTCTGCGTGGTCGGTGCGCGGCCCGACGCCGGTCGTCGTCGTGCCTGCTTCGGGCCGGTAGGCGCCAACCGCCGTGACCGGATCCGGCCGGTGCGATGTTCTCACGTGATTCTTAGCCGGCAGACGGTTGCGCGTTCATCGTTGCCCCCCAGGATGGCCGGGCCGCTACCGGTTCCGATCACCGCAACGCAGCGGATCTGCCCGCGGCCGTACACCTCATCAACCGTTTGCTGGAAGGGACTCATGGACGACGTTCGTATCGTCGTGTCCGGGCTGCGCAAGCAGTACCGCGGCGTGACCGCGGTGGACGACCTCTCGTTCACCGTCGAGCCCGGCCGGGTCACCGGGTTTCTCGGCCCCAACGGCGCCGGCAAGACCACCACGCTGCGCATGCTGCTCGGCCTCGTCGCACCGAACGCCGGCACGGCCACGATCGGCGGGCGCCGCTACACCGACCTCGCCGACCCGACCCGCGTCGTGGGCGCCGTGCTCGAGGCGTCCTCGGCGCACAAGGGCCGCACCGGCCGCAACCATCTCCGGGCCTGCTGCATCACCGCCCGGCTGCCCCGCACGCGGGCGGAGGAGGTGCTCGACCTGGTCGGCCTGCTCCCGGCGGCCGACCGCACCTTCAAGGGCTACTCGCTGGGCATGCGCCAGCGGCTCGGCATCGCCACCGCAATGCTCGGCGACCCGCGGGTGCTGATCCTCGACGAGCCCGCCAACGGCCTGGACCCCGAAGGCATCCGCTGGATGCGGGAACTGCTGCAGGGCCTGGCCGCGCAGGGCCGCACCGTGCTGGTCTCCAGCCACCTGCTGTCGGAGATGCAGGCCCTCGCCGACGACGTCGTGATCGTCGCGGCCGGGAAACTCATGCGCCAAGGTCCGGTCGCCAGCCTCCTCACCTCGGTCGGCGGCGACGCCAGCGTGTACGCCCGCACCCCGGAACCGGACAAGCTCGGCGCGGCGCTGCGGCAGCTCGGCGCCACCGTCACGACGGAAGGCCCGAACCGGCTGCGCGTCACGGGCATGGCCGCCGAGTCCGTCGGCGACGCCGCGCTCGCGGCCGGCGTCGCACTGCACCACCTCACCACCGAACAACCTGACCTCGAGGACGTGTTCCTCGACCTGACCCAGGCGAAGGCGGCCATCCGATGACCCGGCTCGTCCAAGCAGAGCTGTTCAAGCTGCGCACCACCAGCCTCTGGTGGCTCTTCGCCGCCGCCACACTCCTCAGCACCGGTGTCATGCTCGCCGTCGACCTGGTCCAGGCCCACGAGCTGCTGCAGCCGTTCGACCAGTTCGTCGCACTGCACGCGCACGGGCGCACCGTGGCGCAGATGCCGCCGGAGTTCCTCAACCGGCTGCGCGGTGAATGGCAGCTGGGCCACAGCGCCGTCACCCAGGCCGCAACGATCTTCACCGCGGGCCAGTTCATCGGCGTGCTGCTGACCTGCCTGCTCGGCGTCGTGCTCATCACCGGCGAATACCACCAGCAGACGGCGACCACCACGTTCCTGCTCACCCCGCACCGCGGCGCTGTCGTCGCCGCCAAGCTGGTCACCGCCGTCATCCTTGCCGCGCTGTCCTGGCTCGCCTCGACCGTCCTCGCCCTCGCCGTCGGCGCGATCTTCCTCAGCAGTGAGGGCTACGGCACGCAGCTGGGCCACTGGGGCGTCGTGCGGGCGGTTCTGCTCAACCTCGCCGCCTACGCCATCTGGGCCGTGTTCGGCGTCGGCTTCGGCGCGCTCGTCCGCAGCCAGCTGACGGCGACCGTGGCCGCCACCGTGCTGTACCTGGTCGGAGCGGCCGCCGCGAGCGGCGTGTTCGACCTGCTGTACACCTATGTCATCAAGAAGGACTGGATCCTCTCCGCCCAGGTGATCGTCCCGTCCGTCGCGTCCACGATCATGATCTCGCCGACGAAAACCTTCGACCAGAGCCCACCGCAATGGGTCGGCGCCGCGATCCTGCTCGGCTACGGCGCCCTGACCGCCCTGGCCGGCACGGCGTTGTTGCGGCGTCGCGACATCGCCTGACGACAGCATCCCATTGAGCGTCGGGTCAGTGAGCCGGCATCCAGGCGTGGGCGAGCTCGGCGAACTCGATGAACGCTGCGCCGGTGGCGGCGAGGGCAAGGCCGGCGGCGGCGAGCGCGAGCGGCGGCAGCGCGCGACCGGACGGCGGTGTCAGCAGCGCCGCCACGCGCCGGACGGTCGCCGAGCCGTGGAATCCAAGTCCGCCAACGTCGCGATGGGCGGACTCGCCACCCAGTGCGACCTTACCGATGGTGTGGGCGACCAGGATGCGATCTCCGGCGTTGTGGGCCGCGTCCTCGTCGGCGCTGCGCTCGATGAGGAGGTCCACAATCGGCGGAATCGGGCGCAGGAGCGGGTTCACTGCCGCCGCAGCAGCAGCCAGCGCCGCGACGCGATGGTGTCGCCGGCGCAGATGGGCGCGCTCGTGTGCATACACGACGGCGCGTTCCCGGGCGTCGAGCAGCCTGAGCAGACCGGTGGTGACCAGCACATGGCCGGCGCGGCCCCGGTGTGGCGGTACTGCAACGGCTCGGGCCGGGGCCCAATCGGTCACCAGGACGCCGGCGTTGGGCCGTCCGGCGTCATGCAGCACGGCAGCTGCCCGGTCGCGGCGCCACGCCTCGCGCACCAGGCGTCCGGCGAGCCACACCAGGAGCAGCGCGGCGGCAAGAGCCAGCGAGTCGGGTATGGGCTCGGGCAGGACCCGGCCGACAATGGCCGCCCGGTCCTCGTGCTGCTCCAGGGCCGGCAGGTCGTCGACCAACGTCGCGGTCAGCAGGACCAGGCAGGCGGTGGAGCAGGCGGCGGCGAGCAGTGCCGCAGCGGTGAGCGCCCGGGCCGCCGTCTCCGGGCGGCCCGCCGCGGTCGCACGCCGGGCGGCCGGGACCAGCAGCACCGGCAGCATCAGCGGCAGGTAGACCAGCCATGTCATGCCGGATCCCCCCGGACCTGGCCGAGTAGCGCGCGCAAAACCTCGGCGTCGGCCGGGTCGAGCTCGGCGGTGAACTCACGCAGCACGGCCCGCCGGTCGCCGGGTCCGTCGAGCAGCTCACGCATCTGCTGCGCGACGGCGGTCGCGGTGTCGTGAGTCGCCCAGTAGACGTGACCCCGCCCACCGTGGGGATTGGGCCCCCGCTGCGTCAGGGCCTTCTCCTGCAGGCGGGTCAGGACCGTCTGGACGGTGTTGTACGCCGCCGCGCCGTCGAGCCCGGCCTGCACCTGGGCAGGCGTGAGCGGCTCGCCGGCGGCACGCAGCATGGCCAGCACGTCCGCCTCGAGCGAGCCCCACGGGCGCCGCTCAGGCGGCATGTCCTGTCTGGTCACGTCTCTACCGTACCGATCCGGCCATGACGGCCGTCTCCAGCTTGACAGCAACCTACAACTTGTAGGAGTTTGACAAGGCTAACCTAACATGAGGTCGGGAGTCGTCCGTGTTCTTTGCCAGCCTGCTCATTGGCCTGCGGGACGGTCTTGAGGCGTCGCTCGTCGTGGCGATTCTGGTCGCCTTCCTCGGTCGGGCCGAGCGACGCGACCACCTCCGGTACGTTTGGGCTGGCGTCGGTGTCGCCGTGCTGGTGTCTGCGGCGGTCGGTGCGCTGCTGACCTCGGCCGCGGCGTGGCTGGGCGCCGGCACCCGGCTGGAGCTGTTCGAGGCGGTGACGTCCCTGGCGGCGGTCGTCCTGGTCACCTGGATGATCTTCTGGATGCGCCGGACCGCACGCACCCTGCGCGGCGAGCTCACCGGTCGGCTGGAGCAGGCGATGCGGGTCGGCGGCTGGGCGGTCGCCGCGATGGCGTTCTTCGCCGTGGTGCGCGAGGGCGTGGAAATGGTTCTGCTGGTGTTCGCGGCCGCGGAGGGCGCGGGTAGTGCAGGAGCCGCGCCATTGGCCGGCATGCTCACCGGCGTGGCCGCCGCCGTCGGGCTCGGCTGGGCCGTGTCCACCGCCACCGCCCGGATCAACCTTGGCCGGTTCTTCACCTGGACCGGCGCGCTGCTCATCCTCGTCGCCGCCGGCATCCTCAAGTACGGCGTGCACGGGCTGCAGAGTGCGGGCGTGCTGCCCGGCGGCAACCGGATCGCGTTCGACCTCGGCGGCCTGCTCGATCCGACGTCCTGGTACGCGACGCTGCTTGCCGGCACGGTCAATCTCACCCCGCGCGCGAGCGTGCTGGAGATCGGCGCCTGGCTGGCCTTTGCGATGGTCATGCTCGCGCTGTTCTTCCGTCCGGCGGTCGCCGCGCCCCGGCCCCGCACCCAGGCGGTCGCGGTGCTGGGCGCGCTGGCCGCGCTCGCCTCGTGCGGCGGCCCGCAGTCCGCTCCCGCGGACGCGGGCGCTGTCGCCGTCACCGCCACCGACACCGAATGCCGGCTGAGCGCGGATCACGCGGCCGCCGGGCCCCGCGTGTTCGAGGTGCAGAACACCGGCGGCAAGGTCACCGAGTTCTACGTGTACGCGGCCGGCGACCGTATCGTCGGCGAGGTGGAGAACGTCGCGCCGGGGCTCACGCGCAGCCTGCACGTCGACCTCCCGGCCGGCACCTACACCACCTCCTGCCGGCCGGGTATGACCGGCGTGGGCATCCGCGGCGCGTTCACCGTCACCGGCCCCGCCGGCGCAACGTCCGGCACCACCTCGGCCGATCCGGCCCTCGCCGCCGCGGCGGTCACCTACCGGGACTACGTGCGGCAGCAGGCCGCCACATTCGTCGACCAGACCGCGGCCTTCGTCGCCGCCGTGAAGGGCGGCGACCGCGCGAAGGCCCAGGCGCTGTACGCCCCGGCCCGGGCGCCGTACGAGCGGATCGAGACCGTCGCGGAAAGCTTCGACGACCTCGACCCGAAGATCGACGCCCGCGACGGCGACCTCGACCCCGGCACCACCTGGACCGGTTACCACCGCATCGAGCAGCAGCTGTGGAACGGCGGCGACCTGACCGCCGTCGCCGCCGTCGCCGACCAGCTCCTCGCCGACGTCACCGAGCTGCGCCAGCGCCTCGACGGTGTGACCCTCACCGCGCTGGAGATCGCCAACGGCGCCAAGAGCCTCCTCGACGAGGTCGCCACGAAGAAGGTCACCGGCGAAGAGGACCGCTACTCGCACACCGACCTGTGGGACTTCGCCGCCAACGTCGACGGCTGCCGCGCCGCGATCGCCTCGCTCAAGCCCGCCTACGACGCCCATCTCGACGAGCGGTTCGCGGCGGTCGATGCGGAGCTGGCCAAGTACCGGCACGGGACGGGGTACGCCGCCTACGACACGCTGCCGCCGGCCGAGGTACAGCGGCTTTCCGGCGTCGTCAACGCGCTCGCCGAGCAGGTCAGCGCCGTCCCGGCTGCCATAGCGCACCGATGACGACCACCGGCACTGTCACGACCAGTGGCGCGGCCCGCCGCCGGGCGGGCCGTCCGCGCCGCGCCGCCGCCCTGCTGGCCGCGCTGTGCCTGGCGGCCGGCTGCGGCGACGGCGCCCGGCCGGCCGGGTTCCCAACGACCGGCGCGCCGAGCTACGCACCGCGCGCGACGCCGTCCACGTCCTCGCCGCCCGGGCCGGGACACGTCGTCGTGGTCGTGTTCGAGAACAAGTCCGTCCAGCAGATCGCCGGCAGCGCCGACGCGCCGTACCTCAACGCGCTCATCGGGCAGTCGGCGGTGTTCGACGACGCGCACGGCGTCACCCATCCGAGCCAGCCGAACTACCTCGCGCTGTTCTCCGGCTCGACCCAGGGCGTCACGGACGATCATTGCCCGATCCGCGCCGGCGCGGCACCCAATCTCGCCCAGCAGCTCCTGGCGGGCGGTCTTACGTTCGCGGGTTACTCCGAGGGCCTGCCGGCGCCCGGGTTCCGCGGTTGCTCGAGCGGCCGGTACGCCGCCAAACACAACCCCTGGGCCGACTTCGACTCGGTCCCGGCCGAGGCCAACCAGCCCTACACCGCGTGGCCGGACGACCCGGCCCGCCTGCCCACGGTGGCGTTCGTGATCCCGGACCTGTGCCACGACATGCACGACTGCCCGGTCTCGGCCGGCGACGCCTGGGCCCGCGACCATCTCGACGCGTACCGTCGTTGGGCCGCGACGCACGACAGCTGGCTGATCGTGACCTTCGACGAGGACGACGGGAGCGCCGCCAACCGCATCCTGACCCTCGTCTGCGGCGCGGGCGTCACCCCCGGTCTGCGCAACGGCCGGGTGGATCACTACTCGGTCCTGCGAACCATCGAAGACCGGTACGGTCTGGCGCCGCTGGGCCAGGCGGCCGCCGCCAAACCGCTCGTCCTGCGATCCTGACCGACCCGCCGGCCGGCCACCGCGGTGTCGAATTCCGCAATCCCGCGGCCGGTGACCGCACCGCACTCCTACAATATGTAGGAGAAGCGCTCCTGCGTATCGTTCGCCGCCCGAAGCGGCGGAGCAGGGTGTTCGCGATGCGCCGCGGCAACGATCTCGCCTCGAATCGAACGCGGGGATTCCTCATGACCGTGCACGCGATGCCACCGACATCGTCGCCGCCGGCCGGCGGTGCTCACACCGTAGAGACCCGTGATGAAGAAGCTGCCGGAAATCACGCTGGCGTTCTGGATCATGAAGATCGCGGCGACCACACTCGGCGAAACCGCCGGGGACCTGTTCTCGCAGACGCTCCGGCTGGGCTACTTCCTGAGCACGGTGTCGCTCTTCGCGATCTTCGTCGTGACCCTGGTCGTGCAGCTGCAGTCGAAGCGCTACCACCCGATCTTCTACTGGACGGTCATCCTGACCACCAGCATGGCCGGCACGACCATGTCGGACTTCATGAACCGCGACGCCAGCGCCCGATATCTGGCCAAGGGCACCAGCGCGCTCGGCTGGGGCCCGCAGGGCCTCGGTGTGGGCTACCCGGTCGGCGCGGCCATCCTGCTGTCCCTCCTGGTGACCGTGTTCCTGATCTGGCGGGCGACCCGGTTGCCGTTCGACATCAACCGCATCAGTACGTACCGGGGTGAGGCATTGTTCTGGACCGCGATCCTCATCTCCAACACCCTCGGCACGTCGATGGGCGACTTCCTGTCCGACAGCTCCGGGCTCGGATTCCTCGGCGGCGCCGTCCTCATCACCGGCGTCCTCGCCGCCCTGGCGATCGCCACCCGGGTCCGCTGGGTGCCCAACGTGCTGATCTTCTGGCTGGCCTTCGTGCTCACCCGCCCGCTGGGCGCAACGGCCGGGGACTTCTTCACCAAGCCGGTCGCCAAGGGCGGTCTCGGGCTCGGCACCTACGGCACGTCCCTCGTGCTGGTCGCCGTCCTCGGCAGCCTCATGATCTCCTCCGCGGCCCGGGAGAAGGGGCGCCGGGCGTCCGTCGTGACGCCGGCGGCACGTTGACGCGAACCGCTGCCAACGTCATGGCACTTCGTGCTCGGTTGCTGATGGTGGGCGGCCCAACCTGAAGAAACGCTGAAGGCGCCGATGTTCAGCCGGTTTTCAGCCGGACGGGCCTACGGTGCCGGCCATGCGAACCATCAGCCTGTACACGGCCCTCACCGCAGCCGCGGTGCTGACGCTGGCCGGGTGCGGCGGCGCCGGAGCACCGGACTCGGGCGGCGCAGGTGACATCCCCGACGACCAGGCGTTCGTCGACTACCGGCCGGCCGGCGGCCAGTACTCGCTGAAGGTGCCCGAGGGCTGGGCCCGCGCCGAGTCCGGCGGCACCGTCACCTTCACCGACAAGCTCAACACGATCACCGTCACCCTCGGTGCGGCGACTGCCGCCCCCGACAATCCCGCGGGGCAGGCCGAGCTGACCGCCCTGGGCGCCAAGACCAGCGGGTTCACTGCCGGAACCGTCTCGGTCGTGCAACGCACTGCGGGGCAGGTGCTCCTCGTCACCTACCGCGCCGACGCGGCCCCCGACCCGGTCACCGGCAAGGTCGTCAACGACGACGTCGAACGCTACGAGTACTGGCACGCGCCGTCCGCTCTGCTCATCGTGTCTCTGGCCGGCCCGCACGGTGCCGACAACGTCGACCCGTGGCGCACCGTCACCGACTCGGTCCGGTGGTTGTCGTGACCCCGCCCGCGGTCCGGGCAGAGCGGCTGTTCCGGTTCTTCCACAGCGGCGACGAGGAGGTCCTCGCGCTGCGCGGCGTGTCCCTCGAACTGGCCGCCGGCGAGTGGCTCGCGCTGACCGGCCCGTCGGGGTCCGGCAAGTCGACGCTGCTGGCCTGCCTCGCCGGCCTCGACGAGCCGGACGGCGGCAACGTCTGGATCGCCGGCCGGCGCATCACCCGCCGCCCGGAGCCGGCCCGCGCCCGGCTGCGCGGCCGCCACATCGGCATGCTGTACCAGTCCGGGAACCTGCTGGAACACCTGACCGTGGCACAGAACATCCGCTTCGCCCGCCGGGTGGCCCGGCAGCCGCGCGACGGTGACGACGTGACCGACCGGCTCGCCTCGGTCGGTCTGGACGGCTACGCCGACGCCCCGCCCGGTGAGCTGTCCGGCGGGCAGGCCGTCCGGGCCGCGCTCGCCGTCGCGCTGGCCAACGACCCGCCGGTGATCATCGCCGACGAACCGACCGGCGAACTGGACGAGGTCACCGAACGGGCCGTCCTGGGCCTGCTCGCCGCACACGCCGCCACCGGCACGGCCGTGCTCGTGGCCAGTCACAGCCGGGCCGTTGCTCGCGCCGCCCATCGGGTGCTGCGGCTGCGCGATGGGCATCTCGTCGACCCGGGGGAGTACCAGGGTGGTCGATGACCGTGCTGTGTTCGTGGGTGAGCACCTGGTGCGCACGTTCGGCGCCACGACCGCGGTGCGGGACGTGAGCTGTGTGGTCGGCGAGGGAGCCCGGATCGCGGTCACGGGCGCGTCCGGCTCCGGCAAGTCGACCCTGCTGCACCTCATCGCCGGCATCGACGAACCGACCGGCGGCACGGCCGGCTGGCCCCGGCTCGACGGCCACCCCCGGCAACACCCGGGCCGTATCGGGATCGTGCTGCAACGCCCGGCGCTGCTGCCCACCCTCGACGTCGGCGAGAACGTGGCACTGCCGCTGCTGCTCGCCGGTCGGCCGGCCGAGTCCGCGCGGCTCGCCGCCGGCGACACGCTGGCGCTGCTCGGCCTGACCGAACTCGTCGACCGGCTGCCGCACGAGCTGTCCGGCGGGCAGGCTCAGCGGGTCGCCGTCGCCCGCGCGGTCGCGGCCCGCCCGCAGCTGATCGTCGCCGACGAGCCGACCGCCGCGATGGACACCGACGGCGCGGCACACCTCGTCGACGCGCTGCTTGCCGTCGCCGACCGCACCTGCGCCGCGCTGCTGCTGGCCACCCACGACACCGCCGTCGCCGACCGGCTCCAACAGCGCTGGCACGTGGTCGATGGCACGATCGAACCTCGCCCGGAGCCGTCATGCTGATCTGGATCGCCGGGCTGCTGCGCCGCCGCGCCGGCCGCATCGCCGCCACGGCGGCCGGCATCGCCACCGCCGTAGCGTTGCTTGCCACCGTGGGCGCATTCCTCGGCACCGCCCAAGCCTCGATGACCCGCCGCGCCGTCGCGCCCGTCGAAGTCGACTGGCAGGTCGTCCTCGCTCCCGGGGCCGACGTGGCCACCGCACTGGCCAACACCCGCGCCGAACCCGGCGTCGCGACGGCCCTACCGGTCCGCTACGCCGACGTGCCCGCGCTGTCCAGCAGCGAGGCGGGCACTGTGAGCACCACCGGCGCCGCGGTCGTGCTCGGCCTGCCGCCCGACTACCGCACCACCTTCCCCGGCCAGCTCCGCAACCTTGCCGGCACCTCCGACGGTGCCCTGCTGGCCCAGCAGACCGCCGCCAACCTCCGCGCAGTCCCGGGTACCGTGCTCACGATCGAACGCCCCGGCCTTGCCGCCGCCCACGTCACTGTCGCCGGCATCGTCGACCTGCCGCACGCTGACACCATGCTTGCCACCGGGCGGCCCGGCGCCACCGCGCCGCCCGACAACGTCCTGCTGCTGCCCGACCACGTCTTCGCCGATCTCCTCGACCCGCTGCAGAACGTGCGGCCCGACCTGCTCAACACCCAGCTGCACGTGCGGACCGGCCGACAGCTGCCGCTGGCACCCGACGCGGCGTACACCGCCAGCACCGGCGCCGCCCGCCACCTCGACGCCGCGCTCGCCGGAGCGGGCCGGACCACCGACAACCTCGGCGCGGCCCTGGACGCGGCCCGCTCGGACGCGGCCTACGCCACCGCCCTGTTCCTGTTCCTCGCCACCCCGGGCGCCGCACTCGCCGGCCTGCTCACCACCACCGTCGTCGCGGTCGCCGCCCCCCGCCGCCGCCGCGAGCAGGCACTGCTGCGCACTCGCGGTGCCACCACCCGCCAGGTCCTGGCGATCACGGCGATGGAGGCCGCCATCAGCGGCGTCGCCGGCGCCGTGGCCGGTGTCGGCGCCGCCGCGGCGCTCGGCGCCGTCATGTTCGGCAACACCGGCGGTCCCGCGTGGTTCGCCGCCGCTGCGACAGCCGGCCTCGCCGTCGCCGCCGCGGCGGTGCTCGTGCCGGCCGGGCGGTCGCTGCGCACCGGCGGTGTCGCCACCGCCGCCCGGGCCGGCGGCGACCTGCCGACGTCCAGACCGCCGCTCGTGCTGCGGCTCGGCCTCGACCTCGTCGCGCTCATCTGTGCCGTGCTGCTGCTGCGCATCAGCACCGCACACGGCTACCAGCTCGTGGTCGCGCCCGAAGGCGCGCCGCGCATCGCCGTGGACTACTGGGCATTTGCCGGCCCGGCGCTGCTGTGGCTCGGCGGTGCCCTGCTCGTCTGGCGGATCATCGCCACCACGCTGCGGTACGGCCGCCGCATGCTCACCACAATGCTGCGGCCCCTCGCCGGGCCGCTCGCCGGCACCGTCGCCGCCACCCTGCACCGTCGCCGCCAGCCGGTCGCCACCGCTGCGACCCTCATCGCCTGCGCCATCGCGTTCGCAGTCTCCACCGCCGGATTCACCGCCACCTACCGCCAGCAGGCCGAGGTCGACGCCCGGCTCACCAACGGCGCGGACGTCACCGTCACCGCGCCGCCCGGCGCGGCCGACACCGGCCTCGCCGGGCCGATCGTGGTCACCCCCGGCGTGCGGCACGTCGAGACCATCCAGCACCGCTTCGCCTACGTCGGCGCCGACCTGCAGGACCTCTACGCCGTGCAACCCGGCACCGTCACCGCCGGGGCGCACCTCGCCGACGCCTGGTTCACCGGAGGCACCGCCGCCGAGCTCATGCGCCAGCTCCAGCATCAGCCCGACGGCATCCTCGTATCCGCCGAGACGGTAATCGACTTCCAGCTGCAGCCCGGCGACCGGCTCACGCTGCGCATCAACGACGCCCGCACCGGCACCGCAAACCCGGTCGTGTTCCGGTTCCTCGGCGTCGTCAACGAGTTCCCGACCGCACCGACCGACAGCTTCCTCGTCGCCAACGCCGACTACGTCACCGCCCACGCCGGCACCGGACCGGACACACACCTCGTCGATACCGGCGGCGCCGACCCGGCGACCGTCGCCGCGGCGCTACGCCAACGCCTCGGGGCCGGGCCGGCCATCACCGACATCACCGCCACCCGCGGCACCGTCGGGTCCAGCCTCACCGGCGTCGACCTCGCCGGCCTCACCCGCATCGAGCTCGGCTTCGCCCTCGCCATCGCCGTCGCCGCCGCCGGCCTGGTCCTCGCCGTGGACCTGGCAGAGCGCCGCCGGATCTTCACCATCCTCAGCGTGCTGCGCGCCCGGCCACGGCACCTGGCCGGATTCGTCGCCGCGGAGGCATGTGTCGTCACCGTGCCTGCTCTGCTGCTCGGCGCGGCCGCCGGCGCGGGACTGGCCCACGTCCTGGTCACGATCCTCAACGGCGTGTTCGACCCACCACCGGACCGGCTCGCGTTCCCCTGGGGATATCTCGGCATCGTCCTGTTCGCGATCCTCGCCGCCGCAGCCACGGCGGTGACCGCCCTGGTGCTCGTCACTCGCCGACCGGCACTGACGTTGCTGCGCGGCGAGTGATGCCTGACGCCCACGTCGAAGCGCAGCAGCGGCGGAACTGGACGGTGACGAGCACGGTCACCGCCGCGAGGAGCACCGCCGTGGCCGCGGGGACGACCCGGCGGTCAACCACCGTCCGGGTCGAGCCGGTAGCCCACGCCGCGCACGGTCCGGATCGCCGAACGGCCGTACGGATGGTCGATCTTCTTCCGCAGATAGCCGACGTACACCTCAACGATGTTCGGGTCGCCGTCGAAGTTCGCGTCCCAGACGTTCTCGATCAGCGCGCTCTTCGCGACCGCGTCACCGGCACGGCGCATCAGGAACTCCAGCAGCGCGAACTCCCGCGGAGTGACCGCGATCTCCGCACCGCCGCGAGTCACCCGCCGCTGCACCGGATCGAGACTCAGGTCACCGGCGGCCAGCACGACCGGTCGTTCCGGGGCGCCGCGGCGGATCAGCGCCCGGAGCCGGGCGACGAGCACGACGAACGAGAACGGCTTCGTCAGATAGTCATCGGCGCCCAGATCGAGCGCGTCCGCCTCGTCATAGGCCCCGTCCTTCGCCGTCAGCATCAGCACCGGCGTCCACACCCGGAGCTGGCGCATCCGGCGGCACACCTCGTAGCCGCTCAGCTGCGGCAGCATGATGTCGAGCACCACCGCGTCGTAGGCGCCGTACGGCTGCTCCGTGGCCGCCCACAACCCGTCAACACCGTTGGACACCAGATCCGTGGTGAACCCCTCGACGGCCAGGCCGTCGCGGATCGTCTCAGCCAAAGCCGTCTCGTCCTCGACCAGCAGCAGACGCATCAGGCGCGTCCTACCGACGGCCCGGCGCGGCGGCCGAGGCGAGTGCCTCAGGGCAGCCGTCCACCAACATCGTCATACTCCTACAATATGTAGGAGTACGGTGATCGGCCAAGGCGCGCAGGTGGGACAGGTCACGATCACCGGATTCTCAGGTCCCGCAAGCTACTTTGACCGACCTCTGGCCGCCGTCCGGCACACTCTGCAGCGAGGAGAATTCCGTGAAGTTCCTGGATCCCGAATGGCTGATCTCGACGTTCGGGATGCTGGGCATTCTCGCGATCGTGTTCGCCGAGTCGGGGCTGCTCATCGGGTTCTTCCTGCCCGGCGACTCGCTGCTGTTCACCACCGGTCTGCTGGTCGCCGGCGGGCAGTACCTGCACCTGCCGCTGTGGCTGGTGATCCTGCTCATCGTGGCCGCGGCGATCGCCGGCGACCAGGTCGGCTACCTGTTCGGCCGGCGGGTCGGCCCGGCGCTGTTCCGCCGCCCGAACTCGCGGCTGTTCAAGCAGGAGAACCTGGCCCGGGCGCAGGAGTTCTTCGATCGCTACGGGCCGCGCTCCATCGTGCTGGCCCGGTTCGTGCCGATCGTGCGCACGTTCACCCCGATCGTCGCCGGCGCCTCGCATATGCAGTACCGTACCTTCAGCCTCTACAACGTCATCGGCGGCGCGCTGTGGGGCACCGGCGTCACGCTGCTCGGCTACTTCCTCGGCCAGGTCGAGTTCGTGAAGGCCAACATCGAGCTCATCCTCGTCGGCATCGTCGCGCTGTCCGTCGTGCCGATCGTGGTCGAGCTGCTGCGCGCCCGGGCCCGGGCCCGCAGCGCCCGTTCATGATTCTCTCAGCAGCAGCCACCGACCGGGTGCGCATCATTACCGGTGCCGGGACAAGCTGAGAAAGGGCTGAATGGGCGGCCGGCCTTCTTCACCCGGCGTTCGCCGGAAACGCGTAGTCGCGTCACCAGGCACCCATAGACCCCTCGGCATGAACATTACATCGATGCGACGCCGCCTGGCGGTTGCCGCGAGTGTGGTCGCCGCCGGCGCGCTGGTGCTGTCCGCCCCGGCCGCCGCCGACCCCGGCCGTGACCTGCATGGCCGCGGCCGCAGCGCGCACGTGCTGCTCGTCTCCGTCGACGGGCTGCACCAGCAGGACCTCGCCTGGTACGTCGGCCAGCACCCCGCCTCGACGCTGGCCCGGCTGGCCGGCGCCGGCCTGACCTACCGCAACGCCGCAACCCCGTTCCCGTCGGACTCGTTCCCGGGCATGCTCGCCCAGGTCACCGGCGGCGACCCGAAGACCACCGGGGTGTACTACGACGACTCCTACAACCCGCAACTGTTCCCGGCCGGCACCACCACGTGCACCGGCGCCGCACCTGGCGCCGAGGTCGCCTACGCCGAGAACGCCGACCGCGACCTGTCCCGGCTCGACGCCGGGCAGGGCCTGGCCGGGCTGCCCGGGTCGATCCTCGGGCTGACCGGCTCGCCGGAGACGCTGCTCGACGCGGCGCAGCTGCCGGTCGACCCGAAGACCTGCCAGCCGGTGTACCCGCACGAGTACCTGCGGGTCAACACCGTGTTCGAGGTCGCCCGCGCGCACGGGCTCGTCACCGCATGGTCGGACAAGCACCCGGCGTACGACATCCTGCAGGGCCCGTCCGGCACCGGCATCCAGGACCTCTTCACCCCGGAGATCAACTCGATCGGCGACGCTGCCGGGCACGACTGGACGCAGGTAAACGCGCTGACCCAGCAGTACGACGGGTACAAGGTCCAAGCCGTCCTCAACGAGATCGACGGCTACGACCACGCCCGGTCGGTCAAGCTCGGCACCCCCGCCGTGTTCGGCCTCAACTTCCAGAGCGTGTCTACCGCGCAGAAGCTGCCCACCTCCGATGGTCAGGCCGGCGGCTACCTCGCCGACGGCGTCACGCCCGGGCCGGTGCTGTCCGGCGCGCTGGACTTCGTCGACGCGCAGCTCGGCCGGTTCGTCGGGGAACTTTCCGCCAAGGGCCTCGCGGGCAGCACGACGATCGTGGTGTCGGCCAAGCACGGGCAGTCCCCGACGGTACCGTCGCAGCTCACCCGAATCCCGGACGGCCCGATCCTCGACGCGCTCGACACGGCGTGGCAGGCCGCCGGGCACCCGGGCAAGCTGGTCGCGCACTCCATCGACGACGACGCGATGCTGCTGTGGCTCACCGACCGTTCCCCGGCCGCCACCGCGTTCGCGCGCACCTTCCTGCTCGGCTACACCGGCACCGGCAACGACATCGCCGGCAACCCGCGCCCCTACACGGCCTCGGGCCTGCAGACCGTGCACGCCGGCGCGGATGCGGCGGCATATGTGGGCGCGGGCCGCGCCGACCCGCGGGTGCCGGACGTCATCGGGCTGGTCCAGCCCGGCGTGGTCTACACCGGGAAGAAGTCGAAGATCGCTGAGCACGGCGGCGCCGCGGCGACCGACCGCAACGTCCTGCTCGTCGTGTCCGGCGCGGGCGTGCGGCACACGTCCACTGTGGACACCCCGGTCCGCACGGCGCAGATCGCCCCCACCATTCTGCGGCTGCTGGGCCTGGAGCCCGGCGAGCTGCAGGCGGTCCGGGCCGAGCGCACGCCGGTCCTGCCGGGCATCGACTGACACACCAGACCGGCCGGGGCCCCGAAATGCAGGCGGCCCCGGCCGGCTATATCCAACGGGTATACCCAGTGGTTATAGTGGCGCCATGACGGTTCCCTATGCGCTGCTCGGGCTGCTCGAGCGGTCCGCGCGGCACGGTTACGACCTGAAGCAGGCGTACGACCTCCGGTTCGCCGGCACGCGGCCGTTGCGGGTCGGTCACGTGTACCGGATTCTGGCCCAGCTCGTCCGGGACGGGCAGGTGGTGGAGGCGGGAGTCGAGCCGGGAGCCGGGCCGGATCGGAAGCGGTATGCGATCACCGGGGCCGGCGTGACCGACCTGGAGCGTTGGCTGGCCGAGCCGGAGCAGCCGCAACCCCAGCTGCAGGCGGTGCTGTTCGTGAAGGTCGTGCTGGCGCTGATGTCCGGACGGCCCGCGGACACCTACCTCGACACGCAGCGGGACGTCCACCTGGCCCGGATGCGCGAGATCACGGCCCGCCGGCGCGGCGCCGGGCAGCCGGAGGCGCTGCTGGCCGACTACGAACTGTTCCACATCGAGGCGGACCTGCGATGGATCGAGCACGCGGCGCAGCGGCTGGACACGATCGCGGCGAGCCTGTCGTGAGCGACCCGGTGCTGTACGCGGACGGGCTGTACAAACGCTTCGGCGTGACGGAGGCGCTGCGCGGGGCAAGCCTTGCCGTGCGTCGCGGGGAGATCGTCGCGGTCACCGGGCCGAGCGGCTCCGGCAAGTCGACGCTGCTGCACTGCCTGGCCGGCATCCTCGCGCCCGATCGCGGCGAGGTCGTGTTCGACGGGCGACACCTGGAGCGGCTGCGCGACCGTGACCGCACGGTCCTGCGCCGCCGGAGCTTCGGGTTCGTCTTCCAGTTCGGGCAGCTGGTGCCGGAGCTGCCGGCGATCGAGAACGTGGCGATGCCGATGCTGCTGGGCGGTGCCGGGCGGCGGGCCGCGCTGGCGGCCGCCGCCGCGTGGTTTCCCCGGCTCGGGCTCGACGGTCTGCAATGGCGGCTACCGGGCGAGCTGTCCGGCGGGCAGAGTCAACGGGTGGCGATCGCCCGGGCGCTCGTGGCCGACCCGCAGGTGCTGTTCGCCGACGAGCCGACCGGCGCGCTGGACTCCGTCGCGGCTGACCAGGTGATGGAGCTGCTGGTGGACGCGGCCCGCCGAGCCGGCACGAGTGTGCTGCTGGTGACCCACGAGGCACGGGTGGCGGCGTTCGCCGACCGTAGCGTGACGGTCCGCGACGGGCGGGCCGCCGCCGGCGGGGTGGTGGCGGCGTGAGGCGCGTCATCAGCATGCCGCTCGGCGCCCGGCTGGCCCTCGCCGGGGGCCGTGAGGGCACGGTCCGGATGACCACGATGACCGCCGGCGTCGCCGTCGGTGTGGCGCTGCTACTGCTCGCGCTCACCGCGGTGCCGGCGCTGCGGGGACGGGAGCATCGGGCGGGCTGGCACGAAACCGGGCCGCAGACGGCCGCCGCGGCCGGGCGGGACGGCCTGCTGTGGTTGGCGGCCAACGACCACTACCGCGGCCGGCCGGTGTTCCGGGTCCACGTCGCCGCCCTGGGGCCGCGCCCGCCGGTTCCGCCCGGCCTGGATCGCCTGCCCGGACCGGGCGAGGTCGCCGTGTCCCCGGCGCTTCGGGCCGCGCTGGCCGAGGCCGCCCCGGACGAGCTCGCGGCACGGTTCCCAGGCACCGTGGTCGCCACCATCGGCGCGGACGGCCTCGCCTCCCCGGACGAGCTCGTCGCGATCGTCGGGGCGAGCCCGGACGAGCTGCGGGCGCTCGGCGCTGCCGAGGTCCACGGCATCGCCACCGCCGGCGCGCCACAGGTCACCGGCTTCCTCGCGGTGCTGCTGCTGATCGCCGCGATCGGCCTACTCGTCCCGGTCGTGGTGTTCGTCGCGATGGCCACCCGGATCTCGGCCGCCCGCCGCGAACAGCGGTACGCCGCACTGCGCCTGGCCGGCGCCACCTCGGCGCAGGTCGGCTGGATGGCCGCGACCGAGGCGGGGCTCGCCGCCGTCGCCGGTGTTGCACTGGGCTGGATCGGCTACGCCGCGGCGCGGCCGATCGTGGCCGCCCGGATCACCTTCGACGGCTTGCGGTTCGCGCCGTCGGACTTGTCGGTCCCCGCCGCGCAGGTCGCGCTCGTCGCGCTCGGGGTGCCCGCGCTCGTCGTCATCAGCGCAATCGTGGTCCTGCGCCGGGTACGGCTGAGCCCGCTCGGCATCACCCGGATGGCGCGTCGCCGGCCGCCGGGGGCCTGGCGGGTCGCGGTACCGCTGCTGGGGCTGCTCGGATTTGCCCTCCTCATGGTGCTGCGTACGACCGGCGCCATCGGCACCGACGGCACCGCGGTGCTCGTCCTCGCCGGCACGTCGCTGCTGGCGACCCTGCTCGGCCTGGTCGTCGCCGGCCCGTGGGCGACCATGCTCGCCGCCCGTGCGCTGGTCCGGCTGAGCAACCGCGCGGTGACCCTGCTCGCGGCCCGGCGCATGGCCGCCGACCCCAGCACCACGTTCCGCGCCATCTCCGGCGTCGTCCTGGCCGCGTTCGTCACCAGCATGTTCTCCGGCATCGCCCGGGACCCCGGCGGCAAGAACCTCGAAAACGCCCAGCTACGCCCCGGCGTCGTCGAGATCCTCACCGCGGGCCAGCCCGACGGCCCGGCCGCCGCCCTCGTGCCGGCCCTGACCGCCGACACCGCGACGGTCCGCGATGTCCTGGTCGTGCCTGCCGGCACCGCACCCGGCACCTTGGCGATCGACTGTCCCCACTTGGCCACTGTCGTCAACCTCGACTGCTCCGGCTCGACGTCGTTCGCTGGCCTGCCCCCGCCGGGCCTGTACGGCGTGACCGCGCTCGCGCCCGAACGCGCTGCCGGGCCCTTGCACGCCATCTACGTCCGCACTGACAGCCTCGCTGCCGAGGACCGGGTCCGCACCCTGGTCGCCCGAAACCTACCCGGCGCCGTCACGAGCACCCGCGCCGACCAGGTCGACCTCGACACCCGCCAGCTGCGCGAACTCGACCGGGGCCTGCGCGTCGCCCTGCTGTTCGTGCTGGTGGTCGCCGCGTGCAGCCTGACGGTCGCAGCAGCCGCCGGCATCGCGGAACGGCGTCGACCGTTCGCCCTGCTCCGGGCGGCCGGGGTGCGCGTCGCCGAACTGCGCACCACGGTCCTGTTGGAAAGCGCCGCACCGCTGGCCATCACCCTGATCGTCGGCGTCGGCGCCGGACTGGCCGCCGGCGCAGCGATTACCACGGCCAGCGGCCAGCACTGGCTGCCGCCCAGCCCCGGCTTCCTGCTGACCCTTGCGCTCGAGCTGGGCCTCGCTGCCGCATTGACGACACTGCCGCTACCGCTCACAGAGCGACTGACCGCCCAGGAGACCATCCGATACGAGTAGCCGGAGCCGCCGACCAGGGCTCACCGGGCCCCTCTGCACCGGCGGTCCGCGACCGCTCGGCTGTCGCGTCGACCGCGCCGCCGGCCGGGTCGCTGGTCAGACGGTGGCGAGGGCCATTGCCCGGGAGCACAGTTCGCGGGCCCAGGTGATCCGGCCGAGCGCCGTCTCGGGGTGGTCGCCGAACACTTCTGCGGCGCGGGCGTAGCACTCGTTGGGGCCGAGCTGTTCGAGGGTGCGGGCGACGACGTCGCGGATGGTGCCGTTGTCCAGGTCGGACGTCTGCGAGGCGTCGGAGACGAACAGCGCCATGCACAGCACTGGGTCAACCGCGTGGGTCGTCATGGCGGATCACCTCGGTTCGCAGTGGGGGTGTGGGGTGTTGATTCCACGTTCTCTCGTACCGATGAGGGTGGCCTCGCCGCCACCGGCACTCCCCGGCTGCCGGTTTCGGCACCCGCGGGTACCTGCTATCCGCCATGCCGGACTCACCTGGCCTCACCCTCCGCGGGGCAGACGTCCAGCTGGACGGCAACATCCAGCTGGGCAGGCCGGAGAGGGGCTGAACCGCCCAGGGCTAAGCGGAAGGGGCGGCGTCGACCTGCGGCGAGCAGTCGGCCTCGGTGGGGAGCTTGACGAGCACCGACGTCCCGCCACCCGCAGGACTGGTGACCTGCAACTGGCCGCCGAGCGCCTCGACGCGGTCGGTGAGACTCACCAGCCCGGAGCCGAGGACGGGGTCGGCTCCGCCGACGCCGTCGTCGTGAATCGACAGCACGAGGGCCTCACCGTCGAGGTCGATGTCGATGTCGATCGCGGTTGCCCGTGCGTGTTTGACCGCGTTGGTGAGTGCTTCGGACACGGCGTAGTAGGCGGCCACCTCCACGCACGCGGGCAGCCGTCGCCGTGCGCCCGGGTTGAGCGTGACCGGGATGGGGCAGCGGCGGGCGAGCGTCTTGAGCGCGGGTCCGAGACCGCCCTGGGACAGGATGGCCGGGTGGATCCCTCGCGAGATCTCCTGGAGATCCTTGAAGGCGGTGCTCAGGCCGTCGCTTGCCCGCGACAGCCGGGCTTTGATCTCGTCGAGGTCGCCCGGCACCAGATCCTCGGCCAGGCGCAGTTGGAGCCCGAGCGAGACGAGCCGCTGCTGTACGCCGTCGTGCAGGTCGCGTTCGATGCGGCGGCGGGCCTCGTCGGCGGCCATGATGATCCGGGCGCGTGAGGCGTTGAGCTCGGCGCGGCACTCGGTGTTGGCGACCGCGGTGGCCGCGAGCTCGGTGAACTGGGTCAGCCGCTCCTCGGCATCGGCCGGCGGCGGCGCGGGTCGTGACCACAGGGCGACGAGAGCGCCCCACACGCGGCCGTCGACCACGATCGCCGCGCCGACCGCCGAACGGAAGCCGAGGCGACGGGCCAGGTCGGCCAGGGTGCCGGGCTGATCCTCGTAGGTCTCCACCCGGGCCGGGTGTGCGTCGTGCACCAGGATCTCCAGGACGCCGCCGTCGACCACGAGGGACTTGCCCAGCAGCGGCGGGTTGCCGGGCTTGCTGGCCTCGGCGAGGACGACGGCGCTGCGGGGGGACTCATAGCGCAACAGCCTGGTGGCGTCCGCGTCCAACAGCCGGGTGGCCTCCGCGGCGACCGCGGCGAACACCTCGGCAGGCGCGACGCCACGGGCGACGAGCGTCGCCACCCGCCGCAGCGCGGTCTGCTCCTCGACCAGCACGCGCTGCTCGTAACGGCTCGTCTCAAGGGACCGGCCGACGGCCTCGCGATCGCGTGCCGCTTGCAACAGCGCCTCCAGCGCGGGCACCAACCGATCCCGCACGCGCCGCTGCACCGGCTCCGGCAGTTCGGCGGGGACGAGGAGCGTGCCCCGCAGAGCGCCGAAGCGCAACGGGAACGCCGTCTGGCGCTCGTCGCCGGCGACCGCCTGCAGGTCGACCATCGCAAACGGCAGGCCGAGCGCCTGCCGCAGGCGCCCGGAGGCCTCCGGCAGCACCGAGTGCAGGTCGTTCGTGCGCAGGATGAGACGGGCCAGCCCGGTGGTGAGGTCGGCCTCCCGGTACCGCTCCACGGACTCGATGGCCCACGAGCGGGCCAGCTGGGCCATCGAGCTGGCCAGCAGCGCGACCACGAGGAAGACGGCGAGCTCCGCCCAGTCCTTGCTGTCGGCGAAGGTGAGGGTCCCGATGCGCGGGACGTGGAAGTAGTTGAAGGCGAGGGCACTGGCCACCGACATCACCGCCGCCAGTCCGAACCCCCACAGTGTCGCAACCGCCAGCACGCCGGGTATGTAGACCAGGGCCAGGGTGTCACGTTGGGTGACGTGTCCCAGTGGGTACACCAGCAGGGTTTCCAGCACTACGAGCAACGCGCCGACCGTGATCCCCGCCGTGAGCGGCGGGGGAATCGGGCGCACCAGCCAGGACCCCAACTGTGCATGCATCACGGCCTCGCTCCCAATACCCGAGTCTAGTCGCGCGGCCGCGGGAGCATCGGCGTACAGGCAACGGCTTGCTAGAGCTCCGCCGCCGTCGGTTCGCCGCCGTCGCGCATCAAGGCCCGGATGGCGCTGGCCGACAGTACGGTCTTGCTCAGGAAGCCGATCGCGGGGCTGGTGACGATGAGCTCCTCGAAGTCCTCCCCGCTGTGACTGGAGATCAGGATGATCGCCGGGGGAGCGCTCATGTTGCGACCCGTGCGGTCGAGCTGCCGTGCCAGGTCGAAGCCGCACTCCGACCCGAGATCGATGTCCACCAGCACCAGGTCGGGTTGCAGCTCTTCGGTTCGCTGCAGGGCTTGGGCGCAGTTCGAGGCGACGCCCACGACCTCGACGCCCTCGCGCTCGAGGAGCTCGCGGGCGCATCTGAGGAACAGTGCGCTGTCATCGACGATGAGGCATTGCATCGCCACCACTCCAGAATTCCCGGTAATCGCCCTGACCGCCTCACCCCGGCTCCGGCAGGCGTGCGAGGGCTTCCGCGGACGGGAGCTCGACGCGCAGCGACGTCCCGCCGCCGAGCGGACTGGCGACGTGCAGGTGTCCGCCGAGCGCCTCGACGCGGTCGGCGAGACCCACGAGCCCGGAGCCGAGCCGGGGATCGGCGCCGCCGATGCCGTTGTCGCGAATCGACAGCACGAGCATCTGGCTGCGCGTCTCGACGTCGACGACGATCGCGGATGCGTGCGCGTGCTTGGTGGCGTTCGTGAGCGCCTCGGACACGATGTAGTAGGCGGCCACCTCCACGCGCTCGGGCAGCCGCCGCTGGGTGCCCAGGTTGAGCTCGACGGGAATGGGGCAGCGCAGGGCGAGCGCCTTGAGCGCGGGGCCGAGGCCGCCCTGGGAGAGGATCGCCGGGTGGATGCCCCGGGCGATCTCCTGCAGGTCCTTGAAGACGCCCGTCAGGCCGTCGGTGGTGTCGGACAGGCGCGCCTTGAGCTCGTCCAGTCCCTGGGGCACCAGCGCCTCGGCGGCGCGCAGGTCGAGGCCGAGTGCAACGAGCCGCTGCTGTACGCCGTCGTGCAGATCGCGCTCGATGCGGCGCCGGGCGTCGTCGGCGGCCACGACGATGCGGGCCCGCGACGCGGTGAGCTCGGCCCGGCTCTCGGCGTTGCCGACGGCGGTGGCCAGGAGTTCGGTGAACTCTGCCAGCCGGTACTCGGCGCCGGCCGGCGGCGCCTCGTGCCGCGCCCAGAGGACCACCATCGTGCCCCACAGGCGGCCGTCGACGAGAATCGGGGCGGCCACCGACGAGTGCAGGCCCTCGTCGCGGGCGAGCGCGGCCAGCGGGCCCGCGCGATCCTGGTAGGTGTCCACGCGGGCCGGCCGGGAGGTGCGGTAGACCATCTCCGTCGCGCCGCCGGCGATGGCCAGACGCCGGCCCAGCAACGTCTCGACGCCGGGCTTGCTGAATTCGGCAATGACGGTCACGGTGCCCGGCGCCTCGTAGCGCAGCAGCCGCGAGGCGTCCGCGTCCAGCAGCCGGGCCGTCTCCATGGCGACCGCGGCGAAGATCTCGGACGGCGCGACACCGCGGCCGACGAGCGTCGCGACGCGCCGCAGCGCCGCCTGCTCCTCCGCCGGCGCGCGCAGCTCGTCGCGGCTCGTCCGCAGCGAGATGCTCATCAGCTCGCCGTCGTGGGCGGCGGAGAGCAACGCGTCCAGCGCGGGCACCACCTGGTCGCGCAGGCGGCGCAGCGTGGGCTCCGGCAGGTCGGCCGGAACCAGGAGCGTGCCCGGCTCGAGGCGACCCCGCAGCGGCAACGCCGCCCGCCGCTCGTCGCCGGCCACCGACTCGAGCGTGATCTGCGCATACGGCAGCTCCAGCGCCTGCGCGAGGCGGCGGGAGGCCTCCGGCAGTACCGATGCAAGATCGTTCGAACCCAGCATGAGCTGGGCCAGTCCGGCAATGAGATCGGCCTCGCGGCGCCGCTGGACGGACTCCACCGCGCGGGAGCGGGCGAGCCGGGCCATCGAGCTCACCAGCAGCGCGACGGCGATGAACACCGCCAGCTCGAACCAGTCCAGGTTGTCGGCGAACGAGAACTTGCCGACGGGTGGGACGTGGAAGAAGTGGAACGCCAGTGCGCTGGCCACCGAGGTCACGACCGCCAGCCGGAAGCCCCAGATCATGGAGACCGCCAGCACTCCGATCATGTACACCACGGCCAGCTCGTCGGCCCGGGCGACGCGCCCGAGCGGGTAGACGATCAGCGTCTCCGCGACGACGAACAACGCGCAGACGGCTATCCCCACCGGGAGCGGCGGGGGCGTCGGCCGCACCAGCCAGGAGACCAGCCGCATGGACGCTGCGGACCCCGGCTTCGCGTCGGCCCGGTGCCGCCGACGAGTCTCATCCGGTTGCGTCTTGACCAAAGCGCACATTGATCTTGCCGTCGATGTTGCAGTCATTACCGATCATATCCGGACTTAGCTGCATATCTCGGCACCGGTTGCCGGCGGGCGGAGGTCCGCCATGACGCACATCGCCGCACCCCACACGTCGACGGGCAGACGCCGGTCAGACGGCGGCGAGGGCCATCGCCCGGGAGCACAGCTCGCGGGCCCAGGTGATCCGGCCGAGCGCCGTCTCGGGGCGGTCGCCGAACACTTCTGCGGCGCGGGCGTAGCACTCGTTGGGGCCGAGCTGTTCGAGGGTGCGGGCGACGACGTCGCGGATGGTGCCGTTGTCCAGGTCGGACGTCTGCGAGGCGTCGGAGACGAACAGCGCCATGCACAGCACTGGGTCAACCGCGTGGGTCGTCATGGCGGATCACCTCGGTTCGCAGTGGGGGTGTGGGGTGTTGATTCCACGTTCTCTCGTACCGATGAGGGTGGCCTCGCCGCCACCGGCACTCCCCGGCTGCCGGTTTCGGCACCCGCGGGTACCTGCTATCCGCCATGCCGGACTCACCTGGCCTCACCCTCCGCGGGGCAGACGTCCAGCTGGACGGCGCTCATCGGGCCGAGCGCACGTCGAACGCCACGACGAACGTCCCGTCGGGGCGGGTACGCTCGCCGACCCTGATCTGCGGCTGGCTGCTGCTGAACCCGAACCCGTACGTGACATACCCCTCGTAGTCGCCCGCGAGCTGGTAGCCGCTGAGCTGCCGGAATCCCGGACGCTGCAAACCCACCGGCACGGTCGCGTGCCCGGCGTCGTCGTGCGCGTACGCCGGGTTGAACACGATCTGCACGAAGCTGTTGCCGGGCAGACGGACCGGGTCCCCGCTGCCGTCCTGCGTCACCTGGCGGACGAGCTGGAAGTGGTACCCCGGCAAAGCTCCTCTGAAGGCGAACGTCACGCGCTCGAACCCGTCGGCGGTGTGGTCGCCGACACGCACCTCGACGAGCGTCGGCACCGGCGGAACGGCCACGTCGTGCTTGACGGTCACCTGCTGCGAGGGGACGGCCCAGCCGTAGCGGACAGTGAAGTCACCCTCGTCCCCGGGCGGCGGGGTCGGCGTGGCAGACGTGGCGCCCGGAGGGGATGCCGCCGGCGGAGCGGCGCTGGGGGCGGCCGTCGACGTCGACGGTGCCGTCCCGGGCGCGCCGGTCACCTCAGGCGAACAGCCGGCCAGCAGCAGTGCGGCGATCGCGCCGACCAGGATGGCGATTCGGACGGTGGGGACGAAACGGTTCATGGCACGGACCTCCGGGTTCGTGATAGGGAATCGGCGCCGTATTGACGCGCACCCCCGGGCGCCGGTTGTCCGCGCACTGCTGTCCGAAAGGCGTCAACGCGCCGTCACGCTCCGCAGTTGAAGGCGTCCGCCGTCTACGCCCGAGCCATTACTGGTCGGCGCGGCGGGCCGCAGCCGCGGCCGTCACCTCGGCATCAAGCGCTTATACCTTCCCGAGCGGGGCAGGTCGCACGTCAACCGGTGTGAGCGGCCGAGCCCAGCACGGACCCGGCCACAAAGGTGAGTCTCTCGTGAAGGTAGGCCTTGGTCGTGCGGGCTTTTTGGGATGCGCTGGCAGCCAGCATTGATCGTTTGACGTTGGCCGGGTGGATTCAGATCATCTCAGCCATAGGTGCGGTCGCCGCGGCGATTGCCGCCGCCTCGGCCGCTCGCTCGGGGCGCGCTGCGGCCCGAACCGCTGCCAAGCAGTTGCCGGAGCTGCAGAAACAGGTCGAGATCAACGCGGCTCAGGCGAAAGCCGCCGGCGAGCAGGTCGTCCTTGCTCAAGAAATGCTGCAAGCCGCCACGACGGCGGTCCGGGAAGCGGCGCGCGCCAGGACGGACGAGCGGGCTCCCCTCGTCGTCGCGCTGCTCGAGGCGCCGCAATGGCCCCCACTGATCGATGAGACGCGTGATCGGATGCCCTATGGCCACGAATTGCGACTGCTTGACCATCGTTCTGTGGCGCAGGCCGAAGCGGCCTCGCCGGCGCGGCTCTTCGCGCGTAATGCAGAGCGTAAAGGGCTCATGTGGTTTCAGACCCGGGGCGTACTGATCAACGAAGGCTCGACCACCGCACGGGTGCGACTCGATGACCAGGCCGAGGCCCAGTTCGTGGAGACGACCACCGCGAAGAGAGAGCGCCTCTTGCGGCCGGGAGAGGTAGCCCTGTTCGAATGGGGCGCGGGTCACACGATTGCGGAATGGGCGGAGGCCCGCCAGAAACCCGACCCGCCCAACCCGCTCGGCGCCTGCTTCTTGACGATCACCGTGTTCGACTCGTTCGAACAGGGCATCTTCGACCACATTCACATCGTCATGAGCGGCCGGCCGATCGTCTCGGTGGACGACTCGTTCGACGAAGTGCGGCTCGCTTCCCGGGAGTCCGAGGCGGATATGGGAGTCACGGTCTTCCCCACCCGGCGCACGTACCGCTCCGACGGTCCGCGAAGGGACCCTCTTCCATGGGACGGCACGTACGCGGCGTGGTGGAGGGAACAGGGACGGCGCGCCACGGAGCCTGCGTAGGATGCGCTTCCGGACGTGATCGGTGCAGCGTCTGCCCGAGGCCGGGCGGGTCAGAGGGTGCGCAGCGCGTCCGCCGGGGGGAGCCGGGCCGCACGGGCGGCCGGGTACAGGCCCGCGAGGGCCCCGACGAGCAGCGCGGCGACCAGGCCGGCCAGGGGCGCCTCGGGCGGGATGGCCACCGGGTTGCCGGCCGTGCGGGCGGCGATGAGCGTGGCGAGGCAGCCCAGCCCGATGCCGGCGACCCCGCCGATGACGGCGAGGACCGCCGACTCGAGCAGGAACTGCGCGGCAACGTCCCGCCGTCTGGCGCCGAGGGACCGCCGCAGCCCGATCTCGGCCCGCCGTTCGAGCACCGAGATCACCATGATGTTGGCGATGCCGACCCCGGCGACGAGCAGCGCGATGCCGCCGAGGCCGAGGAACAGCCCGACGAACGCGTCCTTGGCCTGGATGCGGGCCAGGATGAGGTCCGACGGGCGCTGGACCTGCACGTCGGACGGGTTGTCCGGCGAGGCGGTCGGGCCGAGCACCGCGGCGACCGCGGCCACCTGGTCGGGGTGGACCCGCACGTAGATGCGGGTGGGCACGCCGCCGAGGTGGAACAGCTGGTCGGCGACGCCGAAGCTGATCAGGGCCGCGGTGTCGAGCTCCGGCGCGACGCCGACCTGGTCCAGGACGCCGACGACGGTGAAGTACCGCCCGGCGATGAAGACCTGGGTCTGCGCCTCCAGCTTGTCGATGCCCAGGCTGCGGGCGGCGGAGTAGCCGAGGACGGTCTCCGGGTACTGCTCGGCGGCCGGACCGAGGAAGGCGCCGCGCACCATCCGCGCCGACAGCGTGCCCGGCAGCGACGCCTGGGCGGCCAGCACGTTGATGCCGTTGGTGTTCTGCGGCGGGATGCGGTCGGTGCGCCGGACCGTGGCCCCTTCGATGTCACCGACCGCCGTGGTGGCCAGCACCGGCGGGATCCGCGCGATCATCGGCTGCGCGGTGAGCGGCAGCGGGGTGGGGCGGCCGTCGAAGGTGTGGCCGGTGGCGACGGCGAGCAGGTTGCCCTGCCGGCCGAGCTCGTCGAGCAGCTGTTGTTTCGAGGACTCGGCCACGCCGAGGACGGCGACGAGCGCGGCGATGGCGATGGCGATGCCGAGCGCCGACAGCGTGGCGCGGACGCGGCGGGCGCGCAGCCCGACGGTACCGACGGACAGCGCGTCGGCGGGCCGCAGGCGGCTGCGGGCGCTCATGCCGTCACCCCCGTGTCGTCCACGATCCGCCCGTCCTGGAGCCGGATCTGGCGCTCCATCGCCTCCGCGACCGCGCCGTTGTGAGTGATGAGCACGACCGTGGTGTCCTCGTCGGTGTCTCGCAGGGTGGCCAGCAGGCGCACGATCTCGCGCCCGTTGGCGGTGTCGAGGTTGCCGGTGGGCTCGTCGGCGAGCAGGACCGCCGGCCGGCCGACGACGGCGCGGGCGATCGCCACCCGTTGCCGCTCGCCGCCGGAGAGCTGGGTCGGGCGGTGCCGCATCCGGTCCGCGAGCCCGACCCGGTCCAGGGCCTCGGCGGCCCGCCGGCGGCGCTCGCCGGCGGGCAGCCCGCGGTACATGAGGCCGGTCGCCACGTTCTCCAGCACCGACAGGTGGTCGAGCAGGAAGAACTGCTGGAAGACGAACCCGATGTGCCAGGCCCGCACGCCGGACAGCTGCGGGTCGGACATGGTGGAGGTGTCGGTGCCGGCGATGCGCACGGTGCCGGCGCTGGGCCGCTCCAGCGTGCCGAGGATGCTCAGCAGCGTGGACTTGCCGGCCCCGGACGCGCCGGTGATGGCGACCGTCTCGCCGCGGCGCACCACCAGGTCCACATCGGACAGCGCGGTGACGGTCGTCGGCGGCGGGTAGGTCTTGCTCACCTGCTGCAGTTCCAGTGCGGGGGTCACGAGGACGGCACCTCCACGTCGTCGCCCTCCTGCAGGCCGTCGCCGCGCACCTCGACCATCGTGTCGGAGAACAGCCCGGTGGTGACGCCGAGCAGGGTGCGCTGGGCGCCGTTGCGCTTGTAGACGCCGTACCCGCCACCGGCCAGCGCGACGAGCGCGGTGACCGGCACCGCCAGCACGCCGGTGACCGTCGCGGCGGTGATGGCGACCTGCACCGGTGCCCGGTCGAGGTTCGAGCCCACCTGCGGATCGTCCAGCGTGACGATGCCGGGGACGGTGACCTGCCCGTCGCGGCCGTTGTCCTGCTGCGCCTGGTCGGCCACCGGCGACAGGTACAACACCTTGCCGGTAACCTTCCGTTGATCCGGCAGCGTGACGGTCACCGTGTCGCCCGCGTGGACCAGGTACGTCTGGCCGGCGGGCACGGTGATGGTGACCACGGCCGTGGTCGACGTGGCGGTGAGCAGCGGCTCGCCGGGGTGCAGGTCGCTGCCGACCTTGCCGGTGACGGTGTTGATCCGGATCGGGCCGGGCTGGAAGATCACCTCGCCCGGGTCGATGCGGCCGTTGATCGTCTGGCCGGTCGCCCGCTGCCACCGCTTGATCGCGGTCGTCGTCGCCGAGCTGAACGTGGCGTCGGCGGTGGACAGGTAGCCCAGCGCCTTGAGATTCTCCTCCAGCGCCCGCACGTCCGGCCCGGCCGTCATGCCGGCGGCGAACGGGCGGAACGCGGGGCGGTCGGCATAGAAGAGCCGGACCGGCTTGTTGTCCACTTCGTACACCGGCTCGTTGCGGTTGATCACCTTGCCCGGGTCCGGCAGCGCGGTCAGCGTGCCGCCCTCGCCGCGCGGGACGATGGTGTAGTCGCCGCGGTACCCCAGCGCGCCGGACACCAGCGTGCTGTTCGACAGGTCGATCTTGGTGACCTTCGCCGTGGTGGTCGGCACCCCGGCCGCGGCGGGGGTCGCCCCGCCCGGACGCCGCCAGGCGAACCAGCCGCCGGTGGCGGCAACGGCGACCGCGGTGGCCGCCGTCGTCACGAACGTCCGCCGCCTCATCCCGCCAGGCTCCCCAGACTGGAGACCCGGTTCATTTCGTCGATGACCGACTCGCACGCCACCAGCGCGTGCTTGATCGTCGGGTCCGTCTTGCTGCCGTTGCCGGGAAGCTCACTGGAGTCCATGCCGAACCCGTGACCTGGGACGAACTCGTCGTTGGCGTTCGGGTCGCTGATGTTCGGCAGGCCGTTGGCCCGCATGCACTGCGCAACTTTCACGCCGGCCTGGACCACCTTCGGCGGCGCCGGCGCCTGCTGGTCGGGCACGAGTTCGGCGGCGACGATCGCGTCGTGGCACGCCTGCGCCACCGCCGCGATGGTGCTCGCCTGGGCCTCGTGCATGCTGCGGGAGTCGGTGTACACGTGGCCGTCGGCGGTGAGCACCGGGTCCTTGTACGTCGGGATGCCGTGCTGGCGGATGCAGTCGGCCGCGGCGTGCAGCGCGTTCTTGCGCGCGTCGCCGGTCTTCCCGGCGCAGGTTCGATGGTTCCCCGGGTCGCCGCCGGAGTCCGTGCCGCCCTGGGGCTGGCCCGAGGGGGGCGCGCCCTTGTCCGGCTTCTCGCCGTTGGGGTCGGCATTGCCCTGGTCGGCCAGGTGGCTGAGGCCTTGGGCGACGGTCAGGCACCCGGCGCTCGGTGACGCCGTTTGGCCGGCCCCGCCGAGGTTCGGCACGCTCGGCGACGAACCCGAGCTGCATGCGGTCAGTGCCGCGGCGGTGCACACCGCGACGGCGAGCAGTCCGATTCTCATGGTCGTCAGGTGTACGCGCGGGCCGGTGACACGGGCGCTACCCGCGATGTCGCATCGATGTCATCTGCGGCGGCGCACAATGGTCGCCATGCGGGTGCTGGTGGTCGAGGACCATGCGACGCTGGCCGAGCGGATCGGCGAGGGGCTGCGCGACGCGGGCATGGCGGTCGACGTCGTGCACGACGGGGACGCCGCGCTGGCCCGGGCGGCCGAGACCGACTACGACGTCGTGGTGCTCGACCGGGACCTGCCGGTCGTGCACGGCGACCAGGTCTGCCGGTCGCTGGCCGCCACCGACGGCGCCCGCATTCTCATGCTCACCGCCGCCGCCGGCGTCGACGACCGGGTCGACGGGCTCGAGCTCGGCGCCGACGACTACCTCGGCAAGCCGTTCGCCTTTCACGAACTCGTCGCCCGGGTGCGGGCGTTGGCGCGGCGGGCGCCGTCGGCGCCCCCGATCGTGCGCCGCGGCGACCTGACCGTCGACAGGGCCCGGCACCGGGCCAGCCGGGCCGGGCGGGCGCTGTCGCTGACCCGCAAGGAGTTCGGGGTGCTGGAGATGCTCGTCGCCGCCGACGGTGCGGTGGTCAGCGCCGAGGAGCTGCTCGAGCACGTATGGGACGCCAACGCCGACCCGTTCAGCAACATCGTCTCGGTCACCCTGACCCGGCTGCGGCGCAAGCTCGGCGCGCCGCCGCTCATCGAGACCGTCGTGGGCAAGGGGTACCGGCTGTGATGCGGCCCCGGTTCACCGTCCGGGTGCGGCTGACGCTGCTGTACACGCTGCTGTTCGCGGTCTGCGGCGCCGCGCTGGTCGCCATCACCTACGGTCTGCTCGCGGCGAACCTGCCGGGGATCACCGAGCTGACCTCCAACGACGGCGAGGCGCCGGCCGGATCCGCCCCGTACGGCAAGAACCACGAGGCGCCGCCACCCGAGTTCATCGAGGCGTGCAAGTCGGTCCTCAACGGGCAGGCGGCCGGCGACACCGACCCCAACCTGGTGTTCAAGTGCGAGTCGGCGTACCGGGAGGGCCTGCTCGTCGGCGCGCAGGCCCAGCGGGACGCGACGCTGCAGTCCCTGCTGTGGCAGTCCGGGCTGAGCCTCGGCGCGGTCACGTTGATGGCCGGCGTGGCCGGCTGGTTCGTCGCCGGGCGGGCGCTGCGCCCGGTGCACCGGCTCACCGCGGCCGCCCGCTCCGCGTCCGAGCACAACCTGTCGGCCCGGGTCGCCCTCGGCGGCCCCCGCGACGAGCTGCGCGAGCTGGCCGACACGTTCGACGGCATGCTGGAGCGGCTGCAGCGCGCGTTCGAGGGGCAGCGGCGGTTCATCGCCAACGCCAGCCACGAGCTGCGCACGCCACTCACCGTCATGCGGGCCAGCGTCGACGTGGTGCTGGCCAAGCCGCACGCCACCGAGGCCGAGCTGACCGGGATGGCGCGCGACGTGCGGGCGGCCGTCGACCACGCCGAAGCCCTCATCGAGGCGTTGTTCACCCTGGCCCGCAACGACGGCGGGCTCGCGGTGCGCGAGGAGACCGACCTGGCCACCGTCGCCGAGGATGTGCTCGACGGCATCGACCTGCGCGACCGGCGGGCCCACGTGTCGCTGGAGCCGGCCCCGACCACCGGCGACCCGATCCTGCTCGAGCGGCTCACCGCCAACCTGGTCGACAACGCGGTGCGGTACAACGTGCCCGGCGGCGCCGTGTGGCTGGCCACGTCCGCGGTGAACGGGCACGTGCGGCTCGAGGTGGCCAACGACGGGCCGGTGGTCGCGCCGGACGCGGTCGGGGTGCTGTTCCAGCCGTTCCGCCGGCTGCACGAGCGGACCGGCAGCGACGGCTTCGGCCTGGGCCTGGCGATCGTCGACTCGATCGTCAAGGTGCACGGCGGCACGGTGCTGGCCGAGCCGCAGGACGGCGGCGGCCTGCACGTCACCGTGACGCTGCCGGCTATCCGCCCGGCAGCTCCCGCTCCGCCATGAACGCGCGCAGCGTCGTTCAGTCGGGTGCGGGTGCGAGCACGATGTCGAAGCGGACGCGTGACCACGACCGGCCGTCGAGGTCGCGGCCGTCCGGGGTCGGCGTGCCGGCGCGCTGTTCGGCGAAGTCCGTGACGAGCGAGTCCTTCACCCCGAACACGCTGTCTCGGTCGAGCAGCTCGTCGCCGCGCACGAAGATGTGTGTGACCAGGGTGCGCAGGCCGTCGGCGGTGACCATGAAGTGCAGGTGTGAGGCGCGCATCGGGGAGCGGCCGGTCGCGGCGAGCATCGCGCCGACCGGGCCGTCGTGGGGAATCGGGTACGGCGTGGGGGTGATGGCCCAGAAGTGGAAGTTGCCGTCCTCGCCGCTGAAGAGGTGCCCGCGGCCGGCGGTGCGGTCGTCGTCGTACTGAACGTCGTAGAACCCGTCCTCGTCGGCCTCCCACACTTCGATCCGGGCGCCGGGGACCGGGTTGCCGTCGGTGTCGCGGACGGTGCCCTCAACCCAGCACGGCTGGCCGGCGGCGCCGGCAGCGATGTCGCCGCCGAGCTCGACGTGCGGGGCGTCGTCGACGAAGAACGGCCCGAACACCGTCGCCTCGGTCGCGTTCGCGTACGCCTGGTTGTTGATCGCGATGGTCTGCATGGAGACGCCCAGGGTGTCGGAGAGCAGGATGAACTCCTGGCGCCGCTCGTCGGTGATGTGGCCGACGGCGGTGAGGAAGTCGATGCCCTGCTTCCACTCCTGCTCGGTGAGGCGCACGTCGCGCACGAACGCGTGCAGGTGGGTCACCAGCGACCGCACGATCTGCTTGAGCCGGGCGTCGGAGGTGGCATCGAACGAGGCCAGGACCCGCTCGACCAGCTCGTCCTCCCGGGCGCGCTGCTCCGGCGAGACCTCGGGCGGCACGTCGTTGGTCATCGGGGGTCGGCTCCTTCCCAGGCATCGTGCAGGAGGCGCTGCAGGTCGCCGGCGGCGACGGCCGCGGGGTTGTTCTCGGGTACCACGGACAGGATCGCCTCGACCGCTGCCGGGATCTGTGCCTCGTGGAGTCCGTAGTCACGCAACGCCCGGGGTGCGTCGAGGCGCCGGCGCAGGGCCTGGAGGCCCTCGATGGCGGTGTCACTGCCGAAGGCTCGCGCGATACGGTCGGCGGCGGCGGGGGCGGCCGGCCCGTTCAGCGCGAGGACGTGGGGCAGCACGACGGCGTGGGTCGGGGCGTGCGGCAAGTTGTACATGCCGCCCAGGACGTGGCAGATCTTGTGGTGCAGGCCGGACCCGGCGGAGGCGAACGCGACCGCCGACAGATACGCGCCGTAGAGCGCCTCTTCCCGGCCGGGCAGCCCTTCGGGGTCGTCGACGACCTGTGGGAGCCCGGAAGCGAGCGCGCGGATGCCCTCGGCGGCCAGCGCCGCGTCGATCGGGTCGGTGCGGGGCGCCCACATGGAGTCCACGCAGTGCGCCAGCGCGTTCAATCCGGATGCGACGCTCAGGCCGACCGGAAGGGAGAGCGTCAGGGCCGCGTCGTAGACGACGGCGTGCGGCAGCACCCGCGGGTCCACGCCGGTGGTCTTGCGAGCGCCCTCGGTCAGCCCCCACACATTGGTCGCCTCCGAGCCGGCGTACGTGGTCGGCACCGCGATGATCGGTACGCCGGAGGTGAGCGCGATCGCCTTGGCGAGGCCGGTGGTGGAGCCACCGCCGACGCAGACGATCGCGTCGACGTCGTGCTCGGCGGCGGCCGCCCGGGCGCGTTCGGCGACCGGGACCGGGACGTGCATCGCGACCTCGTCGTGGACCAGCACGACGGGGAGCGCGCCGCTGATCTGCTTGGCGAGGGCCGTCTCGGCGGGTGCGGCGATCACCATCACCCGGGCGGCGCCCAGACGTGTGACCTCCTCGCGCACCGCGTGGGCCGCGCCGCCGGACGCGAACCGGACGCGTTGGCCGAGTGTCTCGTGCTCGAACCGCAGGCTCATGCGCGACTGCCCTGGCCGAGGATCTGGGTCAACGCGTCGCGCAGCGCGGACTCGGGGTCGGCGGGCAGCACGGCGGCGCGCCATGCGATGTGCTTGTCGGGGCGCACCAGCAGGGCGCCGCTCTCGTCGATCTCGCGCAGCTTGGACCAGTCGTAGTAGAGGTCCGTGATCTCACGGCCGGGGCCGATGATGACGGTGGCCAGGTCGATGCCGAGCGCACGGGCGACCTTCTCGGCGGCGTTCTCCCAGGCCTCGCCGGCGATGCCGGTGATGAGGGTGAACCGGGTGTACGGCGCGAGATCCATCATGGCGAGCTTCCGCTTGTTGTCGCCGACCCAGGCGTGCGGCAGGTGCGAACCCGGCACCGTCGATGCCTGATAGTACAGGTCCGGGTCGCGGGTGGGCTCGGGCCGCGGGGTGCCGTCGGAGACGACCGCGCTGGACTCGTAGAACTGGCCGAGCTCGACGCCGTGTGCGTTGAACTCGTAGTTCTTCAGCTCCATCGCTTTGACGAGGGCGGCGCGCTTGGCGGCCCCCTCGGGGGTGTTGGCCTTGCGCTCCTCGATCTGGCGGACCATCTCCTCCTCGGTCTTCGCCTCGGTGACGCCGAGCGCGACGAACAGGTCCACGAACTCGCGGCTGGACTTGTTGGCGCGTTTTACGATGCGTTCGGCGACCGGGGCACGCTCGGTGGAGTAGGTGTCCAGCAGCGAGGGGGACGCTTGGCCCTTGAGTACCGCAGCGAGCTTCCACGCCAGGTTGTACGAGTCCTGGATGGAGGTGTTGGAACCCAGCCCGTTGCTCGGCGGGTGCCGGTGGACGGCGTCGCCGGCGCAGAACACTCGTCCGGACTGCAGGTGGGTGGCGTACATCTCGTTGTTGCCCCACAGGGACGTGCCCGTGATCTCCACGTCGAGGTCGGGCATGCCGAGCAGGTTGCGCACGATCTGGGTCGCGGCGGCCTCGTCGACGACGGGAGGCTCGTCGTTGATGTCGTAGCCCCACACGATCAGCCATTCGTTCCACGGGCGGACCATGCGGACCAGGCCGGCGCCGATGCCGCCGACGTTGGAGCCGGGCTGGATGACCCAGTACAGCACCGAAGGCCGATGGTTGCAGTAGGCGCTGATGTCGGCCTTGAAGGTGATGTTCATGGAGCCGGCGATGTCCATGGCGCCCTCGTACGGCAGCCCGATGTCGGCGGCAACCCTCGACCGCGCGCCGTCGGCGCCGATGAGGTACTTCGCGCGGATCGTGTACTGCGTGCCGGTGAGCCGGTCCAGGACCTGGACGTCGACGCCGTCGGCGTCCTGGGTGTGGGAGAGGTACTCGGTGGAGAACCGTGACTGCGTGCCGCGCATCGTCGCGTTCTTGACCAGGATCGGCTCGAGGTAGGTCTGCGGGATGTCGACGGTCAGGCACGGCGAGGCGAGCCGGTAGTCGGCCTCGCGCGCGGCGCTGGTGCCCCAGGTGTGGATCCGGCCGATCTCCTCACCGGCGATCGAGGTGCAGAACACGGTGTCGCCGACGAGGCGGTGCCGGGTGGCGTCGGCGAGCACCTGGTCCTCGATCCTCATGTCTCGGAAGATCTCCATAGCCCGCTGGTTGGTGATGTGCGCCCGGGGAGTGTTCGCCGTCCACCGGTACTTGGTGATCATGACGTTGGGGACGCCCAGGGTCGACAGGAACAGCGCGGCCGCCGACCCGGCGGGCCCGGATCCGACGATCAGTACGTCGGTCTCGACCGTCACGGACGCCGGCAGTTCGGTCTCCGTCTGGCCGTCGTTGAACACGGGCATCGGTACACCCCCTCGGGCCGGCCGTGCGCCGGCGCTCAGCGAGCCAGTGTCAGCAGTAGCAACCGCGGCGTCGACATGTGACGGTCATCTCGGCGAGAACCCGATGCGATGGCCGATCCACGCAAGCGCGCACCCCATGGTCAGCCCGGCGGGAGGGCCCGGGAGACCAAGGCCCGCCGGCGGACGTCGGTGGCACGCTCCCCGAAGTGGGACCGGAAGGCGTTCGAGAAGTGGGCGGCGGACGTGAACCCGCAGTAATGGGCGACGTCGGCGATCGTCATCATGGCCGGCGCCGGCTTCTCCAGCAGCGTCCGGGCGGCCTCCAGGCGGCGGGACAGGACGTATTTCGGCACGGTCGTCCCGGCTTCGGCGAAGACCCGGGAGAGGTGGCGCGGGCTGATGCCGACGGCCGCGGCCACCTGGGGCGCGCTCAGGGCCGGGTTGGCGAGGTGCTGGTCGATGTAGGTCTGCGCGGCGGCGCGGTGCGCGGTGGACAGGGCGTCGCGGTCCGCACCGGCGATCGCGGCGACCAGTTGCAGCAGTGCAGCCTCGTCGGCCGGGCGTGGGTCCTCGGATCTGGTCGCGGCACCGATCTCGCGGGCGAGCGCGCGGGCGACGGAGTTGGCACCGGCGGTGAAGCTCACCACCGTCGGGCGGGCGACCTGGTCGATGCCGGTGACGTCGGCGAACACCGCGCGCGGGATCTTCAGGACGAGCTCCTCGAGCCCGTGGGAGAACCCGCGCATGAACGGCCGGTCGGCGTCGCACATCAGCATCTCGCCGGGCTGGACGGTTCGGACCCCGTCGTCGTGGTAGAAGAACGCCTCGCCGACCAGGCTGAAGAACAGCGCGACGGAGTCGGCGGGCCGACGCCTGATCAGTGTCTCGTCACGCTCGACGACGTGGGAGTTGCCGCGCACCCGGGCGAGGTGAACCCGCTCCAGCTGCACGTTGATCTCGGTCGCCTCCAGCACCGCGGCGGTGAGGGTGCGACAGCGCAGGCCGATGAGCGCCTTGGCGTTGTGGCTCTCCCACAACTCGACGCGCCGCCGTTCGGGCAGTCCCAAGGTGGAGAACGCCACAGGTACCGCGGGCGTGATCCCCACCATAGCCAAACATTCTAGCCGTCGCGTGCTCAGGTGCCGCCGCGCAGCTCAGCGCTGCGAGCGACGATCTCGGCGACCCGGCGCACGGCAGGGGAACCCTCACCCGTCCGGGTCGCAAGGCCGAGGTCGACGGTCGGTGCGCCGTTGAGTGCCACGTAGGAGACGCCGCGCAGGGCGAGGCTGCGCACCGGCTCGGGCACCAGCGCGACGCCGAGGCCGGCCGCCACGAAGACAACCAGGGTGGCGGTCTCGCCGACCTCCATGACCGAGGTGGGGCGAAAGCCCGCGGCGGCACAGGCGGCGAGCACGTGCTCGTGCATCGACGAGCGGTCGCCCGAGAAGTGCATGACGAACGGCTCACCCGCCAGGCGTGCGAGGTCGATGCTTCGCTCCCCGGCGAGCGGGTGCCGAGCCGGCAGCACCGCCACCAGGGACTCTCGGCGCAGCGTGCGCACCTCGACCCCACGCCGTTGCATCCCGTCGGGCCGCAGCACCACGAGGTCGTAGGTGCCGTCGAGCAGCCCGGCCAGAAGAGCCGGGCTGAGCAGCTCCCCGTGCAGGTCGAGCTGCACGTCCGGCAGTTCGCTGCGCACCTCCCGCGCAGCCAGGGGCAGCAGGTCGTAGGTCGAGGTGCCGACGAAGCCCGCCGACACCCGCCCTGCGTGGCCGGAGGCGACCAGCGCCATGTCGCTCGACGCCCGATCGGCCGACGCGAGGACGGTCCGGGCGTGGTCGGCGAGGCGGCGGCCGGCCTCGGTCAGCTCCACCCGGCGGGTGGTGCGGTCGACGAGCGCGACGCCGAGCTCCCGCTCGAGCTGCTTGATCTGCTGGGACAGCGCCGGCTGGGCGATGTGCAACCGTGCCGCGGCTCGACCGAAGTGCTGCTCCTCGGCGAGCGCGGCGAACGAGCGCAGCTGCCGCAGTTCCATGCAATCAGCTTATCAATCACGCAGGATTCAGTATTGGATTCAATGGACGGGCCGGTCGTACGGTGGTGTCATGAGGACCGCGATCTGCGCCACCACGGCCCAGGCGGTCGCCGGAATCCAGGACGGCTCGACGGTCCTGGTCGGCGGCTTCGGCATGGCTGGGATGCCGGTGCAGCTCATCGACGCGCTCATCGACCAGGGGGCCTCGGACCTGACGGTGGTGTCCAACAACGCCGGCAACGGCGACACCGGCCTCGCGGCGCTGCTGGCGAAAGGCCGGGTCCGAAAGATCGTCTGCTCGTTCCCGCGGCAGTCCGACTCCTGGGTCTTCGACGGCCTGTACCGCCAGGGGCGCATCGAGCTCGAGGTCGTGCCGCAGGGCACTCTCGCCGAGCGGATGCGTGCGGCGGGAGCCGGCATCGGGGCGTTCTTCTCGCCCACCGGCGTCGGAACACCGCTGGCCGAGGGCAAGGAGACCCGGCAGATCGACGGCCGGTCGTATGTCCTCGAGCACCCGATCAAGGGCGACGTCGCGCTCATCGGTGCGCATCGCGCGGACCGGATGGGCAATCTCGTGTACCGCAAGACCGCCCGCAACTTCGGTCCGGTGATGGCGACCGCGGCCACTCTCGTGGTGGCCCAGGTGCACGCGGTCGTCGAGACCGGCGAGCTCGACCCCGAAGCGGTCGTGACGCCGAGCATCTACGTCGACAGGGTGGTGGCGGTGTGAGCCTGGACAAGCACCAGTTGGCGGCACTGGTCGCCAAGGACATCCCGCCCGGCGCCTACGTCAACCTCGGCATCGGCCAGCCCACGACGGTCGCCGACCACCTGCCCGAAAGCTCGGGCGTGGTGCTGCACACCGAGAACGGCATGCTCAACATGGGACCCGCAGCCACCGCTCACGAGATCGACCTCGACCTCATCAACGCCGGCAAGACCCCTGTGACCGAACTACCCGGAGCGGCGTACTTCCACCACGCCGACTCGTTCGCGATGATGCGCGGCGGACACCTCGACGTCTGCGTGCTCGGCGCCTTCCAGGTCTCAGCTACCGGCGACCTCGCCAACTGGCACACCGGAGAGCCGGACGCGATCCCGGCCGTCGGTGGGGCGATGGACCTGGCCATCGGCGCCAAAAGCGTCTACGTGATGATGAACCTCTTCACGAAGGACGGGACACCGAAGCTGGTGCCGCGGTGCAGCTACCCGCTCACCGGCGTCGGGTGCGTCGATCGCGTCTACACCGACCTCGCCACCTTCCTCATCACCCGCGACGGCGTCGTCGTACGCGAGACGTTCGGCATCTCATTCGACGAGCTCAACGAGAAGCTCGCAGCGCCCTTGCTGCGCCTTGCTACCGGGCAGGCCGTCGCGGGTGATACCGCGTAGCGTCGGAACCGAGCTGCCGGTATCGGCTGCCGTCCGGGGTTACGGTGGCGTGATGGGCGGCGAGATTGCCCCGTTCACGGTCAGCGTTGGCGAGGATGCGCTCGACGAGCTGCGGCAGCGGCTGGCACGCGCCCGGTGGCCGGAACCGGCGACGGTGGCGGGCTGGAGTCAGGGTGTGCCGCTGGACTGGCTGCGGGATCTGTGCGGGTACTGGCAAAGCGGCTATGACTGGCGGCGCCTGGAGGGCCGGCTCAATGGGCTGCCGCAGTTCACCACCGAACTGGACGGCCTCGACGTCCACTTCATCCACCTGCGCTCACCCCAGCCGGATGCGCTGCCGCTGATCATGACGCACGGCTGGCCGGGCTCGGTCGTGGAGTTCCTGGACGTCGTCGAGCCGCTGGCCGACCCCGTTGCGCACGGCGGCGAGGCGCGCGACGCGTTCCACGTGGTATGTCCGTCGCTGCCGGGTTTCGGGTTCAGCGCCAAACCCGCCGAGCCGGGCAGCGGGCCGGAGCGGATCGCCCAGGCGTGGGCGACGCTGATGACCCGACTGGGCTACGAGCGGTTCGCCGCGCAGGGCGGCGACTGGGGCGCGATCGTGACCGCGACGCTGGCAGCGCAGCGGCCCGAGCGCATGGTGGGCATCCACCTCAACATGTTGCCGGTGGTCGGCCGCGAACAACTTGTCACCGCGGACCAGACCGACTTCGAGCGGCAGAGCCTGGCCGACGCCGCCGACCACCGGGAATGGGGCAGCGGCTATGCCCTGGAGCAGGCGACCCGCCCGCAGACTGTCGGCTACGGGCTGGTCGACTCCCCGGTGGGCCAGTGCGCCTGGATCGCCGAGAAGTACTGGGCCTGGACCGACCACGACGGTGATCCCGTTGATGCGCTCAGCCGCGACCAGATGCTCGACAACATCAGTGTCTACTGGCACACCGCAACGGCCGCGTCGTCGGCCCGTATCTACTGGGAGGACGGCTTCGCCCGGCCATCCGGCCGCAACGCTCGCCAGCCCGAGCCGCTCGCCGTGCCGGTCGGCTTCTCGGCCTTCCCGCGCGAGATCTTCCGGCCGTCACGGCGCTGGTGCCAGCGATACTGTCCCGATCTCCGCTTCTACGAGCAGCCACCCCGCGGTGGGCACTTCGCCGCCTTCGAACAGCCGGAATTGTTCGTCGACCAGCTACGGCGCGCCTTCCGGACAATGCGCTGACCGGTGCCGCCGGCAACGCTCAGTGTCCGCGCCGTCCGACCGCGCGCCACAAACAGGCCCGTTCCTATATCTAGAGGAGTAACTTCGTCATGGTTTTGCTGACTGACAACGCAGTGGTAGCCATCCAGACCCTTACCGCACAGCCTGGTGCACCGGAGGGCGGCGGCTTGCGCATCGCCGCCGACGAAACCCGCGGGTCGCTGCGGCTGAGCCTGGCGTCCAGCCCGGCGCAGGACGACGCGGTCGTGGAGGAGTCCGGCGCCCGGCTGTTCCTGGACCAGACGGCCAACGAGGTGCTCAACGACAAGACGCTGGACGCCGGTGCCGACACCGAGGGGCAGATCGAGTTCACCGTAACGTAGCGTCCGGCTGCGAACCCACGGGATGGGGACCCGGCGCCGGCGCCGGGTTCTCACGCAGTGCCGCTCAGCGGGCCCTCTTCGTCGCCCGCTTGCGAGGCGGCGTCAACAGGTCGGCGATCGCCGCGATCGTCGACGGCACCAGGCGGTAGTACGCCCAGACGCCACGCTTCTCGCGCTCGAGCAGGCCGGCCTCGGTGAGGATCCGAAGATGATGACTCACGGTCGGCTGGGAGAGACCGAGCGGCGCGGTGAGGTCACTTACGGACGCCTCGCCATCCGGAGCGGACTGGATCAGACTGAGCAGTCGCAGCCGGGCCGGGTCGGCAAAGGCCTTCAGCACTCCAGCGAGCCGCTCGGCATCGGCACGCATAATCGGCTCGCCAGCAAGCGGCGAGATAGCAGGCATAGTAGCTTTCGCAGTTCCCACGCCTTCCATCGTTCCACGAATACCGTCAACAGGCCGGTGGAACCGCGACCAGGAGTTCCCGAGCCGACGGTTCCTGCGGTTGTGCGTTCCAGACCGCCACCGATCAGCTGCTAAATTCATCGACGTTGCGGGCCCGTCGTGTGATGCTGCCCGGATGATCCGCATGAGCGGGGATGCGGTTGCCGCGGACGAGCGTGAACCCGTACCACGGCACAGACCGATGGGCGGGCTGCTGCGGACGCGGAACTTCGCCCTGCTGTGGATCGGGCAGTCCACCAGCGCGGTCGGCTCCGCGATCACCACGGTGGCGCTCCCGCTGGTGGCCATCTCGACCCTGCATGCCGGCCCGGCCATGGTCGCCCTGCTCACGGCCGCCACCTGGCTGCCATGGCTGCTGATCGGGCTGCCGGTCGGTGTCTGGGTCGACCGATGGCCGCGACGGCGCACGCTGCTGATCGCCGACCTCGTTTCCGCGGCGGTGCTCGTCGTCATCCCGATCGCGGCCGGGACCGGCGTGCTGACCATGACCATGCTGGTGGTGGCCGCGCTGCTCGCCGGGATCGCCGGTGTCTTCGCCAACGTGGCGTTCAACGCGTTCCTGCCCCACCTCGTCGGCGCGGAAGACCTCATGGAAGGCAACGCCAAGCTGCAGACCAGCGCATCGGTCGCCCTGGTCGTCGGACCGGGCCTCGGCGGGCTGGTGGCCCAGGCGGCCGGCGCGGTCAGCGGAATCCTCATCGACGCCGTCACCTTCCTGGTGTCGGCGGCCTGTCTGCTCGGCCTACGGTCCGAGCCGGAGCCGCGCCCTTCTGCAGGTGATCGCCCGGGCATGCTGCGCCAGATCGCCGAGGGCATCGGTTTCATCATGCGCGGACGCCTTCTGCAGGCCATGTTGGTGGTGGCGGCGGTGACCAACTTCGCGATGCTGGGCATCACAGCACTGCGCGTTGTCTTTCTGGTGCGCAGCGAAGGCGCCGCGCCGGGAACCGCGGGCCTGGTGATCGGCGTGGGCAGCCTCGGCGCCATCCTCGGCGCCGCACTCGCCTCGCGCGCATCCCGGAGCTTCGGCAGCGCCCGCACCTACCTGGTGGCGAACGTCGCGGCCGCCCCGTTCGTGCTGTTGCTGCCGCTCGGCGGCCACGGCTGGCGCCTGGCGCTGTTCGCGGCGGGCTCCTTCATCGCGCTGGCCGGAGCCACGATGTCGAACGTGATGACCATGACGTTCCGCGGCAGCTTCGTTCCCGCGCACCTGCTCGGCCGGGTCACCGCGGCATCGCGGATCTTCGTGTTCGGCACGATCCCGTTCGGTGCGGCAACCGCCGGCCTCCTGGCCTCGGCGATCGGCACCCGGTCTGCCATGTGGGCACTCGCCGTCGTCTACGTCATCGCCCCGCTGCCCCTGCTCGCCACCGAGGCCCGCACGCTGCGCGACTTCCCGGCCCAGGGCACTCCAACCGCTGTTGCGTGACGTCGCGTGTGCGGTATGCCATCCAGCGGCGATCAGAGCACCGCAACGAGACGGAAGCGCTGCAGCACGACCGGCGTGTCGTCGTGCACGGCGAACTCCGGGTTGCCCAGCCAGCCTCGGTAGTCCGTTCCGTGCCAGAAGCTCTCGTGCCCGGCTCTCCAGGCCGCGACCGAGTCATCGCCCTCGCCTTCGTCGCGGGCGTGGTCGAAATCGACGTCGCCGAGTCGGCGCACCCGCACCTCGGTGACCTCAATGACCGCGACCCGGCGGTCGGCCGAATCGACCACAGCCGCTCGGTTGCCCACGACAGGCAAGGGCTCGCCGTCGATTTCGTAGTCCTGCAGCAGCGCGGTGGTGGTGGTCTTGGTCCCGTCGAGTACGGCATTGACCAGCTTGTTGCGTAGCGGGCCGGGAAAGGCGAACTCGAACGTCGGCAGATCGGCGGTCACCCGACGAGGCTAGCGATCGATGCGGTCCTCGGCGAGCCGGTTACGGGCCCGAGCCGCCGACGGGCAGCCGGGCCCGGTCGGACGTGGGGCGCCTCAGGCCGGCCGGACGACGATGCGGATGGGCTCGCAGTACGCGATGTGTCCGTAGGCGCAGATCTTCGGCTGGGCCCAGAACTCCCCGGGCGGCGTCCCGGCCGGGACGGTGACGGGGAACTCCACGCTCGAGGAGGACCCGGGCGCGATGGTGACGCCGCGGGTTGCGCCGCTCGTCAGCGGCCAGATGTGGTGCGGGGTGATGAGCTGGACGTACCCGTGCAGCGGCGTGCGAAGGGCGTGGCTCACCCGCACCCTTACCCGGCCCTGCGTCCCGGGGCTCAGGGTGAGCCGCTCGACCTCGCTGCGGGCGCGCAGCAGCGGCCCGGGTTCGGGCCGGCCGACCGGCACGATGAGCACGTCGTGCAGGTCCTGGCCCTGGTGGTTGATGTTGGCCGCGACCGCGTACCAACCGGGCGCGGCGGCCTCGGGAACCGTGACGGTGATCGGCACGCTGAGGTGGCCGCCCGCCTTGACGGTCACGGGTTCCGACCCAGGCGTGGCGACCCAGCCGTCCGGCGCCGTGACGACCAGGTTCCCGTCGTAGCCGGCGTCGGTGTTGTCGCAGACGATCTGCGCGTGCAGGCGTACGGCGGAGGTGGTTTCGTCGTTCGGCGGCTCGTCGTGCGGGCGGAGGGTGAGCGTGACGGGCAGGTTGCCCATGGGCGCGGGGCCGCAGTTGTGCAGCCAGTAGCGGGTGAACACGGGCTGCACCGCTTCGCCGCTCGCCGCGAGCGCCGTTCGGCCCCGCTCGGCGCGGGCCGGTGACAGCGCGAGGGACGTGATCCGGTACCCCTCGACGTCGACGTGTGCCTGCCGGCCGTCATGCTCGAGGGGTGCGCCCTCGCGGTCGAGCAGGTCGGTGGCCGCGGCCGCGGTGATGCCGCCGGCGAGGCGGATCGCGACGCTGCCGGAGCGGCCGTGGGGCTCGTAGCCCCGCACGATCAGGCTGTCGCATGCGTCGGCGGGCGCCGCGGAGCCGGCGGCGAGTGGTTCCCACCGCGGCTTGACCGCGGTGACGAGGAAGTTCTCGGCCGGCTCGACGCTCAGCAGGGATCCGGCCGCGGGCAGTGGCCCGTCGCTGGCCGGCGCGACGGTTGCGGCGAGGGGATGGTTGACGGACTGCCCGGCGGCGGTGAACCCGGCGGTGCGCCATCCATCGGGGCCGCTCACCAGGTGGTACTCGAAGCGCCGGCTGGTGTGGTGCTGGAAGCTGCGCCCACCCGGTGCGTTGAGATCCGGCATGTTGATCGCGGTTCCGGTGGGCCAGCCGGTGCAGGCGCGAGTCAGTGACATGTTCAGCGTGCCGTCGGGCTCGACCGCGAAGCCGGGGGTACCGCGGTTGAGCAGCGCGACGGTGTAGCCGTCGACGGTGGTCTCGTTGTGGTGCAGCGCCAACGGCTGCGTGACGTGGACGTTCGCGTCGGCGAGGTCATCGAGGAGATCGGTGACGGCCCAATGCTCGGCCTGCGCGTCGGTCCCGGCGACCAGCAGCACCGGCAGGTCGCGGATCGAGCGCACGTCGGCTCCCGGCCGCCACACCTCGCCGAGCGGCCGTTCGGCCGGAATCCACAGGCGGGCGGTGCCGGTGGCCTCGAGCTGAGCGGCCAGCTCGGCGGCGACCGCGGCCGGCGCCCGGTCGAGGAGCTCGGCGACGAATCCGTTGCGCTGCGGGGTGCCGACCGCGACTCGGCAGTCGGGCAGGTTGGAGTCGGTGTCCAGCGCGCCGTAACGGTTGCCCGTCGCGGTCGTCACGGTGGCGGTGACACCTGCCCGGGCCAGTCCGACGGCGAGGCGGCGGGTCGAGGGCATGCCCTGATCGCCGTCGGGGACGACGATCTCGGCGATCGACACCGCCCGGGAACGCTCGCCGCGGTCTTGTGGATCGTGCAGGTGGACGGTCAGCGCCGCCCCGAGGCCGAACCACCGGTGCGCCGTGTTGTCCAGGGTCCGGGGATGCACCGCCGCGTCGGCGTCGAGCAGCGCGTAGCCGCGGCCGATGACGGCGGCCGAGGTCTCGCTGATGGGCATGCCGCCCGGGATGTCGCAGGGAATGCGCACGCGCAGGAGGCGGTCGGAGGCGGCGAACCCGTCGACGGCCGTGGCGAAGTCGATCCGGTCGATGCCGTGCCACAGCGTGGTGTACTGCGTGTAGCGACAACTATCGATCTCTGCGGTCACGACGATCCGTTCGCCGATCGGGCAGCGTTCGACGGTGACGCCGGCGGCGGTGTCGGAGCTGCGCCAGACGACATCGCGGGGGAGCAGGTGCCACGGGCCTTCGCCGAACTCCGGATGGTCGGCGTGTTCGGCGACGCAGACCAGTTCGTTGCCCACCCGGCCCGGCGGGAGGATGTCCCGGCCGGAGGCGAGGTCGGTGATCTCGGTCAGCGCGCCGCCCCGCCCGGGATCCGCGCGAAGCCGGTAGCGGTCGTTGGCGATGCTCGTCGTCTCGGCGCGCCGCCACGCGGACGCCGACGGCTCGGGGGCGCCGGGCCGCAGGCGGTAGGTGCGGTAGCCCATCGACGGCACGTCGCGCGCGACCCACCGCAGCAGCACCCGGCCGGGTTGCCCGTCGACGGCGGGCGTGAAGGCCTCGGCCAGGTACGGGACCGGGGCCCCGCCGTCGTCGGTGAGCGTGACCCCTCCGGCGGGGTCGAGGTCGATCTCCAGGCTGACGGTGTCGGTCCGGGCGTGCGCCAGGGGATTGAACACGACGACCGCGGCGCCCTCCCCGCGGGTGCCGACGTGCTGGGCCAGGTGCATACGGGCCGCCCGGTCGACGTCGGCGGCCAGGTCGTGCGCCTCGCGCCAGCCCGCGATCAGGTCGAGGTAGACCTGGTCGGACTGGGTTCCGGTGACCGCGTCGTGGTGCGCGCCGAACAGCAGCAGCCGCCACGCCTTGTCGACGGCCGCGGCGGGGTAGGCCGCGCCGTGCAGTGCGGCGAAGGTGGCCCACTTCTCGGCGTCCAGCAGCAGCGCCTCCACCAGGCGGTGGGCCTGCTTGGTGTCGATCGCGGTGACGTCCTTGCCGGTGTAGATCGGGTTCATGTCGCGGGTCTGCGGCGTGGGGTGTACGCCCCTCGCGGCGAGCTCGCCGCGAACGGCGGCGAAGAAGTCGCGCGGCAGGCCGTAGCGCAGCCGAACGTGCGGGTAGCGTTCGGTCCAGGCGGCGCGTAGCTCGGTGACCCACCGCATGGGAGCGCTGAAGTCGCTGCCCATCGGAATCATGACGTTGTGGGTCGCGGCGGACGGCCGGAGCTCGGTGAACAGCTCGTGCAGCTCCTCCGCCGCGGTCTGCGGGTCCTGGGCGGCGTCAAGGCTGAAGCCGGCCGAGTAGTGACCGGCCATGTAGTGGGTGAGCAGGCCGTCGCCGCCGGGCGACACCCATTCGAACTCGGTGGGAAACTGGACCGGCGCGAACGGCTTGCGATGTTCGCGGATGTTCCAGCTGGTCAGCATGGGTCCCCACTGGTGGTAGGGGCCACGGGCGAAGGCGATCGAGGTCAGACCGGCGCCGGACATCACCTGCGCGAACTGCGGATCGTGGCCGAACACGTCCAGCTGCCATGCGGTGGACGGGACGCCGCCGACGACGTTGCGCTGGAATCCGACCCCGTGCACGGCGTTGCGGATCGTCGTCTCGATGCCGGTGAGGTTGGTGTTGGGCTCGTTGTAGGTGCCGCCGACCAGCTCCAGGCGGCCGTCCGCGATCAGTCGGCGGATGAGCGCGCGGTCCTCGGGATACGTGTCCCAGTACGGCTTGAGGTAGTCGACCTCGGCGAGGACCACGCTGTACTGCGGATCCTCGTGGATCTTCGCCAGGTGCGCCTTGACGAGGCTGAACGCGCTGTGGCCGGGCCAGGCGAAGCGCGCCTCGCCCGCGTTGACGGCCGGCGGTTGATCCCAGGTCTGGGTGTACGCGGACTGGGTGTTCCACCACACCGGGTCGTAGTGGAAGTGCGGGATGAGCCAGACGGTCCAGTTCACGCCTTCACCGCTCCCTGCATGATCCCGCCGATGATCTGCTTGCCGAGGAAGAGGAACACCACCAGTACCGGCGCCGTGCTGATCAGAGTTCCGGCGAGCACGAGCGAGTAGTCCATGTAGTAGCCACCGGCCAGTGTGGACAGTGCGACCTGGGTGGTCGGGTTGCCCTGGCCCAGGGCCAGCAGGGGCCAGAAGAAGTCGTTCCAGGAGTTCATGAAGGTGAACAGCGCGAGCACCGCCGCGACGGGCCGCGCCGCCGGCAGCACGACGTGCCAGTACAGCCGGTGCGTCGAGCACCCGTCCATCCGGCCGGCCTCCAGCAGCGCGGTGGGCAGCGCATCGGAGAGGTACTGGCGCACCAGGAAGACGCCGAAGGCGGACGTGGCCGCCGGGACGATGACCGCCTGCAGGTGCCCGGTCCAGCCCAGCCACTGCGACATCATGATGTACAGCGGGATGATGCCCAGCTGTGCCGGCACCATCATCGTCACGAGGAGGATCCCGAGCAGGGCGTTGCTGCCGCGGAAGCGCAGCTTCGCGAAGGCGAAGCCGGCCAGCGTGCTCGTGAGCACCACGCAGACCGTGATCAGGGTCGCGGCGATGATCGAGTTGATCAGGGCGAGGCCGAAGTTCGCCTGCGTGTACGCCTGCTGCAGGTTGGCCCACAGGTGGGTTCCGGGCAGCAGCTTGGGCGGCCAGCTGCCCGCCGCGGAGTTGTCGTTGGACGCCGCGACGAGCGACCAGTACAGCGGGAACGCCGACACCGCGGCGATGAGGCCGAGCAGCAGGTAGGTCCTCGTTCCGGCGCGGCGCTGTGCCGGCGCGGCGGCCCGCTGGCCGGCGCGGCGGTTGCCGGTCATGGCACGGGAGACCGGAATCAAGGTCATGAGGAGCTCCGAATACGTCGGGACAGCAGGTAGTTCGCGCCGACCGCCAGCACGATGATCATGAACATGGCCCAGGACACCGTGGCCGCGTAGGAGTACTTGCCGTGGGTCCAGAACTGCTCGTACACGTACATGGCGAGGGTCTGGAATTGGCGGGAGTCGCCGCCGGTCGGGCTCAGCCCCGGGTTGAACATGAGCGGCTCGGTGAACAGCTGGATCGTGCCGATGGTCGACATGATCACGCTGAAGATGATGGTCGGCCGCAGCGCCGGGACGGTGATGGTGCGGAACTTCTGGAACTGGCTGGCGCCGTCGAGGTCCGCCGCCTCGTAGAGGTCGTCCGACACCGCCTGCAGCGCGGCGAGGTAGATCAGGGAGTTGTACCCCGTCCACCGCCAGGTCAGGATGACGGCCAGCGCCACCCATGACTGCCAGGTGCCCGACTGCCAGTCGACCTTGTCGATGCCGACCAGGCTGAGCCCCCAGTTGATCAGGCCGAGGTCCCGCCCGAACAGCTGGGCGAAGATCAGTCCGACGGCGGCCACCGAGGTGATGTTGGGCAGCAGGACGCCCATGCGCAGCAGCGTGCGGCCGCGCATCTTGCGTTGCAGCAGATGGGCGATCCACATCGCGAGGAGCAGCTGCGGTACCGTGCCCAGCACGCCGATCGCCGCGGTGTTGAGCAGTGCGTTCCAGAAGTAGTCGTCGTGGATGAGCCGCGTGAAGTTACCCAGCCCCACGAAGGTGTGCTCGCTGCCGGGTATGTCGCGGTTCCACTGGGTGACGGCCATCCAGCCGGTGTACAGGAGCGGGAACAGCCCGAACACGCCGAACGCCACGAAGAACGGTGCGATGTAGAGATACGGCGTACCGCTCAGGTCGAACCGGTGGCGCCGCTGGGACCACCGGTTCTCCTTCTCCGTCGCGGTGTTGCGCCGCCGGCGCAGCACCGACGAAGGTGCGAAGACTGCCATCAGGCCTGTCGTTCCTTTCTCGAGCTTCTCCTGCTTCCCCTACCGTCGGCTGTTCGTCGTCGGCTACGGCTCGGTGGCATTCGCGACGTCCTTCAGGACCTGGTGCCACGCCTGCGCGGGTTGCTGCTTGCCCTTGTCGACCCGGGTGATCCCCAGGCCGATCAGCGGCCCGATGTCGCCGTCCTTGGGACCCTGGTACTGCGGCCGCAGGTTCTTCGCCGCCTCGGTGAAGATCCGGCCGGTGGGCGCGTTGTTGAAGAACTCGTTGGTGTTGCCCAGCACCGCCGGGTCGTTGTAGAGCTCTGCCTGGCTGGGCAGGTGCCCCTGGGTCCGGAAGATCCAGCTCGCCTGCTCCGGCGCGGTCAGGTACTTGGCGAGCTCGGCGGCCTCCTTGCGGTGCTTGCTCTGCTTCGGCACGGTCAGGAACGAGCCGCCCCAGTTGCCGCTGCCGCCGGGGATCGTGGCGATGTCCCACTTGCCGCTCGTCTGCGGCGCGTTCTGCTTGATGGTGTCGGTCATCCAGGCCGGGCACGCCACGGTCGCGAACGACCCCCGCTGGAACCCGGCGTTCCACTGCTGGCTGAACGTCGACAGCTTCGCCGACTCGCCGGCCTGCACGGCCTCGACCGCGAGGTTGAACGCCCGCTTGACGGCGGGGTTGTCGCCCACCACCACCTTGTTGCTGGAGGCGGTGTAGCCGACGGGCGCCTGGCCGATGATGGCGTTGAAGACGTTGGAGCCCGAGTCGAACCAGGCCACGCCGTCCGGTGCGTTGGCCTTGAACCGCTTGCCGGTCGCGATGTACGACTGCCAGTCCGGCCACAGCGCGGCCACCTGGTCGCGATCGGTCGGCAGGCCGGCCTGTGCGAACAGGTCCCGGCGGTAGCACATCGCCAGGCCGCCGACGTCCGCACCCAGCCCCATCAGGCTGCCGTCTGCGCCGGTCGCCTGCTGCGACTTCCACGGCAGCCACTGGCCCGGGTCGGCGCCGTAGTCCCTGAAGTCGACGAACTTGTCGGCCATGACCCTGAACTGCGAGATGTAGCCGCCGTCGATGGCCTCGATGTCGCCGGTCCCCGACCCGCCCAGCAGGTGCGCCTGCAGGTTCTTGTGGTGGTCGTCGTACGAGACGACGTGTTCGACGATCTTGATGCCGGGATGGCTCTGCTCGTACTTGGCGTACAGGTCGCGGTATCCCATGTCGCCGAAGATCTCGACGTCGAGCTGCGTTTGGCCCGGCTTGGCGGAGCCGCAGGCGCCGGCCGTCGTGGCGACGAGCGCCAAGCAGCCCAGCATCAGCGCCGTCAATGCCTTGCGCCTGCGGGTGTGCATCGGGGCTCCTTCGAAGTTTGGGGGTGTGGGCCATGACGAGTGCCGATGGGGTGCGGACACGACGCCCCGACCAGGGCGCCGACTTCCCGTGCAATGCGTTCAAGCGCAGTGCACTCGGCCTCGCGGCGGTGGCTGACGCATCGCCCCATGAGGTGACACCCCGTAGGGACGATGTGACTGCCGGAGACTCTAAGCCGCGGTCTTAAGTCTGTAAAGCCCGGATTTTGCAGAAGGTCCAAGTTGCCCGTTATTCCATAGATCGAACCTGTTCCGGGCGTCCCATGAGATCGAGCCGGCTCGGGGGCGATCGGCCGCACGTCGGCACGACCGTGAGGGGCGTTTGCCACCCGCCGCAGCGTCAGGTCGCGCAGGTCAGCGATCGGCCGCATCCGCCTCAGCGGCGGTGGTGTATCGGCGGATCGACCAAGAAGCTGTGCGCACGACGGTGGCGTTGGGACCGCGTCGCGATGACCGCAACCCGCTCGTCCACCTCGTCGAAGCCGTTCGCTCCCTACCGAACTGACCGGCCTGGCATGACGTCCGCCCCGGGGCGCGACCGAGGAGAGTCCCGGGCTCCGCGGTTACCGAAACGTGTCCTTGACCTTGGAGGTCCGGCGTGGGACTTTGTATCGCAACTTAATGAAGTGGGTGGACGAAGTGCCGTTGGCGAAGCATGGGGCCGGCCGGGATCTCTCCCGGTCGGCGGTGCTCGCGCTCCTGGGGAGCCGCGGGCCCACATCCCGCGCGGACATCGCGCGTGAGCTGGGGCTCAGCCCAGCAGCTGTGTCGCAGATCATGCGTCGGCTGCTCGAGCAGCGAATGGTCGAGGAAGTCGCGCAGGCGCCGTCCAGCGGCGGGCGGCCCGGATCGCTCATCGGCCTCGTCGGGGAGGCCGGCCGGGCGCTCGGGGTCAAGGTCGCGGCCGACCACCTCGCGATCGTCAACGTCCGCCTCGACGGGCAGATGCTCAGCAGCACCACGCTGGCATTCGACGCGATGGCCCCCGACGCGCTCACCAAGCTGGCCGCCGAGCTCGCCACCCACACGCACAGCGACCCGGGCCTGCCGAAGCTGCTCGGCATCGGCGTGGCCGTGCCGGGGGTCGTGCCCCGCCCGGACAAGGGCACCGTCGACGCCGACGTCCTGCAGTGGCGCGGGCTGCCGGTCGGCCGGCACCTGCGCGGCGTGCTCGGGTTGCCCGTCGTGGTCGAGAACGACGTCAACGCCCTCGCCGTCGCCGAGGTGCTCTACGGCCACGGCCGCGAGGCCGACGACTTCCTCGTGCTGACCATCGGTCGCGGCATCGGCATGGGCATCGTCGCCGACCGCTCGGTGTACCGGGGCGGCAAAGGCGGCGCGGGCGAGTTCGGGCACGTGCCGATGGACGACGAGGGACCGCTGTGCCAGTGCGGGCGACACGGCTGCCTGGAGGCGTGGCTCGGCGAGCCGGCACTGGAGCGCATCGCCCGCGAGCGCGGCGTGATCGGTCCGCGGCAGGGATTCGCCGCGCTCGTCGCGGCCGCCGATCGCGGCGACGGACACGCCGCCGCGATCTTCGCCGACGCCGGGCGGCTGCTCGGCCGGGCGGTTGCCGGCGCCGCGAACATGCTCGACCCGGTCCGGATCGTCATCTCCGGCGAGGGCGTCGCGCACTGGATCCACTGGGACGCCGCGTTTCGCGCCGAGTTCGCCCGCCGGCAGGTCCGCGGCGGTGACGGGATCGCCGTGGTCGTGCACACCTGGGACGACAGCAGCTGGGCGCAGGGCGCGGCGGCGCTGGTGCTCGCCGCGCCGTTCGACCTCGACGGGTTCGGTGGCGAACAGGCGAACCTCGTCGTCGCCCGCCTGCACGGCAGCGTCGAGAGCGCCGACGGGACGGTGGACTGATGGTCGGCCCCCGCGGTGTGCGCAAGGCCGGCATCGTCGCGCTGTTCCTGCTGCCGAGTGCCGTGCCGCTGCTGCTGTTCACGATCGCGCCGATGTTCGGTGCGGCGTGGATCAGCCTGCACAGCTGGAACCTCCAGTCGCCGATGCAGTGGGTCGGCCTGGACAACTTCTCCCGGCTGCTCGGCGACGCGGACACCCGCGACGCGCTGCTGCACACGCTGTACTTCCTGGCGCTGTACCTGCCGCTGGTCTACCTGCTGGGCCTGGCGCTCGCCGTCGGGCTCAACCGGCGGTTCCCCGGGCGCAGCCTGCTGCGCTCGATGTACTTCCTGCCCGTCGTCACCAGCTGGGTCGTCGTCGCGCTGACCTGGAAGTGGCTGCTCAACCCCGCCAACGGACTGGTCAACCACGTCCTTTCGTCGGTCGGCATCCCGGGCCCGGGATGGTGGGCGTCGCCCGGATGGGCCATCCCGTCCGCGGTCGTCGCGTCGGTCTGGAAGGACGCCGGGTTCGTCATGGTGATTCTGCTGGCCGGCCTGCAGAGCATCCCGGAGGAGTACCTCGAGGCCGCCCGTCTCGACGGCGCGTCGGCGTGGCAGAGCTTCTGGCGGGTCACGTTCCCGCTGCTGACCCCGTCGAGCTACTTCGTGGTGGTGATCTCGCTGATCAGCGGATTTCAGGTCTTCGACCAGATCTACGTCATGACCGGCGGCGGGCCCGCCGGCGCGTCCCGGCCGCTGGTCGAGGAGATCTACGACCTCACGTTCCGCTATGGCGATGCCGGCGGCGCGTCGGCCCTGAGCCTGCTGCTGTTCGCGCTGATCCTGGTGGTCACCGTGATCCAGCAGCGCCTGCAGCGCCGGTGGGTGACCTATGTCTAGGCGGCTGCTCATCGCGGTGCTCGCCGTCGGCGCGCTGCTCATGATCTTCCCGTTCGTCTGGACCTTCGTCACCTCGATCACCGCCGGCGGCGACGTGCTCACCACGCCCCGCCTGATCCCCGACAAGGCCGGCCTCGACGGGTACCGCAAACTCTTCGAGGTCCTGCCGTTCTGGCGGATCACGGTGAACAGCTTCGTGCTGGCCGTGGTCTCCACCGCGCTGCTGCTCATCACCAGCTCCACGGCGGCCTACGCCTTCGCGCGGCTCGACTTTCCCGGCAAGAACGTCGTCTTCGTCGGATACCTCGCGACGCTGATGATCCCCATGCAGGTGCTCGTCGTGCCGCTGTTCATCGAGATCCGCGCGTTCGACCTGGTCGACACGTACGCCTCGCTCATCGTCCCGACGATCGCCTCGGCGTTCGGCGTCTTCCTGCTACGCCAGTCCGTCGCCGTGCTGCCGAGGGAGCTCGACGAGGCGGCGTTCGTCGACGGTGCCGGGCACATCCGCATCTTCCTGCGGATCACCCTGCCGCTGATCCGCCCCGCCCTGGTGACCTACGGGCTGTTCGCGTTCATGTCCAGCTGGAACGCGTTCCTGTGGCCGCTCGTCGTCATCCGCTCCCGCGAGTTCATGACCCTGCCGCTGGGCCTGGCCAGCCTCAGCGGCGAATACACCGTCCAGTGGAACGCCATCATGGCCGGCTCGGTGGTCAGCATCGTTCCCATCCTCGCCCTCTACGCCGTGGCGCAGAAGCACATCGTGCAGAGCGTCGCCCAGGCCGGTCTCAAGTAACCAGACACCCCGCGATTGTGAGGCCCAGCATGTCCGCTCGCCCCCGGCTCCGGTTACACCGGGCCGCCGCACTGATCGCCGTCGCCGCCCTCGCGCTGGCCGGATGCTCCAAGGGCTCCGCCACGAAGGACACCTCCGAAGGCGGCGTCACCACGGTCCGCTACCTGACGTTCTCCGCCGCACCCGACCACCTCGAGGACCTCAACGGCATCGTCGCCGCGTTCGAGAAGGCCAACCCCGACGTCAAGGTCTCCGTGCAGACCGCGCCGTACAAGGACTACTTCACCCAGCTGCAGACCTCGATCGCCGGCGGTACCGTCGCCGACGCCTTCGAGCTGGACTACCAGAACTTCGTCACCTACGCCCAGGCCGGCTCCCTCGCCGACCTTGCCGGCCCGTCGGCCAACGACAAGGCGTGGCAGCCGTCGGTGCTCTCGCCGGCCGCGCTCGACGCCTTCAAGCACGGCGGCAAGCAGTACGCACTGCCCGAGTCCTTCTCGACCGTCGTGCTCATCTACAACAAGGCGCTGTTCGACGCCGCCGGCGTGGCCTACCCCACCTCCGACTGGAAGTGGTCGGACGAGGCGGCCGCCGCGCAGAAGCTCACCGACAAGGCCAAGGGCGTCTACGGCGACTTCCAGCCGGTCAGCTTCTACGAGTTCTACAAGGCCGTGAACCAGGCCGGCGGCACGTTCCTCAGCCCCGACGGCAAGTCGGCCACCTTCAACAGCCCGCAGGGCGTCGCCGCGGCGAAGTGGCTCATCGGCAAGTCCGGCACCACGATGCCGACGGTGACCGAGATCGGCAACACCCCGGACTTCGACACCAACCTGTTCAAGGCCGGCAAGCTGGCGATGTGGCACAACGGGAACTGGCAGTTCGACACGCTCAAGGACGTGCCGTTCGGCTGGGACGTGGTCGTCGAGCCCGGCGACGCGCAGAAGGCCAGCGCCGTGTTCCAGAACGCCGTCGCGGTGTCGGCGGCGAGCAGCCACAAGGACGCCGCGTTCCGCTGGCTGAACTTCCTCACCACGTCCGACCAGACCGTGACCGCCCGGATCAACTCGTCGTGGGAGCTGCCGCCGCTCGCCGACGCCTCGAAGCTGTCCGGCTACCTGAGCAAGACGCCGCCGTCGAACCGCAAGGCCGTCATGGACGCGCTGGGCAAGCAGTCCCTGCTGCCCGTCATCGCCAAGGAACAGCAGATGCAGGACATCGTCAACAACGCCCTGACCAAGGCGGCCGGCGGCGAGGACGTGCAGAAGACCCTCGACGACGCGGCCAAGCAGGTCACGGCACTGCTCTAGCCGGCGTCCCGAAGAACCTAGCAGCGTAAGGAACAGCAGATGCGCGACCTGGTCGAGCACAGCATCAAGGTGATCACCCGCGAGCAGGCGCCGAGCGGCGCCTACCCCGCCTGTTCGAACTTCCCGGTGTACGGCTATGCGTGGCTGCGCGACGGCGCTTTCGTCGCCGAGAGCATGCGGGCACACGGCATCGTCGACGGGGCGCGCGCCTTCCACGAGTGGACGGCCCGTGTCCTGGCCGACCGCGCGGGGCGGATCGAGGCGGTCGTCGCGGCACTCGCCGCAGGTGAGGAGATCGACCAGGCGCGGTTCCTGCCCACCCGCTACACCCTCGACGGCGCCGACGGGTCCGAGTCCTGGTGGGACTTCCAGCTCGACGGCTACGGCACCTGGCTGTGGGCGCTGGAGCGGTGCCTCGCCGGTACCACCGACCACGCGTTCGCAGAGGCGGTCGCACTCGCCGTGCGCTACCTCTGCGCCGCGTGGCGACTGCCCTGCTACGACTGGTGGGAGGAGCACGCCGAGCAGGTACACGTCGCCACGCTCGCGTCGGTCGAGGCCGGGCTGCGTGCGGCGCTGCGCACCGGACTGCTCGGCGACGGCGACGCCGGCACGGCGTCGTCCACCGCCGACGCGATCGCCGCGCTCATCGCCGCCGACGGCAGCGTGGACGGGCGGCTGCGCAAGTGGCTCGGCTCCGACGCCGTCGACGGCAGCCTCCTCGCCGCCGTCGCCCCGTTCCGCCTCGTGGACGACGCCACGGCGCGGAGGACGGTCGCCGCGGTGGAACGCGACCTGCTCGACGACGGCGGCGTGCACCGTTTCCGGGCCGACGTGTTCTACGGCGGCGGGCGGTGGCCGGTCCTCGCCGGCCTGCTCGGGCAGTCGTACCTCCGGCTCGGCCGCCCCGGCGACGCCCGCCGTCAGCTCGCCTGGATCGCCGGCACCGCCGCGGACAACGGCGACCTGCCGGAGCAGGTCAGCGACCGGCTGCTCCACCCGCAGCACCGCCAGGAGTGGCTCGAGCGGTGGGGCTCGGTCGCGACCCCGCTGCTGTGGTCGCACGCCGCCTACCTGTCCCTCGCCGCCGAATTGGGAGTGACCCTGTGATCCGGCACCGGCCCTTCGGCTCCGGCCACGCCTACCAGCCGTCCATCGACCAGCGCCTGCCGGTGCGTCCCCTCGCGGGCGAGCCGGTGAACCTCGGCGTCGCCGGCGCCGCGTCCGTCACCGCCGTGCGCTGCGAGTGGGACGGCGGCGCCTTCGACCTGCACCGCGAGGGCGCCCCGACCGGGCCGACGGCCGGGGCCGAAGGGCACCTCGCCACGGCCGCCGGCGGGCAGCGGGGCCGCAGCGTCCGCTGGGCCGCCGACAGCCCGCCGCTGCCCGCCGACCGGCCGGTCCGGTACCGGTTCGTCGCCACCGACGGTATCCGCACTCGCCGCACCCGCTGGTTCGACGTCCGCGCAGCGGCCTGGTCGCCGACCGGCGGCACACTCACCACCCACGGAACGAGCCGCCTCGTGCCGGGCACCACGTCCTGGCTCGCGGACCCCGAGCGGGTCCACCGGGTACGGTTCGCGCTGCGGCTCACCGCCGACGAGCACGTCGTCGGGTTCGGGGAACGCTTCGACCGGCTCGACCAGCGCCGGCACGCGCTCGACGCGACCGTGTTCGAGCAGTACAAGGGCCAGGGCGCGGCCGGGCGCACCTACCTGCCGATGCCGTTCGCGCACGTCCTCGGCGGCGACGGCTGGGCGTTCCACGTCGACACGGCCGAGCGCACCTGGTACGACGTCGGCGACCTGCTGTGGATCGAGGCAGACGTCCCTGGCGGGCACCTCGACGTGCGCTTCTACGACGGCTCTCCCGGCGAGGTCCTCGACCGGTGGCTCGGCGAGGTCGGCCGGCCGGAGCCCATGCCGGACTGGGTGTTCCGGTTGTGGGCCAGCGGCAACGAGTGGAACACCCAGGAGCGGGTCAGCACCGAGATGGCGCTGCACCGCAAGCACGACATCCCGGTCGGGGTCGTGGTCGTCGAGGCCTGGAGCGACGAGTCGACGTTCGTGGCGTTCCGCGACGCGCAGTACCAGGTCCACGACGACGGCCGCCCGCACCGCCTGGCCGACTTCACCTTCCCGCCGGACGGCGCCTGGCCCGACCCGAAGGGCATGGTCGACGACCTGCACGCCGACGGCGTCAAGGTCGTGCTGTGGCAGATCCCCCTGCAGAAGATGCGCCCCCACCCGACCGGCCAGAGCGCCGCCGACGCCGCCACGATGCTCGCCCGCGGCTACGGGGTGCGCGAGGGCGACGGCCGGCCGTACCGCAACCGCGGCTGGTGGTTCCCGACGGCCCTCATGCCGGATCTCACGAACACCGAGGCGCGCGACTGGTGGCTGGCGAAGCGGCGGTACCTCGTGGAAGACGTCGGAATCGACGGGTTCAAGACCGACGGCGGCGAACACGCGTGGGGCCACGACCTGCGCTACGCCGACGGCTCGGCCGGCGCCACCGGCAACAACCGCTTCCCCGTGCACTACGCCGCGGCGTACGGTTCCCTGCTGCGCTCGTGCGGCAAGGCGCCGGTCACGTTCAGCCGGGCCGGCTTCACCGGCTCACAGGCGCACGGCCTGTTCTGGGCGGGCGACGAAGACTCCACGTGGGAGGCGATGCGGTCCTCGCTGCGGGCCGGCCTCACCGCGCCGGCGTGCGGGATCGTCTACTGGGGCTGGGACCTGGCCGGCTTCTCCGGACCGGTCCCGTCCGCCGAGCTGTACCTGCGGGCCACGGCGCTGTCGGCGCTCCTGCCGATCATGCAGTACCACTCGGAGTACAACCACCACCGCACCCCGTCCCGCGACCGCACCCCGTGGAACATCGCCGCGCAGACCGGCGACCCCCGGGTGCTGCCGGTGTTCCGCCGGTACGCGCACCTGCGCGAGCGGCTGGTGCCCTACCTCGCGTCGTCGGCGGCCCGCACGATCGAGACCGGCTGGCCGCTGCTGCGCTCGGTGTGCCTGGTCGCGCCGGAGGACCCCCGCGCCTGGCAGCACCCGTACGACTACCTGCTCGGTGACGACCTGCTGGTCGCCCCGGTGGTCGCGGAGGGCTCGACGACCCGGTCGGCCTACCTGCCGCCGGGACGCTGGCTGGACCTGCGGACCCATCAGGTGCTCGACGGCGCCCGCGAGGTGGAGGTCCCGGCCCCGGTCGACGAGATCCCGGTCTGGTGCCGCCTGGAAACGGCGGAACGCCATCGCGAACTGCTGCGGTCGTGAACCACTACGCGGCGCGGGGGTGTACGCCGGGCTCGACCTCGGCGGCACCGCTGCGTGCCTGGCCGTCGAGGACGTAGCGCCGCTGCAGGAGCACGCTCACGAGCATGAGCACCGCGGGCACCAGACCGAACCCGAGGCGGATCATGTCGTGAGCGAAGGGTGACTGCACGACGTCCTCATCGACCGTGGAGCCGACGAAGCCGCCGATCGCCAGGCAGGCGGAGTAGATGAAGGGACCGAGTGCCCCGCCGGTGGCCTCGGCCGCCGTCCACACGCCCAGATATGAGCCGGCCTTGGCCGGGTCGGCGGCGCGCACGACGTCCGGCACCATCGAGAACGGCAGCAGCTGCAGGGCGGCGAAGGCGATGCCGAGGACGGCGACCGCGGCGACGAGGGTTGCGATGCTGACGGAGCGGCCGAAGGCCAGGACCACGCACCCGGCGACGAAGGTCGCCTGGGCGATGAGGAGTCCCGGCTGCTTGCCGATCCGGCGAGCCACGCGCACCCAGAGCGGGGTGGCGACCAGGGCCGGCGCGACGAACGCCGCGACCAGAACCGTCGTGAGCTTCGCACGGCCGAGCTCGTAGGTCGCGTAGTACGGGACGGCCGCGAGGACGAGGTGGCTGGTGGTCGACATCATCAGGTAGCTCGCGACGAGCCATCGGTACTGGCCGTCCCGCAACGCATCCAGCAACGCACGCAGGCCCGGCGCCCGGTCGCCGCCGGCGGCCGGCGACCGCGCGGCATCGTTGAGCAGCCGGACCCCGCGCACCCCGACCAGCATCGTGGCCAGCATGCCGAAACCGAGGGTCGCGCCCATCGCGGCGTACCCGGCTTTGTCCTGAATGAGCGGCGCGAGGACGCCGCTGAGCAGGATGCCGAGGGTCAGCACGACCATGCGGAACCCCATCAGGCGGGTTCGCTCGTCGTAGCCGATCGCGAGGTCGGCCGGGGTCGACAGGTACGGCACCTGGTAGAGCGCGAACGCGAAGTTGCCGAGCACGAACGCGACGGTCACCCACAGCGCGGCGGGCCAGCCGGTGGTGCCCCCGGGGACCACGAACAACAGCGCGAACGCGACCGGCAGGGCGCACCCGTAGAGCATGAGCCGGCGGCGGTGGCCGTGGCGGCGCCGGTCGGCATCGGAGAGCCCGCCGACCCAGGGATGCAGGAGCACGTCGAGGATCTTGGGAAACAGCAGGGCCAGGCCGGCCACGGTCGGGCTGACGGCGAGAACGTCGGTCAGGAAGAACAGCAGGAGCAGGCCGGGCACGGTGACCCAGACGCCCATGCCGAGGGAGCCGGCGGCGAAGCCGAGGAGGCTCGGTCGAGGCAGGCGGTTCACGGCGGCTCCCTACAATCCAACGGCCGTTGGATTGTAGGGCACAATGGCGGGCATGACCATGGAGCGCAGGCGCGGGCCGGGCCGCCCCCGGCGGGCCGAGCAACGCGACACCCACGCGGCGATCATGGATGCGGCCACGGCGCTGTTCGCCAGGCGCGGCTACGACGCGGTAAGCCTGCGGGAGCTGGCCGCGGTGGCCGGGGTCGACGTCGCGACCGTGCAGCACCACGCCGGCACGAAAGCCGATCTGTACCGGGCCTGCTTCGCGCGCGTCTTTGCGGCCGAGGTCGAGGCCCTGACCGGTGCCGTGGCCGCCGCCCACGAAGGGCTGCAGGCCGGTCCCGAAGAGGCGTTCGCGCGGCTGCACGCCCTGCTCGACGTCTTCGTGGACTTCCTCGAACGGGTGCCCGAGACGACGGCCCTATGGCTGCGCCGCTGGTCCGAACCCGAGCTGCACGCCGACCTGGACGTCGCGTACTCGCTGCCCCTGTACCGGACGGTCGAGGAGGTGCTGATCGCGGCCGCGGACCTCGGTCTGCTCGTCGAACCGTCCCCGCACATCGCGGTGCGCAGCCTGGTCTGGTCGGTGCACGCCCACGTCGTGAGCGCGCCCTCCCGCGGCGACGAGCGCATCGAGTTCCGGGCCTTCGTGCACCGCTGGCTGGATCGGATGTACCGGGCGGGTTGACGCTCCACCGGCCGCGGGGCATTATCCAACGATCGTTGGATTAAGGAGTCGGTCATGCAGGTCGCGGTGGTCGGCGCCGGCCCGTCCGGGTTGGCCACCCTCAAGGCGCTCACCGATCAGGGCGTACCCGCTCGGTGTTTCGATCCCGGCGACCGGGTCGGCGGCCTGTGGGTGCTCGGCGGACCGCATTCGTCGGCGTACCGGACGCTGCACCTGAACACCAGCCGCACCCGCACGGAGTTCGCCGACTACCCGATGCCCGCCGAATGGCCGGACTACCCCGATCACACCCGCATCGCGGGATACCTGGACGACTACGCCCGCAACTTCGGCCTCCTCGACCGCGTGAGCCTTCGCCACACGGTCGAGCGCGTGACCCGCGCCGGCGACGGCTGGGACGTCACCGTCCGCGGTCCCCAGGGCACAACCACGCAGCGGTACGCCGCGGTTGTCGTGGCCAACGGCCACAACAGCAGCCCGAACGTGCCCACATATCCGGGCGAGGCATCGGCCGAGCAGCTGCACAGCCACGACTACCGCGATCCGGCGCAGCTGGCCGGAAAGCGGGTGCTGGTCGTCGGAGGCGGGAACTCGGCGATGGACATCGCCGTCGACGCCTCCCACGTCGCCGCGTCGACACTGTTGTCCTTGCGCCGGGGCGTCTGGATCGTGCCCAAGCATCTGCTGGGCCGCCCGTCGGACACCCTCAACGGCGCCTTGGCGAAACGCCTGCCATGGCGCATGCGCCAACGCATCAGCGAAACGATGCTGAAGCTGACGGTCGGCCGGCCGAGCCGCTACGGGCTGCCCGATCCCGGCCACGGATTTCTGCAGGACCACCCGACGCTGTCCGACGGGCTGCTGTCCCGGATCAGCCACGGCGAGATCGGCGTACGCACCGGCATCGCCCGCATCGACGGCGCGACCGTGACGTTCACCGACGGGCGGCAGGACGAGGTCGACCTGATCGTCTGGTGCACCGGGTACCGGGTGGACCTGCCGTTTCTGGACCCGCCGCTGCTGGGCGACGGCGCCGACCGCCTTCCGCTCTACCGCCGCGTCTTCCACCTCGACGCGCCCGGGCTGATGTTCGTCGGCCTGATGCAGTCGACCGGCGCGGCGCTGCCCATCGTGGAAGCCCAGGCCCGCCTGGTCGCCGCCCACCTCGCCGGCCGGTACGCACTGCCCACAGCGGACCGGCAACGGGCCGACTGCACCGCGCAGCTGGCCGCCGCCCGGGACCGCTGGGGCGAGCGCCGTCCGGCCATGCGGATCGACTTCGACGCGTACCTCGCCCTGGCCGCCAGGGAACTGACCGCAGGCACCCGCCGCGCCGCCGCCGGGCGAGGCGTCATCTGGAAGGAGCCCACATGAGGACGCTGTCCGGACGCCGGGTCATCGTCACCGGCGCCGCCGGAACCTTCGGCCGGCTGCTGTGCGACCGGCTCACCGCCGAAGGCGCCCACGTCATCGGGCTCGATCTGCACGCCGGCGCCGTCAATGGCGTACCCGTCAAAGGGTGTGACCTGACGGACGGCGAAGCCGCAGCCTCGGCAGTTGCGCAAGCCGTCACGGACCTCGGCGGACTGGACCTGCTCATCAACAACGCCGGCGTCGGCGGCCCCGCCCCGGCCGAGTACGCCCCCGGCGCGGCCGCCCGCCAGCAGATAGAAGTGAACCTCATGGCGGCGTGGAACACCACGGCCGCCGCGATCCCCGCCCTGGAGACCGCGCGGGGCCGGGTCATCTTCGTGTCGAGCCGCATGGCCGTGCTCCCGCTGCCGCTGGCGGCCGCCTACGGCGTGAGCAAGCGGGCGCTCGCCGCCTACGCCGATGCGCTGCGTCTCGAGGTCGGCACGCACATCGGCGTGACCGTGGTCTATCCGAGCATGGTCGCTTCGCCGATACACGACGCGTCGGCTCGGGCCGGCCTGTCGCTGGACGGAGTGTCCCGCTACGAGCCGGCGTCCGGCGTGATCGACGCGATCGTCCGCAGCGCCACATCGGCGAAGCCACTGCGCAACGTCGCCACCACTCGGCGCGGCCGCTTCGAGATGGCGGTGGCGAGGCACTTCCCGGCAGTCGCGGCGGCCATGGTGCGCAAGACCATCAAGGAACGCATCGCCGCCGGGGACCTCGACGGCGCGCCCCTGGCCGCCGGAATGGTTCGCCGGCAGTCCGCCGCTACCTAACGCCCTGCCCTGTCGTCCGTGGCGTAGCGGGCGGCGAGCTCGACGATGTGGCGGGCGGCGGCCACCATGGCGCGATCGGCGAACCGGCCGTCGGGCAGGACCACGGTGCCCGCGTCGCGGGTCTGCGCGTCGGCGAGCGCGGCCAGCAGCGCCTCGGCCCGGGCGACGTCCTGCGCGGCCGGGCGGAACGCCGCGACGATGACCGGCAGCTGCCGCGGGTGGATGGCGGCGCGGCCGAGGAAGCCCAGCCGCCGGCCGGCCGCGCACGAGTCGGCCAGGCCGTCGAGGTCGGTGACGTTCGGGTACACCGACATCTGCGGCGGCGGCAGGCCGGCCGCGCGCGCGGCGACCACGATCCGGCCGCGGGCCCACAGCAGCGCCTCGTCTCCGTCGACGCCCAGATCCGAGCGCAGGTCGGCCTCGCCGAGGCCGATCGAGGCGACCGCCGGGTGGGTGGCGACGGCGTGCGCGGCCTCCACGCCGAGCGCGGACTCGATGAGCGGGTGCAGCGGGACCCGGACGTGGGCGGCGAGCGCCGTCAGGACGCGGCGGGACTCCACCTTCGGCACCTTCACCCCCGCCGCGCCCGCGACGCCGGCGAGCACGGCCCGGTCCGCGCGGGCCTCCGGGCCTTGCAGGTCGTTGATCCGCACGAGGACCGGCACGGGGTGCTGACCGGCCAGGAACTCTGCGACGGCCTCGCGCGCGTAGGCCTTGCGCGGCGCGGCGACGGCGTCCTCGAGGTCGAGGATCACCGCGTCCGCGCCAGAGGCGACGGCCTTGGCGAACCGGTCCGGCCGGTCGCCCGGCACGTACAGCGAGGTGAGCAGCATCAGATCACGCCCGCCTCGCGCAGCGCCGCGAGCTCGGCGTCGCCGACGCCGAGGGCCCGCAGCACGTCGTCGGTGTCCTGGCCGTGGCGGCGCCCGGCGTGGCGGATCGCGCCCGGGCTCGCCGACATCCGGAACGGCACGTTCTGCATCCGTACCGTGCCGAGGTCCTCGTCGGGCACGGCGACGGCGGTGCCCAGGGCCGCGTACTGCGGGTCGGCCAGGATGTCGCGCACGTCGTAGACGGGTGCGACGGCGGCCTGCGCCTCCTCGAACGCGGCGACCACCTCGTCCCAGTCGTGCCGGGCCACCCAGGCGCCGACCGCCGCGTCGAGCTCGTCGGCGTGCTCGGCGCGGCCGGTGCCGGTGGCGAACCACGGCTCGTCGACCAGGTCGGGCCGCCCGACCAGCCGCAGCAAACGCTCGGCGATGCTCTGCGCGCTGGAGGACACCGCGACCCAGCGGCCGTCGGCGCAGCGGTAGGTGTTGCGCGGCGCGTTGTTGTTCGAGCGGTTGCCGAGCCTCGGCTGGACGTAGCCGAGCTGGTCGTACCAGGTGATCTGCGGCCCCAGCACGGCCATGATGGGCTCGATGATGGCGAGGTCGACGACCTGGCCGGCCCCGGTCAGGTCGCGGCTGCGCAGGGCCAGCATCACCGCGTAGGCCGCGGCGAGGGCGGTGACCGAGTCGGCGAGCCCGAACGGGGGCAGGGTCGGCGGGCCCTCGGGTTCGCCGGTGGCGGCGGCGAAGCCGCTCATCGCCTCGGCCAGGGTGCCGAAACCGGGCCGGCGCGCGTAGGGCCCGACCTGGCCGAAGCCGCTGATCCGCGCGACGACGAGCCGCGGGTTGACCGCGTGGAGCTCGGCCGGGCCGAGCCCCCACCGCTCGAGGGTGCCGGGGCGGAAGTTCTCCACCAGCACGTCGGCGTCGGCGACGAGGCGGCGCAGCAGGTCCGCGCCCCGCGGGTCGGCCAGGTCGCAGGTGATCGTCCGCTTGTTGCGGCCCAGGACCTTCCACCACAACCCGACGCCGTCCTTGGCCGGGCCGTGCCCACGCGACGGGTCGGGCCGCGACGGGTGCTCGACCTTGATGACGTCGGCGCCGAAGTCACCGAGGAACGCCGCCGCGAGCGGCCCGGCGAACAGTGTGGCCACGTCGAGGACCGTGACGCCGGCCAGCGGAGCGGTCACGCGCCCTCCTCGCTGGCGCTCGTCGGTTGCGTAACCGTCAGGCTGTGTCCATTGGTGACCGGCCCCTCCGCTTCGCTCCGGACCGGTCACGCGCCCTCCTCCAGGTCGGCCGCGCAGCGGAAGCTCACCGAGGTGGAGCGGGTCAGGCCGGCGCCGAGCAGCAGCAGCTTCACCGAGGCCTGCGGCGGCTGGGGGCCGCCGTCGAGGTACCAGTCGGAGCCCTCGCTGCGATGGGCGGCCCCGCCCTTGAGGATGACGAAGCGGGTCCGGCCGTCGCTGTGCTCGCTCTCGGTCAGGTTCCACACCAGCGGTTCGCCGCGGCGCAGCAGCCCGGCCTCGGCGGCGACCTGCCACTCGTCCTCGGTCGGCAGCCGCAGCCCGGCCCAGGCGGCGTACGCGCGCGCGTCGGCCAGGTCGACCCCGCACACCGGGGCGTCCGGGGTGCCGGTGCCGGCGGTGAACCGCTCCGGGCGGGCCGGCCGGTAGCCGGAGTCGGCAAGGAACCGGGCGTACTGGGCGTGGGTGATCTCGTGCGTGTCGATGGCGAAGCGGCCGAGCCGGACCGTGCGGCGCAGCGTGGCGTCGTGGTGCAGCCGCGGCGGGAGCGGTTTCCACTCGTCGACGTACGGGGTCTCGCCGTACAGCCCGGTCTCGCGCACCCGGTGCACGACCGTCAGCTCGTGCCGGCCGCCGTCGACCGCCACCATGCCGAGCGGGACGTCGGCGCGGGGCGCCCACGGCGTCCGGGTCCGCACCGCGGCCCGCGCGGGGAACGTGGGGTCACCGGTGGGTGTTTCCCGCGCGGGTACCGCAGGTGCGTCCTCGGCCACGACGGTCACCGCCGCGATCGCGCCCGCCGGCAGTGGCCCGCCGACGGCCACCCGCCCGTCCGGCCGCTCGGTCACGGTCAGCTCCGCGCCGGTGACGAGGTCGACGAAGCGGCGGCCCGGCCGTGCGCCGGTCGTGAGCCACGGGCCGTCGTGGTCGTCGCCCCGGTTCGCCACCGTCCACAGTGGCGTGTCGTCGTGCGTCCAGCGCGACGCGTACACCCACCCCTCGCCGGGGTGGTCGGCCAGCGGCACCCAGTCCTCGGCCCGCAGCCAGGCGGCGTGGCTGGCCTGCACGGCCCGCATCGCCCGCAGTACCGCGCGGTCGCGCTCGTTCCAGCCGACCCAGACGCCGAAGACGCTCTCCCAGACCAGCACCCCGCAGCCGTTGAGCCAGGCGGAGTGCAGCTCGTCGAGGTGGTCGCGATGCCACCGCCGGGTGTGGTGCAGCACGTGGCGGCGCTCGAACCACTTCGCCCGCAGCACACCCGGGACGTCGGAGTCGGCGAACCACTGCGCCCACGACATCGCATGGTCCTCGATGCGGGCCAGCGGTACGCGGCTCTCGCCCTCCAGCACCAAGCCGGGCCGTACCGCGTCGAGGGCCTTGCGCAGCTCCCCGGCGCCCTCCTTGAGGGTGTCGAGGAAGACCCCGTCGGCGCCGAGGCGGGCGACGAGCGCCGCGACCTGATCGGCGTCGCTGCCGGGCTCCCGGCGGGTCCCGGTGTCCCACGGGTTGTAGTCGAGGAAGACCCGCACGCCGCGGTCCTGCAGGGCGCGCACCACCGCCGGCAGCTCGGGCACATCGCGGTAGTAGTCGAACTGGTTGCGCTCGTCGAGGCCGATCACCGGGTAGGCGTGCCAGAGCACCACCCCGTCGAAGCCGCCGAAGTCGCGCTGCGCCGCGTCCAGGAACGCCTCGACGGTGAAACGGCCCGCCTCGTGGTCGTAGAGCGTCTCGTCCCACAGCCAGGCCAGGCAGACGCTGAAGCAGTCGCCGGTGATCTCGTCGTAGTGCGCGCCGGTGTACCGCAGGCGCCGCCGCGCGTCCGTGCGCCACTGCGCGAGGCGCTCGCGCCAGGCCGGCCAGTCGGCCGGGTCGCCGGGCGCCGCGAAGATCTTCGCCTCGTCGAGGACCGTCAGGTCCGCGCCCGGGTCGAGCGGCACGGCCGCCGGCCGGTCGATGGGGCGGGGCACGTACGGGTTGAAGGTCATCGGATTCCTTCTGTGGATACTCCGGCCTTCGGGCCGGGGAGGAAACGGAACCCTTGCGCAGCAGGGCAGGGAAGGCAGATCCGCCGCCGAGGCGGGCAGGCGTCTGCCCGCGCGTCACCGCAAGGTTCACTGGATAGACCACTATCGTGTGAGCCGTGAGCGGGACCGTGAAGCGGGCGTTCAAGTTCCGCTTTTACCCGAGCCCTGGGCAGGCTGCTGAGTTTGCCCGGACGTTCGGGTGTGTCCGGCTGGTCTACAACATGGCGTTGCAGGCCCGCACCGAGGCGTGGACGCTGCGCCAAGAACGGCTCAACTACAACGCCACCAGCGCGATGCTGACCGCGTGGAAGAAGACCGGGGATCTGGCGTTCCTCAACGAGGTTTCGTCGGTGCCGTTGCACCAGGCGCTGCGCCACCTCCAGGTGGCGTACACGAACTTCTTCGCCAAGCGGGCCAGGTACCCGACGTTCAAGTCGAAGAAGAAGTCGCGCCGATCGGCGGAGTACACCACGAGCGCGTTTCGCTACCGTCACGGCCGGCTCATCCTGGCGAAGATGACCGAACCCCTCGATATCGTGTGGTCCCGGCCCCTGCCAGAGGGGGCGTCGCCATCGACGGTGACCGTGTCGCAGGACCCGGCCGGGCGCTGGTTCGTGTCCCTGCGCTGCGACGACGTGATCGAGCAGGTCCCGGCCACGGGCGCGGTCGGGATCGACGCAGGGCTCGACAGCCTTCTCACACTGTCCACCGGGGAGAAGATCACCAACCCGCGCCATGAGCGCCACGACCGGGCCGCGCTCGCCCGCGCCCAACGGAGCCTCGCCAGGAAGGAGCCGGGCTCCGCGAACCGGGCCAAGGCCCGCCGCAAGGTCGCCCGCGTCCACGCCCGGATCACCGACCGCCGCCGCGACCACCTGCACAAGCTGACCACTCGACTCGTTCGTGAGAACCAAACGATCGTGATCGAGGACCTGACCGTGCGCAACATGGTCAAAAACCACAGCCTGGCCCGCGCCATCTCCGACGCGGCCTGGCGGCAGTTCCGCGCCATGCTCGAATACAAGGCCGAATGGCACGGCCGCAACCTGGTCGTCGTGGACCGCTGGTTCCCGTCGTCCAAGCTGTGCGCCGTCTGCGGTGCGCTCGCTGAGCGGATGCCGCTGCACATGCGGTCGTGGACGTGCCGATGTGGGCGCATCCACGACCGCGACGTGAACGCGGCCCGCAACATCCTCGCGGAGGGGCTCTCCGTGATTGCCTGTGGAGGCGGTGTAAGACCTCAACGAGAGTCCTCTCGGACGGGGCGGTCGTCGGTGAAGCAGGAACCCCCTGGGGTGACCCAGGGAATCCCCGTCCCTTTAGGGCGGGGAGGATTGTCAAGCGGTACCTCGGTAGGTCGCTGCGAAGAGGCGGTCGATGCGGTGCCGGTCGGGCAGCGCGACGGACGCGCCGGGGTGCTGCGCGCAGGCGGCCCCGGCGGCGCACGCCCACCGCAGCGCGGTGGTCACGGCGTCGCCGGGCGCGGCGCCCGGCTGGGTGAGGCCGTGCTCGGCCCAGGCGACGGCCATCGCGCCGGTGAACGCGTCGCCGGCGGCGGTGGTGTCGACCGCGTCGATGACCGGCGCCGGGACCCGCACCCGCAGGCCGTCGCGGTCGCCGTAGGCGGCGCCCCGGGCGCCGAGCGTCAGCACGACCCGTGGCACCAGCTCGAGCAGGGCGTCGAGCAGCCCGTCCGGGCCGGTCCCGGCCCCGGTCCGGCCGGCGACGACGGCCGCCTCGTGTTCGTTGACGACGAGCACGTCGATCAGGGCGAGCAGGTCCGGGGGCAGCTGCGCGGCCGGGGCGGCGTTGAGCACGACGGTGGTGCCGGCGTCCCGTGCCGCGCCGGCGGCCTCGGCGACGGCCGTCAGCGGGATCTCGAGCTGCAGCAGCAGCACGTCGGCCGCGGCGATCGCCGCCCGGTCGGCCGGGTCGAGCACGGTGAGGGTGGCGTTCGCGCCGGGCGCGACGACGATGCAGTTCTCCGCGGCCGCGTCGACCGTGATGAGCGCGACGCCGGAGGGCCCGTCGGCGGTGCGCAGCCCCCGCACGTCGACGCCGGCGGCGACCAGGCTGTCGCGCAGTAGCCGGCCGAAGTCGTCGCCGCCGACGGCGCCGACGAACGCGCAGGCGGCGCCGGCCCGCGCGGCGGCGACGGCCTGGTTGGCGCCCTTGCCGCCGGGCACCGTGCGGAAGTCGCCGCCGAGGACCGTCTCGCCGGGGGAGGGCAGCCGGGGCGTGGCGACCACCAGGTCGAGGTTGGCGCTGCCGACCACGATCACGTTTGCGCTCATCGGCCGGTCCCCTCGCCGGCCAGGGCGAACGTGCGGGCCGCCAGTTCGTCGAAGCCGATGCCGTCGAAGCCGGCGATGCTGCTGGCGAGCCGCCCGCGCAGCGGGTCGACCCACCGCCGCGGCAGCGCGGCGGCGCCGCTCAGTGCGCCGGTGACCGCGCCGACGGTGGCGCCGTTGGAGTCGGTGTCCCAGCCGCCGCTGACCGCGGCGCACACGGAGCGCTCGAAGTCGCCGCCGCCGTAGGCCAGTGCGGCCGCGGTCAGGGCCGCGTTGTTGCGCACGTGGACCCAGTGCAGGTGGCCGTGGCGCTCGTACAGCGCGTCGACGATGCGCTCCCAGTCGCCGCCGGCGGCGCCGAGGGCCCGGGCCTCGCGCACGGCCGCGGTGAACCGCCCGCCGGGCGGCAGCACCGACTCGCCGGCGTCGAGGACCGCCTCGATGCCGTCCGCCACCGGGGCGGCGGCGGCCATGGCGGCCACCCACATCGCGCCGTGCACGCCGGAGCGGACGTGGCTGACGCTCGCGTCGCGCCAGGCGAGCTCGGCCGCCCGGCCGGGGTGGCCGGGGTTGACCCAGCCGTACACGTCGGTGCGGATCTGCGCGCCGATCCACTCGCGGAACGGGTTGTGGCGGCGGGCGGTGTCCGGCGGCACCAGGCCCAGCAGCAGGTTGCGGTACGCGACGCGCTCGGCGGTGAACACCCGCCCGGCCGGCAGCCAGGACAGCCACGCCTCGGCGACGTCGGCGCCGGTGAAGCCCCGGCCGGCCGTCTCCAGCAGGCGCAGCGCGAGCAGGGCGAAGTTGAGGTCGTCGTCCTCGGGCATGCCGTCGATGTTCTCGGCGAGGCTGGTGGCGGCGCTGCGCCGATTCCACGGCCAGCGCGCGGCGACCTCGGCCGGCAGGCCCTCGGCGGTGAACCAGTCCCGCAGCGGCCACCGGCCGGTGGCGGTCAGGATCTCCCGGATGCCCTCGCGCGGGATCTTCTCCACCGGCTTGCCGAGCAGGCAGCCGGCGGCCCGGCCGAGCCAGCCGCCGTGCAGCCGGTCGAGCGACGCCTTCGCCGGCAGGTCCCAGGCCGCCGGCCAGTGCGCCCGCACTTCGTCGAGGTCGCCGGGTTCGCCGCCCGGGGTGGGCAGCGCGTCGGCGGCGTCGAGCAACTCGACGGCGAGGGCGCGCAGCGCCGCCGGGGCCGGGCTCGCCGACGCGCCGCTCACCGGCGGGGTCGCGTCGCCGCCGGCGGCCGCCCACCGCCGGGCGATCGCGGTGACGTCGCGGCCCTCGTCCCGGCTGGCCGCCAGCTCGTGCGGCAGCAGGTCCTCCGGCTGTACCCAGGTCAGCCTCATGCGAGGCCGCCGAAGCGCTCGGCGCGGCGGGCGAAGCGCTCCCGGTCGCGGGCGAAGACCTCGGCGGCCACCTCGGCGAGGGTCGCGGCGGGCTGCACCAGGTCGGTGCGCGACGCCTCGGCGACCGCCGCCGACCACTGCGCCGGCACGGCCGCCGACCCGCCGAGCGCACCGGCGATCGCGCCGGCCATCGTCGCGGTCGAGTCGGCGTCGCGGCCGTAGTTCACCGCGCCGAGCACGGCGGCGCGGAAGTCGCCGCCGGCGACGACGAGCATGCCGATCGCGACCGGCAGCTCCTCGATGGCGTGCACGCGGCTCGGGCGGCGCGCGCCCAGCCCGGGGCTGTGGTACTCCTCGCCGACCGTGTCGAACGGCGCGACCGCGGCCCGCAGCGCCGGGATCGCCGTACGCCAGTCGGTGTGGCCGCGGGCCTCCTTGACGACGGCGTCGACGGCGGCGCGGGTGCCGTCGCGGGCGAGGTCCAGCGCGGCGGCGACGACGTCGTCGACCGTCGCGCCGGGCGCCGCCGCGGCGGCCACGCAGGCGGCGAACACCGCCGCCGCCTCCCTGCCGTAGCTGTGCTGGTGCGCGCCGGTGAGATCGGCCGCCTCGGCGTAGGCCCCGGCCGGGTCGCCGGCGTTGACGATGCCGACCGGGGCCATGTACATCGCCGCGCCGCAGTTGACGATGTTGCCGACGCCGGCCTCGCGCGGATCGGCGTGTGCGTGGTGCAGGCGGGTGACCAGCCACCGCTCGGCGGCGGCGAGCCGGTGGAAGGCCACCCCCTCACGCTCCAGGTCCGGGATGTACACCACCCGCTCGATCAGATCGGGGACGAGCCGGTCCACGACGTCGAACGCGTCGAGGTGGTCGCGTTTCCGGGCGTACACCCGCACCAGCGCGTGGGTCATCAACGTGTCGTCGGTGATGTGCCCGTCGCCCTTGTGGTAGGGCGCGAGCGGCCGCGCGGTGGCCCAGTCGGCGTGGTACGGGGGCACGATGCCCTCCACCCAGCCGCCGTAGCGGGCCCGGATCTGCTCCGGCAGCGCCGTCTCGGTGGCCCCGCCGAGCGCGTCGCCGACCGCGGCGCCGACCAGGCATCCGACCGACTTGTCGAGCAAGAGTGACATCGTTACCTCAGCACCTGCTTGCCGCCGTCGACCAGCTGCGTTCCGAGCTGGTCGAGCGTGATCTTGTTGGCGAAGTACTGCTGGAGCGCCGGCGTGGCGTACTTCGTCTTCCACTCCGGGTAACCGTTGGCCATCTGGAACGGCGCGACGGTCAGGTCGGCCGCGCTGTCGGCGGCCACGTCCCAGCCCTGCTTGCCGCCGGTCGCCTTGACCAGCTCCTGGTTGGCCTGCTTGCCGGTCGGCACGAGCCAGTCACCCTTGGCCAGGGCCGCCATGTTCGCCGGGTTGAGGAAGAACTCGAGGAACTGCGCGGCCTCCTTCTGGTGCTTGGAGTCCGCGGAGATCGACAGCGTCTGCGGGTTGGCAGCCTGCTTCGTCGACAGCCCCTTGACCGGGGGCAGGGTCACCCACTGGAACCCGGCCGGCGCCTGCTCGACCATCTGCTGGCGCAGTGACACCGAGCCGGGCAGCATCGCGTACTTGCCGCCGAAGAAGCCGGGCAGCGTGTCGGCGCCGCTCATGCCGAGCGCCTCGGGGGAGGCCGACTTCGTGGTGTACAGCATGTCGTGGATCCGCTTCGGCACCTCCTTCTCCGCGTCGCCGACCTTCACCTCGGTCTTGCCGCCCTCGGTGTAGAAGAACTTGCCGTCGAAGTTCAGCGCCAGGTTCATGACCCGGTTCGTCGGCGACTTCAGCGCCCACGCCACACCGTACTGCCCGGGCTTGGTGAGCTTCTGCGCGTTGGCCTGGAACTCGTCCCAGGTCCAGCCGCCGTCGGCGGGCGGCACCGCGATGCCGGCCGCGTCCAGCAGCGTCTTGTTGGCGATGACCACCTGCGACTCGAGCAGGAACGGCACGCCGGTGACCTTGCCGTCGAAGGTGGCCGTGTCCCAGATGCCCTTGTCGATCTGGCTCTTGAAGCCGTCGGACAGCAGCGGCGAGACGTCGGCGAGGTACCCCTGCTTGCTGAACTCGCCGATCGAGGCCGCCTCGTAGTGCACGATGTCGGCCGCGTCGCCGCCCTCGAAGGCGGTCAGCAGCTGGTCGTGCACGGAGTTCCAGTCGCCCTGGACGTACTCGACCTGGATGTCGGGGTGTTCGCGGTTCCACTGCGCGACGAGGTCCTTGTTCGCCTGCAGGGACTCCTTCTGCCAGGCCAGGCTCAGGAAACGCAGCTTGACCGGGCCGGAGGCGGACTTGGCGTCGTCGCCGCAGGCGGACAGCAGGCCGAGGCCCGCGAGCGCGACGGCCGCGGCCGCCGCCATTCGCAGACGTAAACCGGTTCGGAGCATGGATGACCTCCTGATGGGGGTGGGGTGTGTCGCCCGGTCAGCCCTTGACGGCGCCGGCGAGCGAACCGGAGGAGAGCCGTCGTTGCATGACGGCGAAGAAGATGAGGCTCGGCAGGGTGGCCAGCAGGGAGCCGGCCGCCAGCGGCCCGAGCCGGGCCGTGCCCTCGATGCCGACGAACCGGGCCAGGGCCACGGGCAGCGTCGCGAGCTCCGGCGTCTTGATGAGCACGAGGGCGAAGAAGAACTCGTTCCAGGCCGAGATGAAGGAGAACACGGCCGTGGCCACCACGCCCGGTGCGAGCAGCGGGAGGACGACCCGGCGCAGGACCTGCAGCCGGGTGGCGCCGTCGACGGACGCCGCCTCCTCCAGCTCGCGCGGGATGTTGCGCACGAACCCCTGCAGCATCCACAGCGCGAACGGCAGCGCCCAGACCACGTAGATCAGCACCAGGCCCGCGTGGGTGTTGGCCAGTCCGATCTCCCGCAGGATCAGGAAGATCGGGATGATCAGCAGCACGAACGGAAACAGCTGGGACAGCAGCACCCAGCCCAGGGCCACCGTGCCGAGCCGGGTGCGGAACCGGGCCAGCGCATAGGAGGCGGGCAGCGCGACGAGGACCGTCAGCACCGCCGAGGCGAGCGAGACCTGGAGGCTGTTGAGCGCCGCCCGGCCCAGGTCCTGCTCGGTGAACGCCTGCACGAAGTTCTGCACCGTCGGGTGGACCGGTACGAAGGTGGGGTGCAGCGCGACGAGCTCCCGCGGCGGCTTGAACGCGGTGGAGAGCAGCCAGACGAGCGGGAACCCCAGGAAGATCACGTATGCGGCCAGGGCGACGTAGCGCAGCGCCCGCCCGGTCCGGCTCGGCCGGCCGATCATGTGTTCGCCTCCCGCAGCCGCCGGCGCAGGTACAGGGCCAGCAGCGCCACGATGATGATCACCATGACGTTGCCCAGCGCCGCGGCGTAGCCGTAGTTGCCGTACCGGAACGCCTCCTCGTAGGCGAAGAGCATCGGCAGCATCGTGCGCCCGCCCGGCCCGCCCGCGGTCAGCACGTAGACCAGCCCGAAGGAGTTGAAGTTCCAGATGAAGTCGAGCGAGGTGATGGCGACGATCACCGGCGTCAGCGCGGGCAGCGTCACGCTGCGGAACCGCTGCCAGCTGCCGGCGCCGTCGACCGCGGCCGCCTCGTGCAGCTCCCGCGGTACCCCCTGCAGCCCGGCCAGCAGCACGACCGTGGTCTGCGGCATGCCGGCCCACACGCCGACGATGATCACCGCCGGCAGCGCGGTGCTGAAGTCGCCGAGCCACGTGTGGCGCATCCCGTCCGCGCCGACGCGGTGCAGCAGCTCGTTGAGCAGGCCGGCGTCCGGGTGGTACACCAGTTTCCACAGGATGCCGACCACGACCGGCGGCATCGCCCACGGCACCACCGAGAGCACCCGGGCCACGCCCCGGAAGCGCAGCTGCTCGTTGAGCAGCAGCGCCAGGCCGAGCGCGAGCAGGAACTGCAGGATCGTCACGCTGAACGCCCAGAACAGCCCGACCTTGAACGAGTTCCAGAACAGGTCGTCGCGCAGCAGCTTGCCGTAGTTGGCCAGGCCGGTGAAGCTCACCTCGACGTTGCGCCCGGCGCGGGCGTCGGTGAAGCCCAGGTAGATGCCGCGCAGCAGCGGGAACACCGACAGCACCGCGATCGGCAGCAGCGACGGGAGCAGCAGCAGGTACATGCCCGTCCGGTCGCCGCGCGGCCGGGTGCGCCGGACGGCCGGGGCCGGGGGAGCGGTCACGGTCGCGGTGCTCATGCGGCCGGCCCCGCGGCGACGGGCTCGCTCGACGCGCGCACGGACAGCGCCGGCGGTACGTGCTCCCGCCGCGGCGGCAGGGCGGGTTCGGCGATGCGCTGCAGCAGCAGCTCCGCCGCCCGGCGGCCGCGCTCGGCGGAGCCGAGGGAGACGCTGGACAGTTGCGGGAACATCATCTGGGCCAGCTCCGTGTCGTCCATGCCGACCAGCGCCACGTCGTGGGGCACCCGCCGGCCGCCGGCGAGCAGCGCGTGCAGCGCGCCGACGGCGATGAGGTCGTTGGCGCACAGCAGCGCGTCGGGCGTGGCCCGGGCCAGCAGCCGCTCGGCGGCGGCGCGCCCGGCCGCGTACTGGAAGTCGCCGACCTCGATCAGGCGCTCGTCGGGCTCGATGCCGTGGCCCGCGAGGGCGGCCCGGAAGCCCGCGTCACGGGCCGCGCCGGGCACCGTGTCGAGCGGTCCGTTGACGAAGCCGATCCGCCGCCGGCCGGTGGCCACCAGGTGATCGACGGCCAGCCCGACGCCGGTCCGCGAGTCGGTGCGCACGTTGTCGACCGGGGCGTCCTCGCGCAGCTGGCCGATCACCACGACGGGCACCGGGCTCTCGATCATGGCGGTGAGGTGGTCGTTGGTGACCCGGATCGGCGAGACGATCATGCCGTCGACGTAGCGGTTGGCGAGCCGGCGCAGCAGTGCGGTCTCGCTGGGGATGTGCCCGCCCGTTGCGTGCACGACGAGCTGGCGCCCCGACGACGCGACCACCGCCTCGATGGCCCGCATCATCGCGACGTACACCGGGTTGCCGATGTCCTCCACTGCGAGCGCGACCAGGCCGGTCCGCTGTGACTGCAGCGAGCGGGCGATGGCGTTGGGGACGTAGCCGACCTCGGCGGCGGCCGCGCGGACCTTGCGGATCGTCTCGTCGCTGGCCCCGAGGCCGTTGAGCACCCGCGAGGCCGAGGCGATCGACACTCCGGCGCGGGCGGCGACCGTGTGGACGGTCGGCCGGCCGTCGACCGGGTCGTGTAAACGTTTACGGACCACGTCCGCCACCTCCGCCTCTCAGCTGTAAACGTTTCCGCGAGTCTGCGACGCGATGGCCCGTCAGGTCAAGGGCTCGTTACGGAAACGTTTCCGGCCGATGCCGGCGCCCGCCCCGCCTGCAGGACCGCGACGGAGGCCAGCACGAGGGCGCCGCCGGCGAGCTGGGCGACGGTCAGCGACTCGCCCAGGGTGAGGGTGGCCAGCCCCGCGGTGACCACGGGTTCGAACGTCGAGAGAATGGCGGCGGTGGACGGGCCGGTCCGGCGCAGGCCCGCGAAGAAGGCGAGCACCGCCAGCACGGTGGAGACGACCGCGATGCAGGCCAGCCACCACCATCCCGCCGCCCGGAAGCCGAGGTCGACGCCGCCGGTGACCAGGGCACGCACCCCGAAAGCGCCGGCCGCGCCGGTCATCACCAGCGTGGTGAGCACCACGGGCGGCAACTCGTGCACGACGGTGTCGGCGACGAGGATGTACATCGTGTAGGTGACCGCGGAGCCGAAGCCCAGCAGCGCGCCGAGCGGGTGGAAGCTCCCGCCGCCGGCGCCGAGCAGGACGAGCAGCGTGCCGGCGGACGCGGCCACCAGCGCAGCCGAGCGCCGAGGCGTCGGCCGGTCCCGGCCGATCAGCACCGCGCCGGCGGTGACGAGCACGGGATAGGTGTAGAGGATGAGGGACAGCGGTGACGCGTCCATCACCTTGAGGGCGGCGAAGTACAGACCCGCCTGCGTGGCGTACCCGAGGGCGCCGAGGCCGAGCGCGATGACCACCACCCGGCGGCTCGGTGCCGTCCCGGTTCGCCGCGGCCGGGGTCGAAGCACCAGCAGTACCGCCAGCATTGCCGCCGCCAGGGTGAACCGGACGAGCAGTGCCGTCGCGGGCGTGACCCCCGCCGCGTAGGCGAACTTCCCGAAGATGGCCATCGCGCCGAAGCACGCCGCCGAGAGCAGACACAGTGCGGGTCCCACGCGGTCGAGGATCGGCCACTCGACCCATCAGGTCCAGTGACGATTCATGGAGCTGATTCGTTAGGATTCGTGCATGGTTGCGCTGGACCTCCGCCGCCTCCGCTTCCTGCGGGAGTTCGAGGAGCGCGGCACCCTGGGCGCGGTCGCCGCGGCGCTCGGCTACAGCCCGTCCGCGGTCTCCCAGCAGCTGAACCTCCTGGAGAAGGAGACCGGCGCGCAACTGTTCGAGAAGGCCGGCCGGGGCGTGCGGCTCACCGACGCCGGGCACGTGCTCGCCCGGCACGCGAGGGTGCTGCTCTGCGCGGCCGAGGCGGCGACCGCGGATCTGGCGGCGCTGAGCGGTGAGGTCCGCGGCACCGTCCGGGCCGGCGGCCTGCAGTCAGCGGCCCGCCGCCTGCTCATCCCGGCCGTGGCCCGCACGATGGCCGAGCACCCCCGGGTGCGCCTGGAGATCTTCGAGTTGGAGCTCGAACAGTCGCTCCCCGGCCTGCGGCTGGGCGCTGTCGACCTGGTGATCGGCGACGAGTACGACGGCCAGCCCCGTCCCCGGCACGACGGCCTGCGCTTCGAGGTGCTGCACGAGGAGCCGCTGCGGCTGGTGCTGCCGGCGACCCACCCGCTCGCCGCACCGGCCGGCCCGGTCTCGGTTGCCGACCTGCGCGCCGACGTCTGGACGGCCTCCGCCGAGGGCACCGGCCACCACGCCATGGTCGTGGGCACCTGCCGCTCCTTCGGTGGCTACGAACCTGACCTGCGCCACCGCTCCAACGACGCCGACGTCCAGCTCGAGCTCGTTCGCGCCACCGGCGCCGTCGCCCTGATGCCGCCGCTGGCCCTGCCCCCGGACGACCCCGCCCTCGCCGTCCGCGCCATCGCCGAGGCCGACCTTCGCCGTCGCCTGTTCGTCGTCACCCGCGACGGCCCTCGGGCCCCCGCCCTGACCGCCTTCCTGGAGGCCGTGCAGGACCAGGCGTCCCGGCTCGGCTCGTCCCCCCGCGTCCGGCCTGAGGACGACCACGTCACCGAGCGCGCCCGCGGCGCGCGGGAATAGCCAGGCCAGCGGCGCATTCCCGGCCGCGACGCGGTGTTCCTCACGGCGCGCGAGCGGCCCGGACCGTCCTAGGCTGCGAGCATGAAGATCGCATTGACCGGCGGGACCGGGTACATCGGCTCCGCGCTGCTCGGACAGCTCGTCGCCGCGGGGCACACCGTCACCGCACTGGTGCGCAACGACGAGGCCGCCGCGAAGGCCCGCAAGGCCGGCGCCGAGTCGGCCGTCGGGGACCTCTTCGACCCGTCCTGGACGGCGGAGCGCTTCGCGGCCGCCGACGGCGTGGTGCACACCGCGGCCACGGGCGACGCCCGCAACCCGGAGTTCGACCGCTCGGTCGTGCGCGCGGCGGTGCAGGCGCTGGCCGGCACCGGCAAGCCGTACGTGCACACCAGCGGCATCTGGGTCTACGGCGACAACGCCGACATCACTGAGGACTCACCGTTCGCGCCGCCGGGCATCACGGCCTGGCGCGCGGAGGTGGAGCGCGCGGTGCTCGACGCCGACCTGGTGGCGACGATCGTGACGCCCGGGATCGTCTACGGCCACGGCGGCGGCATCCCCGCCGGGGTCATCGCCGCGCAGCGGGACGAGGCCGGCCGGGTCCGGCTCGTCGGCGACGGCGGCCAGCACTGGACGACGATCCACGTCGAGGACGTCGCCGCCCTGTACGTCACCGTGGTCGAGCGCCGCGAGCGCCTGGGCTACGTGATCGCCGCCTCGGGCGTCAACCCGACGGTGCGCGAGCTGGCCGAGGCCGCCGCCGGCACCGCCGGCGTGGCGCCCGAGACGGCCGACGCTTCGCGCGAGCGGCTCGGCGCGCCCTTCGCCGAGGCGCTGCTGCTCGACCAGCAGACCCGGGCCGCCAAGGCGAAGGCCCTCGGCTGGACGCCGACCCGCCCGACCCTGGTCGAGGAGCTCCGCTCCGGCAGCTACACCCACTGACCCCGGTGCTCGGCCGCCGCTGCGGACGCTCCACCTTGTTGCGAGCGCCGAGCGGCGGCCGACAGAGCCTGCGTTCATCGACGAGCGCACGTACCGCAATCCGAGCCGGCGTATCTCCCTCTGCCTGGGCCTGGTTTCACTTGGCCGCCGGGGGCGCGTTCTTCGCCAGGAAGTCGTCGATGGCCTTGGTGACGGTGTCGGCGGCCGCGCTGCCGAACAGCGCCGTGGCGTGCTCTGTCGCGGTCGGGACCACCAGCAGCCGGCGGTCGACCGTCGGCGGGGTGGCGTCGTAGAGATCCTTGGCGTCGCCGTTGAACGGGGCGTCCAACTCCCCGGCGATGTACAGCACCGGGAACGTCACCTTGGACGCCACGCTCAGGGCGTCGGCGGAGTCGAAGGACGCCGGGGAGGAAAGGGTCACGACCGCCTTCGGTTTGGGGTCCAGGTTCGTCGTCGCGGCCATTGACGCGGTGCCGCCCTTCGACGCGCCCATCAGGACCAGATCCGTCGCGCCTTTGGTGCGCAGCCACTTTGCGGCCGACAAGACGTCTCCGCCGATCGAGGGGCCGCCGGGGTGCTTGTCGGAGTCGCCCTCGCCGCCGAAGTCGAATGCGAGGACGTGGTAGCCCTTGCCGGCGAGTTTCGCGGCGAACGGCAGCCACTCGCAGACGCTGCCTCGATTCTGGTGTGCAAGCACCACACCGGTGCCGCTGGTGCCGAACTCGACTCCGCGCAGGACTGTGCCGTCCTGCTCGGCCTTGAAGCTGACCGTTTTGCCGGTGCCGATCAGCTGGGAGCAGTTACTGGCGGCTTGAGGTTCAGTGCTGGACGGGGCGGGCTGGGCGGGCTTATCGGAGCCACAGGCGGTAAGCGCGAATGCCAGCGCCACAGCGGCGGCGGGGGAGATGGTACGTCGCATGCCGGGAGAATATGTCTCTGATCGACATCTTGTTGGCCCCGAAACGGATTTCGAAAACGTCACCGCACATCATCCGATGGGCCAATTATCGACAAAAAGAAACCGGGCCCGGGCCTCCGAAAAGAGGCTCGGGCCTCGCGCGTCGGCCGACCCGGTGCTACGCCCAGTCCTGAGCACCGCGGAACGGGAAGTGCTCCCCGGCGACGTACCGCGGGCGCGGCTGGTACACGTTGACGCCCGGCCGGCCGCGCAGCAGGAATGCGCTCGGGTACGGCTGCTCCTCGCCGATGATCCGGGTGGACGTCGGGATGTACCGGATGGTCAGCCCGCACCGCCGGTGCGGTGAGGTGTTCGCGTTGCTGCCGTGCACGATGTTCGGGTGGTGTACCTCGACGTCGCCCGGGGCGAGCACCATGTCCACCGCGCGGTCCTCGTCCACGTCGTCGACCGGGATCTCGACACCGAGCACGCTCTCCACCCGGTCGTTCACGAGCACCTCGCTGAAGCCCCGCCGGTGGCTGCCGGGGACGAGCCGCACACACCCGTTCTGCGCGGTGGAGTGGTCCACGGCCAGCCAGAGGGTCACCACCTCGACCGGGTCGAGCGGCCACAGCGAGCCGTCCTGGTGCCACAGCACGGGCTGCCCGGACAACGGCGGCTTATTGATGTAGTGCGACGCGAACAGCGCGATGTCCGGGCCGATGAACAGCTGGGCGATGTCGAGCAGGCGCGCGTCGCCGACGAGCCGCAGCCAGAACGGGTCGTCCTTGACGTACAGGTGACCCAGCTGCTCCGGGCGCACGTCCGGATGCCGCGCCTGCAGCCAGGCCACGTGGTCGTCGGCCTCGGCGATGAGGTCCGGATCGAGGACGTTGCGGAAGATGACGTACCCGTCCCGATCGTAGCGTTCCTTGACGTCTCCGGCTTTGTCCTGGCTGGCCAGCACATCGGCTCCTCTCCACGATGGTCGCGTACCACTGTCGCCCCGGCGTCCGCGGCGGGCTAGCACCCTGGACGCGAGAACGTGCAGCCTCTTGACCACCACCGGTCCGCTGCGGTCGCCCTGGCAGCCCCGACATGTAGCGTGTTGACGTGGCCGAGACCGCATCCCGGTTCCGGTTCCAGGAGCACGCGCTGGGCCGGCCGTACCACGCCGCCCGGGTCATGATCCGGGGCGGCTCCGAGCCGCACCTGCACGTGGACTACTACGAGGTGATGGCCGTCATCGCCGGCTCGGGCGAGCACCGGCTGCGGTCCGGGTGGCAACCGCTGCTGCCCGGGCACGTCGTGCTGATCCGGCCGCGCGACCAGCACGCGATCATCGGCGACCCGGTCACCGGGGTCGAGTTCTTCAACGTGGCATTCTCGCCCGCCGCATGGCGATCCTTCGTGAACGTAGCCGACCTGCGCGAGCCGGCGGCGTGGGACGCGGCGCCGGCGCCGCCCCTGCTGCGTCCCGACGAGCCGGGCCGCGAGCGGCTGCTGCGGGCCTGCGAGGCGGTCTTGAGCCGGTTCCCCGCCGACGCCTCCATGCTCGACCTGGTGCGATTCTGGACCGAGACGTGCGCGGTGCTGTGCCCGCCGGCCGCGGCCCCGCCGGCGGCCCGCGGCACCACCCCGGAGTGGCTCTCCGTGGCCTGCACGGCGATGCGGCACGAAGAGAACCTGCGCGACGGCGTGCCCCGTCTGCTGGAGCTCACCCACGTCAGCCCCTCGCATCTGTCGCGCAGCATGCGCCGGCACTACGGGACGACGCCCACGGCGTACGTCACGGACCTGCGGCTGCAGCACGCGACCGCGCTGCTCGCCACCACCACCGAGTCGGTCACCGGGATCGCCCAGCGGTGCGGGTTCGCCAGCCAGTCGTACTTCAGCCGGTGCTTCGCCCTGGCGTACGGCCTGTCCCCCCGGCGGTTCCGGTACGACCTGCAACGCAAGTACGTCCCGTGACCAGCGTCAGGGGACGGACCGGCGGTGCTCACTCGGGCTCTCGCCGGTAACCCGCCGGAAGACCCGGGCGAAGTGCTGGCCCGAGCCGAAGCCCTCCGCGAGGCCGATGGCCGTCACCGGCAGGTCGCCGGTCGCGAGCAGATGGCGCGCCAGCCGGATCCGATGCTCGGTGAGGTACCGGTGCGGCGAGACGCCGACCTCCTGGACGAACAGGGCGGCCAGGTACCCGGGGGCCAGCCCGACCTCGCGGGAGAGGTCGCCGAGCGTCCAGCGGCGGGTACTGTCGCGCTCCAACAGGCGCCGCGCGGCCGCGACGGCCGGGTGCCCGGCGAGAACCGGCGCCGGGTGGGCGGCTCGGATCGCCGATGCCGTTCCAGCGGTAGAACGTGTAGCCCAGCGACGCCGCGATGGGGTACACGACGAAGACCACCAGGAGCGTCATCATCGGCAGCGCGTAGGCATATGACCAGCGGGCCTGCCCGGACCTCACCGCTCAGCGCCGCCAGATCCGCGGTCGCCGCCTCGGCCGCGCAGAGCAGCACCCTCGTCGGCGAGCCGGATCCAGGCCGTGGTCTTGTAGCTGGTGCCGTTGGTGAGCTGCACGCCCTGCGCCGGGCCGGTCCACTCGTAGGTGCGGTTGGTGGCCCGCAGCGCCTGGCCGCCGGTGTGCGCCGGTGCGGTCGCCGCGCTCGCCGTGCAGGGCGAGAAGCAGTACCAGTTGGCGGCGCCGTTCTCCACGTCGCCGTTCGTCAGCAGGTCCAGCCCGGCCGGCGGCGCGGCGTGGACGTTGAAGGCGACGTCGTCGAGCAGCAGGTCGGGGGTGCCGGCCGTGGTGTCGATCCAGAACTCGGCGCGGGAGTACGAGCCGGTGAAGGCGACCGGGATGTTGTTCGCGCGGATCTGGGTCCAGCCGGTGTCGCTGACCGGTGCCGAGCCGAAGGGGATCGTCACCTGGCCGGTCGACGTCCACACCCTCAGCCGGATCTCGGCGGTCGCGGTGCCCGCGGTGGCCAGGCGCACCCAGGCGGAGGCGTCGTAGCGGCCGTTCGGGCCGACCGTGACGCCCTGCGCCGGGCCCACCCAGTTGGCCGTGCGGCCGGTCACCTTCAACGCGCCCGACCCGCCGTGCACGGGGCCGCTCACCACGGAGAGCCCGCCGCAGCCGCCCAGGCAGTACCAGCCGCTGGTGCTGCCGCCCTCGATGTCGCCGTTGGCAGAGGTGTTGAGGTTTCCCGGCAGCTTCGGGGTGACGAACGGCGGTGCGGGCGCGCCGGGTGGTGCGCCGATGGTCTCGGTGAGCGTGACCTCGTCGAAGGTGCACGTGAGCCCGCCGGCCGACGGGTTCTGCCAGAGGAAGGTCTCGGCCCAGCCGGTGCCGGTGGGCGGGGTGAAGGCGGCAACCTTCTGGGTGTAGGCGGTCTCGTCGCGGTAGTTCAGCGTGTACTGGAAGCTGGTCGTGCCCGGGGCCGGGCCCCCGCGCACGCCGATATAGCACTGGTTGCCGGGCGCGCTGGACTTGGCCCAGCCGGTCAGCGTGTAGTTGGTGCCCGGGTTCAGGTCCACCAGCGGCTGGGTCAGCCCGGCGCCGGTGGTGGTCGTGGCCGCCGTGCGCACAGCCTCGGCACCGCCGATCGCGTCGCCGACCGGCGCGGCGCCGCCGGCGAGGGAGGTCCAGCCGTTCGTGCCGTGCTCGAAGCCGCCGGCCAGGACCTTACTGTCCACGTCGGCGCGCACGGTGTTGGCGATGCCGTCCGCGACCACCTTCACGGAGGCGCCCGCGTTCGTCGGCATGTTCACCTCGGCCTGCTTGGCGACGCCGTTCACGGTGACCGTCACGAGGTACTTGCCCTGGAAGCCGCGGACGCCGTACCGGCCGGCCGCCGACGTGGTGCCGGACGCGTTCGTCCACCACTGGTGGTACACCAGATCGCGCAGCGCCAGCAGGTTGGGCTTCGGGGTCCAGTCCGGCCGGTAGAACGCGACCAGCGGGTTCCAGATGTTCGACTCCCAGAAGCCGAAGCTGCTCACGCCGGTGATCTGCGGGTAGCTGAGCGCCATGGTGAGGAAGTCGCGGGTGTAGTCGGCCTGGAGTTGCTCGTCGTCGGTCGCGATGTCGAACTCGGTGATCTTCAACGGAAGGCCGAGGCCGGTGTAGCGGTCGAAGATGGGGATCAGGTCCTCGGGCGGGGTGAGCTGCAGGCCGCTGAAGTGGCCCTGGATGCCCAGCGCGTCGATCGGCGCGCCCTGCGCCAGCAGCGAGGCGAGCAGGTTGTAGACGTACTGCTGCTTGCGCAGGTTCCAGCCGTTGTCCTCGATGAGGTCGTACTCGTTGAGGTACAGCGCCGCCTGCGGGTCGGCCTGCCGGGCGAGGGTGAACCAGCGGCCGATCTCGTCGGAGCCGAGAATGTCGGTGACGTTGTGCTCGGAGTACGGCTCGTTGACGACGTCCCACTCGTCGGCGATGCCCTTCAGAGCGCCGGCCTCGTCGGTGACGTGGGCGTCGATGCGGGCCCGCAGGGCGGCCGGGTCACCGGCCAGGGTCCGCACGTCGGGCGGCATGTATCCCCACGAGCCCCAGACCAGGTTGTGCCCGTGGATCTTGATGTCCTGGTCCCGCAGCCACTCCAGCGCGGGCAGCGTGTTGCGAGCGCGGTGGGCCTGGTCCTCCCAGTAGTTCCACTTGAGGTCATTGCCCAGGGACAACGAGTTGACGTCGGAGCTGACGACCTCGCGGTACTTGCGGCCGTCGGGTGAGTCGGACAGCAGCCACTGTGCGGAGGCCGCGGTGCCGAAGTCGAAGGCGTGGTCCTGCATCTTCACTGAGACGTTCGCGCCGGCGACCGGGTGGCCGGCGGTGTCGACGACGTCGACGGTGAGGTCCCCCTTGCGGTACTGCTCGATGCGCGCGTCGGCCGCGGTGCGCCACGCGGCGTTGGTCTCCCGGCCGGCGTACGTCACGGACGGGTACCCCGCCGGGTCGCCCGGGCCGTAGTCGAGCACAGAGACACCGGCGATCTGCAGCACCTGCGGGCCGTAGCCGAGCCACAGCTGGAAGTGGGCGTCGCCGGGGCCGTAGTTCTCGGCGACGCGGAACGGGAACTGGAACCGTTGCCACTGCGTGCCGATCTTCAGCGGGGCGTTGGCGGACTTCGTGTAGCTGCCGCCGTCCCGTTCGAAGATGAACGTCGCCTGGCTCGAGTCGGTGCCGGCGATCGGCTGGATCGAGCGGGCCCAGAAGGTGGCCAGTGCGGCGTCGCCCTGCTGGACGGTGGCGGCGATCTCGGCGCCGAGGGCGATCTCGTACTCGCCGTCGAGGCCGGCGCTGCTCGGCGCGGTCGTGGTGGTGATCTGCAGCGCCTCACTGAAGTCCGGGTTTCCGGCGACGGGGACGATCTGGTGTTGCGGGGGTGGGTCGCCCTTGACCTGGGTGAACGCGGTCAGCGGGGCCGGCGGCATGATCTCGGAGGGCGGCGCGGCGTGCGCCGGGCTAGCGCTGGGTGCTGATGTTCGGGCCGAGCCCGCTCCACGGCCGGGGCGTCTCGGGCCGCGTGGTGCTGGTGCGGGCCGGCCGTCGCGACTTCGCCGGTGCCGGGGCGGTGCTCTCCCGGACGACGAGGGTGGTCGGCAGGCTGAGTCCGCCCGGTCCGGGTCGACCGGCGTGGAGCTCCGCCGAGCCGGACTGGGCGGGGGTGGTCGCGTCGCTGCCGTCGCCGATGGCTTCGAGCAGTATCCGAGCCGCGGCCACGCCCATCTCCGGGAAGGGTTGACGCACGGTCGTCAGCGGCGGGTGGGTGTCGGCCGACGACGCGATGTCGTCGAAGCCGACGACGGAGACGTCCTGCGGCACACGCAGCCCGCAGTCGATCACCGCCTCCATGACCGCGTAGGCCGTGTTGTCGCTCTGCGCAACGATCGCGGTCGGTCGGCCGGGCAGTGCGAGCAGGTCCGAGACGCGCTCCCGGACCGTCGGTGCGTGGAACTCGCCTGCGACGGTGAGCGCCGGGTCCGGGTCGAGGCTTGCCTCGGCGAGCCCGTCGAGATAGCCGCGGTACCGGTCCTGGCAGCACGCATACGTCATCGGACCCTGCACGCAGGCGATGCGGGTGTGCCCGGATTCCACCAGGTGGCGTAGCGCGATGCGGGTGCCCTCGTAGTTGTCCGCCTGAACCGACGGCAGGTCGGACGGCGCGGCGAGGGTGTTGACGAGCACGACCGGCACTCCCGACCGGTGCAGCCTCTCCAGCGGGTCGAGGGGCTGGTCGTGGGTGACGACCAGCAGGCCCGCGGAGAGCCCCGAGGTCGTGATCCGATCGACGAGGGCGGTGTAGTCCTTCTCGTTGGTGCTGGTGTAGAGGATGATCTCGTACGGCGACTGTTCGATGACCGAGGCGACACCGTAGTTGACCGCCGCGACCATGTGCCAGGTCAGGCCGGGCACGATCATCCCGATGAACGGCGTGCGTCCCCTGGCGAGGGCGGTCGCGGCGGAGCTGGGGGTGTAGTTGTGGCTGCGCATGACCTCGAGAACCCGCTCGCGGGTGGCCGGGTCGACCTTCGGACTGTTGTTGAGCACGAGTGACACCGTGCTCTTGGACAGCCCGGCCAGCTGGGCGATGTCACGTATCGTCAGCTTTCGCATGCGGGCCTCCGGTCATGGCGGTAGGTAGCCGTGGGGCTCCATTGTGGTATGCGCCTCCCGACGGAGGCACCGAGGTATCGCGGTTCGCCGGTCGTGCGTTGGAACGGTCCAACGCCTGAGCCGGACGCTAGCAGTGGACCGGTCCAATGGCAATGCCCGGGCGAAACAATCCGGTAATCGGGTGGACTCCCGGCCGCCGTTGCGCACCGGTACGCAGGGATGGCAAGCTCGCAGTCCGAACCCGTCGCGGGCCTCGCCGGTCCCCGTTCGCATTCACCGACACTCTTGGGAACCGGCATGCCCGCAGGCTATTCGCTGTCCGACTTCGCGTTCGACCTCCGCCGGCACCAGGCGCCGGACCAGCTTTGGGTCACCAGCGGCTGGACCGCCGCCCGCGCGCTGCCCGGCACGGTCTGCGGGGTCGGCGGCTGCTTCGCGCCACCCTACGCCGCCCTCGACAGCTCGCTCACCGTCACGTTCGAGGTCGACGGCCGGCCGATCGGAGACGGTGTCCGGCCCGGGATCGCCGGCTTCGGTCTCGGCCTGCTCACCGGCGGCGGCACCTGGCGGCCGGACCGCATCGAGCGCTCCGGCACCTTCCACCAGTACCGCGACGGCCGGCTTGTCTCGCTCGCCGTCCACAGCCGGCTCACGCCCCGCCACGGCGCCGGCGGATACACGCTGGAGGTCCGGGTCGACAACCGCGGCGACCGGGACATCGAGATCGTCCTGCGCCCACAGTTGTCCGCCGGTCACCCGGTCGCGTGCCGCTTGCGGAATGGGGCTGGATGCCGCCGCAGCCGGCCGAGCCTTCGGCCGTCGTGACGCTGCGGCACTCCGCCCTCGAGGCGCGCGTCCCCGCCGGTGGCCGCGCCGCGTTCACGCTCGGCGTCGAGCTCGGCGACACCGCCGGGGCCGGCGAACCCGACCCGGCGGCCTGGGCCCGGCAGGCCACCGCCCGGTGGGGGCAGCGGCTCGCCGCGGTGCTGGACGCCGTGCCCCGCCTGGAGACCGACATCCCCGGGCTCGCCGCCTACTGGCACCGCAGCCTCGCCAGCGGCCTGGTCTGTCTGTGGGACAACCCGGCCTTCGTCACCAACCCGTTCGTGGCCACATCCGGCATCGACGGCGGCGCCCTGTGCGCGTACGTCTGGGACACCGGCGGCTACGCGCCCCACCTGCTAACGCTCATGCTCGGCGACACCGCGACCGACCTGCTGGAGGCGCTGCTGAAGGCCGACCTGACCCGCCACTACGCCATCGCACCCGACGGCGCCGGGCTGGGCGTCGCCTATGCCTACAGCGGTTGGTCCCTCGTGACCTTGGCGACCGCCGTGGCGAGCCACCGCGGCGTCACGCCGGACCTGGTGGAGCGTCTCCACGACGCGGTGAGCGGGCTCGACGCCCGGTTCCCGGCCGTCGGTGAGCTGCGCGACTACGGCACCCAGCACAACCTGCTGGAGATGCGCGGCGCCGGCTGGGAGCACATGGTGGCGAGCCCGAACGCCGAGCGGGCCGGCTATCTCGACGCGCTCGCTGTACTCGCCGAGGCCACCGGCGCGATCCTGCCGGTCGACGACCTGCGGGCCACCGCCCGCAAGGTCCGCGCCGCGATCGCGGACGAGCTGTGGGACGCCGACGCACGGTGGTTCCGCAGCCGCTACCCGGACGGGCACACCGAGCTGGCGTACTCGATCCAGGCGTTCGACGCGCTGCGCGCCGGCGCCTGCACCCCGGCCATGGCCGCCGACCTCATCGAGCGGGTACGACCGGGCGCCTTTCTCGGCGCCTATGGCGTCAGCAGCGTCAGCGCCGAGGACCACCGCCACTACGAGCTGGGCGACACCGACTGGTCCGGCGGCGGCGCGTACACCGGCGAGGGGCCGCAGCTCGCGCTGACGCTCTGGGAGCAGGCCCGGCCGGAGCTGGCCTGGACGGTCCTGTCGCGGCTGCTGTGGATGGGCGAGCACTACCCGTACTTCCCGCAGGAGCACTACTGCGACCGGCCCGCCGCGCCGCCGGCCGGCCGCCGCGCCAACATCGTCGCCGGTCTGGCCGGGGCGGAGGCGATCCTGCTCGGGCTTGCCGGGATCCGTCCCCGGCCGGACGGCGCCCTCGTCGTCGCGCCCCCGCCGGCCCCGGGCCGGATCGCGCTGCGGGGCCTGCGCTTCCGCGGCCGGCTCGTCGACGTCGAGTGCACCCCGCACGGCTTCACGGTCACGGTGGACGGCCGGCCGGCGCCGGCTGAGGGGGGCGCCGTCGTGCTCCCGCGGTGAGCACCGGATCGCCTCCGGCGATCGGTGGCCGGGAAACTTTCAGCGCCGCGACGACATTCACCCGAGACCGCTCCTCCTGCGGTTGCGCGCGCGTTGACACCGATCGCTGGGCGTTGGCCTACTGAAGCGGTTCAGTTGCGCGGTGGCCGGGGACCACCGCGCAGGTCACCGTCCACACCGATCATGTTCGGGGTCTCACGCCAGGAGGCGCTCTCCTATGCATCAGTCCCATCCCGCTCCCGCCGGCCGGCGAGGCGCCCGGCGCCGGCTCGCGCTCGCCGTCGCGGCCTGTGCCGCAGTGCTCGCCGCCGTGGTCGTGGTGCCGCTCGTGCACGCGTCCGCCGCCACCGCAGGCTTCGTCACCCGCTGCGGCATCCACTTCTGCCTGGGCGGCCACACGTACTACTTCGCCGGAGCCAACGACTACGACATCTTCACCTACGGCGGCAGCTACGGGGACACTGAGACCCAGTGGATGGACAAGGCCCGCATCGACAACCACATGGCCGAGATGGCCGCCGACGGGGTCACCGTGCTGCGCGCGTGGATGTTCGACCACGAGACGTGGCACGGCTTCGAACCGAGCAAGGGCGTCTACAGCGAGCAGCAGTTCGCCGAGTTCGACTACATCCTCTCCTCGGCCGCGCAGCACAACATCCGGGTGATCCCGGTGCTGGAGAACTACTGGGAGGCGTACGGCGGCATCGACACCCGGCTGTCCTGGGAGGGCCTGGCCACCGGACAGGCCAACCGGTGGCGGTTCTTCAACCAGTCCGCCTGCCCGGGCTGCTTCACGCAGTACCAGAACTATGTGTCGTACGCGCTCAACCGCACCAACCACTACACGGGTGTCAAGTACAAGGACGACCCGACCGTGTTCGCGTGGGAACTGATGAACGAGCCGCGGTACGAGGGCCAGGGCAGCGCCGAGAGTGTCAACGGGACCACACTGCGCAAGTGGGTCGACACCATGGCCGGCTACATCAAGAGCATCGACGGCAACCACATGGTCGACGCCGGCCTGGAGGGGCACGGAACGAAGTACGGCTTCGGCGGCGACGAGGGCAACCCGTTCGTCGCCATCCAGCAGTCGCCGTACATCGACTTCACCTCAGCACACCCGTATCCGAACGAGGGCTGGGCCAACCTCTCGCTGGCGCAGACGCTCACCCTCATCAACGCCTGGGTGTCCGACTCGCACACGGTGGTCGGCAAGCCGTTCTTCATGGGTGAGTTCAACACCCAGGGCGTGGACCGCAGCACCTGGTGGACGTCCATCTACAACGACCTGCAGACGCAGGACGCCGACGGCAGCGCGTTCTGGTGGTACCCGGACGCACAGGCCGGCGGCGACAACTACAGCGTCAAGCACGGCGCGGCGGAGCTGTCGGTGTTCAAGGCGCACTCCGCGTACATGGTGTCCAAGAGCGGCGGCAACCCCTCGACCAGCCCGTCAGCGTCCCGATCGGCGTCCCCGTCCGCGTCGGCGTCCCCTTCCCGTTCGCCGTCTGCATCGCCGTCGTCATCGGCCGGTGCCGGCTGCACGGTGGGGTACAGCCTCAACGACTGGGGCACCGGCTTCACGGCCAATGTGACGGTCACGAACACCGGTGCCGCCGCGATCACCGGCTGGACGCTCAAGTGGACGTTCGGCGGCAATCAGGCGATCAGCAACGCCTGGAACGCCACCGTCACGCAGTCGGGCCAAGCGGTGACCGCGGTCAACATGCCCTACAACGCCACCATCGCGGCGAGGGGCAACGTGCAGTTCGGCTTCCAAGCGGCGTACAGCGGCGCGAACGCGGTACCGGCGCAGTTCACCCTCAACGGGACGGTCTGCGCCAAGGTCTAGGTGTCAGCGGCGGCCGCCCCGTATCGCTGCGGGGCGGTCGCCGCGAGGGTTGGTCAGGGCTGCGGCGCCGTCTGGCAGCGCATGCCGTTCAGGACGAAGGTGTCGGGAATCGTCCCGGCGTGCCGGCCGTCGATGTTGGCGCCGACGTCGGCCACCGAAGCGCCGGCTCCGAGATCCGAATGGCCGTCCAGGCCGGTGACGGTCACCTGCGTGCCCTCCTGCTGCCACGTACCGTTCCAGCTGGAGCCTGGCCGCACCTGACCCTCGACGTCGAAGCCGAGGGACCAGTCCTTCAGCGCCGTCCGGCCCGTGTTGGTGATCGACAGCGACACGGTGGCGCCGTTGTCCCAGGCCTGCTTGACCTGGTACGCGACCGTGCACAGCCCGGCGGCCGCCTGGCTTGGGCCGGCGCTCGGCGGCGAACTCGTCACGCCCGGGAGGACGCCGGATCCGGGCAGGCCCGACGCGGCCGCACCCGATCCGGGCCCGTCGGACCCGGCGGACCACTGGACCTGGCCGGACCCTCCGGAGCGCATCAGCGCGCTGGCAGCGACGGCCCCGGCAAGAACGACGACCACGGCCACAGCGCCGCCCACGACCGCCTTCCGCAGCCGGCCGGACCGTGACGGCGGCGGGGGCGGGGGCGGCGCGGGCTGCGTCGCCGCCGGCAGTTCCCTCGTGCCGCCCAGGTTGGCCGTCTCGTCGTCCGACGGCTTCACCGCGCGGACGTCGACGGCACCCATCCGTAGACCTACCAAGGCTGCGAGGCGATGCGCGAGTTCCCCCGCGAACGGGCGCGCGGCCGGTTCGACCGCGAGGCACCGCTGGTAGAGCGCCGCGACCTCCAACGGCATCCCCGGGATCAGCGGGAGCGGCACGGGCTCCGGGTTGTCCCGCAGCAATCCGGCCCGGCCCGCCACCGGCGGGTGGCCGGTCAGTGCCGCGAACAGCACGACGCCGACGGCGTACACGTCGGCGGCCCGGTCCCGGGTGCGGTCCGCCGGACGGGCCCGGTGCTCGGGCGCGAGGTAGGCGGACCTGCCGTCGCCCGCACGGCTGCCCACGATCGAGGCGATGCCGAAGTCGACGACCTTGACGCCGACGTCGGTGAGCATGATCGTGTCGGGCGTGACGTCACCGTGGGCGATACCGCGGGCGTGGGCCGCCGACAGAGCGGCGGCGACATAGGCGCACACCTCGACGGCGCCGCGCCACGGCAGCGGACCGTGGGCGAGCCGGTCGGCGAGCGGGACCCCGTCGACGAGCTCCATCACGATGAAGGCTTCGTCGCCGGTCACGCCGAAGTCGTACACGCTTCTGACGTTCGGATGGCTCAGGACCGCGGCGGCCTGCGTCGCGGCCTGCAGCCGTCCGCCGTCATTCAGCTTCGCGGCGAGCAGCCTCACGGCGACCCGGCGCCGGAGGACCTCGTCGTGCGCACTCCAGACGAAGGAGGTGCCGCCTTCGCGTACGCGTTCAATCAACCTGTACCGACCAGACACCAGTCTCGGCATCTCAACCACGCAAACAGTGTGCCACAGACATTCCGGTACATATGCCGGTGAATATGGACAAGATCTACTATGGCTCGGGCGCGTGCCCGAGCCACTCGGCAGGAAGCCTGCCGTCGTGACGCAGCGGCCGGGTCTTCGCCGCGTCGAACCCGGCCCGAGCGAGCGCGGCTCGGCTCGGCCGGCTGCGCTTCGTGGACGGCGAGCCGGGGTCCGCGGCCTATCCCGCCGCGTGTAGCGCCTCGCGGTCGTGCTCCGCGGCGGACAAGCGGGCCAGCAGGTCCGCCTCGCGGGCGTTGGCGTCGGCGGTCATGATCGCGTCGGTGACGCTGTAGTGGATTCGCCGTTCGCCGAACTGGAAATCGCGGAAGTGCGGAAGTGCGGTAGGCCGACCGACACGTCCGGGGATGGGCCTCGCAGGGCGTCGGCGACGGTGGCGAGGTCCCTCCAGGCCCGCTCGGGCCGCAGCGTCTCGGCAGGGTCGCCGCCGAATGGGTCCAGCACGACTGTGTCGGCGCCGAGTTCGCGCAGGGCGGTGAGGTCGGCGAGGATCTGAGCGAGGGAGCCCTCGCCGGTGAGGCGCCGGGCGTCGTCGAGTTGGGCGTCGGTGATCCGCAGGATGATCCGTGGCGTGAGCGCCGGCACCGGCCGGCCGGCCTTCTCGGCGAGGGCGGCCAGCCGTGCCAGCGCGGCACGGAACCAGGGCAGCGTGAACCGCAGCGGGTGCCACGGCGCGCCGAGCCGGACGGCGCGGCGCAGGCCCGCGTCGCTGTTGCCGCCGATCCACAGTGGCACCCCGCCGCCGGGATAGTCGCGCTCGTCCTTCCAGGCGGCCAGGATCTCGTCGAGGTACCGGTCGGTGAGCCGGCCGCGTTGCTCGAACGGCACACCCAGCGCGGCGAACTCCTCCCGCGCCCAGCCCACGCCGACGCCGAGCACGAGCCGGCCCCCGCTGAGCGCGCCGAGGTTCGCGGCCATGCGGGCGGTGAGCAGCGGATGGCGGTACGGCGTGATGAGCACCGTGGTGCCCAGCCCGATGGTGCGGGTGTTGCCGGCCAGCCAGGCAAGGGTGGTGAACGGCTCGTAGAACGGCGGGGGATACCGCGCCGCGACGTCCGGGGTGACCGCCACGTGGTCGGAGACCATGAGCAGGTCGAACCCGAGGCCCTCGACCGTCTCGGCCCACCGCAGCAGTATCTCGGGCGTCGTGCCGGGGCCGAAGTTCGGGACGTTTACGCCGATTCGCACGTGATCAACGGTAGTCGGCCTCGCCGATCATCGACGGCACTTCCTCATTCGCGCCGTGATCGTCCCGCGGTGGCCTGCGGCCGTTCCGGGTGGCGTCCAGCGTCGCCGGCGGCGACGCGGATGGCGGCAAGGATGTCGTCCAGGGCCCGCGCTGCAACCGCTGGAGCAACCTGCCGGCCGGTCACCGGTAGGCCGCCTCCTGGAGCCGATACAGCTGGGCGTAGATACCGTCGACGGCCATGAGCTCGGCGTGGCCGCCCTGCTCCGCGATCCGGCCGTCGTCGAGCACAACGATGCGGTCGGCCATGCGCACGGTGCTGAACCGGTGCGATACAAGGACCGTCACCGCGCCCTGCCGGGTGGCCTCGCGGACCTGACCCACGTACTGCCGGAACAGGTCGTGCTCGGCGAGCGGGTCGAGCGCGGCGGTCGGCTCGTCCAGCACGACGCACAGCGGTCGCCGCTCGCCGCCGACCTGCCGCATCAAGGACCGGGCGAGCGCGAGCTTCTGCCATTGCCCGAGTGACGGCTCCACCCCGCCGAACGCGGCGCCCAACCGGGTGTCGAGGCCGTCGGGAAGGTCGGTGATGATCCGGGTGGCGTCGGCGAGGTCGAGTGCGGCACGGATCCGCGCGGTGTCCCGGATGTGCCGGACATCGCCGACCCCGACGGTCTCACCAGCGCGCATCTGCAGCCGCGCATAATCCTGGTACACCCCGGACAGCCCGGCGGTCCAGCCGGCCCGGTCCAACTCGTCAAGCGGCCGGCCGTCGACGGTGATCTGGCCGCCGGTCGGCTCGTACAGCCCGGTGAGGAGCTTGACCAGCGTCGACTTGCCGGCGCCGTTGGCCCCGACGATCGCCACCGTGCTGCCGGCGGGCAGGTCCAGGTCGATGCCGGACAGGGTGTCGCGCTCGGCGCCGGCGTATCGGAAGCGGACGTCACGCAACGTGATGCCGCTGGTCAGCACGCGCGGTGCCGGCTGCCCCGGGCGGGCTGCGTCCGCGGCGTACTGGCTCAGCCAGGTGTAGTGGCCGACCACCTGACCGGCCTCCGCCACCGTACTGAGCCCCTCCAGCACGGTCCGGAGCTGGCTCTGCAGTTGGGTCGCCAGCGAGACCACCATGACCGCGGCGCCGACCGTGGTCTGGCCGGCGGCGACGAGCCGGCCCACGACCAGCAGGCCGGTGGCGAGGCCCGCGCCGTAGAGCAGCCAGGCGCCGGTCTGGTACGCGACGCCGCGCAGCCGGGCCTGGATCTCGCGGGCGGAGGCGGCCGCCCACAGATCGGTCGCGCGGTTGCTCAGTGCCGCGCCGCCGCCGGTGAGCATCACTTCCTTGGCCGGCTCGGGCCGGATGCACAGGTCGTGGAGGCGCTGCTCGTGCCGCAGGTCCTCGGCGCCGGCGTCGCGGGCGTCCCGCAGCAGTCGGTCGGAGCGCCGGCCGGCCAGGAACAGCGGCACGGCGAGCAGCGCCAGCAGGCACAGCGCCGGCCTGACCCAGGCGAGTAGACCGATCGTGACGGCGAGGCTGACCACCGACGCGGACGCGTTGAGCACCGCCCACGGCATCGACGCGGCGGCGTAGCTGCCCTGGAAGATCCGGTTCCACCGGTCGATGTGCGGCCCGTGCTCGAGGTGGGCGATCGTCGGGATGGTCGCGACCGTGCGCTGCACCTGTTCGCTGAACGCCATCCGCACCCGGCTTCTCAGATAGATCGACAGCGTACCCTCGACCCGGCTGGCGGTCGCCGACACCCCGCGCGCGACGGCGCCCAGCACCACCGCGCCCACCACGGCGGCGGTGTCGCCCGCCACACTGTGGTCGACCAGAAATCGTTGGCTCAGGCCGATTGCGGCGATGACCGCGCCTTGGCTGAGCGTCAGTGCGCACAACGCCACCGCGGCCCGGCGGTCGGTGCGCAACGTCAGCCGCGTCATGCGCCCGAGCAGGCGCAGCCAGTCGATCATCGGACGCCCTCCGTGGTCGCGTTCGCGGTGAACGCCTCGGCCTGCAACGTGAAGAAGCGCGCGTAGTCCCCGCCGAGCCCCAGCAACGCCGCGTGCGAGCCCTCCTCGGCCACCCGCCCGTCACGGAGCAGGATGATCCGGTCGGCTGACCGCACGGTGGAGAGCCGATGCGACACCAGGATCGTCGTCGCGTCGCCCACGTTGGACATCACCGCTTCGTGGAACTGAGCCTCGGCGCGCACGTCGAGGTGGGCGGTCGGCTCGTCGAGGAGGAGCACGTGCCGTCCGGCGGCGACGGCGAAGAGTGCCCGAGCCAGGGCGACCCGCTGCCACTGCCCGCCGGAGAGGTCGGTGCCGTCGGTTCCCTCGTTCCACAGTGAGGTGTCGAGCCCGCTCGGCAGCCCCGCCAGCAGTGCGGCGCCGCCCGCCTGCTCCAGGGCGGTCCGCACCGCGGCGTCATCGATCCGTTCCGGCGCCGCGTACGCCACGTTCTCGCGCAGGTCGGCCGGGTAATGGACGAAGTCCTGGAACAGCACCGCGAGGCGGCGCCGCCACGCCGGCAGGTCGAGCGTCGCCAGGTCGACGCCGTCGATGGTGATCCGGCCCGATTCCGGCCGGTAGAGGCCGCCGAGCAGCTTCACGAGGGTGGTCTTGCCGGCGCCGTTGGTCCCCACGAGGGCGACGGTCTCGCCGGGCCGGATCGTCAGCGTCAGCCCGTCGAGGACCGGCCGGGTCGCGCCCGGATATGTGAAGACGACGTCCTCGAACCGGATCGTCGGCGCAGCGGCCGGGACGGGGTGGCCGGCAGAGCCCGCCGCCACCGGGTGCGCCGCCAGATCGTCGGCCGCGGCGATCGCGCGCCGGCCGTGCTCGATGTCGTACGCCTCCAGGCCCATCGCGCTGATCGCCATGACCCCCCATGCGGCGAGCACGTACGTGATGAGCCGCGCGCCGTCGAGGGAGCCGGTCAGGACCGCGGCGGCCGGCAACCCGAGTGCCGCGCCGGCCGCCGCTACCGTCAGCGTCGCCGCCCACCATTGCCGGCGAAGCACCGCCAGCAGCTGCCGCCACACTGGCCCGTACGTGCCCATGCCGAGCGCGCGGAACCGTCCGGCGAACCACGGGCTCAACCCGAACAACCGCACGTCCTTGGCGGCGAAGAACACCGCCTGCTCGGAGAGGTAGTTGTGGTACCGCTGCCCGGCCGTGTCCGCGTCCAGTCTGTCGACGATCCCGATCCACTCCCGGCGCACGCTCGCCCGCAGCGCCAGCGACACCGCCAGCAACCCGATCGCCAGCGCCGCCGAGAACGTGGCGAGCAGCGCGGTCGCGGCCAACGCGCTCAACATCCGAAACGTGAGCCGCAGCTGGCCGGTCGCCGCGCCGCCGGCCGAACGATCCCAGCCGAGTCCCATGCCGACGTCGACCGCCTGTGCGGCCCGGTCCTGGAACTCCGGGCTCTCCAGCCAGTCCAGCCCAGGCAGCCGCGTGGCCTGCAGCCGGACCCGCGCCCGCAGGTCACCGTCGATGCGGCGCGCGACCATCGTCTGCACGGCCTGCAGCACGAGCCACACCGTGTGGTCGACGAAGAGCAGCCCCGCCACCAGCGCCGCCGCCCGGCCAGCTGTGTGTCGGCCACCCCCGCGGCGAACACGGCGACCAGGTGCCCGACAGCGAGCGCCTGCGCGGTCGGCATTACCGCTCGCGTTGCCTCCAGTGCCACCAGTGACCCCGCTGGTGCGGGTCCGGCCCGTAACAGCAGGCGCAGCAGGCGCAGCCGCTCCCCACCGAGCCCGGCCAAGCCGGTGATCCACCGTCGCACCATGCCGCCCGCCCCCGCTGATCGACCAATGCTGATATTGGCCGTCGGCGGACCGCCGCGCAACCCACTTCCACCACGGTCGCCGGCCAGGCGCCGATGTGCGCCCCGGGCCGGCGCGCAACGCGGCCGACGGGTCCTTACCTCGCCTCGATGATGCCGCGACGCGACATGGCGTGAGGTCCGCCGCCGCGAGGCCAGGTGGCCGTGGACCTCGTACGCCGGCTCCCACCTGGCGGATGCGGGCTTCGGCACGGCACCGCGCGACAGCAGCCGCCCTTCCACCCGCCCCGACGGGCGTTCGCCGGCGCGGAATGTGGGCACGTTCCTCCCATGAAGACTGTGCTGCGCAACGTGCGCGTGTTCGATGGCAGGCAACTTCTCCCGCCCGCCACGGTGGCGCTCGACGGCGACCGCATCGGATTCGACGCCTCGGACGCCAAGCTGGTCGTCGACGGCGCGGGGGCGGCGCTGCTGCCCGGGCTGATCGACGCCCACCTGCACCTCAACGGGCCGTCCGCGCTCGAGCGGCTGGTGCGTTTCGGGGTGACCACCGCCCTGGACATGGCCAACGCCCCGCCGGAGTTCATCGACTCGATGCGTGGGATCCGGGGGCTCACCGACATTCGCAGCGCCGGCACGGCGGCGATGGCCCCGAGCTGCATCCACTCGCACATCCCCGGGATCGGCGAGCGCGGCCTGATCCGTGACGCCGGCGAAGCGGAGCGATTCGTGACCGAACGGTTCGCCGAGGGCTCCAACTACCTGAAGATCCTGATCGATCTGCCCGGGCCCAGCCCCGACCGGGCCACGGTCGACGCGCTCGTCGCCACGGCGCACCGGCTCGGGCGGCACGTCGTGGCGCACGCCCTGTCGTACGAGGCCGCGGAGCTGGCGCAGGCGGCCGCGGTCGACGCCCTCACGCACACGCCGCTGGACCGGCCCCTGGACCGGATCGTGGCGGACCGGATGGCGGCCGCGGGCCAGACGCTGATCCCAACGCTGGTCATGATGGACGCGTTGACGGGGCCGTCGACGTCACCGCAAATGCGGGCGGTGTGGGCGATGCCCGACGCGAACTACGACAGCGCGCGGGCGAGCGTCGCCGCCGCCTACCGTGCCGGGGTACCGATTCTGGCCGGCACCGACACCAACACGGATGCCGTGGCGCCAGGTGACTTCACGTTCGGCGACAGCCTGCACTACGAGCTGGAACTGCTCGTCGATGCCGGCCTCAGCACCGTCGACGCGTTGCGCGCCGCGACGGTACTGCCCGCCGAACATTTCGGCCTGATCGACCGTGGCGTCGTCGAACCGGGACGGCGGGCCGACCTGATACTCGTCGACGGCGACCCGCTGCACGACATCCGCGCCGTGCGGTCGATCAGTCGCGTCTGGTGTGGCGGCATCGAGCACGTCGCGGCCCGCCTGGCCAAGCAGTCGTAGCGCCCGACGCCGGTGGGTCAACGCGGGTCCCGGGCGATGTCGCGCCACCGCAGCAGCCGATCGCCGCCGGTACCTGCCAGATGGCCGTCGTACCCGGCGATGACGGTGCGGTCGCCGGCCGGGCCGAGGTCCGACCAGGCCGCCTCCGTGGCCGTCGGCGGCCGGGCCCGCAGCCGGTGGTTGCGGTCGACGGCGAAGAGCAGCCCGCCCGCCGCGGTGAGGCTGACCGCTCCCGCGGCGCTCCCGGCGTCAGGCCAGCAGTGGTCGCCCTCGGCGAGCCGGGCCAGCGGCAGGCACCGGATCCGATCGTCCTCAGTGATGGCGAAGAGTGTCCCGTCGGCGCTGGCGAGCGCCAGGATCCCGTCCGGTGCGGTGCCGATCTCCTCCCACGGCGCCGGCTCCCGGACCGGCTCGCGGTACAGCAGCCGTCCCCGCGGCGTCGCGGCATACAGCCCGACCCCCATCCCGCAGACGGCCTCGCGCGGCGCCGCGAGGCACACCGGCGGGTCCTGGGACGCATCCGGGGGCGCCCCGGCCGGGCGCCAGGGGAGGTTCTGGCCGCAGGCGGCGCGGACCAGGAGCGTGCCGTCCGGAGTCAGCGCCCAGAAGGCGTGCTCGCAGGCGACCAGCGCGGCCAGCTGCGGTGCCGGCCCGATCGCGTCCCAGCGGGACGGGTCCGGCGGCGCCGAGAGGCGGTCCAGGACGTTTCGGGTGATCCGGTCGACCACCGGATCGGCGAGCGTGTTGCCCCAGTTCACCGTTGCCGCGTTGAACACGGTGCCGGCGCCCAGCCGGAACACGCCCATCGTCGCGTGGCCGCCCTGGCCGTATCGGCGCCAGTGGCGCAGGTCCGCCGTTGCCAGGATGACGAACGAAGGCGGGGTGCCGTCGGCGCCGGTGATGCGGGGTACACCGTCGACGTCCCGGTGCAGCGCGGCATCCGTCTCGTACCCGACCGCGCCGAGCGCGAACCGGTCGCCGTCGCGCAGGCCGGTGCCGGCGAACACCCAGTGCTCGGCGAAGCGGGCCGTGTAGTCGGTCTCCTTCATGACGTCCATGAACTCGCCCCATGCGCCGGCGCCGTGCCGGTAGCCGACGCCGGTCATCGTGTTCTCCGGGCGGTGCACCGGGGCCGCCGCCCACTCGACCGTCGTGCGCGCCGGGTCGATTGCGGCGACGGGGTCGCGTACCGGGTCGCGGTAGCAGACCATGGTGCGGTCGGCATCCTCGAAGCGGACCTGCCACAGCGCCGTGTTGGCGGCGAAGTACGCGACGTTGCCGCCGGCCGCGGTGAAGGACTCGACGGCGTCGCGCATCTCCTTCGACCAGTACTCGTCGTGGCCGTTGACGACGAGCAGGCGGTATCCGCGCAGCAGCGCCGGGCCGTCGGCGTGCAGGTCGAGGTTGGAGCAGAAGTCGACCTGGTAGCCGGCCGGACGAAGCCAGCGCAGCAGCCCGTCCTCCCAGCGTTCCGGGGGCGGCCCGCCGCCGGGGCGGTCGAACGATACGTGGGACGCCCTGGTCGGCTCCTCGGCGTAGTAGAGGCTTTCGCCGGGGATGCCGGAACGGTTGTACGCCTGCCAGGTCGCGAACGGCACCGAGACGAGCGTGGCGGCGGACGGGTGGCCGGCCGGGCGGCGCACCACGAAGTACACCTCCTGGTCCCTGTTCTTGAAGACGGCCCGGCAGAGGGAGCTGGGCCAGTCCTCGGGCACCGCAAGTGTCCACACCGGACAGTCGACGTCGGCCGTCAGCAGGAGGCGATCGTCGGTGGCGTCGTGGACCGTGACGGTGTCCGGGCCGGGGCCGAGCAGGGTGAAGCGCAGCGTCCCGCCGGAGATGCAGGAGGTGGCGTGCGCGTAGACGGGCAACGGTCAGGCGGCCACGGTGAGCGCGCCGAGCGCCTCGGCCACGAGCAGCGCCTCGATGCCGCGCAGGTGCTCCTCGATCTTCGCGCGGTCGAAGACGCTGGTGTCGGCGAAGAGGGTGAGGTCGAGCACGCCGGGCACGGCGTTGACGTGCAGGAAGTAGCGGGCGCCGTAGTGATCGACGGGCTCCCAGGTGAGCGCCGTGCGGGGCAGTGCGGCGCGCAGTGAATCGGCGCTGACGCCGGCCGCGGCGGAGACGGGGGTCTGCATGTCGAAGCGGCGGTCGTTGAACGAGCAGGACAGGTCGACGTCGCCGAGTTGCGCGACGAGCGCATCGAGGGCGGCCGGGTCGTACTGTGCGTGCAGGTACGCCTGCATCGAGGCCCGCATGGCCCGGCCGATGACGGGGCCGAGCTCGTCGTCGCCGACCTCGATGACGCACAGTCCGTCCTGCGAGGCGGGTCCGACCGAATCGGCGAGGCCGGGGCGGAACCGGTTGCTGACGATGACCTGCAGGACGGCCTCGCGGGCGCCGGTCTGGCGGGCGAGCTGCACCGCGGCGGCGGCGAGGATGACCGCGGACGTGCTGACCCGCTCGCGGTCGGCGAGCAGGCTGACGGCCTGGTCGCCGGCGGGTGAGCTGAGGGTGGCGCTGACGAACCGGGGATCGCCGTCGGGTTCGCTGAACCGGTTGCGGGGGACGGCGCGCAGGTGGCGCTGCCAGTACCGAAGCGCCTTCTCGCTCTGTCGCCGCCCCGCGTCGGATCGCTGGTGCAGCGCCAGGTCGTACGGCTGGCGGTCGGGCGGGTCGAGCGTGGGGTGGCCGGCGAGGCTGTCCAGGACGTCGCGCACGAGCGCGGTGAGCCCTCCCCGGTCGGTGACGAGGTGGCAGATGGCGAAGACGGCGTGCGTGACGACGTCGCCGACGCGCACCGCGCCGACCCGCAGCGGCCACTCGTTCGGGTAGTCGAACGGCGGCTCGGTGAGCCTTCGCTGCAGTTGCCGTGCCGCGGCGGCGGCCTCGTCCCGCTCCGCGTCGACGACCTCCAGCTCGATGACCCCCTCCCGCGCCACCATCTGCCGCGCCTCGCGGACCTCGTCGAGCCGGACCTTCGTGCGCAACGACTCGTGGCGGGCCATGATGTACGCGACCGTGTCGGTGATCCTCGACAGCGGCGTGTCGACGCAGATGCCCTCGTCCTCCAGCGCGGTCACCCAGCTCATGTTGAGGCTCGCATCGTCGGGAACGAGGCGCTGGATCGCCCGCCAGATCGCAGTCTGGCCCCAGCTCAGCCCGCATTCGCCGCCCCGCGCACCGGTGAACCCGATGGGGATCCGTTCCGTCATCGCTGCGCCGCTTTCGTCAGGGTGTGACTCCGGCGCCTCATTGAATCGGTGGCGTTCAAGGCTGTCAATATAGTGGCAGCCCGACCATCGCGGGCTTCCCGCCCGCCCGGTTCAGGACTCCCCGGTCACAGAGCGGCCTCGTCGAGGGGGAGGCGCACCTCCAGGCAGGTGCCGCCGCCCCGCGGGCTGTCCAGCGTCAGCGTGCCCCCAAGGGCCTCCACCCGGTCGGCCAGGCCGATGAGGCCCGAGCCATGCCCGGCTTCGGCGCCGCCGACGCCGTCGTCCCGGACCACCAGGCGCAGCTGATGGTCGTCGACGTCCGCTCGTACCGAGACGACGGTCGCCCCGGCGTGCTTCGCGGCGTTGGTGAGCGACTCCGCCACCACGTAGTAGGCGGCCACCTCCACGGGCTCCGGCAGGCGGGCGTCCAGCCGGACGTCCAGCTCCACCGCCACGCCGGAGCGGCGGGCCAGCGCGCGCAGCGCGGGCCTCAGCCCACCCTCGGACAAGATCGCCGGGTGTACCCCGCGAGAGAGCTCCCGCACGTCGTCGACGGTTCCGGTGAGCCCGGCCACGACCGCCGACAGCTCCTCCCGCAGCTCGGGCAGGTCCGTCGGCACGCACTCCTGGATGCGGCGGAGGTTCAGTCCCAGCGAGATGAGCCGCTGCTGGACGCCGTCGTGCAGGTCGCGCTCGATCCGGCGGCGCGCCTGGTCGGTGGCGAGCACGAACCGGGACCGCGACGCGATCAGGTCCGCGCGGGCCTGGGTGTTGGCGATGGCGGTGCCGATCAGGTCGGTGTACTCCGCGAGCCGGGCCTCGGCGTTGGGCGCCGGCGGTTCCTCGCAGGCCGTCCCGGAGGCCACGACGCCCCACAGCCGCCCTTCGACGTGGATGGGGGCGCCGACCGCCGCGCGAAGGCCGCGCTCGCGCAGGTGGGTGCCGAGAACTCCGGTGGCCTCGGTGAAGTCGTCGATGCGGGCCGGCTTGCCGGTCCGCAGTACCATCGCCGTGACGTTGCGGCCGTCCAGCGGCATCCGGGCGCCGACCGGCAGATCCAGGTCGGCACCGCCCCAGGCCGCAACGACCGTTCCGGTGCCGTCCGGTTCGTAGCGCACGATCCGCACCGACTCGGTGTCGATCAGCTGGCCCAGCTCGGCGGCGACCGCAGCCGTGACCTCGGCCGGCGGGACGCCGCGCGCGACGAGCGTGGCGATGCGCCGCAGGGCGATCTGCGTCTCGACGCGCTCGGTGAGCTCCCGGTAACCGCGCTCCAGCGAGGCGGCCATGACGTTGAAGAAGCGTTCCAGCCGGCCGATCTCGACGGTGCCGGTCTCGGGCAGCCGGGTGCTGAGGTCGCCGCTGGCGAGCCGGTCGGCCATGGCGGCGACCCGGCGGATCGGCTGGACGATGACCCGTGTCTGGTACCACCCGACGAGGGCGATGACGAGCGCCGACCCCGCCAGGCCGCCGACGACCGCGAGGATCTCCTGTTGGACCAGCCGGTCGATGCGGGCGTCCGAGGTGTCGACGATCTGCCGCTCGGTCATCCTGAGGGTCTGGGCCTCCGCGTGCAGTTCGGCGATCCGCCGATCGCCTTCCCGCATCGTCGCCGCGTCCCGCGCGTTCGGATCGCCTCGCCGGGCCGCATCCATGACCGGCATCGAGTAGTCGTCGACGAACGATCGCGAGATCTGGGCGATGCGCTCTGCGTGGTGCCGCTCCTGGCTCGTCGTGGCGATCTGCTCCAGGTGCTCGGTCGCGCGGGGGAGGTCCGCCGTCGCGACCTGCCAGTCGGCGACATACCCGGCGTCCCCGGTGACGAAGTACTGCACCTGTCTCGTCTGCGCATCGTCGGCGAGCCGCTCGACGTCGCCGACGGCGTCGAAAACCTGCTGGGCGTGGCGCGTCACGCGGGCGGTGGTCCGCTGCTCGTTGATCGAGAAGAGCAGGACGCCGAATGCCGCGCCGACGATCAGTAACAGTGCGCCGGTCGCCAGCACCATGCGGCTGATCAGCCCGCCCCTGGTCCGGCTCATGCCCGCCCCTCCGTATCAGGCTAGCGCGTGGCCAACCCAGGGGTGTCCACATGGAGTTCTGTCAACCTTCAGGCCCGGCCCGCCCGCTCCATCTCGCCCTGCGGCGAATCGGGCACTCGGCGGACGGCTGCATGGCGTGCCTTCAGAACCATGATGCAGATGGCGCTGATCACCGCACCGACGGCGATGGCCAGCACGTAGAGCACCGGCCTGCCGATGAGGCCGATGACCCAGATGCCGCCGTGCGGTGCCCAGGAGGTCGCGTGGAAGGCCATCGAGAGGGCGCCGGTCACGGCGCTGCCGGCCATGATGGACGGGATCACGCGCAGCGGGTCGGCCGCTGCGAACGGGATGGCACCTTCGGTGATGAACGAGGCGCCGAGCAGCCACGCGGCCTCACCGGCCCTGCGCTCGGCATCGGTGAACAGCTTCGGGCGTAGCACCGTGGCCAGCGCAAGCGCGAGCGGCGGGGTCATGCCGGCGGCCATCACGGCGGCCATCACGGTGTGGTTGCCGCTGGCCAGTCCCGCGAGGCCGAAGGTGTACGCCACCTTGTTGACCGGCCCGCCCATGTCGAAGGCCATCATGGCGCCCAGCAGCAGGCCGAGCAGGATCGCGTTGGCGCCGCTCAGCGCGGTCAGCCAGGCGGACAGGCCCTTTTGCACGGCGGAGATCGGCTGCCCGATAGCAATGATCATGAGACTGCCCACGATCGCACTCGACAACAGCGGAACGACCACCACCGACATGACGCCCGCGACCGCGCGAGGCGCTTTGATCCGGTTGATCGCCATGACCACCGTCCCGGCGAGCAGGCCGGCGATGAGGCCGCCGAGGAAGCCGGCGCCGATCGAGGTGGCCAGCAGGCCACCGACAACGCCGGGGACGATCCCGGGCCGATCCACCATGCCGAAGGCGATGAAGCCGGCCAGGATCGGTACCAGCATGGAGAACGCGACAGAGCCGATCTCGAACAGGACCCCCGCGAGCCCCAGCGTCGCCCACAGCTTGGACGGGTCGGCGACGCCCGGGTATGTCACGCCCTCGAAGGTGCCGCCGCTGACCTTGCTCGCGATCGACGGGCCGCCGATCAGGAACGACGACGCGATGAGAATGCCGCCTGCGGCGACGAACGGAATCATGTAGCTGACGCCGGTCATCAGCCACTGACGTATGCGCGTTGCCAGGGGGGCGCTGCGGTCCACCTTCGTGGACAAGGCGGCGATCGGACCGGCAGCGGCCGGCGACCGTCCGGCCTGCTTCTTCGTGGACGGGCCGGCGATCTTCTTCTTCAACGGGGCGGCGCTCTGGCCGGCAGCGGCCGACGACCGCTTGGCCGCCGCGGCGGCCTCTTGGATCAGACTGGGCGCGTGGATGATGGCCCGCTTCACCGGGGCGATCACCTGGGGCTTGCCGTCGAACCGGGCGCGATCGCGAACCTCAACGTCGGCCGCGAACACCACCGCGTCGGCGGCCGTGATCTGCTCCGGGCTGAGCGGCGTGACCGTCCCTGCGCTCTGAGTCTCCACGATGATCTCGTGGCCGGCCGCGTGGGCTGCCTGCTCCAGCGCCTCCGCGGCCATGAACGTGTGCGCGATTCCGGCCGGACACGAGGTCACGGCGACTATCTTCATCGCCCGGCACCTCCCGGTTGACGAGATCCACGACGTCGTGTGCCGTCGTCGCGTTCAGCAGTGCCTCCCGGAACGAGGCATGGACGAGCCGCCGCGCCAGCGAGGCGAGGATGCTCATGTGTAGGTCGTCGTCGCCGGTGGGAGCTGCGACGAGGAAGATCAGGTGCGCGGGCCCGTCCGTGGCGCCGAAATCCACGCCGGCCGCGCTGCGGCCGAAGCCGAGCGCCGCCGCGGAGACGTGCGACGACCGGGCGTGCGGGATGCCGACCCCGCCCTCGATGCCGGTGGGCATCTGCGCCTCGCGGGTGAGGACGTCCGTCAGGAAGCCGTCAAGGTCGGTGACGCGGCCGGTGGCCGCGACCCGCTGTGCGAGCGCCCGGATGGACTCGTGGCGGTCGGCCGCAGTCAGGTCCAGATCGACGAGGTCGACGGTGATCAGGTCTTCCACTGGGGTGGTCATGACAACTCCCGAACTCGGTTGTACCCGATAATTAGCGGATCCGTACCGCCGCCCGGTCTGGATTCGACGGCGCCATGCCGGCCAACGGCTTGATGACGCCGGGGTGGGTCGGCAACGAGGCGCGCAACGTGATCCGCTGGTAACCCCAGATGCTGTGGCACCAGCCGCAAGCTCTGCCACGACCGCCGGAGATATCCGCCGGCGGCGTGTGGCACGCTGCTCGACAACGCCAGCCACCTCGCCTCCGCGGCCGCGTCGAGCGCCGTAGGCATCAGCGCCCTGCCGGGTCAGGCCCTCCGGCGAGTTCGGATGCAAGCCGCACCGAAACAGGGTGCCTCGCCTGCGGTCGACACCATGTTGGGAATCTTACGCCGCAGCCGCCTGGCCCGCCGGTACGTCCACTAACGACCCATATCACCGCGTTGTCGCCCTTGCCGGCGCGCGTCTCGGTCCGGCGCGGGGCGGTCAGGCCGACTTGCGCACCACGAGCGAGCAGTCCGTGAACACTTCGGTCGGCGGCGTGCCACGGCCGGCGACGCGTGCTGCGAGCAGGTCGACGGCCTGCTTGGCGACCTGCGCGGTGCCTGGCTCGATCGTGGTGAGCGGCGGCGTGGTGAACTCCGCCATCGGCACGTTGTCGAATCCGATGACGGCCACGTCGTCGGGCGCGCGCACGCCGCGGGCCGCGAGCGCGTGGAGCGCGCCGAACGCCATCGTGTCGTTGAAGCAGAAGACCGCATCAGGCGGCCGCGGCAGGCCGAGCAGGCGCGCCATGCCGGCGGCGCCGTCGCGCAGGTGCCACTCCTCGGCGGTGACGATGTACTCGGCGGGCACCGACAGGTCGTTCTTGGCGAGCGTGTCGCGGAACGCCTCGAGGCGCAGCGACGCGGCCGACGTGGTGGCGACGCGCGGGTTCGCGCCGATCGCGGCGATCCGGCGGTGGCCGCGGTCGACGAGGTACTGCGTCGCGAGCTGGGCCGCCTCGGTGTTGGCCATCGTGACGTGGTCGACGGGTCCGCGGAAAATTCGCTCGCCCAGGATGACGAGCCGGTCGTTGCCCGTGAGGTACCGCTCGTCGCCGGGTCCGAGCGCGTGGGGCTGGAAGATCAAGCCGTCGGAGTGCTGGCGGCGTGCGCCGGAGAGGATCGCGATCTCGTTCTCGCGCCGGGCGCCCGTCTGCTGGATGACGACTGTCCAGTCGTGCCGCTCGGCCTCGGTCATGATGCGCCGGGCGAGGTCGGTGAAATAGTCGATCATCAGGTCAGGGATGGCGAGCGTGATCGTGCCGGTCCGCCCGGTCCGCAGGCTGCGCGCCGACGTGTTCATGCGGTAGCCGAGATCGTCGACGGCGCGCAGCACGCGGTCACGCGTCTCGGGCCGTACCGACGTGTGCCCGGAGAGCACGTTGGACACGGTTCTGGCCGTGACGCCGGCGCGGGCGCCGACGTCGGCCATCGTGACGCTCTCGCCCTTGCGTGCCATCTGCTCACCTACCTCCGGTTGCGCAGCGGACGCGGACAGTCGCCCAGGATACAGGCGGCAGCCGAAGCGCGAGCGTGCCGTCGTCGAGCCTGGTGTCGAGCGGCCGCGGCACGACGGCGTCGGGGTCATCGACCGTGTTCGTCGCCGCAGGGTCCGGCGCCCACAACAGCTCGGCGTGCTCGACGGAGCGCGGGGCCAGCTCGCGCAGGTCGAGCGCGATGTCGGCGGCCGTGGTCGTCGAACGGTTGGCCAGGTGGACGAGCGCGTGGTCGCCGCCGGGAGAGACGGTCACGACGCACGTCGCGTCGGCGCCGCCCGTCGCGTCCGCCGCGGTGTCCAGCACGGTGTGGCCCGCGCTGCGGGCGACGGCGGCGAACGGGTGGAACGTGGTCTGCCGCCAGGCGGGCCGGCCGGGCTCGGCGCGGATCGGGCCGATCACGTTGACGAGCTGCGCCATCGCGGCGATGGCGACGACGTCCGCATGGCGCAGGATGCTCTGCAGCAGCGTGCCGACCACGACCGCATCGGCGAGCGTGTACTGCTCCTCGAGGATGCGCGGCGCCTCCTCGAACACGCGCCGCGGCTCGATCTCGTCGTACGACGTGTAGTTCCACACGTTCCACTCGTCGAGGCTGATGCTGACGTCGCGCTCGCTACGCGTCGCGGCCCGCACGTGCGCGATGGTCGCCGCGACGTCGTCGAGGAACCTGTCGAGCATGTCCGACGAGCGCAGGAACCGCGCGCGGTCGCCCTCGTCGTAGAAGTAGATGTGGCATGACAGGTGGTCGACGAGGTCGATCGTGCGGGTCAGCACCTCGCGCTCCCACGTGCCGAACGTGGGCATCCGCTCGTGCGAGCTGCCGACCACGACGAGCTCGAGCGCGGGGTCGAACCGGCGCATCGCGGCGGCGGTCACGGCCGCGCGCTCGGCGTAGGCGGCTGCGGAGCTGTGGCCGAGCTGCCACGGGCCGTCGGCCTCGTTGCCGAGGCACCACAGGCGCACGTCGTGCGGCTCGGGCGAGCCGTTGGCGACGCGAGCGTCGGAGAGCGTCGTGCCGCCCGGGTGGTTGGCGTACTCGAGCAAGCCGAGCGCCGAGCGTGCGTCGCCGAGGCCGAGGTTGAGCGCGAGCATCGGCTCGACGCCGGCGTGCCGGCACCACGCCACGAACTCGTCGGTGCCGAAGGTGTTCGGCTCGACGGTCTTCCAGGCGAGGTCGAGGCGGCGCGGGCGGGCGTCTCGCGGGCCGACTCCGTCGCGCCAGTCGTAGCCCGAAACGAAGTTCCCGCCGGGATAGCGCACCACGGTGACGCCGAGCTCGCGGACGAGCTCGAGCACGTCGCCGCGGAAGCCCTCCGGCGTCGCGGACGGGTCGCCGGGGGCGTACAGCCCGCCGTAGACGCCGCGGCCCAGGTGCTCGACGAACGAGCCGAACAGGCGCGGGTTCGCAGTGCCGATCCGGCGGGCCGGCCGGAGCCTCACGGGCGCGGCGGGGGTGTGGTCATCCACGTCGACGATCTACCTCTCTCGTTTGTTCATCGATGAAACTAGGCGACACAGCTGGCAGCGTCAACGCGAACAACTGGTCGGCAGCGCTTTCGTTGGAGACGCTTGACGAAAAGCTTTTCGGCGGGCAAAGTCACTGCCCTAACAGGCTCGATTCATCGATGAAACAATCCTGGGTTCGGCGGCGCCGCCGCACGGTCAATGGCGACAGAGGGAGACAGCTCATGAGGAACGCCCGCCTCGCTCGCGCGCTCGTCGCGCTGGTGGGGGCCGCAACGCTCAGCCTGGCGGCCTGTTCGTCCGGCAGCTCGAGCAGTGGGGACACGGCCGGCGGCTCGACCACGCTGACGGTCTGGCATTACTACAACACGGACGGGCAGGTGCAGGGCCTGGAGCGGCTTGCGACCGCGTTCGAGGCCAAGCACCCCGGCGTGCAGGTCCAGTTCCAGTACGTGCCGGTCGAGCAGATGACGACGAAGGCGGTCACCGCCGCGGGCGCCAAGACGGGCCCCGACGTGCTGGTGTTCGGTGCCTCGGGCACCTACCCGCTGGCGCAGGCGGGCGCGATCAAGCCGATGGACGACTGGTGGTCCACCTACGCCGACGCCAAGCAGTTCCCCGACGGCGTGCTGCAGAAGATCGACGGCAAGTTGTACGGCGTCCAGGGCTACGTCAACCTGCTGGGCCTCTGGTACAACAAGGACCTCCTCGACCAGCTCGGCGCCCAGGTTCCCACCACGATCCCCGAGCTGCAGGACGTGATGGCGAAGGCCGTCAAGGCCGGCAAGCAGGGCATCACGCTCACCGGCAAGCCGGGCCTCGAGAGCCAGTGGCAGGGCTTCCCCTGGTTTACGTCCAACGGGTTCACCTACGGCAGTGCACAGGCCGCGCCCATGGCGCAGACGTACGCGATGCTCCAGGACTGGATCGCCAAGGGCTACCTGTCCAAGGAGGCGGCGTCGTGGGACCAGGTGGTCCCGTTCCAGCAGTTCGCCGCGGGCTCGTCGGTGTTCGCGGTCAACGGCAACTGGCAGATCGCCGCCGCGGCCCAGGCCAAGTTCAAGTACGGCGTCGCGCCCCTGCCGATCACGTCGCAGGGCGGCGTCCTGCTGGGCGGCGAGGTACAGAACGTCGGTGCGTTCTCGAAGCACCCCGACCTGGCGAAGCAGTTCCTCGACGACTCGTTCTTCTCGGTTGACGGCGAGCTCACGCTGCTCGACGCGTTCGGCTCGATCCCGGCCCGCGCCGACGCCGCCGCGTCCGCGAAGATCAGCAGTGACCCGATCCTGAGCGTGTTCGGCAAGATCGTGCAGCAGCAGGGCCGCCCGTCGCCGAGCCCGCAGGTGCCGTCCAAGAATGTCGACAAGGTCGAGACGCTCGTCGGCAACTACTGGTCAAAGGCGATCTCGGGTCAGGGCAAGCCGGATCAACTCGCCAACGAGCTGCTCGACCAGCTCAAGCCCCTGTTGAAGGGCTGAGGTCGCGTGAGCTCGAGCGTGCCCCCGGTGTCCGCGCCGACGAGCACGACCGCCGCCGGCCTCTCCGCACCCGCGCGGGCGCGCAGAGGCCGGCGCCGCGGCCGCACGGTCGACCGTCGCATTGCCTTGGCGACTCCCGCAGGTGCCCTGTTGCTCGCGCTGGCCGTCTGGCCGCTCCTACAGCTCGGCAGCATGAGCCTGCACGCAGTGAGCGCGTCGACCCTGAACTCCAAGTGGGACTTCGTCGGTACCGACAACTACGCGGCGATGCTGCGCGAGCCCGACTTCGGTCAGGTCGTGGTCAACACGTTGGCGTTCGTCCTCATCGTGACCGTGATCGGGATGGTCGGCGGCTTCATGGTCGCGGTCGCCGTCTTGTCCTCGACCCGCGGCGGCTCGTTCCTGCTCGGTCTGATGGTGTTCGTCTGGGCGTTGCCGCCGGTCGTCAACGGGTCGATCTGGAAGTTCCTCCTGGCCGACCAGGGCCTGGTCAACCAGATCCTTCGCGCCTTTGGCGGCCACGGGCTGGGGTTCCTCTACGACTCCGACTTCGCCCTGTGGTCGGTCGCGCTGGTCAATGCCTGGGCGGTCGTGCCGTTCAACGCGCTCGTGCTGCGCGCGGCGTTGCTCGGCGTCGACCCGCAGGTGCTCGAGGCCGCGGAGCTCGACGGGGCGCGGCCCTGGAAGCGGGTATGGCATGTCCTGGTGCCCGCGGGCCGCACCGCCGCGACCGTCCTCACGATCCTGACGATCGTGTACGCCTTCCGCAGCTTCGACTTCATCTACGTCATGACGTCCGGCGGACCGGGAACGGCATCCACGACGCTGCCGTTCCTTGCCTACTCCGAGGCGTTCCTGACGCTCGACTACGGACGGGGAGCCGCCACGGCGCTCATCGCGCTCGCCGTTGTCGTCGTGCTTGCGCTGATCTACTCCCGCGACGTCCGCCGAACCGAGGGGGAGGCATGATCCGCCGCCGCCGCGAGCCAATCGCCTTCTCGTTCCGCTCCGTGCTCTATGTGCTCTACGGGCTTCCGCTGCTGTGGATTGTCCTCACGTCTCTCAAGAGCCAGGGCGAGGTGCTGTCGAGCCAGGCCTCGATCGTGTTCCACCCGACGCTCGAGGCGTATCGCGCCGCGATCGCTGATCCGGCGCTCGGTGCCGCGGTTCGCCAGTCGGCGATCGTGGCGATCGGCACGACGATCATGTGCCTCGCGTTCGCGACGCCCGCCGCGTATGCGCTCGCCAGAACGCGGAGCGCGATCGTCGTGCCGGCGCTCACACTGCTCGTCGTCCTGCAGATGGTGCCGCAGGCCGCGAACCTCATCCCGCTGTTCTGGCTGCTGTCGAAGTGGGGTCTCCTCGATACCACGTTCGGCCTCGTGCTCGCGGACGCGACAATGTTCCTCCCCTGGGCGATCCTGCTGCTGCGGCCGTTCTTCGGGCAGATACCGACCGCGATCGAGGAGGCCGCACGCGTCGACGGCGCCTCCACGATCCGCACGTTCTCGTCGGTGGCGCTGCCGCTGGCCCGCAACGGGATGCTCACCGTGTCCTCGGTGATCTTCCTCGTCTCGTGGGGCGAGTTCCTCTATGGCATTACGTTCATGCTTTCGCCCGAGAAGTACCCACTGTCGTCACTGATCGCGGTGCAGGCCGGCGCCTACGGGGCCGACTGGCCGGCGATGATGGCGTTCGCGGTCGTCTCCGCGGTGCCGGTGCTCGTGGTGTACGTGGCCAGCCTGCGGCTGCTGTCGTCGGGTTTGACCATGGGCGCGGTCAAGTAGCGCTGACCAGGGGTGTAGCTGGGAATCTGGTGGGTAGCTCGCCCGGTGCTGTCGGACGGGGGTTGTTCAGGGTGACCGAGGGGAACGACGATGGTGCTCACCGAGGATGAGGCGCTCGAGCTGCTCACCTATCTCGTCACCGCCGCCCGGACCCAGCTCGACGAGGCCGCGGAGTACGGTCCGCTGCGGCTGCTGACCGCTGCACAGCGGCTCGCCGGCTACATGGCGCCTCGGGTGTCGCCCGAGATGCGCTCGCTGCTGGAGGGCCCGATCCAGCGCGTGCCTCAGACGGCGACGCGTTCGGCCGACCCCGACGGGTACGCGGCCACGCTGGACACCATGTGCCGCGTCCTCGCAGAGCACCTCGTCACGCGGTACGGCATCGATCGGGCCGCCCAGTGAGCCGCGATGCGCTCGAGGTGATCAGGACGCGTCGAACCGTGCGTGCCATGACGAGTGAGCCGGTCCCGCGTGACCAGTTGGAGCGGATCCTGGACGCCGCCGCACACGCCCCGAACGCGGGCAACCGGCGCCTGCAGCGCCTCGTCGTGATCGACGATGCCGCGACGCTGCGCGTGCTGCGCATGGTCTCGCCCGGCATGCTCCAACACCCGGCGGCGGCGGTCGTCATCTGCATCGACGTGGCCCGCGCCGTGGAGTACGGCTTGCCGGCGACGAGCAGCGGTCTCCTCATCGACGTCGGCACCGCCGCGCAGACGATGCTGCTGGCCGCGCACGCGCTCGACCTCGGGTCCGGACCGGTCACCTCGTTCAGCAAAGCCGCCGTCAGCACAGTCCTCAACCTGCCCGCCCGGTGGAGCCCCGAATTGGTTGTGTGCCTCGGCCACGCGGCTTCCACGCAACCGTCGCCGGTGGGCCCGCACCGGCGGCTCACCTGGCGCGACCTCAGCTACTGGGGCCGCCTGGACAGAAATGCGAACACAGTGGCCGGCTCGTGAGCCGTGAACCACTGCGGTACTGCGGCACGATGCCCGGCTGGACGGCGGGTCTAGGGCGTACCCGGCTTGTGGGCGTAGAACGGTAACCTCGTGCCGTGATCGAAAACGCGAAGGTCGCCGTCGTCGGCGTGGGCAACAACACGTCAGCGCTGGTGCAGGGAATCAATTTCTACCGCAGCACCGGCAGCTTGGTCGGCATCCATCAGCCCCAGCTGAACGGGCTGGGCGTTGAGAATATCGACTTCGTTGTGGCCTTTGCCCTCTCCGAGGGCAAGGTCGGCAAGGATCTGCACCAAGCGATCTTCGCGCCGCCGAACAATTTCCCCCGCCTCGACGCAGAACTTCCTCCGTCTGGCGTGGTCGTGCGGGACGGGCTCACGGACTCGACCGGGATCCGGCGGGTGGCGGAGGCGCTGGAAGGTGCCGAGGTGCTGCTGTACTCCGCGCCGAGTGGCCGGCCGGATATTGCTCGGGCGTACGCGGAGGCTGCTCTGCTGGCGGGCGTGGCGTTCGTCAACACCACCGCGGACCCGATCGCGCGCGATTTCTCGCTGCTCAAACGCTTCGAGGAAGCAGGTCTACCGCTGATCGGCGATGACCTGGCCAGTCAGTTCGGCAGCTCCGTCGTGCACAAAACCCTGCTGCGGCTGCTGGAGGAGCGCGGTTTGACCCTGGTGAGCTCCTATCAGGTCAATTTGGGGGGTACCGAAGACTTCCGCAATCTGGCCGAGAACCCGGCCAGCAAGAAGCAGTCCAAGATGAATGCTCTGGGCTCCGAAAAGGTCCAGCTGGCGCCCCTCGGTTACCTGCCGCACCTGAAATCGCAGAAGATCGCCCACCTCAACATCGAGGCCCAGGGATGGGCCGAAACGGCGGTGAGTCTGGACATCCGGCTGCAGGTCCACGACCCGAGCGGCGCCGCCGGTGTCAACATCGACCTGATCCGCGTGGCTGCCACCGCCCTCCGGTCGGGCCGTGGTGGCTATCCGGCCGAAGCGGCGGCGCACCTGAAGTCTCCACCCGGGACCTCGGCCTGATCTCGCCGACTCGAGCATCCTGGGACTGGACGAGTCCCAGGGCCGGTGCGAGGCGATCCGCGACCCGGTGCACCCAGCCGAGATCATCGACGCGGTCGCCCTCGTTGGCGCAGTGCCTGACGTCGGCGGGGCAGCGGATCGCTGGTTCTATGAGGAGGCCGGCGGTCCTGTTGGTGGTGCTGGTCGCGGCCTTCGGGCTGGCCGCCTGCGCTAGCTCGGCGAGCCCGAGTCCCGCGCCGCCGCCGCCGCTCGGGATGGCGCCCTTCGACGGGGACGGGGAGGTGCTGTCCCGCCAAGACCGACTGGTCGGCGCGTGGAACTCGACGGAGTACGGCGAGCCGCACGTCGAGGTCTCGATCCGCGAAGGTTGGCAGATTCATCTCCGCGGGCGGTGCACCGGCTCGGACATTCTCAAGGTGCGCGTGACCGCCATCAGCATGTCCTTCAGGGACGCCTGGACCTGCGACGGTCGGTGGCGGTTCCTGATGGTGTTCTTCCCGGCCGATTCGGCCACGGTTGGCCTCGTCGACCTCGGTCCGTTCACCGTGGCTCTCGACCGGGCCGACACCATCACCTCCTGGGACGTCGAGGCCTACGCGACGAAGCTGACCCCGTCGATCGGTCCGAGCTTCTCGCCATGGCCGTCCCCGACTCCGCTCCGCGCCTGATACGCCACGATGATCGCCCTCCCAGCAACTGGACAGGCGAGGGTCGACATTCGCCCGTCCAGAGATGGGTCGGATTTCAGCCGTCTTGGACAGGGCACCACGCGGGCGCGAACGTGCCTGTTCATTCATGGTGGTGCGCAGTGACGACGTCTGTGCCAGAAGTGCCGTCGTCCCCCTCGCCCTGATCGCCGGTAGCATCCGCGGGATCCCGTGGTAGTGGCAGCTCATCGACATCTCATTCGGCGCCTTTGGCATCATCCCGCTGCTGCTTGCCGAACGTGCAATCCGCAGGCTCGCCACGCAGACATCCCGAATCGCCATCGCGCCACCGGCTGCGGCATCTGCACCGACCGGCAGTTAGAGTGCTTGCCACGCCGGCGCTGCGCGCACACGGGCGTGGTGGTGGTCGACGAACAACCTGACCACCCGCGCCACGCATCGGTCCGCAGCGCGGGTCGCGGGCAGACCCGGATGCCTGGCCCGGGCATCAGTCCTGCGCGCCGCAAGGCGCGTCTCCATCTGGGCTTGTTCAGAGGTAGTCGAAGAATCGGGTAAACCAGGTCGCGTTGGCGATACCGCCGAAGACCCAGCGGTTTGGGCCGTCGTACGGCGTGGCGAGCACGTGGTCCGGCACGACGAGGTAGCCGAGTCCGGTGAGGGCCTCCTCGATCCGTTGCCGGTCGTCGGGATGCACGGGCGCTACCTGGTCCCCCTGGATGGACGGCTTATAGGTGGCGAGAGCACCGAAGTTGCTGACCAACACCGCGACCGACAACGGGATCCGAGTGCGCTTGGTGCGCGTTCGGGTGGCTTCGGCCGGAACTCGGATGCTGCCGAAACATGCGGAGTCCTGCGGGTGCCCCGGGTCGCACGGGCAGCCGTAGACCTCGCTCAGCCGCTCAACGAGCCGGGCGAACCTGGCCCGAGCGGCGGCGTAGTCAAAGTCCCGCGGCACTTCCAACCCGTCGCCTTCGCCAGGCGGAGGCGCGAGCTGCTCAAGCTGCGCCACAGCTTCCGACTCCACCAGGACGTACTGACCTGGTGCCGCCTGCTCATCCACCGGCCGGAGCATCGACTCCAGCCGGATGTTCGGCGGCTCGATCGGCTCGTCCAGCGCCCGCAGCATCGACCACCAATCCGGCTCATAAGTCGTCACGGGCTGCAGGTTAACCGGGAAGATCAATGGTCGCCGCTGATTTGCGTCGGGCCGAGTGCAGTCGGCAGAGTCGTGAGAGACCAGGCCGGCGCTCCGGAAACCGCCGTCGTGAGCGCCAGCGCCCCCGGTCACCAACAATCGCACGGCCGTAGCCTACCGATGCTGATCAAAGGGCGTCGCCCGACGATGACCACGGAGCAAGGGTGTCCCGCTCTACCGCGCCCGGTCCGGCCAGGCGAGCAGCGCGTGTTCGGCGATGCGGTGCAGGTCGCCGGTGGTGGCGCCGTCGCGGGCCTGGGCCGACATGCCCTGCAGGACGGCGCCGTAGAAGGTCGCCAGAGTGCGGGGGTCGGTGTCGGCCGGGAGTTCCCCGGTTCGTACGTCGCCGGCGATCCTGGATTCGAGGGCGCGTGCGCCGGCCGCTCGCTGATCGCGTAGGTGGGCCGCGATATCGGCGGACTGCGGAGAGCAGTTGGTCGCGGCGCTGATGAGCAGGCAGCCGTGCGGGCGGTCGGCCCGGGTGTAGGCGGCCGCGGCGTCGCGCAGCAGGCGTTCGACGGCGGCGCGGGCGCTCGGCTCCTCGGTCAGCGCGCGCTCGATGAACGCCGCGTAGGTGCGCATGTACCGCTCGAGGGCCTCGATGAACAGCGACCGCTTGTCCCGGAAGGCGGCGTAGAGGCTCGGCGCCCCTATGCCGACCGCCGTGGTGAGCATGGCGATCGACGTCGCGTCGTAGCCGTGCTCCCAGAATACGACCATCGCCCGCTCCAGTGCCTCGTCGCGGTCGAACGACCGAGGGCGGCCCATCGTCATGACGCCATTCTATAGCGATCGCTACAAAGCTTTGGTACGGTCCTTCTAGAGCGATCACTACAGAAGTCTGGGGAGCGTACATGGTCAACGTAGGACTGCTGGTGAGCATCGAGGCCAAGCCGGACCGGGCGGATGAGTTCGCCGCACGGCTGGGGTCGGTGGTGGAGATCGTCCGCGCCGAGGGCAAGGCGGTCGTGTGGTTCGGGCTGCGGCTCGGGCCGACGACCTTCGCCATCTACGACGCGTTCGCCAACGACGAGGACCGCCAGGCTCACCTGGACGCCAACCTCGGTGCGCTGCTCAAGGCGGGCGAGGAGTTGTTCACCGGGCCGCCCACCGTGCAGCGCATCGACGTCGTCGCCAGCCTCGTCCCCGGCGAGTGAGCACGCAGACGGTCGATACCGCCTCTTTCCTGGGACGCCAGACGTGCGTCACAGTCGGTGCGTCGTCTGGGCGGCTTCGTCTTCGGTCTGCGCGTAGCAGGCTTGAAGCCGTCTTGTACCGGCTTGTCGCCGCTGCCTGCCTTGCGGAGCCGTTGACGAGGTCCTGCCGCGGGGAAACCGCGATGTAGCCGTCGCCGATCCGGCCGGCGAGATCGAGCGCTTTCGGTCCGAACGCCGAGACGTACGCTTTCGGCGGCGCGGTGACGGGTGTAGAAGCTGCTTCTGCCTACGCCATGGCGCTGTCGGCCAAGCCGCACAGCGCCACGAGCCGGACCGTTACACCGTCCGCGCCGACCCAGCCCGCCAGATCGTGCTGCGGCGCCTGCCATCCGCGGTCGGTCGCCCCGTCCAGGAGTCCGTCGGCGTAGCTGGCCAACGCTGCGAGCGTCGGCCGACGGCCGCGGACGCCGAGCAGGTCCCGCACCTCGGCTGCGTGCTGGTCGACCTGCGCCGACAGGCTGGGAATCACAGCTGCCGCCGCAAGGCCGGCGGCGCCGATCCGTCGGTGGAGGCGATCAAGCAACCCCTGCGCGGTCATGCGGCCGGCGTCCAGGTTCGAGGCGGGAATGTTCATGAAGTACGACCATAGAGAGGTCGTACCGGGGCGAAAAGGCCGCAACCACTCCTTTACCGGCATCATGACCGTTCGGCTGTCGACCGGCTGGCCGAACGGGCGAGTCCAAAACGATCCGCCGGACCCGGCAACCCGGAATGCCGGGTTGCCGCTCAACCTGGACGGCGGTGGCACGGCCCGGGAGGGCCGCAACCACCGCCGCGGTCGGGCACCCGCGCTACCGGGTCGCCGGGGGCGGTTGACCGGTCTGCGGAGGCACGGCCCGCGTGTCGTCGTCCGCCGCTGACGGTGCCGACGGCGGGCGGGCGCGCTGGCCGACAGGCTGGTCGCGGTACGCCGAAGAGGCTTGCTGGCCGGCGGCGACCGGCTCGGCTGCGGGCTGCTGCTTTTCTGCCATCAGCCGCTCGGCGTCGCTCTGGCCGGCCGCGTACGCCTTCGGGAGTTCGGAGCGGCGGGCCGACTCTGTCTCCGCCCGGTCCAGCCACCTGTCCCAGCGCGCCTGCATCGGCTTCACCAGCCCACCGCCGACGCCGACGATCAAGATGCCGCCCACAGTGGCGAGAACCGCGATCAGCACCGGGGTCGTGACAGTGGTCGCCACCCCGATCTGGTTGAGCGCGGCGATGACGCCGATGCCGAGGATGAACACGAAGGCGATGTTCGCCACCGCGCGACCGTAGGAGAGTCCCCCCAATGCTGTGGACGCGACGTCTCTCACCGCGGAGGCGATCGCCGCGGCGACCACGACGATCAGGATCGCGACAAAGAGCCGCGGCAGCCAGGCGATTACAGCCGTGATGAGCGTGGAAACGGCATTCGGGCCCCAGATGTCGAACGCTATCCGCAGGGTGATCAGCAGCACCGCGTAGAAGACGAGCTGAGCGATGATGCCGGAGGCGTCGTAGCGGGACCGCGCAAGCGCCGTCTTGAGGCCGCCGCGCTCCACGAGCCGGTCGAAGCCGACGCGCTCCAGCAACTTGTCGACCGCCGCGCGCAGCAGGCGAGCCACCAGGTACCCGACGATCAGGACGACAATGAACGCGATCGCCCGAGGAAGGAAGGCAGCCGCGGACCGAAGCATGTTGCTGAGCGGGCTGCCGATGTCCACGCTCCGCATGGCGAGGTATTCGGACATCATGACTCCTCATTTGTGGCCACTGAGAGGGCTAACCCATATACCCGATCAATCACCCGAAAACCACAAATCACCACACCAGTCCGTCACCCGGAGCACCCGAAACCGCAGCACATGATGTGTCGTGCTGATCGCCGAGGGTCGGCGATCGTTGTTCGTGGGCCGTGTCGCCCTCGGCGGAGTGCAATCTGACGCTCCGCGACCGCCTTACCGGCGGCTGATTGCTGTCGGAAACCGGGCCCGCCGCCGTGCCAGGGCACGCCGGCGGCTCGCCAGCCGGTGCCGCTGATCCTCACGGCATCGGCCGGGCCGGGGTGTCACCGGGGGCGAAGTAGTACCAGCATGCCGCGCGCCCAGCGTGGACGCGATGGCCGGCGCCGAATTCGCTGCCAGCGGCGTAGACAGCGGCCGGTCGACGATGGCACGCAGAAGCTCGGCTCGTCATCCACGATCGCGCTGGCTCAAGATTCTCTTGATCGCATCGGCTGACAACTCGTTTTTGGGCAGAAAGCCAATCGCGGGAGAGTGCGGCATCAAATGCTCAACCTCGTCCGGCGTGACACTCGCCGACATCATGATCACGATGCTGGAACGGACGCGCTCGGCCAGGTCGAAGCCGTTCTCGACGCCGAGGTGAACGTCAACCAGCACCACATCCGGATGTCGTTCGTCCACGACGCGGAGCGCCTGTCGACTGTCGGCCGCATCGGCGAGGACCGAGATGCCTTGAGCCGACAGCAGGCGCCGGGCGCTGAACCGGAACTGTTCAGAGTCGTCGACGATAACGCAACGAATCTCCATACCTTCGACTGTGCCATCTCGGGGCTGGCGTTGCGTGCGACCCGTAGGTTCCTGGCGCATGCGTCCTCGTAGGGCCGCGGCCGGTCAGCGAGCCCGGGCGGCGTCCGCTCCGCGGGACGAGGTCGCTCGTTACAGGACCGGCTCGAGGTGGACTACCAGCCGAAGCGGCGGCGCTTGCGACCGGTCAATCGGGGTTAGGCGTCGTGCAGGCCGGGTATCTACAACGCGTCCGACGTCCAGCTGGAGTGGTGATGGCGTTCGATCAACAGTATGCCGATCGGACGATGGGGTTCCGCGCGGAAGCGCGCGATCTCTGGTTTGCGGTTCGTGTCGCATCCTGGCCGACCGCGGCAGCAGGAGTGCAGCCGTTCGCGAATGCCAGCCATCTGCCCGGGTCGCCCCAGGGCTGAAAGCAGGGTTGTCACGATGACGGTCACGACCGGTCCACGACGTGCGAACCGAGCGCCCCGCTCAGCGGTTGTCATCAACCCGGCGAAGGTCGATGATGTCGAGTCGCTGCGCCGGACGGTGGACGACGCGCTGTCGCACGCCGGTTGGCCGGCGCCACGGTGGTTCGAGACAACCCCGACCGACCCCGGCCGCGGGCAGACCCGCGCGGCGGTCGAGTCCGGCGCCGAAGTGGTCTTCGTTTGCGGCGGCGATGGTACCGTCACGTCCGCAGTGTCGGCGATGGTCGGCGTCGACGCTTCCATGGCGATCCTGCCGGCTGGTACGGGGAATCTGCTCGCCGCGAACCTGGGCCTCTCCACCGATCTGGCCGCCGGTCTCCAGGTGGCTGCGGAAGGCGGCCTGCGCCGCCTCGACGTCGGTGTCGTCGACGGCCGGCACTTCGCCGTCATGGCGGGCATGGGCTTCGACGCACACATGTTGGACGCGACCTCCGACCGGGCGAAGGCTCGTATCGGCTGGTTGGCATACGTGCTCGGCGCCGTACGGCATCTCAAGGACCGACCGATGCGGGTGACGATCCGCATCGACGACGGCGCGCCGATGCGCCGGCGGGCCCGCACCGTGCTCATCGCGAACGTGGGCCGTCTCCAGTGCGGCGTACGGCTGCTGCGCGAGGCCGTCCCCGATGATGGGGTGCTCGACATCGCCGTGCTCACGCCGCGGACCTTGCGCAACTGGGTGGCGCTGGCTTGGGGAGTCCTTCGGCGCAAGGGCCGAGTGCCGTCGATGGAGGTCTTCCGCGGTGTCAAGGTCGAGGTGGTGAGTGACCGGCCGCAGCCACGTCAACTCGACGGTGACCTCATCGACACCGGCACCACACTCCTCGTCGAAGTGACGCCCGGCGCGCTGTGGCTGTGCGTGCCGCGGCCGGCCAGCGACTCTGACCTTGCCGAGGACGCCGACTCTGCCGCGCGCCAGGGTGCACACCTGTTCCACCAGGACTGACCGCCCTGATGGCGCCATCAGAGCACCGTCCTCGGTATTACGCCTGACCCTGGCATCACGGGGTGGTCCTTGAGCGCGTGGCGGTTCACTCGTCGCGGACCTTGATGAAGTCGAGGTCCTGGCGTTCGGCAGGCCGCCTGCCGGCGACGCCCGCGAAGGTCAGCACCAGCGCGGCCAGCCCGGCGAGGAACAACAGTGCGACGTATGGGTCCTGCACCTCGATTCGGCTGTTGGCAAGGTTGTCTGCCGGGGAAAGCGCCGCCGGTACCAGATTCGGGATCAGCCGAGCCGGGCCGTATCCGGACAGCACCAGCACCTGCGCGAAGATCAGCAGCGGGGTCAGGACGGAGACGCACAACGCGGCCAGCAGGGTCTCCTGGGTCCCGTCGTCGCGGCGGGCGCCGATGAACACCACCGCCCCGATGCCGAATCCCGTCACGACCACCGCGCCGCCGACGCTGGCCGGCATGGGCGGGAACACGAGCTGGGTGGTCAGCCACCAGGCGGCGGCCGCGAGCGAGGCCGCCGCCCCGGTGCCGAGCGCCGGCCCGGACACCCCCGCACGCTCGGCGGTGACCGTCAGGATCCCCAGCAGACAGCACGTCAGCACCAGCGCGAACACCGGGAGCCCGACCATCGCCTGCTCCCGGGGCGAGCCGTGCGAGCCGGCGGTCGAAGCGAACGCGGCGGCCAGCGCGCCGACCAGGCAAGCGCCGCCCGCCCGGACCGCCCGCGCGGTGCGGCCGGCGCCGACCGGGCCCAGCATGCCCGGGCGGCGGCCCCACCAGGCCACGCCCAGCAGCAGCGCCAAGGCGCCCATGATGCCCCAGCGCAGCGGCGCGTAGCCGATGCCGCCCGACCAGCGCAGCACGCCGGCGAGTACCGCCGCGGCCAGCAGCGGGTAGCCGACCGTCCGTAGCACGGCCGGCTGCGCCAGCACGACCCGCATGCAGCCCAGCGCGTGCCCCCAGCGTTCGCGGCCGGGTTCGATCGCCGCGGACTCGGCCCGCATCGCCCGGCCCCAGTCCCGGCGACCGGCCGGCAGCAGCCACGCCACCAGCGCCAGCAGCCGATCGGCGCCGTCGCCGCGCGCGCGGCTCACCAGGCACCGCGCAGTTCGGTGCGCGGCGCGGTCGCGGGCTTGGCCGGCACCGCCGCGAGCTCGGCCGCCATTGCGACACCCGCGCCGGTCAGCCGGTACAGGTGTCGTGGCGGCCGGCCCTGCGGCGGGTCGGTCTCCCATGACGCATCCAGCAGGCCGCGGTCGGTGAGCCGGATGAGGATCGGGTACAGCGAGCCGGCCTTCAACCCGACCTCCTGCCCAAGCTCGTAGCCGTAGCGCCAGCGTGCCGGGTCGGCGGCCAGCGCGTGCAGCACGGCCACGGTCTGGGGCGACGGTCGTCTGGCTCGATTCACCGGACAACTCTATATACGTAGAGAATGGTGGTGCATCACCCGAGCAGCCGCCGGCGCACTCCAGGTGTACTCCAGCCCGTCTGCAGCGGCAGCCGAGACGCTGAGGGCCGGAACTCCTACGTCCGACCCGAAGGTCGCCATGGCACTGATCCGCCGCCTCGGTGCGGCCCTCCTGCGCCTGTTCGTCGACTTGGGCTACCAGATCAGCCCGGTGCCGCTGCCCGAACGAACCGACTGACTGGGCGGTCGCCGCCAAATTGTCAGTCGTCGATCGCCTGGTAGACGGCGGTCCAGAGGTCGTGCCACATCGGCAGCGTCTGGTCGCCTGCGTGCGCCCGCTGCATGACGAAGATCGCCGTCATGTGCTCGGCGGGATCGTTGTACCAGGCGGTGCCGTAGAAGCCGGGCCACCCGTAGCTGCCGACCGAGGGGCCGAGGTGCGTGCGGCGGGTGCGGACCGACATTCCGAAACCCCAGCCCATATTGTCGAAGTACCCCGGCCCGAATCCGGAGACCGCCTTCTGCGTCGGGGTCAGGTGGTCGCTGGTCATCAGGGTCACCGACGGCCGCGAGAGCACCCGCTCGCCGTGGTGGGAACCGCCCGCGAGCAGCGCCGTGGCGAAGGCGAGGTAGTCGTCGGCGGTCGAGACGAGCCCGCCGCCACCTCCTTCGAACGCCGCCGGCCGGCTCCAGTGCCCGTCGGGGCCGTCCTCGACGACCGGCTCACCGGTGGCGGCATTGTCGGGCTCGTACGCCGTCGCCAACCGGCCGATGCTCTCGCCACCCACGCTGAAGGCGGTGTCCTTCATCCCGAGGGGATCGCAGATCCGCTCGCGCAGGGCATCCCCGAAGGACATGCCGGTGGCCCGGGCGATGAGCACGCCCGTCACCTCGCCGGCGGTGTCGTACATCCACCGCTCACCTGGCTGGTGGACGAGCGGAAGCGAGCCGAGCCGGCGCATCCACTCGTCCGGGGGCGTGCTGCGCGACCGGTTCGCCGCCGGGCCGGCTTCGCCGAGTGTGTCCAGCGCGTCGGCGATCGGAACCGTTCCCGGGTAGGCGGGGACCATGCCGGTGCCGAGGGTGTAGGTCAGCAGATCCCGCAGTGTGATCGCGCGTTTCGCCGCAACGGTGTCGTCCAGTGGCCCGTTGGGATCGGCGAGCACGGTCATGTCCGCCAGCTCCGGGAGCAGGTCGTCGACCGGGTCGTCGAGGCGCAGGGTGCAGTCCTCGACGAGCGTCATCGCACACGCGGCGACGATCGGCTTCGTCATCGAGCCCAGGCGACAGATCGTGTCGCCCGCCATCGGCGTCGTCGACCCTGCGCCCTCGAACGCGAGATTGCCCATCGCCTCGATGTGCACCTCGCCATTGCGGGCCAGGGCGGCCACCACACCCGGGACGAAGCCGGAGTGGACGTGACGCTCGAGCAGCTCCCGCACCCGAGCCAGCCGTTTCGACGCGAAGCCACCAGTAGTCACCTATCTCCTCCTCGCCTCGCCCGTTTCTACGGAGGGTAGCTGACCGGCCGGTACCGATCAGCCCGCGTTTGGGTGGCAACAACGCGGGCACGGCTCGGCAAGGGAAGGTGGCCGGCCGACGCCCCGCGTTGCAGGGCAAGAACTGAGGAGGTTCACGTCGTGTTCCGCACGGTCGGTGTGATCGGTGCCGGGCTGATCGGGCAGGCGATCGCCGCGCACGCGGTCAGGTCCGGTCTCCAGGTGCGAATCAGTAACAGCCGGGGTCCGGGAAGTCTTGCAGGTCTTGTCGGGCAGCTCGGTGGCCTCGCGACCGCGGCGACGGTGGAGGACGCCGCCTCGGCGGATGTGGTCATCCTCGCGGTGCCGTTCGTGAAGGTGCCGGAGGTCGGCACCCAGGTGGGTGACTGGGGCGGCCGCGTCGTGGTCGACGCGACCAACCAGTTCGCGCGATACAACCCCTACGGTGGACGATTCGAGCTCGGCGATGAGACGGGCAGCGAGTGGGTCGCGCGCCACCTGCCCGGCGCGACGATGGTGAAGGCGTTCAACGCCATGTACGGCTCGTACGTCGCGGCGGAGCCGCGCCACGCCGAAGGCCGTCAGGCGGTCTTCTACGCCGGCGACGACCAGCACGCGAACGACGAGTTCGCCGAGATGGCCGCGCAGTTCGGGTTCGCGCCCATCTACGTCGGTCCGTTGCGCGAAGGCGGGAAGCTGCTGCAACTCGACGGGTACCTCAACGCCAAGAACTTCCTCCTCCAGGAGTGATCGCATGGTACGTCGGGTCGTGTACGAATCCCCAGGAACACCTGCCGATGTGTTGCGGGTGCAGTCGGGTGGCGAGCCGGCCAGTCCCGGCTCGGGGCAGCTTCTCGTTCGGGTGACAACGTTTCCGATTCATCCGGGTGACCTGATGGCGATCGAGTCTGCTGACGCCAATGCCCTGCGGGTGGCCGGGGTCGAGGCGACCGGAATTGTGGAGGCTGTCGGCGCCGGTGTGGTCAAACCCGGCGTCGACGTCGGCAGCCGGGTGACGGTCTTCCTGCATCCTGGTGCCTGGAGCGAGTACCTGACCGTGCCCAGCGAATTCGCGGTGCCCGTGCCGGACGGTGTCGGGACCGACGTCGCCGCCATGATGCTGGTCAATCCCTTGACCGTGGTCATGCTGCGGCGTGCGGTCGAGGCAACCGGCGCCGCGGGGTACAACGGTGTCTTCCTGCAGAGCGCGGCGGGATCGTCAGTCGGCCGGCTGATGACCGCCGCCGCTGAACACCACGGTATGGCCCTGGTCAACCTTGTCCGCACCGACGAAGGGGCGGATCGACTCAAGCACAGTTTCCCGGCAACGCCGGTTGTTGCGACGTCGCGGCCGAACTGGCCGCACGACGTCCGCACTCTGGTGGCCGGCAGGCCCCTCACCGCTGCGCTCGACCCGGTCGGCGGACGGCTGGCCGGCGACCTGCTCGGCCTGTTGTCGCCGGGCGGCACACTCATCACCTACGGAGCCCTCGCCAAGCAGCCGATCGCGTTGCATGCCGCAACGCTGCTGGGCAACGCATTGACGGTTCGCGGCGTGACGATCAACCGGTGGGTCGCAACCACGTCACCGGAGCAGCGCGACTGGGACGTGACGACCGCTGTCGCGATCGCCGAAGCACTCGGCAACGCGTTCGTCGTGGCGGGACGCTATCCAGTGGCCGACATCGCCGCGGCCGCCGACCACGCCGTCCGACCGGGCAAGACCGGAACGGTGCTTGTCGAGTTCGACTGACCCCGGCGCCGCACCGAGGGGCGGAGCATTCACGTCCATGCACGCCGGCGCTTGACGGCGCTGATGCGTGGTCGCCGGTCGCGCGCACCGGGAAGCCACTCCAGGTCGCGCAGGCCCGCTTGGCGGATCGCATGGCGGTACTGCTCGTCGGTGAACAGCGTCAGGGTGTGCTCCTCGCTCCAGTGCCGGATGCCGGTGCCCGCCTCACCGAGCAGGTAGTGCATGGTCAGCGTGGACGTCGTGCCGGTTCGGCGGGACACACACATCCGGGTGAGATGCCGCGGGCCGTCGGCGGCCGTGCCGATGTCAACGGGTCCGGAGATCCATTGGCTCGGCGTGAACCACGGCTCGAGCAGCAGGACGCCGCCCGGTTCCAGGTGTGCGGCGAGGCAGTCCACGGTCCGGTTGAGCTCCTCGACCGACCGCGTGTAGCCGATGGAGGAGAACAGGCAGGTGACCGCGCTGAACGTGCGGGTGAGCCGGAAGTCACGCATGTCGCCGGCGTGCACCGTGATCCCCTCGAGGCGATCGATGGCGGCTTTGCGCATCGGTTCGGCGAGCTCCAGCCCCTCGACGTGCGCGAAGCTGTGGCGAAAGTGGGACAGGTGCAGTCCGGTGCCGCAGGCGACGTCGAGGAGGCTGTCCGCCGCGGGATTGCGCTGCCGGATCAGGTCGGTGATGTCGTAGGCCTCGCGTTGATAGTCCTTGCCCGCGGCGACGGTGTAGATGAGCTCGTAGGCCGAGGCCAGATCCTGGTCGTCGGCCACGTTCGGCCACCGCCGCGCCTCGGCCGGCGCCGTTGCCCCGTCACTCATGGCAGTCCCCTCGCCGGTGTGGTGGTTCGGCACGGTACACGCCCACAGCGTCCGCGGCTCGTGCGGCAGGTGGCGCGGTGCAGTAGCGCACCTCGAGTCGAGCGGCTCAGCCGATGGCTGTTCCGATCAAGGAGCCGAGGCCGTACGTGACGGCCATCGCCGCCGCTCCGCCGATGACGAGGCGCAGGACGGCGCGGCCGGGCCGGGCCCGGCCGAGCCGGGCGCTGAGGTGGCCGGTTGCGGCGAGCGCGGCGACGACGACGACGAACATGACGCCGACCCGGACATTGGCCGGGGGCAGCAGGATGGCCACCAGGGGCAGCAGCGATCCGGACGTGAACGCGACTGCGGATGCCCAGGCGGCCTGCCAGGGATTGGTGAGGTCCTCCGGGTCGAGGTGCAGCTCCGCATCGGCGTGCGCCGCGAACGCATCCCTGTCGGTCAGCTCGCGGGCCACCTGCCAGGCGGTCGCCGGCGTCAGACCTTTCGCCTGGTACAGCGCGGCCAGTTCCTCGAGCTCCTGGTCGGGGAACTGGGCCAGCTCGCCGCGTTCCGTGTCCAGCAGCGCCTGCTCGGTGTCGCGCTGGCTGCTGACCGAGACGTACTCACCCAGCGCCATCGACACCGCCCCGGCGGCCATGCCGGCGACCCCGGCGGCCACGATCGGTGCGACCGCGGTGGTCGCTCCGGCCATGCCAGCGAGCAGGCCGGCAGTGGACACGATGCCGTCGTTCGCGCCGAGCACCCCGGCTCGCAGCCAGTTCAACCGTCCGGAGACGCCCGCATCGTGCGGTTCGCCAGGATGCTTGGCCACGGTTGCTCCTCGCCACTCAGCCATGCCCGGGACGAGTGTCATTCTGGCTGAAGTTGCCTGTCCAGGCGGCCTTGGCCCCGGAGTCGCCGATGCGGTACATACCGTAGACGCCGGCCGCGCCGGGCGGCCCTGCGCCGGGTCCTCACCGCCCTGGTCGACAACGCCCTCAGCCACACGCAGCACGGCGGCGACGTCAGCGTCGAGTTGGACCGGTTGGACGCCCCGCCGCGCGTGCAGCTGATCGTCCGCGACGACGGCACCGGCTTCGACCCGGCCGACGCGAAGCGCCTCTTCGACCGCTTCGCCCGGGGCCACGACGACCTCGGCGCTTCAGCCTCGGCCTTGCCCTCGCCCGGGAGGTCGTCACCGGCCACGGCGGCACCATCGAGGCCCGCAACCAGCCGGGCGGCGGGCGGTCTTCACCATCCGCCTTCCGGCGGGCGAGCATTGAGGGTGGTCACCACGGGGCGTGCCGCCGCGCCGTGGCCGACTGGGGGGCGGCCGTTTGCCGCGCCGCTGGCGGGTCGCCGGTCAGACGGTGGCGAGGCTCATTGCCCGGGAGCACAGCTCCCGGGCCCACGTGATTCGGCCGAGCGCCACCTCGGGGCGGTCGCCGAAGACTTCTGCGGCGCGGGCGTAGCACTCGTTGGGGCCGAGCTGTTCGAGGGTGCGCGCGACGACGTCGCGGATGGTGCCGTTGTCCAGGTCGGACGTCTGGGAGGCGTCGGAGACGAACAGCGCCATGCACAGCACCGGGTCGACTGTGTAGGTCGTCATGGCCTGATCACCTGTTCGGAGTGGGGTGTGGGTGTTGATTCCACGTTCTCTCGTACCGATGAGGGATGGCCTCGCCGCCACCTGCACTCTCCGGCTGCCGGTTTCCGCACCCTCGGATACCTGTTATCCGCCATGCCGGCCTCACCCGGCCTCACCCTTTGCCCCCGCGGTCATGCACGACGCCAGGTGGCCGCGCCGGCGGGATTTCAGTCGATGGAGACGCTCCACGCCACCGCGTTGAGGTTGTCGGTGAGGAAGATGTCGGTACCACCGAGCCGTGCCTCCCAGGATGGCATCAGCTCTGCCGCGCGGGCGACGACCGCCTCCATCCACACCTTCAGCTCGGCCTGTTTGTTGTTCGCCGGCACGTTGGCGGCGGCGGCCGCCTCCTGCAGCCCGACCGTGCGCATCGCCTCGGTCACGGACGTGCGGAGGTCGTTGATGTAGTCGCGGTTCGTCGCGACGTCCTCGAGCGTGCCGTACAGCGCCATGTGCCCGGTCACGACGGTCTCGACGTCGTATTCGAGCATCTGGTCCATGGCCTTGAAGTACGCGGGCACGTGAGCAGCGAAGACCAGCCGGAAGAACGGCGGGCTCTTCACGGTGAAGCTGTCGATCGCGGTCAGGAGCTTCCGCTCGGGGACGTGGATGAACAGGTTGCCCGCCACATGCCAGTCACCGGTGTAGTCCAGGACGAACCGCGTCCCGTCGATGTCCAGCGCCTTGTGCGGGCCGCTGAAGGTCACGTTCGGCAGCGGACGGCGGCTGTCGCGCGCCTCCTGGATGAATCGACCCGTCGTCTCGTGGGCGATGATCTGCAGACCTTTTCGGTCGAGTTCGTGCGCCGCACCGATGTGATCGGCATGCACGTGGCTGTAGATGAGATGCGTGACCGGCTTGGAGGTGACCGACCCGATCGCCGCGAGCAGCCTGTCACCCCCCAGGTTCAGTGGGGCGTCGACGAGGACGACACCGTTGCTGGTCTCCAGGAACACGGTGTTGACCATGCCTTGGGTGACGCCGTAGGTACCGCCGCCCAGATCGGTCACGACGAACCCGGACTCCGGGATGTCCGGTCCAAGCGCGAACGCCGGCATCGGCTTGAATGCGGTCATCAGCGACGCTCCGTTGGGTGAACAGCGCAAATCAGGTGCTCCCGCGCCGCGGTCGGCCAACGCGACGCGTGTGCAGGCCCGCTGCCCGCCATGCCTCAGCGCAAACCCCATCAAGCGCGTGGCATCAGCCGTGGACGAGGGGTGCGGTCATGGTGTTGCCAGTGCCTCGGTGGGGGAGAGGCGGGCCGCGCGGATGGCGGGGTAGAGCCCGGCGATGCCGCCGATGAAGAGGGTGGCGGCGACGGCGGCGGCTTGGGCCCAGCCGGGTACCGCGACCGGCCAGCCCTGAGTCAGGGCGTAGCCGGTGGTGATCGCGACGCCGAGCAGGACGCCGCCGGCGCCACCGAGGGCGGACAGCAGCAGGGCCTCGGTGAGGAACTGGATGCGGATCTGGCCTTTCGTGGCGCCGAGCGCGCGGCGCCACCCGATCTCGCCGCGGCGCTCCAGCACCGAGATGATCATGGTGTTGGCGACGCCGACGCCGCCGACGAGCAGGGCCACGGCGCCGAGGCCGAGCAGGAGCGCGGTGAAGGTCTGGTCGGTGGCCTCCTTGACGCGCAGGGCGTCGGAGGGCCGTTCGACGCGGACCTCGTTGGGGTATTCGGGGTTGACCGTGCGGCCGAGTTTCGCGCGGACGTCGTCGACGGCGTGGGGCGCGATGCGGGTGTACAGGGTGTTCATGTGCCCGTCGAAGCCGAGCTGGTCATGGGCGAAGGGAGCACCGATGAACACGGCGGTGTCCAGTTCGCCGGCCAGCGGTACCGGTGCCAGGATGCCGATGACGGTGAACCACTGCCCGCCGAGCCAGACCCGCACGTCCGGGCCGGGTTCGGCGATGCCGAGGTATCGGGCGGCGGTGGCGCCGAGCACGACGGCCGTGGTGCGTTCGGTGGCCCGGTTGAGCCACGCGCCGCCGGCGAGGGTCGCGCCGACTGCCGGGCGCAGGTCGGTGCGGGCAGCGAGCACGGCGATGCCGTTGGTGTTGCTCGCCGGCACGCGGTCGCTGCGGTAGACGGCGGCGTCGACCTTGCCGATGGCCGACACGTGCTCGACGTCGGGGATCCGGGCGACCATGTCGACCGCCTCATCGGGCAGCTGGGCCTGTTCGCCTCGCAGGTCGACGCCGGCGGTGACGGTGAGCAGGTTCGTGCCGTAGCGCTCGAGGCGGTGGGCGAGGTCGAGCCGGCTGGAGGCGGTGATGCCGAGGACGGCAATCATCGCGGCGATGCCGATGGCGATGCCGAGCGCGGACAGCGCGGCGCGGATCGGGCGGGTGCGCAGGCCGATCGCGCCCACGCGGGCCACGTCCAGCGGTCGCAGCCGGGCCGGTCGGGGTCCGCTGTCGCGCTGGTGCCGCCGGGCGGGCTGGTGGTCAAGCACGCTGGCCTCCGTACGGCCCGTCGGCGTCGGGCTGGGCAACGGGGTGGATGTCGATGGTGGCGGTGCGGTGGTCGGTGACAATGCGGCCGTCGCGCATGACGACCTGACGGGGCAGGCCGGCGGCGAGGTCGCGGTCGTGGGTGATGACGAGCACGGTGGTGCCGGCCGCGTGCAGATCGCGGAGCAGGTCCAGGACGCCGGCGCCGGCGGCGGTGTCGAGGTTGCCGGTCGGCTCGTCGGCCAGCAGCAGCGGCGGCGAGCCGACGACCGCGCGGGCGATCGCGACCCGCTGCCGCTCCCCGCCGGACAGCTCGTGCGGGCGGTGGGTGAGACGGTGCCCGAGCCCGACCCGCTGCAGCGCGGCCCGGGCGCGGTCGCGGCGCTGCCGCAGCGGCACGCCGAGGTACAGCAGCCCGTCGGCGACGTTGTCCAGCGCCGATACGCCTACGGCGAGATGGAACTGCTGGAAGACGAAGCCGATGGTGCGGGCGCGCAGGCCGGCGAGGCGGCGGTCGGCGAGTTCGGCGACGTCGTGGCCGGCGACCCGGACACGGCCGCTGGTGGGCCGGTCGAGCGTCCCGGCGAGGTGCAGCATGGTGGACTTGCCGGAGCCGGACGGACCGACGATCGCGACGAGCTCGCCCGGCTCGACGTCGAGCGAGACGCCGTCGAGGGCCACGACACCGCCCGGGTACTCCTTGCGGACGTCGGTCAGGGAAAGGATGGTCATTGCCCGGCCACCCCGACCTGGGTGCCTTCGGTGAGGCCGGGCGCGTCGACCTCGACCCGGCCCTGGGCGAACATGCCGACGGTGACCGGCACGATCCGCCGCACGCCGCCGCTGTACACCTCGACGCCGTAGCCGTCGCCGACGGCGAGCAGCGCCACGATCGGCACGCTCAGCACGTCGCGTTTCTCGGCCCGCTTGACGATGACGTCGACGGGGTCGCCGTCGGCGCCGGCGAGTGCGGCCTGGTCCGTCACGGTGACGGTGACGGTGGTCTTGCGCTGACCCGCGTCCTGTGCCGTGGTCACCGTGGCCATGGTGCCGTCGGTGGGCTTGCCGCCGGTCGCCTGGACCTGGACCTTGGTGCCGACCTTGGCCAGGGCGGCCTGTTTGTCCTCGAGCTCGACGGTGACGGTACGGCTGGTGCCGGTGATGGTCAGCACCGGTGTGCCCGCCGCGGCCTCGTCGCCGATGTGCTGCTTCTGTTCGGCGACGCGGACCGGCGCGGCGACGTACGTGACCCGGCCGAGCTCGACGACGCCGGTCTCGGCGAGACCGAGTTTCTTCTGCCACCGCTTCACGGCGAGTGCGGTGTTGCCGTCGAAGACGGTGTCGACGGTGAAGCCGTGGTAGCCCAGCGCCCGCAGGTTCTCCTCGAACTGCTTGACGTCCGGGCCTTTGACGTTCACCACCAGGTCGCGGTATGCCGGCACGTCGCCGAGCAGCACGATGGCCGGCTGGTCGTTCACGCTGTAGGCGACATCGCCCCGGCGCAGGACGGTGCCCGGGCCGGCGATCTTGGTCAGGATGCCGGAGAGCCGGCCGCCGAACGGCTCGGCGGCGCCGTAGCCGAGCTTGCCGGCAAGGTGGACGGCGTCGACCAGGGTTGTGCGGGTCACCGGCGCGGTCTTCGGCGGCGGCGCGGCGGGCGCGGCGTCGCCGCGGCCGCGGCCGCCGTAGCCGAGGGTGGCCAGCACGGCCACCGCGACGGTGACCGCGCCGGCGGCGACGCCGATGACGATGCGGCGGCTCATTTGTTCGGCGCCGGGCTGTTGACGGCGTCGCAGGCCCGGGCGGCGTCCTCGAAGCGCTGCATCGCGGTCGGGTCGTCCACCGGGATGCCCGGCAGCTGCTGTACGCCGTCCGCGCCGGGATCCGGGTAGTCGAGGCCGTGGGTGCGCATGCACTGGGCGTAGCGCACCTCCTGCTCGAGCTCGGCGGCGGTGGGCTTGCGCGCCTCCCCGCCGTTGGGCAGGTACTTGCGGCACGCGTCGAACGCCTCGCCGTCGGCGTTCAGGTCCACCGCGCCCGTGCCGGAGATCTGGCCCGGGTCGCCGCCGCTGTCGCCACCGCTGCCGGTGACGATGTGCCCGTCCTGGGGGTCGGGCATGTCGACGCCGTGGTCGCGCATGCACTGGGCGAACTTCAGCGCCTGCTCCTGGTCGCTGCCGGCGGACGCGGACGCGCCGGCGTGCGACCTGCCGGCGATGGCGCAGGCGGCCGTGCCGGTGAGCAGGAGGGCGGACAGCGCCAACATCGGCGCCAACGTCGTGAATTTCGGCATGCGGCCCATCGTCGCGGCCGGGCTGTGGCGGCACGGTGTCCCGCGACGACACACGGACGCCACATACCTGGCGCCAGCATTGGGGGATGGCCAGCTCCGGTCAGCCCGACGTCGATGCCGCCATGGTGGACGCGAGGAGCTTGAGCTGGGCGGTGACCGTCTCCAACGGCACGAACGACCGTTCCGCCCGGCACAGGACGACCGCGCCTTCGGACGCTGCGAGCATCATCATGCTGAGGTCGCCGGCCTGCGACGCGTTCAGGCCCGAGGCCTGCAGTACGTCGGCGAGCGCTTGGCGCCACGACCGGAACACCGCCCCGACGCGCTCGACCAGCTCCGGTTCGTCGGCGCTCACCGTGACCGCGACGGCCGAGCATCCGGCGCCGAAGTCGGACCACTGGAGGACGGCTCGCCAGGCACCAGTGAACCCGTCGATGATTTCGGCCGCGCTGCCGCCACGCATGCTGTGCACCAGCGCGACCGCGCGGGCCCCGGCCACGTCGATCGCCGCCGAGATCAGCTGGTGCTTGCCGCCGGGAAAGTGATGGTAGATCGACCCGCGCGGGGCCTGCGACGCCTCCAGCACCGCGCCGAACGATGCCGCCTGGAACCCGTGCTTGGCCAGCAGCCGGATGGCGCTTTCGATCATTCGCTCGGGAACACCGGCCCGCCCGGGTCCTTCCTTCCCTACCGCAGGCATGACAGCCGCTCCACCCCCCAACACCGCAGATACCCGCCCGTCCGTACGCCGCCATCGTTCCACGAGATCGCGCGCTGGTGCTGCAAGGCGACGTCAACGACCAGCCGGCGACAATATGACGCTTGACATATTGCGTTCTCGCCGTACCGTGGGCTGTGCTTATGACGGTTGGCATAATCGTGCCAATCACACATATCCGACAGTCGGCGCTACAGGCGGCAGCATGCCGGAGGCGCTGGAGGGAGCATCAGCCATGCCGATGATCGACGTGTACGCCGCCGAAGGCACGTTCGCCGACCCGAAACAGCTCGCCCGGGAGGCCGCGGCGATCGTCATGGCCGTGGAGCAGGTCCCGGACATCCCGATGTTCCGCAAGAACACCGCCGGCTTCGTCCACGAAATCCCGGCCTCGACGATCTCGAACGTCGACGGCGACAGCAACTACGTGCGGGTCCAGGTGCTCACCAACGCCGGCGGCCTGGACCGCAACAAGCAGCTCGCCGTCGTCGCGCAGCTCACCGACCTGATCGTGAAGGCCTCCGGCGACGAGAGCATCCGGGACCGCACCTGGGTGCTGCTCACCGAGGCACCGGAGGGCGGCTGGGGCCTGTGGGGGCGAGCCAACAGCAACGCCGACCTCGTCGCCGCCGCCCGGGAGCAGATCGCCGAGCTCCAGGCCGGGCACTGACCGCCGCCGCCGGCCGGGCGCGGCAACGCGGGCCGGTCGGAATGCCGGGCGATCTCGCCGGACGTCAGGATCGGAGCCGGACGCCTGGCCCTGAGCCTGCCGGACCTTCCGCCGGCGTTACGCGCCCGTCACCTCGCCTGCCTGTTTCACAACCTCGTCACCGCCGGTCGCATCGGCGAAGCGCGCGCGATGCTCGAGGAGACCCAGGCAGCGGTCGCGCGCGTCGCGCTCGCGGCGAAGGACGAGGAACTCGCGCAGCTCGCGCTCGTCAACAGCCGGCGTCGAGCCGAGCGCAACCCCGGCGTCGTCTCGATCGCGGCAACCGCGGCACAGGTCCGCGGACTGCTGGAGGCAAACCACGCGGATCTGCGTGAAGCGGTCGAGCTCGTCGTGGCCGGCGACGTCATCTACAACGGCGCACACCTCTACCTCAGCGAGACCTCACTCGCCGGCCTCGACAACTGGCGCCAGGCCATCGACCGGGTCGAACGACTCGGCGCGCGCCACATCGTCGCCGGCCACCAGAACCCGAAACTCGACGACGATGCAGCACGTACCATCGCCGGCACCCGCGAGTACCTCGACGTCGCCGAGGCGGCGCTGAACACCGAGAAGACCGCCGTCGACTACTTCAACGCGATGGTCGCACGCTACCCGGACCATCTCGGCCGCACCGTCCTCTGGGCCACGGCTCAGGCCGTGTTCGGCATTCGCGAGCACCCCGGAGAGGACCCGATCCCGTTCATCGCCGGAGGCTGGCTGTAGCCGCCGGCTCGGCCGCGCGCGGAGGCGGCGGCGACCACAGTGGCCGCCACCTCCGCCGGTCCCACAACGCAACGGCGTCCGGCCGCCTCCACCTGACGACCACGCGTGCTACGGCGCCGAGGCCACCGGCTCCGCTAGGGCGAGGTGCTCATTCGTCGTCAGGTGAAATCGTCTCCAGCGCGTCGCGCAGTGCCGCACGAGAGGTGATGCCGAGCTTGGGGTACAGCCGGTGCAGATGGGCGCCCACCGTCCGGTGGGACAGGAAGAGCTGTTGGCCGATCTGCTTGTTCGTCAATCCGGTGGCGGCCAGCCTGGCGATCTGCAATTCCTGAGCCGTCAGGGACGTGTGGGTGTCCGGTCGAGTGGTGGTGGCGACCCCGCTGGCGCGTAGCTCGTTGTGGGCCCGTTGTGCCCACGGTCGGGCGCCGAGCCGTTCGAAGGTTTCGGTGGCCTCCCGAAGGTGCAGCCGGGCACGGGTGGTGTCGCGGGTGCGGCGCAGCCATTGCCCGTAGGCGAGGTGGACACGTGCGTGTTCCCACGGCCACCGGTCGGCGTCGGGCAGCGACAGGGCGGCCTCGAACAACGGGCCGGCCTGGTCGTCGTCGGCAGCCAGGGCGGCCGACCCGGCGGCGATCAGCGCGGTGTGGGTGGAGTAGCGGGGGACGCCGTTCTGTCGGGCGGCGGCGACGTGGGCGCGGGCCTCCTCGATCCGCCCGGTGCGCACGTCCGCCTCCACCAGGTCCAGAACCATCCACCGGGCAGGTATGCCGGTGCCGAGGACGCCGGGCCGGCTGATCCAGACGGTCTGGGCGTATGCGTCTGCGTAGTCGCCCTCCGCCAGGTCCGCGACGGCGCGCACCTGCCGGGCGAACGCCTGCGTCACCCCGAGACCCCGCGGCGCGGCCCAGCTCATGACCTCGTCGGTCAGCGTCCGGGCGCGATCGGCGTTGCCTCGAGCCGCCGCAATCAATGCCAATCTGTTCCGAAGCGGTGCCTTGAGCAAGACGTAACCGTAGTTGGCGGCCAGGTCCAGCCCCTCACGGGCCAGCGTCTCGGACTCGTCCCACTGCCCGTGGTGATAGGAGTCGGTGCTCAGCATGAGCAATCCGGTCAGGACCAGGGCGATCGCGCCGCCGTCGCGCTCCTGTTCGATCATGCGCCGGACCAGGTGGCGGTAGTCGGACAAAGCGTCCAGCCAGACGGCCGCGAAGGTCAGGGGGATCAGCCCTCGGGGCGCCGAATCGGTGGGGAGCGCGGCGAAGGCACGGGCGAGGCCCTCGCGCACCGTCGTGTGTGTCCGGTCCGGGTGGGTGAATGCGTCGTAGCAAAGCCGCAGGGGCGTTGCGTCCGACGGGTCGAATCGCGCCAGCGCAGTCTTCAGAAGGTCCCACACCTTGGGCCGGGCGGCGTAGACGCAGACGAACAGCAGCGCGTACAGCAGGTCGTCGATCCACGCGCTGGTGGTCTCGGCGGTGTCCGCGTCGTCGAGTGCCCGGACCAGCAGGCGGTACGCGCCATCGACGTCGCCCTCGGCATGCAACAGGTAGACGGCCGTAGCGGCGGCGAAGACCGATCCGCTGCGTGTACCCGAGACCGATCGTGCGTCATCTGCCTTGCGAGCGGCGGCCAGCAGATGGGGTACCTGGTCCAGCGGGCCGGTGCTGCTGGCCAGATACGCGGCCTCGATCAGCCGGCGGACCCGGTCGGCCGGCTGCGGGCTCAGTTGGGCAGCGCGTACCAGCGCAGTCACCGCGGCGGCGCTGCCGCCACGCCGGAAGTCGGCGAGGAACGCCTGCTCCAGCGCATGGGCCGTCGCCTCGTCCGGGCCGGTCGTGGCCTCCGCCATATGAAACGCCCGCGAGGACGGGTCGTCGGCCAGTTCGGCCAGAGTGTGGTGCGCCGAGCGGCGCTCGGCCGGCGAGGACAGCTGCACGATCGCCGAGCGGATCAGCGGCGGGCGAAACGACATACGGCTGGAGACCGGGTCGGCAACGATCAGGCCGGCCTGTCGTGCCGGCCCGAGGTTATTGACGTCCGCGCTGCCCGTGGCCGGCAGGAGTTCGGCCGGACTGGCGTTGGGCGCCAGCGTCGCCAGCAGCAGCAGGTGCCGGGTTTGTGCGGGCAGGCGCTCAATCGCCGGGGCGAAAGCGGCCTCCAGGCGCCGGGACAATGGCAGGAACGCGGGCAGCAACTCGTGGCCGCGGCGCTGCCGTTCGGTCAGCGCCACCGGCAACTCGCACAGCGCGAGGGGGTTGCCGGCAGCCTCGTCGAGCACTCGTCGCCGTACCGGCGGCGCCACGTCCGGATGCCGGGTGTCCAGCAGGGTGGCCGCTGGTTGCTCGGCCAACGGCCCGATCTCCCGCTCCGGCAGCCCGCTCGAGTCGAAGCAACGGGGTGTCCCGGTGCGGGCCGCGGCCAGGAAGACCACGGGAGTGTCGGCGAGCCGGCGGGCGACAAAGCCCAGAACCGTCGCGCTGGCGCGATCGAGCCACGGCACGTCGTCGACGATCAGCAGCACCGGACGTTCTGCGGCGATCTCGCCCAGCAGGGCCAGCACCGCCATCGACACGACCAACGGATCCAACGAGGCCGCCTGAGCGAGGCCGAAGACTCCGTGGAGGGCGTCACGCTGGTCGTCGGCCAGCCGGTCAGCCCGCTCGCGCAGCGCGTAGAACAGCTGGTTCACCACCGAGTAGCTGACCTCGGCCTCGGACTGCGCCCCGGAAGCGCGCAGCACCCGCATCCCGGCCGCCTCCGCCTGCACCGCCGCGGCGTCCAGCAGCGATGTCTTGCCGACACCGGCCTCGCCGTACAAGAACAGACTGGGGCCGGTCGGACTGTGCCCGGCAAGCAACGCCTCGGTCAGCGCCAGCTCATCCGTGCGCCCCAGCAGGCCGGCTTCGGGCTCTGATCCCATCAGCTGTCCCCATGTGGATGATGCTTGTTGGGAAGACTTTGATGATCGACCGGAAGGCTGTGGCGATCACCGCGCGAGGATCCCTTTGTTCTGCAACCTTAGCGCCCATGACCAGCTGATTCTCATCGCCTGAGCGTCGGGCGGACCAACGACGAAAAGGGTGAGCAGCCCGGCCGCTCGAACGCGGCCGGGATCTTGCGCACCGGGCGCTCAGGCGGAGAGCAGGCCGCCGTCGATGACCATGGACTGTCCCGTGATGTACGCCGCGTCCGAACTGAGCAGGTACACGATGAGAGCGGCCACCTCCTCCGCATCGCCCTGCCGGCCCACCGGCACCCGCGCGACAATGTTGTTCACGGCTGCCTCCGTGTCGGCCTGCGCCTTCCAGTACGGATCGTTGAACGGGGTGTCGATCCACCCCGGACACACACTGTTGACGCGAACTCCGCTGCCCGCGAGCTCGACCGCCAACGATCGGGTCAGGCTGATGAGCGCACCCTTGGACGCGGCATACGCAAACGTGCCGGGGCTGCCGCGGTGAGCCGCGGTCGAGCCCGTGAACACGATGCTCCCGCGGGTGTCCGCCAGCGCCGCCATGGCCGCCTGCGCAAGCAGGTACGGGGCTCGCACGTTCACCGCCATCGTCGCCTCCCAGGCCTCGACCTGGAAGGACTCCAAGGGGGCGACGACGTGCAGACCGGCCGTCACGACAACGTGGTCGAGCCGCCCGAACGCCTGCAGGGCCGAGTCCACGGCGGCCTTCGGCGCGTGCCGGTCGGCCAGGTCGTGATGGCCCACGACGATCCGCCCCGGAGCCTCCTGCGCCGCCACCTCCCCGGCGGCCGAGTCATTGACGTCGGCCAGGTACACGTCGGTACCGGCGGCGCGCAGAGCCCGCACCGTCGCACGTCCGATCCCGGTGGCGCCGCCCGCGACGAGCGCGCTGGTCACTCGCCCGCCACCGCGTACGCCCGGTAGTTGGCCGATCCGGGCCCGGCCGCACGGTTCTTCACCACGGCGGCTGCGTGGTACACCGCCGAGCTCGGCGTGGCATCGCGGACAACGGCCGGGACGTCACCGCCCTCCGAGCCGCTTTCGGCCAGGGCGTTGAGGATCCGCCCGAGAAACTGGGGCAGGTCGTTCGGCAGTTGCGACGTGATGAGGTTGCCATCGACGACGACGGCCTCGTTGCGCCAGTCGCCACCGGCGTGAATCACGTCGTCCTTGATGACGGGGACCGACGTGACGGCACGCCCCTTCACGATGTCCGCGGTCGCCAGCAGCCACCCCGCGTGGCAGATCGCCGCGACCGGGGCGCCACGGTCATCCAGGGCGCGTACGAGGTCGACAAATGCCCGTTCCCGGCGCAGGTACTCGGGCGAGAAGCCGCCCGGCACGATCACCGCGTCGAAGTCGTCGGCCGACACGTCCGCGATGCCGACTTCGGCCACCACCGGGTAGCCCAGCTTGCTGGCGTACACCTCGCCCGCGCGCGAGCCTACGATCGTGACCTTCACGCCGGCCTCACGCAGCCGCAGGACCGGGTACCACAGCTCCAGCTCCTGGTACAGGTTCTCGGCAAGGACGGCGACTCGAGCCTTCTGCAGTTCCATCCAGTCCTCCGTCAGACCGCGATCGACAAGATGCGTCGGGGGTTGTGAATCATGATCTGGTCGAGCTGTTCGTCGGTGACGCCCTTGGCCTTCAAGCGCGGAACCCAGCTGGTGAACATGTAGTTGAGGTTGACCTTCTCGTTCTCCAGCTGCGGGTCGGACTCGGTGACCGTCGCGCGGGGGTTGAAGAACCATCGATCGAACGACAGGACGATGCGATCCAGGTAGCCGTCCTCGATCAGCTCCACGAGGGCATTGGCCATCGCCTCGTCCAGCTCTTCCGCGCTACCGATGCGCCAGGGAATGCCGATGTGGTCGAGCTGGACGTTCGCGCCCATCTTGAGGACCTCGCGCATCATGTTGACCTGTGGCGGCACGAAGGCGTGGCCGATGATCACCTTTGACAGGTCCATGCCGACCTCGTCGAGGATCTCGAGCTGCTCGCGTCCGGGGTTGGTGACCTGGAAGTCCATCGGGTCGATGTGCGTGTTGATGCCGCAGCCGGTTTCCATGGCCGCCTTGCCGGCTGCCCGGATCAGGCGGTCCTCCACCTCGTGGACGTGGCGACCGTACGCGCCCACCGGGCTCGGCTTGGGAAAGACGCTCTCCTGGCCGGTGGCAATCTTGATGGCGCCGGCCTTGTACGGCGTCTGCTGCCACGCGAACACCATGCCCTCGGTGAGGTCCCGCACGAAGAACTCCGTGAGCTCCTCGACGGTCTGCCGGCGCCAGTAGTAGGGCACGCCCATGCGCTCCGGGAAGAACCCGGTGATCGCCACGACGTTGATGCCGGTGCGCCTGGCGACGTCCACCATGAACTGTGGGTGGCGGCCGACCTCCGCCGGCGTCATGTCGATGAGGGTGTTGTACCCGTTGGGGATCATCCCGTCGATGATCTGGCCGCTGACCCGCTCGACGGCGGCGGGGTGGTCGAACACGGTCCGGTGGTCCAGCTCGGCCCCTGGATACCCGTAGAGCAGGTGCTCGTGGGTGAGGATGCGACCGGACTCCTCGGCCGGGACGTCACCGAGCACCGTTCGGAAGATCTGCATGACGAACTCTCCTTTGACGTCGACGAACGGCGGCTCAGCCGGCCAGCTCGGTGCGCAGCCGGGTGAACAGCGAAGGAAGGGCATCAGCGTCCACCGCGACACGGTCGGGATCGACGTCGAGGACGAGCTCCCGCACCAGGTGAGCACCTGAGCCGCTCGCGAAGATGGGCACATCCGCGGCGCGCAACCGCCTGAGAAGCGCCACCTGCTCGTCGCTGACCGCCGGGCGACCGACGACGGTCCCCGGCACTACCAGGGCGTCCACGTCCTCGGAGACGACCTCGTCCGAGGGCGTGTCCCCGAGCACCGGGTATCCCAGGTGGCTCTCACACGGACCTTCCCCTGGACCGACGACCTTGACCTCGGCCCCCTCCTCCCTGGCGCGCAGGACCGGGTACCAGAACTCGAGCTCCTGGTAGCCGTCGAAGGCGAAGACGACGATCGAACGATTGGACAAAGTCATGAGGAGTGACCTGGCCTCTCAGGGAACTGGTCTAATACATGAACCAGTTGCAGTGTGCCACACGATTGATTGGGTGGGAAGGTTGCGGCCGTGGGCCGGGGGATCAGTGGTCCGCGGTGAACTTGTGGAGTGCGAACGACGCGGCCCCGAGCAGCGCCGCGTCCTCGTCCTCCGCCACGTGGTGCAGCTCCGTCCGGGCCCAACGCGGCCGGGTGAGGTCCCAGTGCGTTCGCACCGCTCGGCCGAACCAGGTGTCCGGGGCCAGCGTCGCGCCGGCCAGGACGATGCGGTGCGGATCATGCGTCGCGACGATCGTGCGCATGCCGGCGGACAATGCGACCGCGGACCGGCTGAGCACCTCGGCCGCCCGGCTGTCGCCGTCCCGGGCGGCGTCTTGAAGGTCTCCGGCGTGCAGGGCGTGTCCGCTCCGGGCGCGCGCGGCGAGCAAGGGACTCGACCCTGCCTCCGCGAGTGCGGTTGCGGCTTCGGCCAGGACCCGTCCAGAGACCAGCTTCTCCAGGCAACCGGTGCCGCCGCACGGGCAGCGTGGGCCGTTGACATCGATCACCACGTGGCCGAAGTCGCCGGCTCCTCCGAGCCCGGGGTCCAGCGAACCGTCCCTGACCACCGCTCCGCCGATGCCGGTACCCATGGTGAGGACGGCGGTCGTCCCGTGCGGCCAGCGCGCCGCCACGCCCAGCGCCGTGGCCTGGGCGTCGTTGAGCAGATAGGTGGGCAGTGGCAGGTGCGGACGCAGCGCGGCCGCGACGTCGGTCCCGTCGGTGAAACCGAGGTTGAGGGCGGTGCCGACGATGCCTTCCTGGACCACACCCGCGAGTCCTACGCCCACCGCCGCGGGCGGCTGGGCGAGGTGTGCGGTGGTGCGTAGGACCATGTCCGCGACGGTGGCGTACTGCTCCGCCAGACTCTGCGGCTTGGCCCGCCGGTCCCTGCGCACGATCGTGCCGCCCGACACGGCGGCAACCCTGATCCAGGTCCCACCCCAGTCGACGGCGGCCACGATGGTGTCGTGACCGCCGTCGACCGCGAGGTCAGCCAACGCAGCCCGGCCGATACTCGCCGGCGACCGAGAAGATGCACGAGGCGGGCTCGTGGCTCATGTTGTAGAACGAGTGCTCCGTGCCGGCCGGGATTCGCACACCGTCCCAGGGGTCCAGCTCGACCCACTTCTTCGTGCCGGTGAACTCGACGTGCAGGTTGCCTGACTCCACGAAGACCACCTTGTCCGCGCCGTGGCTGTACACGCCGCTGCGCTGGCCGCCCAGGAATGACATCTTGCCGGCAGTGAGGTGTTCCGTGCTGGCCAGGATGCCCACGAGGATCTCGCGGCCCCGGATGGCGCCTTCCATGCGCCAGAGGATGTCGGCCTCCCGGATCATCCAGGTGGTCTGCTCGCGAGGGGTGTCGCGGGCCATCGGCCAGTTGCCGAGCAGCTCGTCCTGGCCCTGCTTCGGCGGACCCTCGAGCGGGGGTTGGGCGCGAGCGTAGGCTCCGCCCGTTCCGGCCTTGGGAGCGGGCTGGAAGAACTCGAGCATCCGCAGCTGTACGTTGCTGTGGTTCCACTGGTAGTGCCATGTGTCCTTGCGGAAGAAGATGGCCTCACCAGGGTTGACGACGAAGACCTCGCCGGTGACCGGGTTGCTCTGCACCATGCGGCCCTCGAGCACGTAGAAGAGCTCGTCTGCTCCGAACACGGTGGGGTTGGCGGGCGAGGAGATCGCGGAGCCGTTCGGCGGCATGCCGACGATGTTGAGGTTCATCGTTGCGTCGTCGGCGTAGAACCAGTCGCACAGCCGTCCGGTGGTCTCGTCACCCCACGTGCGCCGCTCCAGGTCTCGGTAGCGAAGGACTTCCGGCTCGCGGATGGTCTCGTCTGTCATGTCGCCCTCTCGGGTCGGACGCTTTCGCGTTGAATCCAGCCAGGCGCGTGGCGCTAACTGGTCTGTATAGTGAACCAGTCTGGTGGATCGGGTCGACTGTGTCAACGATTCCGGCCTGCGCAACAGGCGTTACGATGCATCGCGGCCGGCGCACCACAGCGCACGCACGAACGAACCAAGAAGGGGCCAGCACGTGGTGAAGGCGCTCGACCTCAAGGTGTCCCCGGCCCGGGTAGAGGGCCGCAACAACGCGGTCGAGGCGTACCGCGCCCTCCAGGAAGCGTTGACCGTGGGACAGTTCCCGGCCGGCACCCGGTTGCCCGGTGAGCGCACCTTGGCCGCCGAGCTCGGGGTCAGTCGCGCCACGCTGCGGCAGGTGCTGAGCGCCCTGGCCGATGCCGGCCGGATCATGCCGTCACCACAGCGCGGCTGGTTCGTGGCCGAGAACCGGCTCGTGCACGAGCCCAACCGGCTGCGAGGGCTCAGCGAGGTCGCACGTGAGCGCGGCATGAAAGCGTCGTCGCGGGTCATGCGGGCCACGGTTCGCCCGGCCACACTGGCCGAGGCGGAGGTCCTGGGCATCGACGCGTCCCAGCCGGTGGTCGACCTGCGCCGGGTCAGGCTCCTGGACGGGGCGCCGCTCAGCGTCGACGACTCGTGCCTCGATGCCTCGCGGGTCCCCGGCATCGAGGACATCGACTTCACCGGCCAGTCGCTCTACGACGTGCTGCGCGACCGGTACGACATTGCCGCCAGTCGGTGCGACTACGAGCTCGCGGCGGAGGCGGTCCAGGCGCGGGAGGCCAAGCTGCTCGGCCTCGAGCCCGGTGACCCGGTTCTGGTCGGTTATCAGAAGACCTTCGACCAGCACGACCAGTGCTTCGACGTGGGCCGCCAGCTGTACCGCGGGGATGCCTACCGGTTCCAGGCGTCGCTGTTCCGGTTCTGAGGCGGCGCCGTCGACCGTCAGCCCTTCATCGCGCCGGATGCCATTCCCTGCATCAGCCTCTTCTGCACGAGGAGGAAGAAGATCACCACGGGGATAGTGAAGATCACGCTCGCCGCCATCACGCCTCCCCAGTCGGTGTAGTAGCTGGAGAAGTACTGCTGCAGGGCCACGGGGAGCGTTTCGATCTCGGGCCGCTGCATGTACGTCGCCGAGAACATGAGCTCGTTCCACGATGTGATGAACGCGTAGACGGAGCTCGCGGCCAACCCCGGCCAGGCCAGTGGAAACACGATCGACCACACGGCTCGCAGCCGGCTCGCCCCGTCGACCAGGGCGGCCTCTTCGAGCTCGAACGGGATCTCGACGACGAACGATCGCAGCATGAACGTGCACAGGCCCACGGTCAGGGCCAGGTGGCTCAAGGTCAGCCCCTGATACGTGTTGAGCAGACCGGCGTTGCGGAACAGCGTGAACAACGGGATGACGAGGATGGTCTGCGGGAGCAGCTGCGTGACGAGAATGACGACCGTGAGGATGTGCCGGGTCCGCAGCCGATAGCGGGCCAGGGCATAGCCCGCCAGCAGGGCGATGAGGCCGGTCAGGACCGTCGTCGCCACGGCAACGATCAGGGAGTTGCGGAACTGGGTGGGGATGTTGCCGTCGAGCAGGTGCGTGTATCGCTCCACGGTCGGTGACGTGACGATGAAACGCGGGGTGCGGGTGAACAGCTCGCTATCGGGCTTGATCGACGTGACCAGCATCCAGAAGAACGGGAAAAGGCTGATCAGCACAATCGCGGCGACCAGAAGATACAGCGCGCCACGGCGCAACAATGTCGTCATCGAGCGTCCTCCCGGTTCAGCCGGACGTACAGCACGCTCACCGCGGAGAGCATGAGGAACAGGACCACGGCCATGGCCGCGGCGGAGCCCTGGTCGAGCTGTGCGAAGGCCTCGAGCCAGGTCAGCAGGGACAGCACCTCGGTCGAGTGGTTCGGGCCGCCGGGTGGCGTGGTCATGACAAGGAAATGGTCGAAGGACTGATACGCCCAGATGGTCGAGATCGTGGTCATCACGACGAGCAGGGGACGGATCATGGGCAGCCGGATGCGTCGCAGGATCTGCCACCCGTTGGCGCCGTCGACCCGTGCCGCCTCCACCACTTCACCGTGTGTGCCTCGGAGCCCGGCGAACAAGGAGACCGCCACGAACGGAACCGAGTGCCAGACGACAGCGACCGTGATGGCCACCATTGCCGGTGTACCCGTGCGGAACCACGAGTAGCCGTTGAAGGACTCGATTCCGAACCAGTGGACCAGCAGCCAGTTGACCACGCCGTACTGGTCGTCGAACATCCACTTCCAAACGATGCCGGACGCGACCCGCGGCATGGCCCATGGGAGCAGAACGATGACGCTGAGTACCTTTGCCGCGCGGGGTGCGGCATCGAGGACCAGGGCGATCGCCAGGCTCAACAGGATCGTGGTGACGACCACCGCGGCCGCGAACAAGGTCGTGCGCAGGAGGGCGGCGGTGTAGTACGGGTTGGCAAAGATGTCGCGGTAGTTCTGCAGCCCGACGAATGGTCCGCTCTGCAGGTACTCACCGTCGTGGAACGACAGCCAGATCGTCCGCACCACCGGGTATCCGACAACACCGACGATGATGACGAGCAGCGGCGTCAGAAAGGCCCACGGCAGGAGTTTCTTGTCAAAGTTGTTCTGCCTGCGCAGGAAGGGACGGCCGCGCAGTGCCCCCGGGGTGGCCGAGGACACTGCGCGACGGATAGGGGTCTTCACGTTCTCAACCAATTGCCTGGTTCACCTGGTCCGACAGTTCCTTCATGGCGGCGTCTGCACTCTTCTGGCCGCTGATGATCGACTGCATCGCGTTCACGATGGCGTTGGCTCCTTCCACCTTCCCCCAACTGGCCACCGGGGGAATGGAACGGGTGTGATCGGCCTGCTCGGCGTACGCCTTGAGCAGCGGGGTGGAGAAGGATCCGGTGGACTTCTCCTGCGCCAGCGCGTCGTTCGTCGCCGGGAGCAGACCCAGGTTCGAGGTGACCGGCACGAGGTTTTCCTTGCTCATCATGAACTTCACGAAGTCGTTCGCCACCGCCTTGTTGTTGCACTCGCGGAACACGGCGAGGTTGCTGCCGCCGGCGAACGTGTCGTTGTTCCCACCGGGGCCCTTGGGAAGGACGGCCGTGGCGAGCTTGCCCTCCAGATCGGGGCTCTGCTTGAGGATGGTCCGCAGGTCCCACGACCCGCCGACCATCATCGCCGTCTGGCCCAGGCCCATCGACTTGTCGACGTCGGCCGCGGTCCAGGCGGAGGCGCCTGCGGGTGACAGGTGATCCTTGGTCAGCAGATCGGCGTAGAACTGGAACGCCTGGACGGACTGCGGTGACCCGGCGTCGGAAACCCACTTGTCACCACTCTGCTTGGCGATCTCCCCGCCCCAGTTCCAGATCAGCGGCAGGTAGTACCAGTGGGCGCCGCCGATGATGCCGAACCCGTTGACGCCCTTGTTCTTCGCCTGAATGGCCAGGGCATCCTCGCGCAGTTCGTCCCAGGTGGCGGGTGCCGTGGACTTGCCGATCGCCTCGAGCATGTCCTTGCGGTAGATCAGGGCACGGACACCGGTGTCGTAGGGAACGGCGTACGACTTGCCCTTGAAGACGGTCGAGTCGATCATGCCGGGCACGTAGGTGCCCTGGAGGGTCTTGGGGTCGTTTGCGTATACGTCGAGGGCATTGAGTGCCGCGAATTCGGGGGTCCAGGTGTTGCCGATGAGTGCGACACAGGGAACGCTGCCGCCGGCGATCGAGGTCAGGTACGTCTGGTGTGCGTCCTTTCCGAGGAATCGGAGGTTCACCTTGGTCCCTGGGCGTGCCGCGGCGTAGTCGTTCGCCAGCTTCTGCATGATCGGCTGCTGGGCGTCCCCAATGGGGTCGCCCATCCAGAAGTCGATTGTTCCCTTGATCTCGCCCGAGCCCGTGTCGCTCGAGTCGTTCGCCCCACCGCAGGCCGCGAGGGCGAGGGCCCCCGTCAGCCCAATGGCAACGGCGATACGGCCGCGCCAATTTTTCCTTGCACGCATCGCTGCTCTCCTCTGCTGGGGACCGAAGACCTGCTAAGCGCGGGGTACGCGGTGCCTCCGGACCTGTCAACCTGCCCGGCTGTCTGACAGCCCTATAGGTTGCCACTCAGGGTGCACCGTGGTGGGGTGGATCGCAAGAGCCTCCGCTCTGTTCGTTACCAAGTTTCCTTGCGCCCGAGATCCGCAGTTGGTAGACACACGGGGGCGACCGGGTTCGGATTGCCGCTGGTCAGGGGGTCGTCAGCGGATCGCGGAGCGGCTCCGGGGGCTGAGCTTGTAGTAACACGACTCAGTATCTTGTCCTTGTGCTAGCAGGTCAAGGATGGTTGGGTCGTAGTCATGTTCCTGCGGTTCACGTCGCGAACCAACGCCGACGGCACGGTGGTGCGCTACGTAGCCCTGGCGCACAACCGGCGGGTGGACGGGCGGATCAAGCCGGACGTGCTGATGAACCTGGGCCGGGTGGACCAGGTCGACGTGGCCGGGCTGCGCCGGCTGGCCGCGTCGATCAACAAGCACTTCGGCGACAGCGACGGGCTGACCGACGCCGCGGAGGCGGGTGGGTCCGCCCGTGCCGCGCCGCTGGAGGTCGTCGACGCCCGAACCATCGGGGCCACCTGGCTGCTCGACGGGCTGTGGCGCCGCCTCGACGTGGGCACGGCAGTACGAGCGGCCACCGACGCCCGGCGGTTCACCACCACCATGGAACGGGTGCTGTTCGCGCTGGTCGCCAACCAGGCGGTGGCGCCGATGAGCAAGCTGTCCGCCGCCGAATGGGTGCGTGAGGACGCCGCCGTCCCGGGACTGTCCACGATGGACGAGGACCACCCCTACCGGGCGATGGACCTGCTCGTGGACGCCGACACGCAGGGCCGGGTGCAGGAGTCGGTGTTTCTCGCCGTGGCCGACGTGCTCGACGTCGAAGTCGACCTGCTGTTCTTCGACACCACCTACTTCGAAGGCGACGACGAGGAAGAGGGCGGCGAGGACGCGTTCCGCCGCTTCGGGCACTCCACGAACCAGCGCGGGGATCTGCCGCAGATCGTCATCGGCCTGGCCGTGACCAAGGAAGGCATCCCGGTGCGCTGCTGGTGCTGGCCGGGCGACGCCAGTGACCAGTCCGTGCTGGCCGAGGTCCGCGACGACCTGCGGGACCGGAAGCTGAGCCGGGTCATCACCGTGGTCGACCGCGGCTTCTCCAGCGCGGACAACCTGGCCGACCTGCGCCGCGCCGGCGGACATTACATCGCCGGGATGCGCATGCGCGACGGCAACCGCCTCGTCGAGGCCGTGCTGTCCCGCCCGGGCCGCTACCAGCACGTCCGCGACAATCTGCGCGTCAAGGAAGTCCGCCTCGACGGTCAGGACGCCCGGTTCGTCATCTGCCACAACCCCGACCAGGCGCAGCGCGACCAGCAGCATCGCGACGAGGCGATCGCCCGCATCCGGGCCGAGCTGGCCCGCATCGCCGAGCAGCGCGCCCGCGACGCCGGCCGGCCCGGCGGCGACAGCACCCGGGCCCGCAACGAAGCCGCCCACGTGCGTGCCGAGTGCGCGCTACGCGACCACCCCACCCTCGGCCGCTGGCTGGTCCAGCAGCCCAACGGACGTCTGAAGGTCAACTCGGCGAAGGTCAGGGCCGAGGCCAGGCTGGACGGCAAGTACCTCATCGCCACCTCCGACCCGCACATCAGCGCCGAAGATGTCGCCCTGGGCTACAAGAACCTCCTGGAAGCCGAACGCGGCTTCCGGGACCTCAAGGCACAGCTGCTGCTCCGCTCGGTCTTCCACCGCCTGGAACACCGCATCCGCGCGCACGTGCTGATCTGCTGGCTGGCCCTGCTGCTGACCCGTGTGGCCGAACGCTCCAGTGGCCAGACCTGGCGAAACATCAACCGGCAACTCGGGCGAATCACCCAGGTAACCCTGGCCGGACCGGCCGGCACGGTTACGCAGACCACCCCCCTCACGCCCGAGCAGGAGGCCATCTACAAGGCGCTCTCCGTCCAACCGCCGGCCCGGGTCACCGCCTTCGACCCCGCCTGATCAAGGTCGGGGAAGGCCGGGACGGCGTAGACACACGTCACCGCCCGCCCCGGCGTTCGCCCAGCTCAAGCCCCAACTTTCGCCCACGCGTCCAAACGGTCGTCAGCCGACGGTCTTGCGGTCACCGAGCAGCTCACGGGCGTTCTCGCTGAGCACTGCGGAACGGTGCGTGTCGCCGAGGAACTCGCACAGCAGCGCGAAACGCTCGGCTACCTCGTCGGCCGATGAGAACGGGAAATCCGTGCCGAGTACCACCCGCGAGTCGTCGATGAAGGACAGCAGTGCGCCGAGGTCGGCGGCGGTGTGGGACAGGGCTGTGTCATAGCGGAATGCCGCCAGAGCGCGCAGGACACCTTGCGGACCCACGGCCGCGAGCTCCGGCATGCCTTCGGCCAGCACCATGCGTGGAGCGACGGCCGGCATCGCGCCGCCGCAGTGCGAGAAGACCCACCGGACTCGCGGAAATCTCCGCGGCACATCGGTGAGGAGAAGGTTCGTGATGAGGCGCGTCGAGTCGAAGAGGTACTCCAGTACCGAGGGCCGAATGGGGATCTCGCCCTCGGGCCACCACGCGGGCAGCACCGGGTGCACATGGACAAGAGCGCCGCGGTCGTTCAGAACCTCCAGGAGGCCGTCAAACCGGGGGTGGCCGACATACGACCCGGCATAGCTGGTGAGCAGGCCGACGCCGACGAACTCCGGTCGGTCGAACACCCGCTCGACCTCGGCGAGCGCGGCGTCGGCCGAGGGCAGGGGGAGGCATGCAACCGCCGCGAACCGCCCATCGCCGTCGCGGACCACTTCGGTCAGCTCGTCATTGGTGTCTTGGCACAGGGCCGTGGTGAAAGCCTGATCGCCGAAGTAGAACCCGGGTGAAGCGACGGACAGGACGGCCAGGTCGATCCCCAACCGGTCCATCATCCGGACCGAGTCCGCAGGTTCCCATACCGGAAATGGGGCGCCGGGTTGAGCTTGGATTCCCAGCGCGGTCAACCGGCTGACATAGGAAGCCAATGGCGCATGGTGGTGAAAGTCGACGATGGTCATTGCACCAGCTCTCGGACGGCTTGAATGGTTCGCAAGATGTCTTCGGGCCCGCCCGCCTCGTGGCCGTTGAACTGCCACACGGTCATGTCCTTGGGCCCGGCGTAGGCATTGTATGCAGCGAAAACGGTGGAGGGTGGGCTCACGACGTCGTGCAGGGCGACGCAGAATCCGGCGGGACAGGTGGCTCGCCGGGCGAAGGATACGGCGTCGAAATAGGCAAGGGTCTCGAAGGCGTGCTCGGCAGAACCGCGGTGGGCGGCCAGCCATTTGACGATCTCCCCGTGGGGACTGTGGTCCGTCACCTGTATTGCGCGCCGGAAGGCGGACAGGAACGGCACGTGCGGCATCGCCAGCCGGACATCGTCGCGCAGGCCGGCTGCCACGAGCGCCAAGGCGCCTCCCTGGCTGCGACCCGTCACCGCGATCTGGTCGCGCGCCACGGCTTCGTGGGTTGCCACGGCATCGACGAAACGGTATGCGTCGGTGAACAGGCGGCGGTAGTAGTAGTGCTCGGGGTCGAGGATGTCCCGCGTCATGAACCCGGGCGCGGAGGGTCCCGCCCCGTGCGGGTCGGCGGTGTGGCCGGCGCGCAGGGCACTGCCCTGTCCGCGGGAGTCCATGATGGCGTGCGCGAACCCGGCGCTGGCGTAGGCGAGGGACTCGACCGGGTGCCCGCGTCCGCTGCCGTATCCCAGGTACTCCACCACGAGCGGCAGGGGACCGGTTCGTTCGTGCGGAAGGAGCAGCCACCCCTTGACGTCGTCCCCGGCGTACCCGCCGAAGGTGACGTCGTACACGTCAACGGTCCGCACCAGCGCGTCCACCGGCTCGAAACGCGGATCGAGGGGATGGGCGGTTTGCTCGTGCAGTGTCCGGCTCCAGAAGGAGTCGAAGTCGTCCGGCTCGGGGTGCGGGTACTCGTATTGCACCAGCCGATCGAGGGGAAGGTCTACCTGCATCAAGCAACTCCTGTCTGACAGCCAGACAGGAGTGTAGCAACGTTGGTCTTGCCGCGGGACAACCTGTCATGCAACCTGATAGCCTGCTAGGCAGGCGGAACCAGGAGCAACAATGGAGGTGCGGGCATGGCGCGGACAGTCGCCTCCGGGTACGACATCGTGACCGTCACGGGCGACCCGGAAGAGCGGGGATACCAGTACGGGCTCGCCGCGAGGACTCGGATAGAGCTCGCGTTGCGGACCTATGCCGACGTGTTCATGCACTACGCGTCGTGGGACTGGCCGACCGTGCGACGCCACGGACTCCGGTTCGCCGATCCCATCGAGGACTTCTCACCCGCGTCCGCGCGCGAGATCCGGGCGATCGCCCGCGGTGCCGGCGTCGAGGTGGCCGACATCCTGGCCCTGAACACGCGCAGCGAGATCATGTTCGCGGCTCCGGGACGTGCCAGGGCCGTAGCATCCACCGAGTGCACGTCGTTCGCGCTGACGCCCGGACGCACTGCTTCCGGCACCACGCTGATGGGTCAGAACTGGGACTGGATCGAGGGGGCCCGGGAAACCGCGATCGTGCTCCAGGTCCGTCGTGACGACGGCCCGGACTTCGTCACGGTGGTCGAGGCCGGGATGCTGGCGAAGGTCGGGATCAACTCCAGCGGTGTCGGCCTGTGCACCAACACCCTCATCTCGGACGGGGACGAGGGTCGCTTCGGCGTTCCGTACCACGTGCTGCTGCGATCAGTTCTCGACAGTGACAGCGGTGCGGAGGCCGCTCAGCGGATCGAGTCGGCATCGCGAGCCAACTCCGCGAACTATCTCATCGCCGACGCGAGCGGGTTCTGCGCCGACGTGGAGACCGGGCCGGGCGATGGTGCCTGCGGCGTGATCATGCCGGTCGACGGCGCGGTCACGCACGCCAACCACTTCCTGGTCGACGGCCTCACCGGGGTGGACCGCTATCTCGAGCGGAAGTCGCACACGCGCAACCGGCTGCACCACCTGACGGCGCGCGTGCAGCAACACCGCACGCACACGATCGAGAGCCTGCAGGAGGCGCTCGCCGACCACGGAGACGCGCCGAACAGCGTGTGCCAGCACCCGGACGCGGCCCAGCCCGCTGCCGAGCGCACCTGTACCGTTGCGGGGATCGTGATGGATCTGTCGGCTCGCTCGCTGGTGTACGCCTCCGGCAGCCCGTGCGAGTCGACCTGGTCGGCGTCGGTGCGGATCGATGCCTAGTTCTGACCGATCGGCTGCCCGGCAGGCTGTTAACCTGGCAGCCGTGAAGGTGATCCCCGTCGCGCAACGAACGGCCGCGGAACACGTGCGATCGCAACTCATCGAACTGATCGAGTCGGGTGAGTTCGCAGTGGGCCAGCGGCTGCCCTCCGAAGCCGAGCTGGCCAAGTCATTCGCGGTCAGCCGTTCGGTGATCCGTGAAGCGCTCCACAGTGTGAACGCGCTCGGTCTCACCCGGTCGCATGCCGGCAAGGGCACCTTCGTCGACGCGCAGTTCGCGCCGTCCCAGCTGCTGACCGGGAAGTACCTTCCACGCGACCTGCACGAGGTGCGCAGGACGTTGGAGGTGCCGTTGGCCGCCCTCGCGGCGGAGCGCCGTTCCCGGGCGGACCTCAAGGCGATGACGGAACTGCTCGTCAAGTTCCGTGAGGAGCAGGATCCCTCCGTGCGGGTGGGCATCGATGCCGACTTCCACGTGGCCATCGCCACGGCGACCGCCAACCCGCTGTTCCCTCGGCTGGTCTCAGAACTCCGCTCGGTTCTGCAGGAGCAGGCCATAGCCGCGGCAATCGTTCCGGGCCGGGCGGCTCAGGCGGCCGACGAGCACGACGCAATCCTCGCGGCCATCGCGGAGCGCGACGCTCGCGCGGCGTCTGAGGCGATGAAGCTTCACCTGGCTGCTGTGGAGGACACCGTGACCTCGCCTGGACGCCGGAAATAGGCCGAAGATCGCGCGAGCCAACGGCGACGATCATCCGGAAAGGATGAGACCACCCTGCGCAGGGTGGGAAACCTGCGTTATAGCGGCCACCGGCTCGTGACGATCGCCGAACGTTGTCGGCGACGGTGGAACGCCGGACACTGGAACTGGTAGTGAGGTCGTCGAACGAACTGCCTCGAAAGGGACACGTGTCGTGCGTGGCGTCGTCACCGGGCGTGCGACATCGTGATGGGAGGGACCATCGATGATGGATGAGTCCGAGCTGCTGCACACCGCGGTGGCCGACCTGGCCCTGGTGCAGGACGTGGAGCAGGCTCAACAGATCATTCGTTGCACCGCCAGGCGATTGGCGAACGCTCACGGGTCCACCGTGGTGCTGCTGGACCACGGGCACTGTTTCTACGCCGACGAGGACGCGGTGAGCCCGCTGTGGAAGGGCCAGCGATTCCCGGTGCGGCAATGCATCAGTGGGTGGTCGATCCTCAATCGCCAGCCGGCCGTTGTGCCGGACATCCAGCTCGACGAACGGGTGCCGCAGGAGGCGTACCGACCGACGTTCGTGAAGAGCCTCGTCATAGTCCCGATGCGCGTCGAAGACCCGCTCGGGGCGATCGGCGCTTACTGGATTCAGCCACACCGGGTCACCGACGAGGAACTCACGCGCCTCCAGTCACTGGCCGAGGCGGCCGGCGCGGCGTTGGCACGCCTCCTGCCGGCAGCGGATAGCACGCCGGGGGCGACCAGGCGGGTGAGTTCGGAGGCGACGGGCGCACCCGTGTAGCGCCACGGATCATCGTGCAATATGGCCGAGCCGGCTACGACAGCCCGTGGTCCTATAGGCACCCTGCCGCCCTTGAGACGTCAAGGGCACGTCAGCGGGCGGGCGGAAGAGGCAGACAGTCGAACTGCATGCTTCCGCTCTGCAATCGGCGAGGCGTCGCCTTCATCAAACCGTTACTTTTGCGGTAAAATGCCCCGCAGGAAGCTGCGTCAGCACGCCCAGCGATCCACGGTTCGCGTCCGCGGTGACCGTAGCGCAGGCGGCGCATGTTGACGCGAGGTGAAAGACGATCGCCGGTGTCCCTGAACCTGATTCCCTTGCTGTTGAGGCCGAAGCCGCCACCGACCTGGCTCGGGCTGGTCGTCGCCGCGGCGTTCATCGCGGCGGAGACCCTCGTGCTGTTTCCCCTCAGGGACAACTCTGCGACGGCAGCCACGGGCGTGCTCTTCCTCTGCGGCATCCTGGCCGTCTCGATGGTGTGGCGGCCCTGGCTCAGTGTCCTGACGGCCGTGGCCAGCGCCCTCGCCTTCATCTATTTTCACGTCCCGCCTTTCTGGGCGTTCGAATTCAGCGCGCGCCGGGATCTGCAGACCGTCGCGGTTTTCATCGCGGCCGGGCTGGTAACCAGCCGCCTTGCAGACCTGGCCCGCTCCCGCGCCGCCGAGGCGTCCGAACGCCGCCAGGAAGCCGCCCTCACCACCGAGCTGGCCAAACGCATGTTGTGCGCAGGCGATCTGCGCTCGGCGCTCGTCCCGGCGTCACAGCGGCTCGCGCAAGCGCTCGAGCTGCGGTCCGTGGCAATCAAGCTCGATGTGATTCCCGGGGACGGGCAGCGGGCCGCATGCCCGCTGTGTGACGGTGCGACGCGCCTGGGCACCCTGCTGGTTCCGGCGGACCTCCCCGATCAGACGCTGCAACGCCTGCGGCAACGGGTGGTGCCGATGCTGGAGGCACTGCTGCGCGCGGCATGTGACCATGAGAAGATCGTCAACTCGCTGAAGGCGAGCCGCAAAGAGTCCACCATGCTCACGGAGGAACAAGCCGCGTGGCGGCGCGTGGCCACGCTGGTCGCACGTGGGGCTTCACTCACCGACGTGTTCGACGCGATGACGGAAGAACTCTGCCGGACCCTCGGCCGGGTCCACACAGTGCTGATGCGCTATGAGCCGAACCGCACCGCCACCCGCCTTGTGGGTCCCAGCACGCTGCATTGCCCGACGTCCATCCCGCTCGAAGGGGACAACGTCCTCGGGACGGTACTGCGCACCAGGCGGCCGGCCCGGATCAACAGCTACGACAGCGCCGCCGGCCCGGCCGCGGCGATGGCGCGCGAGCTGGGCATACGCTCAGCGGTTGGCGTTCCCGTCATGGTGCAAGGCCGTCTGTGGGGCGTGCTCGCCGTGATGTCGTTCTCGGCCGAGGCCCTGCCGCCCGCCACCGAGGCGCGCCTGGCCGACTTCAGCGGCGTCATCGCAACCGCGATCGCCAACGTCGAGAATCGCGCGCAGCTCGCCGCTTCCCGCGCTCGCGTCGTCACCGCCGCCGACAATGCTCGACGACAGTTCGAACGAGATCTGCACGATGGTGTACTGCAACGTGTCGTCTCGCTCGGGCTCGAACTGAGCATGACCGAGGCGTCGATGCCGCTCGAGCTGAAGAGGTACAAGGCGCAGCTGTCACATACCGCGGAGGGCCTGAACGGTGTGTTCAAGAGCCTGCAGGAGGTCTCGCAGGGGATCCATCCGGCGATCATGTCCAAGGGCGGGCTCGGCGCCTCGATCAAGTCGCTCGCCCGCCGGAGCGCGATTCCGGTGGAACTGAACCTGAACATCAGCCGGCAGCTGCCCGAACCTACCGAGGTCGCCGCGTACTACATCGTGTCCGAAGCGCTCGCCAACGCCGCCAAGCACGCCCGAGCGACCATGGTGCACGTCAGCGCCGAGGCGGAGGATGCGGTGTTCCGGCTCTCGATACAGGATGACGGCATCGGCGGAGCCAGTCTTGGCAAGGGATCCGGACTGATCGGCCTGCGGGACCGCATCGAGGCCCTCGGCGGCCACATGGAAGTCGTGAGCCCGGCCAGACACGGCACAGCACTCCTGGTCAAGATCCCGATCGACGAGGCATGAACGCAGGCTGCGCCCAGCCGGTGATGCCGAGCTTCGGGAAGATGCGGCGAACAGGGCGCGGTACCAGGTAATGACAGAACCTCCCAGGCCCGCGGATGCGCACGTAGCGTCGAGCGCATGGACAACGGCGTGAAGCGCATCCACCACCCGGAGGTCGGCGACCTCATGCTGGCCAGCCTGGCCGCCCCGCACCGCGGGTCGGTGAGCGCGAGCACCGACTGATCGGCGGTACCGCCGCCGGACGAACCCGTCCGGCGGGCGACGGCTGCCCACAACCAGCCACGAAGACGACATTTGGAGCAGAACCATGCGTGCAACCGTGATGTACGGCGCCGGCGACGTGCGGGTGGAGACCGTGCCCGACCCGGTCCTGCGCGAAAGGACCGATGCGATCGTGCGGGTCGTGCAGTCCTGCATCTGCGGCAGCGACCTGTGGCCGTACGGGTCGATGCCGGCCACCGGGCAGGGCCGGCGGATGGGGCACGAGTTCCTCGGCATTGTCGAGGACACCGGCGCCGACGTGGCCGGCCTCGCCCGCGGCGACCTGGTGGTCGCGCCGTTCGTGTGGGCCGACAACACGTGCGACTTCTGCCGGCAGGGCCTGCACACCTCGTGCCGGCACGGCGGCGGCTGGGGCTCGCCTGGCGTCGACGCCGGCCAGGGCGAGGCCGTCCGCGTGCCGCAGGCCCAGGGCACCCTGGTCACGCTCCCGGTCGCCCCGGACTCGGCGCTGCTGCCGTCGCTGCTGACCCTCTCCGATGTGTTCTGCACCGGCCATCACGCCGCGGTCACCGCCGGCGTGAGCGCCCGCACCACCGTGACCGTGGTCGGCGACGGCGCCGTCGGGCTGTCCGCGGTGCTGGCCGCGAAACGGCTCGGCGCCGAACGGATCATCCTCATGGGCCGGCACAAGGACCGCACCGACCTCGGCCGCGAGTTCGGCGCCACCGACGTCGTCGAGCAGCGCGGCGACCAAGGGGTCGCGCTGGTGCGGGAGCTGACCGGCGGCGACGGCACCCACACCGTCCTGGAGTGCGTCGGTACGCAGGACGCGATCGACATGTCCATCGGCATCGTCCGCGACGGCGGCGCGATCGGCCGGGTCGGCGCCGCCCAGTACACCCACGTCCCGCTCGGCTTCGACACCATCATGCGCAACGTCACCGTCACCGGCGGCGTCGCGCCCGCCCGCGCCTACATCGAGCAGTTGCTGCCCGACGTCCTCGAAGGCCGGATCGAACCCGGCCGGGTGTTCGACCGCACGATCGGCCTGGACGACGTTCCCGACGGCTACCGCGCGATGGCCGGCCGCGAGGCACTCAAGGTCCTCATCCGCCCCTGACCAGGCCCGCTGACCGCCGCCGACGTGGCTGAGGCCTGACGGGGGTCGCAAGGCGGGTCAGCGCCGGGGTATTTCGACGGAAAGGCTGGTGCCCGCACCGCGCGGGCTGTGGAGAGCGATCCGGCCGCCGAGTGCCTCCGCGCGGTCCTTGAGGCCGAGCAGGCCGGTGCCGCGGGTGAAGTCGGCGCCGCCGACGCCGTCGTCGTGGACCACGACGCGTAGGACATTGTCGGCGGTGCCGGTGTCGACGGTGACCGTGATGGTCGAGGCGTGCGCGTGCTTTGCCGCGTTGGTCAGTGCCTCGGCGACGATGTAGTAGGCGCTGACCTCGATCTGCTCGGGCAGCCGTCCCGCCGTGTGCATGGTGAGTTCGACCGGGATCGGTGAGCGGCGGGCGAGCGTGCGCAGTGCTGGGCCGAGTCCGCCCTCGGTCAGGATCGCCGGGTGAATGCCGCGGGCGGTCTCGCGCAGTTCGTCCGCCGCGCGGTTGGCCCCGGCGACGGCCTGGTCGAGCTGCAGGCCGAGTGTGTCGAGCTGGGGCGGCACGTCCGCCTGCGCCGCGCGCAGTTGCAGCGCCAGTGCGACCAGCCGCTGCTGTGCGCCGTCGTGCAGGTCCCGTTCGATGCGCCGGCGGGTCTGGTCGGCGGTGGCGACGATCCGCGCCCGGGAGGTCGTGAGCTCGGCCCGGCTTTCGGCGTTGGCGATGGCGGTGGCGACGAGCTCGGTGAAGTCGGCCAGTCGTTGCTCGGTGTCCTCACCCAGCAGTTCGTGCCGGGCCGCGGCGCCGATGGCGCCCCAGAGGTGGCCCTCGACCACGATCGGGCTGGCGAACGCGGAGCGGTTCTCGCCGGGGGTGGGTTCGGCCAGGCTGCCCGACAGCGGGCCGTAAGCGATGTGGCGGCGTGTTGCGCGGCCGGTGACCTGGACCGACGCCAGGGCCGAGCGGGGGTCGAGCTTGCCACGCGCGCCGGGTTGGCCGTTCCTGAGGCCGAAGCCGCCCATCACCGTCGCGTCCCCGTCGGGTTCGAACCGCACGATCACCGTGCCGTCGGCGCCGAAGAGCGCGCCGACCTCGTCGGCCACCGCGGCGAACACAGGGTCCGGACCGACGCCGCGGGCGACCAGCGTCGCCACCCGCCGCAGCGCCACCTGCTCATTGGCGATCCGGCGGAACTCGGCATAGAGGTGGGCGTTGTCGAGGGAGACGGCGAGCTGGCCGGCGATGAGCTTGACGGCGTCGAGTCGTCCGGTGCTGAAGGCGCCGCGGATGAGGCGGTTCTCCAGCAGCAGTACCGCCTGCAGTGCACCGCGGTTGAGGATCGGTACGGCCAGCAGCGAGCAGCAGTTGAGGCCGGCGAGGTACGGGTCGCGGCAGAACCGCTGGTCGCGGGTGGCGTCGCCGACGACCAGCGGTTCGCCCGCCCGCTGGACGTATCGCAGCACGGACATCGGGGCCGCCTGTTCGGGGCCGGTGCCCGGTGCCGCCGGCTGCCACTGCCGCCGGTCGTCGCTCCACAACACCAGTTGCACGTCGGTGGCGCCGGTGATCGCGCTGAGCACCTGGACCAGGCGGGAGTGCAGCCCCTCGACACTGGTCTGCGAGCTCAGCGCCTGCGACGCGGACAGAATGCCGAGCAGGTCGATCGTCCCGGTCGTGACGGTGGAGTAAAGGCGGTGAAGGTCGCCGGGCTGATCGGCGTGCACGGCCGTCGCATCGTGCTGCGGCCGCAGGGTCGGGTAGGCCCAGTCGAGTTGGTGGACCTTGGCGGTCGCGCCCCAGGCGAGGTACTCCCGGCGCGCTTCGATCAGCAGGTTGTAGCCGGCGTACTCGACGCCGTGGGCCAGGTAGAAGCGGGCTGCATGTTCGGCGATCAGGGCCCGATGCCATGGGCGCCTGCGCTGGGCCGCCTCGTGCCGTGCGGCGTCGAAGGCGAGGACGGCGGCGTGGAAGTCGCCGACGGTCCACGCCCGCTCCGCCTCGAGCAGCCGCAGGAGGTGCAGGAAGTTCTCCGGCGCGTCCGCGGCGCGGGCGGCCAGCCACTGTGTCATCTCGTCCAGTTCGGACAGCAGCGGGCCGCGCCCGCCATCGCGGCTGTCACGGGCCTGCCCGGCGAGGGCCAGCCCGCGCAGCAGGTGGGCCAGGGCGGTCGGATAGAGGCCCGGGGCACTCGGCAGCAGCGGCATCGTCGCCGCGGTGTGCCGCGCCAGGCCGACCGGGTCGCCGAGGATGGCGGCGGCGAGCGCACGGTTGATCTGCGTGTGGAACAGGGCCAGCGGGTTGTCGGCGTACCTGTCGGGCGCCGCCTCGCCGGCCTCGGCGGAGTCTTCGCCGCGCAACACACTGGTCAGCCACCGGTAGCTGTCGATCCACTGGCCGGTTTGCTCGCTGCCGGTACGCCGCATGAAGGCCAGTCCGGCCTCCACCTCGACGACGCAGCTGTCCAGCGATGGTGCGCTGTCCAGCAGGCCCACCACGGTCGGGTAGTAGGCGAATCCGGCGTGGGTCAGGTCGCCCCCCGCGATCAGCCCCTCCCGGGCCTGCCGCCCGGCCTGGACACCGTCTTCGAGCGGCTCGAACCAGCAGCATCGCAGCGCGCACAGGAAGCGCGCCTGTGCGATGTCGGGTCCGCTGCCGTGGACCTCGCCCAGCGCCAGGACCCGGCGCAACACCCGGTACCCGGCGGCATAGTCGCCGTGCAGCACCGCAACGGTGGCGGCGGCGCTGGCGGGCCCGATCAGGGTGGGGCCCGGGCCGTGCTCGATCCAGATCCGCAGCGCCTCCAGGCTCAGCCAGCTGTACGTGGCGTAGTGAGCGGCGAGGTAGGCCGCCGTCAGTACCGCGGTGAGCAGATGGGTCGCGGCGAGCAGCGCGGGGTCGGTGATCTCCGGGCGAGCCAGCTCGTCGGCACCGTCGGTATGGTCCAGCCACCGGTACAGATCGTCGAGATCGGCGGGGATCCGGTCCGCCGCCGGGACGGTGATGCCGAGTTCACGCAGCGACTCGAGGCCGAGGTCGATCGCCTCCGCAAGGCGGTTGCGGTGGGTCAGGCTGCGCACCTGCACGCACGTCGCGTCCGCACGGTCGATGACGCTGATGCACAGCCCCTCGATGGCGCGGTACTCCTCGTCCGCCTCCTCCAGGCTCCCCAGGCCGTACAGCGCGGCGTGGCGCCCGGCGTGCACCTGCACGAGCGTGGCGGTCTCACCCGGGTCGACCAGCCGCAGCGCCGCTGCCAGCAGCGCGTTCACCAGCGCATGGTCCCCGATCAACACCGCCTGGTCGGCGGCGTGGCGCAGCAGCCCCACCACCCGGCGCCGCTCCGCGGCATCCTCGACCGCGTCGACCACCGGCAGGTACTGCTCCGCCGCGGCCGCGAACAACTCCGGCACGGTCGCCAGCCGCCGGGCCATCTCCAGCTGCAGCGTGCGTCGCCGCCGCGGACCCAACCCGCCCAGGACCACCTCGTGGATCCGGTCGTGGCGAAACCGCACCGCCTGGTGTAGCCCGGGCTCCAGCACCAGGACGCCATCGTCGACGGCGGGCGCCAGCCGCTGTTCCAGCACGTCCGCCGGCACGGCAGTCGCCGTCCGCAGCACGCTCAGGTCCGCTCGCCCACCCAGGCACGCCATCGCCTCCACGATCTGCCGAGACGTCGGCGGCATCGTGTGCACACGCGCTGCCAGCAGCCCGGCGACCTCGGACCGGCCCAGGTGCGCGCGCACAGCCGCCGCGTCCCACCGCCACCCGGCGGCCGTGGCGGCCAGCACGCCGTCGTGGCGCAGCGCGTTGAGCAGTTCCACGGTCTCGTACGGGTTGCCGGACGTGTACGGGTTGATCACTTCGCCCAGGTCCGCCGCCACGGCCGGGTCCACGTGGAGCATCTCGGCGATCATGGCGATCGTGCCGGATACCGGCAGGTTGACCAGGCGCAGGTGCCGCACTCCCGGCAGTTCCCGCCATCGGGCCAGTGGCGCCGCCAGCAGATGCGCCGCGTCCACGTCGGCTTCGCGATACGCACCCACCAGCAACAGGCCGTCGATCTGTTCCTCGTTCAGGATGCCATCGACGAAGCCCAGTGGTATCCGCCCCGCCCACTGCAGGTCATCGACGAACACCACCACCGGCCGCTTCCGCGAGGCGACCGCGCGCAACACCTCCACCGCCGCGTGCTTGGCTCGCACATGCGCGGTCAGCGGATCCCCCGGATCGGCCGGCACCCTCAGCAATGCCGCGAACTCCGGTACCACCGCAGTCACCAGCCCCGCGTTCGTCCCGAGCGCCGCGAGGATCCGCCCGCGAACCTCGGCCAGTTCGTCCTCGGGTTCGGCCAGCAACAGCCGGCCCAACGCGCGGAACATCTGACAGACCGCGTCGAACTCCAGATCCCGCCGATGCTGGTCGAGCTTGCCCACGACGAACCAGCCCTCACTGCCCGTGACCACCGGCCGCAGCTCATCGACCAGCGCCGTCTTGCCCACTCCCGGCGCACCGCAGACCAGCACCCCGCGGCACCGACCGGCCAGCGCCTCCGCGAACGCCGCCTTCAGCAGCGCCACCTCGGCATCGCGGCCCACCAGCCGCGAGGGCGGCAGCAGCCGCAGCGGGACGTCGTGCTCGCCGACCCGTAGCGCGACCGCGGCACGCGGGCCGGCGTCGCGCAACCGCTCCAGGTCGTGGACCACGCCCTCCGCGGTCTGGTACCGGTTGTCCGGTTCCTTCTCCAGCAGATGCATGATGATCTCGGACAGTGGCCCCGCGACGGCCCCGTTCACCTGGGACGGCGGCACCGGCACCCGAGCCAGGTGATCGTGCGTGAGGCGCAGCGGATCGCCGGAACCGAAGGGCGGCGCACCCGTGGCCAGCTCGTACAGCGTCGCGCCGAGCGCGTACAGGTCGGCGCGCTGGTCCACCGACCGGCCGGTACGCCCGGTCTGCTCCGGCGCCAGATACGCCAACGTCCCCACGATCTCGGTGTGATGCGTGAACTCCGGCCGAAGCTCCGCCAGCGACGAGGCCAGGGCGAAATCCACCAGGCACGGCTCGCCGACGCGGGAGATCACGATGTTCGCCGGTGAGATGTCCCGGTGCAGCACACCCCGCCGGTGCATCCCCGCCACCGCCCGGGCCAACGCCACTGCCAGCTCGATCAGGTCATCGACAACCAGTGGCTTCGCCAACCCGTCCAGGCACGCGCCGCCGACGTCCGCCTCCACGACCGACCCCGGGAACCGCGGCGCCTCCACCAGTTGCGCGACCCCTTCGACACCGCGCAGCCGCTCGAGGATCGCCACCTCGTGCTGAACCCGCCGCTGCGCATCCGGCCCCAGCGCCTGCTTGCGGATGACCGTGCCACGCCCGGCAACGAGCACGCGGGTCACTCGCGTGCGTTCGCTTTCGTGGACCGTTCTGCCCCGAGCAGGCGGATCTCGCCCCGCCAGATCTCGTTCTGCCGGATCGCCGCCCGCTCCCATCCGAAACCCCCGGTACCGCTAGTCACACCTAGTGCCCTGCTTACACCCGTTTGAACGCGACGGCGAGGGTCGCCGCTCACCTCGGGCGGGCCGCCGGCGCGGCGGCGGTGAGCGTGACGACGACCGCCACACCGGGTCGCTGCCGGGCCGGGCACAACCTGGTCAGACCGCGACCGGATCGGCCTTGAGCGGCAGGCGGATGTGCAGGGCGGCGCCGCCGGACGGGGACTCGCCGATGGTGAGGGTCCCGCCGTGCGTGGCGACGATGTCGCGGGCGATGGCCAGGCCGAGGCCGGTGCCGCCGCCGTCGCGGGAGCGGGCGTTGTCGAGGCGGACGAACCGGTCGAAGACCCGTTCGCGGTCCGCGGCCGGGATGCCGGGGCCGTCGTCGCTGACCGTGAGATCCGCGTGGCGGTTGTCGGCGTGCAGGTCGATCGCCACCCGGCCGCCGGCGTGGCGGGCCGCGTTGTCGAGCAGGTTGCGCAGCACGCGTTGCAGGTGCTGCGGGTCGCCCTGGACCCGGGTCGGGGCGACGTGGACCTCGAGGCGCAGGTTGGGGTGGTGCGCGGCGATGCGGTCGCGTTCGGCGTAGACGAGGTCGTCGAGGTCGACGTCGTCGCGGCGCAGCCGCAGCCCGGACTCGTCGGCGCGGGCCAGCAGCAGCAGGTCGGCGATCAGCGTGGCCATGCGGCTGCTCTCGCGGTGCATGCGCTGCACCTGCGCGACCGCCTGCGGGGGCATGTCGACGCGCTCGAGGATGCCCAGCCCGGCGTGGATGGTGGCGAGGGGGCTGCGCAGCTCGTGGCTGGCGTCGGCGACGAAGCGCCGCTGCGCGGCCGTGGCGTCCTCGATGCGGTCCAGCATGGTGTTCATCGTCGTGGCCAGCGCCGCGATCTCGTCGGCCATGGCCGGCACGGGCAGCCGGGTGTGCAGGTTCTGGGCGGTGATGGTGTCGGCCTGGCGGCGCATCGCCTCCACCGGGCGCAGCGTCCGGCCGACGAACAGGAACGTGGCCACACCGACGACCGCGGTCAGCAGGGGCAGGCCGATGGCGAGCGCGCCGATGGTGGCCTCGGTGCCGTCGTTCACCTCGTCCATCGACTGCCCGACCAGCACGGTGCGCCGCCCGGCGGCGGTGTCGACGCCGGTGGCGACGATCAGGAACATGTCGTCGTGGTCCACGACGAGCCGCCGCCGCTCCTGCTCGGTCTCCCCGGGCGGCGGGCGCAGCGGCGAGATCGGGCCGGAGCCGCCGGCCAGCGCCGACGCCGCGATCACCCGGCCGCCGGCGTCGACGACCTGCACGATGGTGCGGTCGTGCGGCGACGGGCGCAGCGCCGCGGTGAGCCCCGCCCCGCCCTCGCCGAGCGCGTCGGTGACCTGCGTGGCGCGCTGCGACGTGGAGTCGTTGACGTTCTGGGTCAGGATGATGCGGGCGGCCACGACGAGCGCGATGCCGCTGAGCACGGAGGCGATCGCGACGACGGCCGCGGCCGCCAGCGCCGAGCGCATCCGCACGCCGAGCCGCTCGCGCAGCAGTTCCTCGAGTCGTCGGCGTGGGCTCCTCATGCCGTGAAACCTAGCTTGCGACCGCGGTCAGCGGAGCGGATCGGGCCTGCCAGGCGGAGGCGACGCAGTCGTGCAGGGTGTGGCGGGGCCGCCAGCACAGGTCCCGGGCGATGCGGTCGATGGCGGCGACGACCGACGGCGCGTCGCCGGGGCGCGGCGGGCCCGGCCGGGTGGGCACCGGCGTGCCGGTGACGTCGGCGACGGCGCGGACGACCTCGAGGACGGAGTGGCCGCGGCCGGCGCCGACGTTGTAGATGTGCCCGTACGGCCGGCCGGCGAGGCGTTGTGCCGCCCGGCGGTGTGCGTCGGCGAGGTCGGCGACGTGGACGTAGTCGCGCACGCCGCTGCCGTCGGCGGTGGGCAGGGCGGTGCCGGCGACGACGAGCGGCACACCGGTGCGCAGGGCGTCGAAGGCCAGGGGGAGCAGGTTGGTGGTACCGCGGTCGCCGAGGTGCGGTGCGGCGGCGCCGACCGCGTTGAAGTACCGCAGGGCGATCCAGGAGATGCCGTGCGCCTGCGCGGCGGCGGCCACGAGCTGCTCGGCGACGAGCTTCGTCTGGCCGTACGGGCTGAGCGGCCGGGTGGGGGCGTCCTCGGTGACGGTCGGGGTGTCGGGCCGGCCGTAGACGGCGGCGGAGGAGGAGAACACCAGCCTGGTGACGCCGGCGGCGACCATCGCGTCGAGCACGGAGACAACGACGCCGACGTTCTGCCGGTAGTACCGAATGGGCTCGATCAGCGAATCGGGTGCCGACTTGCTGCCGGCCAGGTGCATGACCCCGGTGACGCCGTGGCCCTCGAGCGTTGCGCGCACGAGTGCGGGGTCGCCGGCGTCGCCGACGACCAGCGGCACGTCGCCGGGCAGGCGGGCCGGGTCGCCGGTGGACAGGTCGTCGAGGACGACGACCCGCTCGCCGGATTCCCGCAGTTCCATGACGACGTGCGCGCCGATGTACCCGGCGCCGCCGGTGACGAGCCAGGTCATGGCCGCACCGGCTCGTGCTCGGTGAGCGGGCCGATGCGCAGCCCTCGCACGCGGGCCCAGTCGATCAGGCGGGGGAGTGCGTCGAGGGTACGCCGCCACGACCCCGCCGCCGAGGTGCAGTCGGAGTCGTGCAGCAGGATCGTGCCGCCGCCGACGAGGGTCCTCGTCACGTCGGCGACGATCGTGTCGGGTGTGGCGGCGGCCCGCCAGTCGCGGCCCCACGCGGTCCACAGCTTCGGCGTCAGCCGCAACCGCCGGCAGGCCAGCAGCGCGCCGGTGGTGAGCACGCCGTAGGGCGGGCGGTACCAGCGCGGCTCCCCGCCGCCGAGCGACCCGACGAGGTCGCGGGCGCGGGCGATGTCGTCGTGGGTGGCCCGCGGGGTGCGCCACAGCAGGCAGCGGTGGTACCAGCCGTGGACGGCGACCTCGTGCCCGGCGGCGACGATCTCGCGGCCGAGCCCGTGGTCGCGGTCGAGCATCGAGCCGAGCAGGAAGAACGTGGCCCGGATGTCGTGCTCGTCGAGCAGCCGCAGGAACAGGGGCGTCGACGTCGGGTCGGGCCCGTCGTCGAAGGTCAGGGCGATGCGGTCGGCGGGCCCGGTGCCGGCCAGGCCGGGCAGCAGGGCGCGACGCCCGGGCGTGTACGCGGTGACGGCCGGCAGCGCGTGCGCGGCGAGGCCGGCGATCGCGCCCGCGGCCAGGATCCCCTTCACGAGGTCACCGCCAGCTCGGCGATGACCGTCTCGGGCTGGACCGGGGAGGGCGTGAACGCGGTCCGGCCGTCGAGCGCGGCGCGCAACCCGGCGGCGAGGTCGGCGCGGCCGCGCAGCCACGGCACCCAGCCGATGCGGTCCAGGACCTCGGCGTTGGCGGCGCCGTGGCCGGGCAGGCAGCGGTACGTCACCACCGGCACCCCGGCCATGAGGGCCTCCAGCGACGACAGCCCGCCGGCGTTCTGCACCACGACCCGGCAGGAGCGCACCAGGGCCGGCATGTCGTCGACCCAGCCCAGCGCGACGATGCGCCCGGAGCGGTTCAGCCGCCGCCGCAGCGGGTCGTTGCGCCCGCAGGCCACGACCGGCACGGCCAGGCCGGTGCCGGCGATGTCCAGCGCGGCCCGCTCGACCTGCCCGACGCCCCAGGCCCCGGCGACGACCAGCGCCTGCACCTCGCGTTGTAACGATGGGCCGGGCCTTTGGAATGCCGGCCGGACCGCGGGCGCGACCACCCGCACGTCGGGCGCGCCGAGCTGTTTGGCCTGCCGGGCCGTGTCGTCATGCAGCGCGAGGTGCACGTCCACCCCGTCGGCGACCCAGGCCGGGTGCACGGACAGGTCGGTGAGGTAGGTGACGACCGGAGCGGCCAGGCGGCCCTCGCGTCGCAGCCGGCCCAGCACCTGGCTCGCGAGGGGATACGTCGACACGACGAGGTCGGCGCCGCCGACCGCCGCGAGGGTGGCGTCGTCGGCGGCCGCCGTCAGCGCCGCCGCCGGCCGGCCGAACCGCTCGGATCCGGCCAGGGCGAGCAGCCAGCCCCAGGTCCGCGGCGCGACGGTGAGCTGGCGCCGGTACAGCCCGCGCAGCAGCACCCCGGTGCGCCGTGGCAGCAGGTCGACGAAGTCGTGGCGGTGCACGGCGTGGCCCTGCTCCTGCAGCCGCCGGGCCAGCTCCGCCGCCGCGCCGTCGTGGCCGGCGCCGAAGCTGCCGGAGATGACGGCCACCGATGTTCGTCGCTGCATGCGGACCTCCCTGTCGAGCCCGTGGTTGCCGGGCAGCTGGGATGGTGGCCGCGCCAACCTGAAGGAACGCTGAATCCGCCGCCGTTCAGCGGGCGTTCAGGCATGCGCGCCTACGGTGCCCGGCCATGCGAACCATCGTCACGTTGGCGGCCCTCGCCACGGCCGCCGCAGTGACCCTCGCCGGATGCGGCGGCAGCGGTACCCCGACTGCCGGCGGCAACGGCGACATCCCCGACAACCAGGCGTTCGTCGAGTACCGCCCGGCCGGCGGCGAGTACGCGATCAAGGTGCCGGAGGGCTGGGCCCGCGCCGAGTCCGGCGACACGGTCACGTTCACCGACAAGCTCAACACGATCACCGTCACCCTCGCCACCGGCGGCGCCCCGGACGTCCCGGCCGGGCAGGCGGAGCTCGCCGCGCTCGGCGCGAAGACCGCCGGGTTCACGGCCGGCACCGTGTCGGTGCTCGAGCGCCCGGCGGGCCAGGCGCTGCTCGTCACCTACCGCGCCGACGCGCCGCCCGACCCGGTCACCGGCAACGTCGTCAACGACGACGTCGAGCGCTACGAGTACTGGCACGCCCCGTCGACGCTGCTCACCGTGACGCTGGCCGCCCCGCACGGCGCCGACACCGTCGACGCGTGGCGTACCGTCACCGACTCGGTCCGGTGGCCGTGACCGTGCCGGTTCATGATTTCTTCAGGATCGGGCTGCCACGATGCCGGCGTGAATCACCTGACCTATCCTGAGGCGATCGTCGTCGGCCTCCTGCAGGGCGTCACCGAACTGTTCCCGGTGTCGAGCCTGGGCCACAGCATCCTGCTGCCGGCGCTGCTCGGCGGGCGCTGGGCCCGCGACCTCAACGTGTCCGCGCCGGAGTCGCCGTACCTGGCGTTCGTCGTCGGCCTGCACGTGGCGACGGCGCTGGCGCTGCTGGTGTTCTTCTGGCGCGACTGGGTGCGCATTGTCACCGGGCTCGTCACCTCGGTGCGGTACCGGCGGATCGAGACGCCGGACGAGCGGCTGGCGTGGATGATCGTCCTGGCCACGATCCCGGTCGGAATCACCGGGCTGCTGCTGGAGCACACGTTTCGCACCGTGCTCGGCCGGCCGATCCCCGCCGCGATCTTCCTCATCGTCAACGGCGTGCTGTTGTACGGCGCCGAACGACTCCGGCGGCGCGCGGCCGCGGATCCTGCGGTACCGCAGACGGATCCCGCGGCCGAGTCGGACCGTCGGATCGCGGCCGGCTCCCTCGGCGGGGCGACGCTCGTCGGCTCGGCTCAGGTGCTCGCCCTGCTGCCCGGCATCAGCCGGTCCGGCGTCACCCTGGGCGCCGGCCTGCTCAAGGGCCTGTCGCACGAGGACGCGGCCCGCTTCTCGTTCCTGCTGGCCACCCCCGTTATCCTCGCCGCCGGTGTGCTGAAGATCCCGGACCTGTTCGGGCCGCTCGGCGAGGGCATCCGCGGCCAGGTCCTGGCCGGCAGCCTCGCCTCCGGCGTCGCCGCGTACCTGTCGGTGCGCTTCCTGACCCGGTACTTCGAGACCCGGACCCTGACCCCGTTCGCGATCTACTGCGTCATCGCCGGCGTGGCGAGCCTCGTCTGGCTCACCGTCGCCTGACCGGCCCGTCGCGGCCGGTGCGTGCGGCGGAATCACGGCATACTGGCCGCCATGGCGCAGCGGACATTGAGCGATAGCGAAACAGCCCTGGTCGACCTGATCCGCTCGAGCGAATGGATGCTTCGCGTCCTCGCCGCGGTCCGCGACGAGCGCGTTGCCGACGCCTGGGTCGGCGCCGGCGCTCTGCGTGACCTCGTGTGGGGAGAGCGCTACGGGCCGGGCTTCTCGCCCGAACGGGTCCGTGACGTGGACGTCGCCTTCTTCGACCCGCACGACCTGAGCCGTGGCAACGACGAGCGGGTCGAAGAACGCCTCGGGCAGCGACTGCCCGGCGTGCCGTGGGAGGCGCGCAACCAGGCGGCGGTACACACCTGGTACCACGGCAAGTTCGGCGGCGACCCGGTCGAACCGCTGGCGTCGATCCACGACGCGCTGGCAACGTGGCCCGAGACGGCCACCGCCGTCGCCGTACGCCTCGGCTCGGACGACACCATCGAGATCTGCGCCCCGTTCGGCCTCGACGATCTGCTCGGCGGCGTCTGGCGGCGCAATCCGCGGCAGATCAGCGTCGAACGCTCCCTGGCCAGGCTGGCGCGCCACCAGCCGCAGACCCGCTGGCCCGCGGTCACCGTCATCCCGCCGCGGTGAACCGCCGGGCTTCGGGCTACTCCAGCGGTTGACGGGCGATCGTCCTGGCCTCCCGTCCGGTCAGCAGCCAGCCGCCGATGTAGGCGACGACCGGCAGGCCGAGCAGGATCGCCGCCAGGTTGAGCAGCGGCGGGTGTGCCAGCCAGTGCGCCTCCTTGTGGTACCAGGCCAGCATCGCCAGATAGGCGCAGCCGGTGCCGATGACCGCGCCGGTCAGGGCGAGGGCCCCGGCGGTGGCGGCGGTCAGCGCGCGACGGGTGCGACCGCGCGCGCCCGCCGCGGCGAGCGTGCGCAGGTCCCGTGCCGTCTCGCTGCGGATGAGCCCGACGGTCATAGCGAGCACGCCGAGCGCGACGGCGATGCCGGCGCCGGTGAACTGGGCGGCGAGGCGGGCCTCGTCCGCGCCGGTCGGGCGGGACTCGATGTAGAGCCCGGCGGCGGCCGCGGCGCGCTGCGCCTGGTCGACCTGCGCCGTCGTGAGCTTGTCCGGCGCGTCGATCAGCCAGCCCACCGGCATCTCGGTCACGTGCAGCTTGGCCATGCCGCGCGCGGTGATCAGGAGGTTGGGCACGTCCTTGTAGGCGGGCAGGTTCACGTGCTGCAGGACGGGCGTCCAGCGCGGGTTGCCGCCGGGGATCATGTCGTACCCGTTGAGGTTGGCCAGCGGCGTGAGCACATCGGTGTCGGCGTTGACGCTCGCGGGATCGATGCCGTAGTGGGCGAGGACTTCGGGGGTGGCGACGAAGATCGCGACCGTGTCGTCGCTGCTGTACACCACGCTGCCGGCGGGCTCGCCCGGCAAGGGTTTGTGGGGTTTGGCCAGCACGATCGGCGGGATGCCGCCGGTGTCGCGCTCGGGCGGCGCGTTCGGGTCGACGACGCCGACCAGGGGCACGACCGTGGCGTGCAGCTCGGCGGCGATCGTGTCGGCGTGGCGGCGCATGTCGGCCGCCGGCACGGACGGCACGGGCCCGTTCATCGCCTCCCGGCCGAGCCAGACGACGAGCTGGTCGGCGGGCACGTTGCCGCCGCTCGGTGTGGCGGTCTTGGCCACGGCGACGGCGGCGGCGAGGGCGACCGTCGCAGCGATGCCGATGGCGAGGGCGATCGCGGCCAGCGCCGCGCCGGAGCGGGCCCGGTAGCGGGCCAGGTCGCGCATGGCCAGCCGCGACGCCAGGGGAGCGTGGCGGGCGATGCGGCCGATGGTGGCCACCCCGACCGGGGCGAGCAGCAGCACCGCGAGCGCGGTGGCCAGCACGCCGCCGATGATGTACGGCGGTTTCGTCTGCTGCGCCAGGTACAGCGCGGTCAGGCCGGCGGCGAGCAGCACGGCGCCGAGCGCGGCGAAGCGGTGCGCCGGGCGGGGCGGCGCCGGCCGGGCGGACAGGGCGGCGACGATCGGGATGCGGGCGGCGGCCCGGGCCGGCCACCAGGCGGCGACGACGGCGGTGACGGCTGCCAGCGCGACGGCGACGATCAGCGGCGCCCACGGCAGCCGGAACCGGTCGATGCGGTGGCCGAGCATCGGCTCGAACGCGGGGCTCAGCGCGACCCAGCCGGCGACCCCGGCCACGGCGCCGGCGAGCGCGCCGGCGCCGCCGATGACCGCGCCGTTGGCCAGCAGGACCAGCCGGATGTGCCGGTGGCTCGCGCCGATCGCGCCGAGCATGCCCAGTGCCCGCAGCCGCCGCTGGGCCATGACGTTGAACCCGGCGACCGACAGCAGGCCGACGAACACCAGCCCGATCGTGGCGAGCAGCAGCACGAGGATGCTGGCCGCGTCCGCCTCCTCGTTGCGGCGCTGGGTCGACGCGCCGTCGGGCCGCGGTTTCGCGAGGAACTGCGCATGCGGTACCCGCACGAGCGCATCGACGTGATCGACGGTGGCCAGCTGGCCGGGCGCGACGAGGGCGAACCGGTCGGCGAAGTCGAGCGGGTTCTCCACCAGGCCGACCACCGTGCGCTGCCGGCCGTCGGCGCTCCAGGTGCCGCCCACGTGCAGGCCGACGAGGGTCGCCACGCGCTCGGTGACGGCGATCTCGCCGGCGCCCTGCGGCCACCGGCCCTGATCCAGGCGCAGCATCGAGCGCCCGTACGGCCCGCCGGGGTCCTGGGCGCGCACGTCGATGCCGTCGGCCGTGCCCGGGATCTGGATCTTCTTGCCGTGCTCCATGACCTCGACGGTGCCGTACGCGTCGCGCAGCTGGGCAAGATCGGCCTGCAGCCGCGCGCCGGTGCTCTCGAGCGTCACGATGTGGTCGGCGGTGCCGAAGCGCGACGCCTCGGACGGGGCGTTGGCGGCGATCCCGAGCCCGGCGGTGGTGGCCGCGACGGCGAGCAGCAGCAGCGCGAGCACCAGCGACTGCTGGCGCCACTCGCGGCGAAACAGCCGCCACGCCCAGCGCACCACGGCGCGGCGGGCGGGCATGCCTCCGGTGCCGGTGCCGAGGTCCAGCGGCCGGTCCTGCACGGCGAGGCTCATCGTGCGGCCTCTTCGCTCAGCAGCGAGTCCGGCCCGGGCCGCGGCGCGGTGCGGTCCACCACTCGGCCGTCGCGGATGAACAGCACCCGGTCGGCCCAGGAGGCCAGCTGCGCGTCGTGGGTGACGACCACGGCGGCGACGCCGCGCTTGCACGCGGCCAGGATCATGCGCATGACGGCCTCGCCGTTGGCCGAGTCCAGCGCGCCGGTCGGCTCGTCGGCCAGCACCAGCCGCCGGTCGCCGACGACGGCCCGGGCGATCGCCACCCGCTGCCGTTCGCCGCCGGAGAGCTGGTCCGGGAACCGTCCCGCCCGGTCGGCGAGGCCGAGCTCCTCCAGGGCGCGCATCCCCGCGGCGCGCGCCTTGCCGGCCGTCATGCCGTCGAGCTCCAGCGGCAGCGCCACGTTCTCGGCGGCGGTGAGGCCGGGCAGCAGGTTGAAGTCCTGGAACACGTAGCCGATCGCGCGCCGGCGCAGCCGGGCCCGGTCGTCGCGCGACATCGCCGACAACGGCTGCCCGGCGACGAGCACCTCGCCGCCGGTCGGCGTCTCCAGCGCACCGGCGATGGTCAGCAGCGTGCTCTTGCCGGAGCCGCTCGGGCCCATGACGGCGACCATCCGGCCCGGCTCGACGGCCAGGTCGACCTCGCGCAGCGCGTGCACCTCGTCGGCGCCGTCGTGGTAGGTCTTGGACACTGCGCGCAGTTCGAGGACCCCGCTCACCGGCGCACCCCCGCCCTGCGCCGGATCAGCGGTGTCGCCGTGCGGGCCGGTGCCGGCGGTTCGAGCGCGGCCCGCTTGAGCCGGCCGTCGGCGGTGTCGAGCCATCGTACGACCGAGTCGAGCCGGAACAGCTCGGCGTCGACGACGAGCGCCAGGCCGATGTCGAGGTCGGCCTCCTCCTCCTTGAGGCGGGTCCACTGCTGCATGAGCTCCACGAGGTAGCGCCGGTGCGACTGGATGACCTCGTGCACGTCGACGCCGGGCAGCCGTACCGCGACGAGGATCTTGATGACCAGCTCGTCGCGCGGCGGCGAGGCGAGATCGGGTGGCGTGCGCAGCCAGCCGGCGAGCTCCTCGGCGCCGTCGGCGGTGATCCGGAACCCCTTCTGCGGCCCGGGATCGGCGTCGTCGTCGGACTCGACGAGGCCGTCGCGCTCCAGCCGCTGCAGGGTGGTGTACACCTGGCCGACGTTGAGCGGCCACACCTCGCCGGTGCGCGCCTCGAACTCCTCGCGTAGCTGCAGCCCGTACTTGGGACCCTCGCTGAGCAGCGCCAACAGCGCATGCCGGATGCTCACGTCATCACCTCACTCGATATCATGCCGCGTAGCATACTCGGTATAATACCGCTGGTCCAGCGGCGCGGATGGCTTGACGGTCGCCCGCATCAGTTTTATGGTTTTACTATGGAACTAGATAAAGATGGTCCGTCGCGGATCCGCTTCGTGCTCGATCCGGGTTCCGGCGTGCCGACCTACCTGCAGCTCGTGCACCAGGTCGAGCAGGCGATGCGGCTCGGCGTCCTGCGCGACGGGGACCGCCTGCCCCGCATCAAGGACGTCGTCGAGACCCTCGCGATCAACCCCAACACGGTCCAGAAGGCCTACCGCGAGCTCACCACCCGCGGCGTCGTGCACACCCAGCAGGGCGTCGGCACCTTCGTGCGCGGCACCCTGCCCGTGGTCGACCTCGCCGGCCAGGCGGCGCTGCGCCGCAAGCTCGTCGCCTGGGTCCACGCCGCCCGGGAGGCCGGCCTCGACCACGGCGGCATCAGCGCCCTCGTCGCCAGCGTCCTGCACGAGGAAACGGCGCCGGCGCCGGCCCGCGCAACCCGGCGACGCGAGGGGGCGGCATGAACGCCGTGGAGGCGTTCCGGCTCACCCAGCGCTACGGCCGGACGGTAGCCCTCGACGACTGCACCCTCGCCGTCCCGGCGGGCCGCGTCGCCGCGCTCGTCGGGCCCAACGGCGCCGGCAAGTCCACACTGCTGGAGCTCGCGATCGGGCTGCGCCGCCCCACCGCCGGACGCATCGAGGTCCTCGGCGCGCAGCCGGGCGCCCGCCGCGACCGGGTCGGCTTCGTCGACCAGCACGCCGCGCTCTACCCGGCGCTGACCGTCGCCGAGCTGCTGCGCCTCGCCGAGCACCTCAACACCCGGTGGGACGCCGCGACCGCCTGGGGCCGCATCGAGGCGCTCGACCTGCCGCCGCGGCGCCGCTACGGCACGCTCTCCGGCGGCCAGCAGGCCCAGGTCGCCCTCGCGCTCGCGTTGGGCAAGCGCCCCGAGCTGCTGCTGCTCGACGAGCCCCTGGCCCGCCTCGATCCGCTCGCCCGGCACGAGTTCCTCGCCGCGTTGCTCACCGCCGTCGCCGAGCACGAGATCTCCGTGCTGTTCTCCTCGCACAACCTCGCCGAGCTCGAACGCGCCTGCGACTACCTCGTGGTGCTGCGCGACGGCGCGGTACGCCTCGCCGGCGACGTCGACGACCTTCTCGAGCACCACCAGCTGCTGACCGGCCCCACCGACCGCATCGGCGACGTCGCCGCCGCGCACCCGATCGTGTCGCGGGTGCAGGCCGCCGCGCAGGCCCACCTCATCGTCCGCACCCGCGAGCCGCAGGCCGGGCCGCCGCCGGGATGGCAGCGGCGCGCCGTCACTCTCGACGAGCTCGTCCTGGCGTACCTGCGTTCGGACGCCTCCGCACTGCCCGGCCCGCGTCAGCTGGTGACCCGATGAGCCGCCCGCGCATCCTCTGGCCGACCTGGCGGCTGCACCGCACCGCCCTGCTCACCAGCGCCGGCGTCCTGCTGGCCCTGGTCGGCCTCCTGGTGTACACCGGCATCAAAATCCGGGCGTCCTACCACCAGCTCGGCCTCGACACCTGCGGATCGGCGTGCGGCTCGGCCCAGCTCAACGCCTTCTCCGAGCAGGCGCAGCGCTGGGGCCTGTGGACGCAGTTCCTCGCACTGCTGCCCGGCCTGCTCGGCATGTTCGTCGGCGCGCCCATGCTGGCCCGCGAGTACGAGTCCGGCACGTTCCGCTTCGCCTGGACCCAGGCCGTCACACCCCGCCGCCTGCTGCTGGCCAAGGTCGCCCTGCTCGGCGGCGCGCTCCTGGTCGCCACGCTCGCCTTCAGCGCATTCTTTCATTGGTGGTACACCCCGATCGCCGTCGTCAAGGACCGCCTCGCGCCCTGGGCCTACCACGCCGACGGCGTCTACCTCGCCGCGGCAACGCTGTTCTGCTTCGCCCTCGGCCTGCTCGCCGGCGCCGTGCTGCGCCGCACCGTCCTGGCCATGTTCGTCACCGGCGCCGCCTGGGTCGTCGTGTTCTTCACCGACTGGCAGCTCCTGCGCCCGCATTTCGCCACGCCGGTCCTGAGCGCGGCCGCCACCAACGGCCTCGGCCACGGCGGGCAGCCCTGGGTCGTGGACAGCTGGCAGGTCGACGCCGCCGGCCGCCGCTTGTCCGACGCCGAGTGGAACGCGGTGGTCGCCCTGCACGCCCAGGACCGCACGTGGAGCCGGGCCGACTACACCACCTGGATGCTGTACGAGCCCGGCTCCCGGTTCTGGGCCTTCCAGACCCTCGACGCCGCCTGGCTGGTCACCCTAGCGGCCGCCTTTGTGCTGGCCACGCTGTGGTGGCTGCGCCGGCGCCCGACCTAACCGGCGTGCGGGACCGGTCGGGCCGGTTCAGTGCGGGAACGCGCGAGGTATGCGCGGCGTGACCTCGTCGCGGAAGGTCTCGATGCGGGTGGCGACCTGGCGCATGCCGTAGGTGTGCTCGATCCGGTCCAGATACAGGCATCGCGCGGCCAGTTTGTCGAGCTCGACCGTGAAGTAGATGGCCATGAGTGGGTTGACGAACAATGTGCTGCCACTGGTACGCCGGGTGAACTGCACGTCGCCGAACGCGCCCCGGGTGGCGGCGGCGATCTGGCCGTTGACGATGCTCGGCCGTATCGGCGTCGCGGCCTGGGCGTCGGCGACGGCGTCACGGTACAGCTCGGCTTCGCGGCTGCGGCCGGGGATCGACAGCGCGCCGAGGTATCCGCCGTCCCGGTCGAGCGCCGCGAGGTTCTCGAGCACCTGCGTGTGCACCACGCCGTGGTAGGCGTCGATGCCGAAGCCGAGGCAGGTCACCAGCTTGACCGGCACGTCGAGGCCGGCGACCGCGGCCAGGCTGGTGATGTCCTCCACCGGCGTGCCGAGGCCGTCCTCGTCACCGCGAAGGAGAATGTCCGTGCCGCCGTCGACCAGCACGATCGCATCGATGCCCAGCCGCTCCACGAGGTGGTGGTAGGCCGCGCGCAGCCGTTGCACGCCGACCTTCGGGAAGGCGAACACGGTCGCGGGTAGGTCGTGTGCGGCGAGCCAGCGGGCGAGGGTCCGCTCCGGGAAGTAGTCGTCCGGTCCACGCGTGTCCACGCTCACCTCGGCGACGTCCGGCCCCGCCCAGGCGTCGAGGTCGAGCAGTTCAAGCTGGGTGAACGAGAGATTCGCAAGGTGGACCTCTGCGCCGCGGTCCCAGAGTGCGACCGCCAGCGGCAGCCCGGCGTAGACGTCGAAGCCGCCGCCCGCACCGGCGATCAGCACCCGGTTCGCCTTGGCCAGGGCGGCCATCAGCGGCGGCACGGCAAGCGACGCGGCCGCCATCGAAAAACCAGTCACGGAACCATGATCCTGAATCATCGCAATGCGCGGTGGGCGGCGCGTGGGTTGGACGCGCCGCCCACCGGGACTCGGCTTACGTGGCGGGTCGTGCGCCGAGTCGTGTGGTTGCGGCCTGGGGTGATCGTCTGGGTTGATCGATTGCCGGTTGGGTCAGGTGTGGCTGCCGGCGGGGTTTTGTTGTCGGCCAATACTTATTCCTCGCCAGCGCCGAGCGCAAGAGTTGCGGCGGGCCGATCTGCGACGAGCCGGTCCGGCGCTACGCGGACCCGCGCACGACGAGCCGGGTGGGCAGCAGCAGCGGCGTCGGCTCGCGCCCGGCCAGAGCCAGGACCAGCATCCGGGCCAGTTCCCGGCCCAGGGCTCGCACCGGCTGGTGGACCGTGGTCAGCGGCGGGTCGGTCTGCTCGGCGATGGCGAGATCGTCGAAGCCGATGACGGCGACGTCGTCCGGGACCCGCCGGCCGGCCTCACGCAGCGCGCGCAGGGCACCCGCGGCCATGTTGTCGTTGGCGGCGAAGACGGCGTCGAGGTCCGGGCGCCCGGCCAGCAGGGCCGCGGTGGCGGCGTGCCCGCTGGGCTCGGTGAAGTCGCCGTCGGCGGTGCCGGCCGAGGCGAGGCCGGCGAGGGTCAGGGCCTCGAGGTAGCCGCGGCGGCGGGTGTCGTTGACGTTGGTGTCGGTCTGGCCGTTGATCATCACAATGCGGCGGCGGCCCTGGGCGATGAGGTGCTCGACGGCGAGGCGGGCGCCGCCCGCGTTGTCGGCGTCGACGAACCAGTGCGGCTCGCCCCGCAGCGGCCGGCCGCCGAAGACCGTCGGCAGCCCGGACTGCTCGGCGATGCGCGCGAGGGGGTCATCGCCGCGCAGGGCCATGACCATCATGCCGTCGACCCCGCGGCGGTCCAGCAGGTGGCGCAGGCGGGTCTGGCCGCGCACCGACGTGGCCAGGCACAGCATCAGGTGCAGGTCGGTCTCCTCGATCGCCTCCGAGACCCCGACGATGACCTGGGCGAAGAACGGGTCGGCAAAGATCTCGGGACGCTCGCCGGAGATGGCCAGGGCGACGGTGTCGGTGCGCGACGTGGCCAGCGCGCGGGCGGTGCGGTTCGGGTGGTAGCCGAGGTCCCGGATCGCCCGCTCGACGGCATCGCGCGTGGCGCGGCTGACGTTCGGCGCGTTGTTGATCACCCTCGATGCGGCGGTCCGCGAGACCCCGGCCCGCTCCGCGACCTGGTCGAGGGTCGGCGGCCGGGTCATGCGTCTCCCTCCATATCCGTCGTCGAGGCGGGCCGCCAGTGTACCGCTTTGGAAGCGCTTCCAGTGGCGACGGTATTGACATCTATGAGTATCGACCGCATCGTAAGTGGAAGCGCTTCCAGTCGTGCGGCACCGCCTGACCGCACGCCATCCGCCAGCAGCGGCGCCCCGGTGTCGTACCCGTCGATCTTCTACGGCTGCCACTACACGCTGTGCAGCCCCGGCACCGCGCTGCCCAAGCAGGTGTCCACGATCGGCACCGCGCCGAGCAGCATCAGCTACACCTACGTCGGCAACGCCACCTTCGACGCCTCGTACGACATCTGGATGGACCCCACTCCCAAGACCAACGGCGTGAACCAGCAGGAGATCATGATCTGGTTCAACCGCACCGGCGGCGTGCAGCCGGTCGGCGCGGCCACCGGCACCGCGAGCATCGGCGGGCGCAGCTGGACGGTCTGGACCGGCAACAACGGCGGCAACAACGTCGTGTCCTACGTCGCCCCGGCGGCGATCACGTCCTGGAGCTTCGACATCAAGCCGTTCCTGCTCGACAGCATCAGCCGCGGCTACGGCGCCAGCAACTGGTACCTCACCAGCGTCCAGGCCGGCTTCGAGCCTTGGCGCGGCGGCGTCGGCCTGGCCGTCACCTCCTTCTCCTCCAGCGTCACCAACGCCACCGGCGGCGGTGGCCACGCGATCACCGGCATCGGCGGCAAGTGCGTCGACGTGGCCGCGGCCAACCCGGCCAACGGCACGCAGGTCCAGCTGTACACCTGCAACGGCACCGCGGCCCAGCAATGGACCGTCGGCACGGACGGCACGGTCCGCGCCCTGGGCAGGTGCCTGGACGTGGCCGCCGCAAACTCCGCCAACGGCACGCGGGTGCAGCTGTACGACTGCAACGGCACCGCGGCCCAGCGCTGGACGGCCGGCACCGACCAGACCCTGCGCGCGCTGGGCAAGTGCCTCGACGCCGCCGGCGCCTCCTCCGCGGACGGCACCCCGCTGCAGATCTGGGACTGCGCCGGCAGCACCAACCAGAAGTGGACCATCACCGGCTGACCCACCAGTGGCAGGACGCCGCCACCTTGGGATGCGGCGTCCTGCCACTGCGCAGCCCATGTCGGCGCCCGGCAGGTTGCGGCATAACCGCGGGAGCGACGGGTAGCGTCCTTTCGTGAACGCACGGACGAGTGAGTCACCCGTCGGGATCACCCCGAACCTGTTCGGCATCGCGTACGGGCTGACAGGCTTGGCCGGCTGCTGGGGCTACGCCGCGCTGCTGCATCTCGCTCCCGCTGTCGTTTCCGACATCCTGTGCCTCTTGGCCGCCGTGGTCTGGCTGACGCTCCTCGTCAGCTATGTCATGCAGGTACAGCGGCGACCCGGCGGATGGCACGCGGAACTGACCCACCCGGTGCTGGCGCCGTTCGTCTCGCTGATCCCGATCGTCGGCATGCTGTTGTCGATCGGCCTGATGCGACACGATCGCGCGACGGGTCAGTGGCTGTTCGGGGTGTTCGCCATCGTCACGGTCGTGCTGGCCGGGTGGATGACCGGCCAATGGATCGCCGGCGGCCTCGACTTGGACAAGCTGCACCCGGGATATGTGCTCCCGGCCGTCGCCGGAGGACTCATCGCCACCATCGGCGCGTCGCTCGCCGGCTGGTCAGGCCTCGCCCGGGTGTTCTTCGGCCTCGGTCTCGTGTCGTGGCTCGTCGTCGAGTCGATGATCCTGGCCCGGCTGTACTTCCGCCCACCGCTTCCCCCGCAGCTGCAACCCACCCTGGCGATCGAGGCGGCCCCACCCGCCCTCGCCGGCCTGGCGTACCTGGCCATCACCCACGGCAAGGTCGACGCCGTGGCCTTCGGCCTCGCCGGCTACACACTCCTGGCGGCCCTCATCCAGCTCCGGCTCGTCGGCGTGTACCGCCACCTGCACTTCACCTCCGGATTCTGGGCGTTCGCCTTCCCCTACGCGGCGGTCGCCACCTTCACGCTGCACTGGGTCGTCTACGCCCACCCGCCGGGCTACCGGATCTGGGCCTGGGTCGTCATCCTTGCGATCACCGCGTTCGTCGCCGCCCTCGCGGCCGAGACGACAGCGGCCCTCGCCCGGCACCGCTTCCTGCCGCAGCTGCACTGAGCACCCACATCTGTGGCCGCCTATCGCGGGGTGTTGGTCGGGAACGGATCGGGCGGCAGTGCCGGTCGTTGTGGCCGGGTGATGTGATGGTCGATTCCGGAGATCTCCAACCGGTCCAGCCAGGGGGCCGCGCGTTGTCCTGCGTACCAGCCGGATACACCGCCGGCGAGGACGATCACCGCAGCGAGAGCCCTGAGCCAGCGTCGGCGACGGTACGCCCCATTTGGCCTGGGTTTCTGATCGCGCCACCAAGGGGCAATGATCGAAGCAAGCAATACCCGGTCGGTCATAGCTGTGCCAGCACCTCCTGTGCCAGGACGGTCGCCGACGACGCCAGCGCGTCCTCGGTCAGCGGGGCCGCGTACCGCACCTGGACCACCGTCGTGCCCAGCCGCGCCATCAGGTAGACGTTCTGCGGCCCGTCCAGGAAGTACCACGCTTCGTCGCCGAGCGCGACGGGAATGATCCGGCGGTTGATGGCGCGCAGCATGCCCTGTCGGGCTGCGTTGACCGGGTCGAGGCCATCGTGGCGCACGAACCGCATGACGGCCAGGTCCAGGTCGACGTCGGGGCCGGTCACCGTGCAAGCGCTGCCGCGGACCCCAGTGTTGCGGAAGCGTTCGTCCGACGGTGGCCTGTGTTGCGGTACCAGCCGGTCCAACAGATCTGGCCGCACCATCGGGCACACCGCGGCCGGCGGCGAGGGATCGAAGTCCGCCCCGTGCCAGCCGTACCAGAACCCGGCAATCGCGGCGAGCAACGCGCCGACGGCCGTGGCAACGACCCCCGTCCTCATGGCGCCATTCTGCGCCGCGGGCACAACACTCGCCGACCGTGGTGACTGCCCTTGACGCGCATCGGGTACCAGTCCAATACTTAGGCGTGTGCCTAAGTATCAGGACGGGCTCGACCGGATGTTCCACGCCCTCGGCGACGCCAGCCGCCGAGCGATGGTGGAGCGGCTGGCCGGCGGTCCGGCGTCGGTGAGCGAGCTTGCTCGCCCGTTCGACATGGCCCTGCCCAGCGTGGTCCAGCACCTCGGCGTGCTCGAGGCCGCCGGGATCGTGGAGTCCAGCAAGGTCGGCCGCGTCCGGACCTACCAGCTGGCGGCCGACGCACTCACCCCGGCGGCCGAATGGATCAGCCGGCAACGCCTGCCCGCCGAGCGTCGCCTCGACAGACTCGCAGCCTTCCTCGACACACCCACCCATAAGGAGACGACATGAACGACACGATCGAACGTAGTCAGACGCACGCGACCTTCGTCATCGAACGCACGTACCCTGTGCCCATCGTCGAGGTCTGGCACGCGCTGTCCGACAACGACGCACGGGACCAGTGGTTCGGCGGCGGGCCGGCGTTCGAGGTCAAACACAAGTCGCACGACTTCCGCGTCGGCGGACGCGCCACCGAGGAAGGCCAGTGGCACGGCGGCCCGCGGTCGCGGTTCGAGTCCATCTACACCGACATCGTCGACCGGTGCCGCATCGTCTTCACCTACGACATGTGGGTCGACGACCAGCACCTGTCCACATCACTGACCACCATCACGGTGGAACCCCACGACGACGCCACCCGCCTGACCTACACCGAACAAGGCGTCCACTTTGACGGTCTCGACTCGGCCGAAGGCCGCGAAGAAGGCACCCGGGCCATCCTCGACGGCCTGGCGTCCTTCCTGACTCGGAACGACCGACCGTGACCAGCGCCGGTACCGACCAGGCCACGACACCATCGCCCGGCCGGGTCACAACGCCGGCGCGTCGACTGGCCCTGATCGCCGCCCTGCTTGCCGGCCTGCTCCTGACCAACCTCGTTATATACGCCATCGGCCGCGCCCTCGGCGGCGCCTTCACCTACCAGCAGAACGGCACAGCCGTGCTGGTGGAACCCGTCGCGGTCACGTTCATGTCGCTCGCGCCGCTGGTGTTCGGACTGGGCCTGGTCGCGGCGCTGTCTCGCAAATGGCCGGCGACCATCCGTGTCGCGCGCATCGTCGCCCCCATTCTCGCGGTCGCCACCATCGCAGTGATGACGGTCCCGGCCGGATTCGACACCACCAGCGCGTTGTCCCTCGCGGCCATGCACCTGGCCCTCATCCCGGCATCGCTGCTCGCCCTCAACGCGCTTCCGCGCGGCCCCGGCCGAGCCACTCGACCGTTCCCGCCCCAATAGCCCGCGCCCGCGCCCGGAAGCAGTTCCCGGCGCGGCTCGGCAACACTGCACAACGCGAAGAGCTCAGTGCCCCGGCGCCGGTCAGACGCTGCTGTGCACCTCCTCCTTCTCCGTGTGGCGGCTGTCGGCCTGTCGGCGGGAACCGAGGGTGAAGGCGATCCCGCCCAACGCGGCCGTCACCCCGCAGAGCAGGAGCGTCGTCGGATAGCCGAGGTGCTCGACCGCCGCGCCGGACAGGATGCCGGAGACCAGGAGGCCGGCCGTGGACGCGTTGGCGAAGAGGGTGGTGGCGCGGCCGGTTGCCGGGGCGAGGAGGTCCTGGAAGTAGCGGATGCCGGCCGCCCCGACGATCGCGATCGCCACGCCGCGGAAAACCTGCCCGATCACGAGCATCAGCATGCCCGACGATACGACCGTCAGGGCGTAATAGCAGACGAAGGAGCCGAAGCCGCCGAGGATCAGGGCCCGCTGGCTGACCCGGGCGGGTACGACGGCCAGGCCCAGCGTGGCCACCACCTCGACCGCGGCGCAGACGCTGAAGAGCACGCCGACCGCCGCGGGCTGCTGATGCAGGGCACGCGTGACGAACAACGGCAGCGCCAGACCGCCCGCGAACATGGCGGTGAAGAACAGGGTGACGCCCACGGTGAGCAGGACAGGGGTGCCGCCCGGCGACGAGTTCGCAACCGCGACGGACCCGGGCCGCGGCACGACGAAAACGGCCAGCGCGGCAGCGAGAAACACCCAGGCGGCCGTCCACATCAGCCATGAGTAGCCGCCGCGGGACAGCACGAGCGCGCCCAGCAACGGCCCGACGGCCCACGCCAGCGACCAGGCCGAACGCAGCAGCGGCGCGGAACGCTGCCCGGCGGCGCCCTCGCCGAGCACGGAGCGGGCCAGGGCGAACAACTGCGGAAAGGCCGCGCCCATCGCCCCGAGCACCGTCGCCGCCATCAGGAGCAGCACCAGGAAGCTCGACACCCGCGGCAGCAGCACATAACCCGCCGAGCCCAACAGGATCACGACGATCGCGTACGTTCGCGCGGGGCGGCGGTCGAACAGCCGTCCCAGCCACCAGCCGATCGCGATCCCGCCGATGGCGAACACCGAGCCCCACACGCCGATCTGGAGGGGCGTCAGCCCGGCCGCATCGGCGCCGAAGAGCACGATGTAGGAATTGACCATCGAGTCCGCGATGCCGAGCAGGAGGACGGCGGCGAAGAGCGCGAGAAAAGGCACGTGATCTTCGTACCGGTCGGATCTCTCCGGCGACACCGATTAACCGTCCGCGCGGCCGAGGCCGGCCAGGTCCGGCATCGCGGTCTTCCGCCGCCGCACGTACGGCCCGTGAGAGCCGGAGAGCACTCGTCGTGCGGATAGACGTCGGCGATTCCGGCCAGACTTTTGCCGCCGGTCGGCCGCTGCCTGCCGCGATCCCGGCGACGCATGCTGATGCCGTCAGACTGTCGCTATCGAGCTGAGCGAGCACGTGGATCAGGCTGCCGATTTCTACGCCGAGACCCGGCGACTGCTGCGACAGGTCCGGCGCGCGCCGGACCTCGACCCGCGGCCGGTACTGGCCGAGATCGCCCGGCGAGAGGCCGAGGCCGGCGGCGCCGAGCGGGCCGGTCCGCGCCTCGCCATGGCGCGGCTCATAGCCGAGGGCCTGGTCGCCATCGAGGACCGCGACCGCGCCACCCTGATGGCTCTGCCCGGCCGGATCGACGAGCTTCTGCCGAGGATCGACAATCCCGGCGCGGCCGATGCCTTACGCGGCTTCGGGGCCGTGGTGGGCGTGTTCGCTCGCTGGGCCGAGGGCGACTCGGGCGCGTTCGAGGCGGCGGCCGCGGACCTCCGGGCGGCGTCCGCGGGCCTCGATGCCGACAATCCGTGGCGGGACCAGCTGGCGGCGCTGGACACCGTGATCAGCGGTGCCGGCGCTGAGCCCGTCGGCGCCCGGCTGCTGCGCTCGTACCTGATCGCCGAGCGCTCGAACCTGGGCTGGGCCGAGCGCACCGCGCTCGGCACCGCCATCGCTCACCAGCTGCTGTCGCGGCTCGACGAGTATCCGCAGCTGGCCACGTCGGCGATCGGGGAGCTGCGCGACGCCCTGCGCCGCATGTCGGCCGGCGACCCGGACCGCCCGCAGGTGCTCACGCTGCTCGGTCTGACCGTCCTGCGCCGCGCCCGGGACACCCTCGCGATGCCCGGCCGCTGGAGGCCGTTCGTGGTCCGGCCGTCGCTGCGGCCAAGGGTGCGCGCCCGTGCCGATCTGCGCACCGGCGTGGAGTTGCTCGAACAGGCGCTCGCCGAGGCCGCGGCGCCCAGCCACCCCGGCTGGGCAACCGGCGCCATGGCGCTCGCCACGGCCTACCGCGACGCCGGTCGCGACGCCGAGGCGCGCGCCACTGGCCTGCGCGCGCTGCGCGGGTACGCCTGGCAGGCACTGCTCCAGTCGCACGCGGCCGCCGCGGCCGGCGCGGCCATGAGGGCGCCGGAGAACGCCATGACGGTCGCCGCCTGGCACATCGCGGACGGCGACGCCGGCGGGGCGGCGGCCGCCTTGGACGCCGGTCGGGGTCTCGTCCTGCACGCTGCCGCGTCGGTCGACGACGTGCCCGCCCTGCTGGTCGAGGCGGGCGCCTCGGACCTCGCCGCCCAGTGGCCCGCCGGCGAGGTGCCGATCGAGCTGCGCCGCGCCGCGTTCGAGCGGCTGACGCTCGGCGCGACCCTGCTCGACCCGCCCACCGCCGACGAGATCCGCGCGGCGCTGGCCCGCGCCGGGTTCGACGCGCTCGTGTACCTGGTCGCCGACACACACGCCGAGCCGGCCGGGACCGCCGGGGCGGCCGTGGTCGTCCCCGCCGACGGGCCGCCCGCCGTGCACCGCCTGCCCAACCTCACCGCGCCGCCGTATCTGGTGCGCGGCGGCGGGCGGGAGATCGGGGCGTGGGCACCCGGGCCGCCGGACGAGCTCGGGGCGCTGTGCGAGTGGGCGTGGGACGCGGCGATCGGCCCGTTGCTCGACGCGCTCGGACACGCCGAACCGCGGCTGGTGCTCGTGCCGATGGGGGAGTTGGCCGGGGTACCGTGGCATGCCGCGCGGCACGACGGACGATACGCGATCGAGCGGGCCGTCTTCTCCTACGCAGCGTCGGCACGGATGCTCTGCCGGACCGCTCCGGCGGCCACCACCGGCCCGGTCCTCATCGTCGGCGACCCCGACACCGGCGGCGCCGCGACCGATCTCGCCGGTGCGCGCCGCGAGGCCCTCGCGCTGCGCGAGCTGTACCCCGGCGCGCGATACGTCGGCCGCCTCGCCGACGGCACCCCGAGCCCGGACGGCGCCGGCACGCCCGATGAGGTCCTGGGGTGGTCGGGCGGCGTGCTGCACCTGGCCTGCCACGGCACGGTCCGCGAGCGCACCGGCGCCGGCGACAGCTCGTTCCTGCTGCTGGCCGGCGGTGAACGGCTCGCGGCCGAGCGGCTGATCGCGGCCCGCGGGACGGCCCGGCCCGGCCTCGTCGTGCTCGCCGCGTGCAGCAGCGGCGTGTCGGGTCGCGGCCCGGACGAGGCGTTCAGCCTCAGCACCGCATTCCTCGCCGGCGGCAGCGGGGCCGTGGTCGCGGCGCAGTGGAGCGTCCCCGACGAGGCGACATCCACGCTCATGCTGCTGTTCCACCGGTACCAGCGCCGTCGTGGCCTTCGGCCCGTCGATGCGCTGCGTGCCGCCCAGCGCGACCTGGCCGGCACCGACCCCGGCGCCTGGGCCGGCTTCGTCCACTTCGGACGATAGGCGCCCCGGGTGTAACGGTTTTGGGCCCGAAAACGCTGCGGGCCGGCGCGATGTACAGCAGTCGATCAAACATTTAGGCTTCCTTCCAAATCGATGCTCGTGCGGCCGAGGGAGTCCTCCGATGCGCCGAATCCTTGCGGCACTCGCCCTGATCCTCGCCGTCCTCGTCGCACCCGCTCAGCCGGCCGCAGCCGCGGTGACCCCGTTGCAGATCTACGGCGCCTGGCACTGCGGCAACGACTTCTGCACCTGGGGTGCCGTGCGCACGGTGGCCGAGTTCGACGCCCAGAACCACTGGCTGGTGGACCGTGGCGACGGCCGTCCGTCCGTGAACGTCGTCGTGCTGAGCTTCGTGGACCCGCAGAAGCTGCTGCACCTGACCGACGACGCGACCACCGTCGCGGGCGTCCCGCGGGGCATGACGCCGGAGATCGTCGGCTACTTCACCGGCCGCGGCATCCGCGTGATGCTCTCGATCGGCGGCATCACCTACACCGACGCCTGGAACGCCGCCCTCGCCGAGAACGCCGCACAGCTCGGCCGCAACGCCGCCGCCGTCGCACAGCGGCTCGGCGTCGGCATCGAGATCGACTACGAGGAGAACACCAATCCGAACCTCGCCGGGCTGCAGGCGTTCATCGACGCCTACCGCACGGCGCTGCCGTACGACGCGACCGGCGCCAACCCGGCGGCGCGGCTGACCATCGACGTGGCCGCCGGCGACCGGTGGCTCATCTCCCTCAACCGCAAGGCCACCGCCGACTGGCTGCGCACCGACCGGCCGGTCCTGGACTACGCCAACGCGATGGTGCCGGCGCGGCAGCCGTCGGCGAGCGCGGCGATCGGGAACTGGCAGGAGCACCTCGACGGCAAGCCGACGTACGCGCCGCCGGTGCCCCCGCTGGCCCCGGCCAAGTTCACCGGCGGGCTGTACGTCGCCAACGGGGGCCGGCCGCTGCCGGAGTGTACCGACTTCGCCTCGTCGCTGCAGCGCTCCACCGGCACGTTCGTGCAGTCGGCGGCGCCCCACGGCGCGGGCACCACCGCCGGGCTGCTCGGCTACATGTTCTGGGCGGCCGAACGGCCCTCCACCCGCGGCATCGGCACCGTGCCGCCGAACACGTGCGAGGGCGGGATGGGCGCCGGCGCCACCGCGTATCAGATCCCGATCCCGATGCCGGGGCTGCGGCAGAGCTGACCGAGGCCGGCACAGGCCGATGAACGGGGGGCCGCGACCGGCCCGTGCCGCCTGCACGGGCCGGTCGCTGCGGTCCAGGGCCGCGCGGTCCGCCGGTCGAGGACGCGGGCGTTAGGGATTCGAACGGCCGGGTAGCGCCTCGCTGGTCAGGAGAACGTCGTACCCCCGCGTGGAGGTCGCGACATGCTTGATCGCGAACCGGCTTTCCGCCCGCTGCGCCTGCGCGACGGCTCTGCGCCGCTGGAGGATCTCGGCCTGATCGGCGACGGCGCGAGCGCCGCGCTCGTCGCGCTGGACGGCAGCGTGCCCTGGCTCTGCGTGCCGGGCTTCGACGCCGACCCGCTGTTGTGCGGGCTGCTCGACTCCGCCGACGGCGGGCAGTTCCGGGTGACGCCCGAGGGTGTCGTCGAGGCGCGGCAGCGGTACCAGCCGGACACCGGCGTGCTGGAGACGGAGCTGCGCACCGGGACCGGGCTCGTGCGGCTCACCGACGCCATGGCCCTGCGCTCCGGCGCCGACCTCACCGACGACACGCCCGCCGACCGGGGCGAGCTGGTACGGCTGGCCGAGGTTCTGGACGGCACGGTCGCGCTGCAGGTCAGCGTGCGGCCGCGCGGCGGCGGCGTCGCCCGGCCGGCGCTCGGCGGGCTGGAGATCGTGGCGCCGCAGCGGCCCGGGGTCCGGCTGCACCTGCGATCCAGCCGACCGCTGCACGGCCTGGACAGCCGGTACGAGCTGGCCCGCGGCGACCGGGTGGCGCTGGCGCTGTCGTGGGGCCGGATGCACCGCCACCACCGGTTGGATGCCGAGTCGAGCCTGCGGCAGACGGCCGACGCCTGGCGGCGATGGATGACCGGCTGCTCGTACGACGGCCCGCAGGAGGCGATGGTCCGGCGGGCGGCGATCACCTTGAAACTCTGCGACCACTGGGTCAACGGTTCGCTCGTCGCCGCGCCGACCTCCTCGCTGCCGGCGCCCGTCGGCGGAGTACGCAACTGGGACTACCGCTACGTCTGGATCCGCGACGCGGCGTTCGCCGTCTTCGCACTGCGCCGCATCGGGTTCGCCGGCGAGGCCGACGCCTTCCTGGGCTGGGTGCTCGACGCATTCGAGCAGAGCCGCCGGCCCCGGATCATGTACACCCTCGACGGCGGTCCGGTGCCCGACGAGCGGGTGGACCCGCAGCTGCGCGGATACCGCGGCTCCGCGCCGGTCCGCTGGGGCAACGGCGCGGCCGACCAGCGCCAGCACGACATCTACGGCGAGGTCCTGGACTGCGCCGACCAGTGGTCGCTGGCCGGCGGCCTGGTCGAGCCCGGGCTCTGGGCGGACCTGTCCGGCGTGGCCGACGCGGCCGCCCGGGCCTGGCGGCAGCCCGATCAGGGCATCTGGGAGGTGCGCAGCGAGGGCCGCGTCTTCACGTACTCGGCCGCCCTGTGCCAGGTGGCCCTCGACCGGGCGGCCACCATGGCCGACCGGCTCGACCTGCCTGGACCGGCACCGCGGTGGCGCAAGACCGCCGACGAGATCCGCCAGGCGATCATCGAGGACGCGTGGAACGAGCAGGAGCAGACGATCTGCGAACACCTCGACGGCCACGGCGGAGTGGACGCCAGCCTGCTGGCCCTGCCGCTGCGCCACGTCGTCGCGGCCGACCATCCGCGGATGGTTGCGACCACGAAAGCCGTCACCGAGCGGCTCGGCGCCGGGAACGGCCTGCTGTACCGCTATCGCCACGACGAGTCCCCGGACGGCATCGCCGGCGACGAGGGCGCGTTCCTGCTGTGCAGCTTCTGGCTGGTCGACAACCTGACCGGCCAGGGACGCCTCGACGAGGCGGAGGAGCTCTACACCTCACTGTGCGGGCGGGCCAGCCCGCTCGGCCTGCTCGCCGAGCAGGTCGACCCGGCGAACGGTGAGCTCGTCGGGAACTTTCCACAGGCGTTCAGCCACATCGGGGTGATCGCCAGCGGCGTCACTCTGGCCAGGGCGAAGGAAGGGGCGGTGGCATGATCCAGCAACTGGTGATCCTGGGGGCGACCGGCGACCTGACCGCGCGGTACCTGCTGCCCGCCCTCGGCGCGCTGCGCACCGCAGGGCACATCGACGAACGGTTCGGGTTCACCGCCGTCGGGCGGGAGGACTGGACCGACGACGCGTTCAGGGCCTGGGCCGCCGACCAGCTCGACCGGCACGCGCCCGACGTCCCGGCCGAGCGCCGGCGCGACATCGTGACGGCCGCGCGGTACCGCAAAGCCGACGTCACCGATCCGGACGCCCTGACCGCCGTGCTCCCGCACGACCAGCCGGTCGCCGCGTACCTGGCCCTGCCGCCGTCGATCTTCCCCGCCACGGTGACGGCGCTGTACGCCGCCGGTACGGCGACCGGCAGCACCATCGTGCTGGAAAAGCCGTTCGGCGAGAGCCTGCACGACGCGATCGAGCTCAACCAGCTGCTGTCCGACCGCTACCCGGAGCAGAACGTCTTCCGGGTCGACCACTTCCTGGCCATGGCGACCGTGCTCAACCTCCTCGGCGTCCGGCTCGCCAACCGGGTCCTGGAACCGATCTGGAACGGCACCCACATCGAGCGGGTCGACATCGTCTGGGACGAGTCGCTGGCGCTGGAGGGCCGGGCCGGGTACTACGACGGTGTCGGCGCGCTCAAGGACATGCTGCAGAACCACCTGCTGCAGCTGCTGTGCCTGGTCGCCATGGAGCCGCCGGTCAGCCTCGGCGACCGCGACCTGCGCGACCGCAAGATTGACGTCCTGCGCTCGGTGCGGCCGCTGAGCCTGCACGACGCCGCCCAGCGCACGCGCCGGGCCCGCTACGCCGCCGGCGCGGGGATTCCCGCCTACGTCGACGAGCAGGGCGTCGACCCCACGCACCACACCGAGACCTTCGCCGAGATGCTGCTCGAGCTCGACAACTGGCGCTGGCCGGGCACGACGTTCCGGCTGCGGACCGGCAAGGCGCTGCGGGCCAACCGCCAGGAGGTCGCGGTGCATTTCCGGCCGGTACCGCACATGCCCTTCCATGGCGACGTCACCGCGACGCCCAACGTGCTGCGCTTCGGCCTCGAGCCGGAGTCGGTCTCGCTGCACCTGACGGGCACCACGACCCGGGGCGACGTGCTCACGCCGCTCACCCTCGCGGCCACGCCGGAGCCGGCCGACCTGCCGCCGTACGGCCGGCTGCTGCTCGACGTGCTGCACGGCAACCCGGCGTTGTCGATCCGCGCGGACGAGGCCGAGGAGTCCTGGCGGGTCGTCACCCCGGTGCTCGATGCCTGGGCGAAGGACCTCGTTCCGATGGAGGAGTACCCGGCCGGCTCGGACGGCCCGGCCCCGCGCTGACCCTGAGGAGATCACCGTGGCAGCCACGTCGTTGCGCAGCCGGCAGTGGTGGGACAACCCGGCGAACCCCGACATGACGGCGCTGTATTTGGAGCGCTACCTCAACTTCGGCCTCACCCGGGCCGAGCTGCAGTCCGACCGGCCCGTCATCGGCATCGCCCAGACGGGCAACGACTTGGTGCCGTGCAACCGGCACCACGTCGAGCTCGCCGAGCGGGTGCGCGACGGCATCCGCGACGCCGGCGGGATCCCTCTGGAGTTTCCGGTGCACCCGCTGCAGGAGACCGGCAAGCGCCCCACCGCGGCCCTGGACCGCAACCTCGCCTACCTCGGCCTGGTCGAGGTGTTGTACGGCTACCCGCTCGACGGCGTCGTGCTGACCACCGGCTGCGACAAGACGACCGCCGCCTGCCTGATGGCGGCCGCGACGGTCGGCATCCCCGCGATCGTGCTCTCCGGCGGGCCGATGCTCAACGGGTACGTCGACGGGCGGCGCGCCGGGTCGGGGCTGATCATCTGGCAGTCGCGGCGGCTGCTCGCCGCCGGGAAGATCGACTATGCCGAGTTCATGAACCGGGTGGCGTGCTCGGCGCCGAGCATCGGGCACTGCAACACGATGGGTACCGCGCTGACGATGAACAGCATCGCCGAGGCGCTGGGGATGTCGCTGCCCGGCTGCGCGGCGATCCCGGCACCGTACCGGGAACGCGGCCAGATCGCCTACGACACGGGCCGGCGGGCCGTCGAGCTGGTCCGCGCGGACGTCACCCCGGCCGCGATCATGACGCGGGAGGCGTTCGAGAACGCCATGGTCGTCACCGCGGCGATCGCCGGGTCCACCAACTGCCCGATCCACCTCATCGCGATCGCCCGTCACACCGGGGTGGAGCTGACCAACGACGACTGGGAGGCCGTCGCCGGGGACGTGCCGATCCTGGCCAACTGCGCACCGGCCGGCGAGTACCTCGGCGAGGACTTCCACCGCGCCGGCGGCGTGCCGGCGGTGATGCACGCGCTGGCCGACGCCGGCCGCCTGCACACCGACGCGATGACCGTGAACGGCCGGACGATCGGCGACAACGTCCGGGACGCGCGCAGCGCCGACCCGGACGTCATCGCGGAGTACGACAAGTCCTTCGCACCCCGCGGCGGCTTCCTCGTCCTGCACGGCAACCTCTTCCGCTCGGGAATGATGAAGATGTCCGTCGTCACCGAGGAGCTGCGGTCCCGCTACCTGACCGCGCCGGCGGTGACCTGGCGGGCGGTGGTCTTCGACGGGCCCGAGGACTACCACCGGCGCATCGACGACCCGGCCCTGCAGATCGACGAGAACTGCGTCCTCGTCATCCGCAACACCGGCCCCATCGGGTATCCGGGCTCCGCCGAGGTGGTGAACATGCAGCCGCCGACGGCGCTGATCCTGCGCGGCGTCGAGGCGATCCCGACCCTGGGCGACGGCCGGCAGAGCGGCACCGCCGACGCACCGTCGATCCTCAACGCCAGCCCGGAGGCCGCCGTCGGCGGCAACCTCGCCATCCTGCGCACCGGCGACCGCATCACCCTCGACATCCCCGCGCACCGCATCGACGTCGAGCTCAGCGACGACGAGATCGCCGCACGCTGGCGGGAGCACACCCCGCCGGAGCTGGACAACCAGACGCCCTGGCAGGAGCTGTTCCGGGCGCACACGGGCCAGATGGACACCGGCAGCTGCCTGGACTTCGCCGTGGGCTACCAGGACGTCGTGCACACGAAGGGAATGCCCCGTGACTCACACTGACCGTGGAACGATCATGGTCGCCGACTACGACTTCGGCGACGTGGACATCGAGCGGGCCATCGCCGAGGAGGCCGGGTTCGCGCTGGAGGCGCACCAGTGCAAGTCCGAGGAGGAGATCATCCGGTACGGCCGCGACGCCGACGGCATCCTCACGCAGTACGCCAGCATCGGCGCGACGGCCATGGACCAGCTGCCGAACTGCCGCGTGATCGCCCGGTACGGCACCGGCGTCGACATCGTCGACGTCGACGCCGCCACCCGCCACGGCATCCAGGTCACCAACGCCCCGAACGACTGGTGCGCCGAGGAGGTCGCCGACCACGCGATCGCCCTGTGGCTGTGTGCCGCCCGGAAAATCAACGAGTACGACGCGGCGGCCCGCACCGGCGAGTGGCGCTGGCAGACCGGCGAGCCGATCTGGCGGCTGCGCGGGCGCGTCTTCGGCATCCTCGGCTTCGGCGCGATCGCCCAGCGCATCGCCGAGCGGGCCCGGCCGTTCGGGGTCGAGCTGCGAAGCCACGACCCGTTCGTGGACGACGCGCAGATCCGCGCACACGGCGTGCGCCCGGTCTCCTTCGACGAGCTCGTCGAGGGGTCCGACTACCTCGTCATCCAGGCGCCGCTGACCCCGGACACCCACCACCTGTTCGACAGCGCGACGCTCGCCCGCATGAAGCCGACCGCGATGCTCGTCAACACCGCCCGCGGGCCGATCGTCGAGGACGCCGCGCTCGCCGACGCCCTGGCCGACGGCGTCATCGCGGGCGCCGCGCTCGACGACCTGGAGGAGGAGCCGGCCAAGCGCCGCGACTGGCGTCCGGACAATCTGCTGCTGCGCCTGCCGAACACCGTCGTCACGCCGCACGCCGCCTACTACTCCGAACAGTCGCTGCGCGCGGTGCGCGCCATCGCGGCACAGGAGGCCGTCCGGGTCCTCACCGGCCACAGCCCCCAGTCGCCGGTCAACACCATCAGCAGCTGACCAACGAGCGCGACGTAGTTCAGTCCGCCATGTAGTCGGCGGCCCAGACGAACCGCCCTATCCCGGCGGCGACGGCGAGCAGACGGTCGTTCTCGGCGTCGCCGACCATGGTTGACGCCGCCAGGTCGATGCCGTGCACCTTGCTGAGCCGCAGGACGAGCCCGGGCTTCGGCTTTCGGCAGCCGCACCCGGCGTCGCGGGGGTGCGCGCACACGGCGAAGGCGGTGATGACGCCGCCGACGGCCGCGGCGAGCTGCGCGCAGAAGTCGTCGAACCGCTCCCGGCCCAGCGTTCCCTCGGCGATGCCGGCCTGGTTGGTCACGACGAAGACCGGGGTCCCGGCGAGACGAGCGAGCCGCCGCGCGACCCCGGGCAGCACGCTGACGCGCCCGCCGCCGTCGAAGGCGATCTCGTCCCGCCCATCGAGCGCCAGCAGCGTGCCACCCAGATCGAAGAAGTACCCAGGCCGTCCGATGGTTCCACGGTAGCGGACCACAACCGTCTTGATCTCAACCTAGGTTGAGGTTCTACGGTCCACGGGTGTCACCGGAGTCGATCGCGCACCCGAAAGACCTGCTCACCGTCGGTGAGGTCACCGCCCGCACCGGGGTGGCGCCGTCCGCCCTGCGCTTCTACGAGGCCGAAGGGCTCATCACGGCCGAGCGCAACCGCGGCAATCAGCGGTTGTACCGGCGGCACATGCTGCGTCGCATCTCGCTCATCCTCGCGGCCAGGCGGCTCGGCATCCCGCTCGCCGACGTCGCGGAGATCTTCACCACCCTGCCCTCCGACGAAGCGCCGAGCCACCGGGACTGGGTGCGCGTGTCACGGTTGTGGAAGAGCCAGCTCGAGGACCGGCGACGGTACATCATGAATCTCGAGCGCCAGCTCACCGCCTGCATCGGGTGCGGCTGCCTCTCGATGCGATCGTGCGACCTGCTCAACCCGGACGACCGGCTCCGAACGCGCGGAGTGGGACCGGTCCGTCTCGACGAGTCGAGCGCGCGGGACGCTCCGGCGTGATCTCACGCCGGGGCGCCGTCGTGGATCTGCGGCGGCAGGGCCGCGACGAGCGCGTGGTCGCCCGGAACGCGTCCGACCTTCGCCGCCCCGCCGGGGGAGCCGATCGCGGTGAAGAACCCGGCGTTGACGGCGGTGTACATGCTGAGCTCGGCGGGAAGGTCGTCCTCGTAGTAGATGGCTTCGACCGGGCAGACCGGCTCGCAGGCGCCGCAGTCGATACACTCGTCGGGTTGGACGTAGAGCATCCGGTCGCCCTCGTAGATGCAGTCGACCGGGCACTCGTCGACGCATGCCTTGTCCATCAGGTCTACGCACGGCAACGCGATCACGTAGGTCATGCCGCGGAGACTAGGAGCTCAACCGCACTTGAGCTCAAGTCTCTGCGCTCGACACATCGGACAGGCGGGGTCTACGCGGGCTCGTCGAGGCGCAGGATCGTTTCCTCAATCTCCGCGTTTCGCGCCTTGGCGAACGCGATCTCCGTGCCTACGATCGCGAATCCCGCCCTCTGCAGCACCCGGAGCGACCGCACATTGTCGCTCGCGGCGCGGCCGAACACGGGCCGCACGCGGACCGACTCCAGCAGCAGCGCGAGCGCACGGCCGGCGATGCCCCGGCCCCAGAAATGCCTGTCGATCCAGTACGTGACCTCGGTATCGCCGTCGACGACGAAGCTGCCGACGCTGCCGACGAGCCGCCCGTCGGCGGTTACCGCACGGATGGTCACCTCGGGCGACGTCCTGATCTTTGCCATGTGGGCATCGAAGGCGGCGCGGTCAGCGGGATTTCTGGCGACGAAGGCGGCCATCCGGACCGACTCGGGATCCCGCATCTGTTCGAACAAGGCATCCAGGTCGGAGTCGTCGACCGGCCGCAGCGCCACCTCGGTCATGAGTGCCTCCAACGCCTGGTCCACCACCGGTCAGCGGGACTGAACATATCAGCAGCATCGGACGGGAGGTCAGGACCCGGCATCCGCGAGCGAGGGCCTTGCTGTGTGGTTGACTGGTGTTCTACTCTACCAGAACAATCTGCTCCCGGGTGGACGGAGAGGGCGCCTGACGTGATCAACTTTCATATCGACCGGTCCAGCAGCGTTCCGGCATACGCGCAGCTGGTGCGGCAGGTGCGCGAGGGGCTGCGGATCGGAACGCTGCAGCCGGGGGACCAGCTCCCCACCGTGCGCAGCGTGGTGACCTCGTGCACGATCAACCCGACCACGGTGCTGAAGGCCTACCGCGAGCTGGAACTGTCCGGCCTGGTGGAGGCGCGGCAGGGGGCGGGCACCTTCGTCAGCGGGACGCTCGGCCACGCGGATCCCCATGTCATGGCCCGCCTGCGCAGCGGCCTGGCCCGGTGGCTCGGCCAGGCCCGGGACGCGGGTCTGGAGGACGAGGACGTCCAGGCGCTGTTCGCCTCGGTGATCGTCGAGAACTCGGCACGCAGGACGCCGGCCGGCGGCGACCAGCCGCAGGGGGAACCGGCGCCGGGCGCTGCGTTCCAGCAGAAGGAAGGCGCAGCATGAGCGACCCGGTCATCGCCGTCGAGGCACGGGACCTGAGCAAGCGTTACGGCAACGTGTGGGCGCTGCGTGAGTGCGGTTTCCAGTTGCCCGCCAACCGCATCATCGCGCTGGTCGGCGCCAACGGCGCGGGCAAGTCGACGCTGATGAGCATCATCAGCGGCACGCTGGCGGCCACCTCCGGATCGATGCTGGTCAACGGGGACCCGGTCGTGAAGGGCGGGGACGGGCGTGCCGACGCCGCCAGCCGGGTCGCGATCCTGGCCCAGGACAAGCCGCTGTATCGGGACTTCAGCGTCACGGACATGCTCCGTTTCGGACGGGTCACCAACCGCATCTGGGACCAGCGGCGGGCGCTGTCCTGGCTGGAGCGCTTCGACATCCCGCTGGACCGCCGCTGCGGCAAGCTCTCCGGCGGGCAGCGGGCGCAGGTCGCGCTCGCGGTCGCCCTCGGCTCCCGCCCAGCCCTGCTCCTGCTCGACGAACCACTGTCCAACCTCGACCCGGTGGCCCGCACCGACGTCACCGGCGAACTGATGGCCGAGGCCGCCGACAGCGACATGACCGTGATGCTGTCCACCCATATCATCGCCGAGCTCAGCGGTGTCGGCGACCACCTGCTGCTGCTCGACGCGGGCCGTCCGGTGCTGACCGGCGACGTCGAGGAACTCCTCGACAGCCATCTACGGCTCACCGGACCCCGCGCGGACCGGCCGCCGAGCCCGGGCGCGATCGTCCAGGCGCAGCACACCGACCGGCAGTCCACGTTCGTCGTCCGGCAGCCCGCCGGACCGGCCGCGCCGGCGATCGTCGCGCCCGGCTGGACCGCCCGACCCATCACCCTGGACGAGCTGATCCTGACCTACCTCAAGGCGTCGGCGAAGACCCACCGAGACCTGGAGGCGGCAGCATGACCCCGATCACCCGACCGCGGCTCGCCGTGCACCACGAGGACGGCACCGAGTCCACCGCCATGCGCGGCGGGGGCTTCTCCGGTCTGATCTGGCTGACCTGGCGCCAGCACCGCTGGACCCTCATCGGCACGCTCGTCCTGGCCGCCGTGCTGGTGGGCTCGATGACCTACCTGTCCAGAGAGGTGACGGACCTGTGGCACCAGTGCCACAACATGCGGTGCCCGGAAGGCTCCCCGCAGAGCCAGAAGCTCGGCGGGGCTTCCGGCCTGGTCCTGACCATCGAGTCCCTGTTGACGCTGGTGCAGTACATGCCGATGTTGATCGGCGTGTTCGTCGGCGTCCCGGTGCTGTCCAGGGAGCACGAACAGCGAACCCTGCTGCTGGCCTGGAGCCAGGACATCTCCCCGGCGCGCTGGCTGTGGACCAAGCTGAGCCTGCTCGGGCTGTTCGTGGCGGCCGTGACCGCGGCCGTCGCCGGCGCGAGCGACCACCTGGAACACGTGATGTCCAACGTCTCGAGAAACGGAAGCATGTTTGAGTACCACACGTTCCTGAACACCGGGATGCTCCCGCTCGCCATCAGCATCTGCTGGTTCGTGGTCGGCGTCGCACTCGGCGCCGCCATCAAACGCACGCTTCCCGCCGTGTTCGGCGTCGCCGCGGGCTTCGTCGGACTGATGCTGCTCGTGCAGTTTCGGTACCCCACGCTCATGAAGCCGCTGTCCGCCTGGCGGCAGGTCGGCGCGCAGGACGGCCTGCTGGACAAGAACGGCCTCGTCGTCAAGGGCGGCATCATCACCTACGGCGGCGACCAACTGTCGGGCGCGTACGACGCGTCCCGGCGTCAGCTCACCGGCGCCGAGCTGGAACGCCTCTGCCCGCCCGACAACGGTGCCGGCACGACGTTCTCCTGCTACGTCGACAACCATCTCCAGCAGTACCTTGTGTATCAGCCGGGCAGCAGGATCCCCGACTTCCACCTGATCGTCGGCGCCGGCTACCTGGGCCTCACCGCGGTGGCCCTCGCCGCCGTCTGGCTGATCGTGCGCCGCACCAACCTCAGCGCGGGCTGACCCCGGCCGGGCCGCTGGGGTGTCGCACCTCTCAGCGATCAGACGGTGAGCGCCGCGAGTACCGCCGCCGCATTCCAGAGCGTTGGGCGCACGGCGTCGAGGCGGCACCCCCGGCTGTACGCTCCCGTCATGTTTCGCCTGCGTTACGCCCCGTTTGCTCGCCAGGCGCTCGCCCTGCAGGCGGGCGTGCTCATCGTCGTGGTCGGCGTCGGCTTCGCCCTCGTCGGCTGGCTGTTCGACAGGGAGCTGACGCAGCAGTACGGCACCAGAGCGCTCGCGGTCGCGCACACCCTCGCCGCCGATCCGGCGATCGCGGCCGCCGCCGCCACGGACGACCCCCGGGGCGTGCTCCCCGGCCGGGCCGAGACGGCGAAGGCCGCCAGCGGCGCCCTGTTCGTCGTCATCACCAACCGGCAGGGCATCCGGCTGGCCCACCCGAACCCCGACCGCATCCACGAACCGGTCAGCACCGACCCGTCCGAGGTGCTCCGCGGCCGCGACACCATCAACGTCGAGCGGGGCACCCTCGGGCTGTCCGCGCGCGGCAAGACCCCGCTGCGCGACGCGAGCGGCACGATCGTCGGCGAGGTCAGCGTCGGCTTCCGCATCGAGGACATCCGCGGCCACGTCTTGCGCGAGCTCGGCGTCGCCGCGCTCTTCGCCGGCGGCGCCCTGCTGCTCGGCTTCGTCGGCTCGGCGCTGCTGTCGCGCCGGCTCAAGCGGCTCACCCTCGGCCTCGAACCGCGCGAGCTCGCCGAACTGGTCCAGGAGCGCGAGGCGGTCCTGCACGGCATCAGCGAAGGCGTCCTCGCCGTCGACGCCGACGGCCGCGTCTCGGTGTGCAACGGCGAGGCCGCCCGGCTGCTCGGCGTGCCCGGCGACGCCGCACCGACCGGCGCCCCGGTCGCCGCCCTGGCCCTGCCGCCCGCGCTGCGCGACGCCGTCGAGCAGCGCGCCCCGGTCGACAACGTCATCACCGTCGCCCGCGACCGCGTGCTGGTCGCCAACTACCGCGCCGTGCGCCGCGACGAACGCGACCTCGGCGGCGTCCTGACCCTGCGCGACCGGACCGACCTGGAGAACATCACCCGCGAGCTCGAGTCGGTGCGCACCCTGAGCACCGCGCTGCGCGCCCAGCGTCACGAGTTCGCCAACCGGCTGCACGTGCTGTCCGGCCTGCTGCACAACGGCCACAGCGGCGAGGCCCTCGAGTTCCTGCACGCGGTCTCCGACACCGCCGCGCCGGCCGCCGGCCGCACGGTCGACGACCCGTACCTGCAGGCGTTCGTCGACGCCAAGAGCGCCGAGGCCGCGGAGAAGGGTGTGCGGCTGTCGCTCGCCGACACCAGCTGGGTCGGCACCCGCGTCGCCGCGCCGGTCGAGGTCACCACCGTGCTCGGCATCCTCGTCGACAACGCCCTGGAGGCCGCCCGCCGCGGCGCCCGCCGCCCCGCCTGGGTCGACCTCGCCCTGCTCGACGACGGCACCACCCTGCACATCTCCGTCGTCGACTCCGGCGACGGCGTCCCCGCCGACCTCGCCGCCCGGATCTTCGACTCCGGCGTGTCCACCACCGGCGAGGCCGGCCGCGGCATCGGCCTGGCCCTGGCCCGCCAGGCCGCCCGCCGCCTCGGCGGCGACGTCCGGCTGGCCGCCGCGGCGTCCGACGAGCACGGCGCCGTGTTCGAGGCGCGGCTGCCCGACGCCTTGCAGCCGGCCCCGGTGCCGGCATGACGATCAACGTGCTCGTCGTCGAGGACGACTTCCGGGTCGCCCGGGTCCACGTCGAGTTCACGCAGCGCGTCGACGGGTTCACGGTGAGCGCGACCGCGCGCACCGCGGCCGAGGCCCGGCGCGAGCTCGCCGCCCGCGCGGTCGACCTGGTGCTGCTGGACACCTACCTGCCGGACGAGTCCGGGCTGGAACTGCTCGCCGAGCTGACCGTCGACGCCATCATGCTCACCGCGGCGTCCGATGCGGCGACCATCCGGGCCGCCTATGCCCGCGGGGCGCTGAACTACCTGGTGAAGCCGTTCACGGCCGAACAGCTCGCCGACCGGTTGGGCGCGTACCGGCAGTATCGCGCGCTGGTCGCCGCCGAGCGGTCGCTGACCCAGGCGGAGATCGACCGGTGCTGGCGGATGCTGCACGACGGTGACCGGCCGGCCGCGCCGAAGGGGCAGTCCGCGGTCACGGTCCGGCTCGTCAGCGAGGCGCTGCGCCGCGCCGGGCGGGCCCGCACCGCCGCCGGGATCGCCGATGAGCTCGGGATCTCGCGGGCCACCGCGCAGCGGTACCTGGCGGCGCTGGCCCGCGACGGTACCGCCGAGGTCCACCTGCGCTACGGGGTGAGCGGCCGGCCGGAGCACCAGTACCAGTGGCGGGCCGGCTCGCGAGGTGTTTGACAACGGCAAGATCAAGGAGTCCAACTGCTACGTCGGCATCAGCGTCATGCTGGCGCAGCTGGGCGTGCAGCCGGACTTCGCCGCCGCGGTCGCGGGCTGAGGCGCGGACACTGTTTCCACCGGGTGTACCCAATGGAAATAGTGTCCGGCATTGGCGGCGGCCCTGTTCCCGGGCCGGTCCGGGTGCGGTTGGATGTCGGGCATGGCCGACCGGTCCGCGCAGGACATCGACCGCCGCACAGCGCTCGCCCGCGAGTGGGACGAGCTCGTGCAGCAGGTCCGCGGGCTGGACGGGTTCGAGGACTTCCTGCGCCCGCCCCGCCTGGCGGACCTGCTGCCCGCCGCGCGGGGCGGCCCGGTGATCATCCTCAACGTCAGCCGCTGGCGCTGCGACGCGCTCATCGTCACCACGGACGGCGTGAACGTGGTCGAGCTGCCGAAACTGACCCATGACGAGGTGACCGTGCGGGTCGAGCAGTACCTCGGTGCGGTCGGTGCCGTGCCGGACGACGCCTCGCTCAAGGAGACCCTGGCCTGGATGTGGGAGGCGTTCGCGGAGCGGGTGCTCGACCACCTCGGCTACACCTCGTCCCCGTCCGGCGCAGCGCCCTGGCCGCGGGTGTGGTGGTGCCCGACCGGCGCGCTGGCCCTGCTGCCGATCCACGCAGCGGGCCGCCACGACGCCGACGGCCAGGCGGTGATGGACCGCGTCGTGTCGTCGTACACGCCGACCCTGCGCGCCCTGCTGGAGGCCCGCGGCGGCGGCCCGGCCCGCCCCGACGACCGCGCGGTGGCCGGGCCCGGCCGGGTGCTCTTCGTCGGCCTCGAGCAGACCCTGGTCGAGCAGCTCGTGCCCGCCGAGCGGCGCACGGTGCTGAGCGGGAGCGACGCGACCCGTGCGGCGGCGCTGAGCGAGCTGGTCCGGCACGCGTGGGTGCATTTCGGCTGCCATGGCGACCAGGACCTCGACGACCCCTTGCGCGCCGCCATCCACCTCCACGACGGCGAGCTCACGGTCAACGACTTCCCGTCGGCGCAGTACCGCGGCGAACTGGCCTATTTGTCCGGCTGCCGGGCCGCGGCCGGCGGGACGGCCCTGCCCGACGAGACGATCACGCTGGCCGCCGCCCTGCACTACACGGGCTACCGGCACGTGGTCGCCACGCTCTGGTCGGCCGGCGACCGGCACGCCGCCCAGGTGGCGGCCGGGTTCTACGAGACGCTGATCGGCGCGGGCACCTTCGATGCAACGGGCGCGGCGCAGTCGCTGCACTCGGCGGTGCGCGGGCTGCGGCAGCAGTACCGCGACCAGCCGAGCGTCTGGGCCCCGTTCGCACACACCGGCCCGTGAAGCCGCACACGGCCGGAGACCGCGCGACCGTCGCGTACGCGGCCGCGCTGGACGCCTTGCACGAGCTGTTCGTGCTGACCGGCGACCTGGAGCCGCTGCGGCACGCGATGGCGTTCCGCCGCCGCTCGCTCGCCGGCCGCGACCCCGGCCGCCTCAACGAATTCTTCGTCCTGCTGCACCAGCTGTACCGCCGCACCGGCAACGCCGTGGTGCTGACCGAGGCGATCGCCGTCCAGCGCGACGCCACGAGCCGGACCCCGGCCGACCATCCCCACGCCGCAACGATCCGCGCCAACCTCGGCGCCGCGCTGTACGACCACTTCGAGCGCACGGGCGACGAGAACGCCCTCCGCGAGGCTCTCGAGACCGTCCGCCCGCTCACCGACGCCGACCTCCACCGGCTGGCTTCCACCTCCCCGCGGCTGGTGGCTCGCCTGCGCGGCCCGGGCGCCGGCGAGGCGGGGGAGGTGCTCGAGCAGCGGTACCGCGCAACCGGCAGCCCGGAGGATCTCCTCGCGGCGCTGGCCGCGTGGCGCTCGGCGGCCGCACACCCGGCGGCGACCGGCGCAGACCGCGTCGCCGCGCTGCACCGCCTGGCCACCGCCGCCCAGTCCGCCGGCCTGACCGACGTCGCCGCCAACGCCTACATCGCCGCGGTCGGCCACCTGCCCACGATCGCCGACCCCGACGCCCGCCCGTCCCGCTGGCCCGGCCTGGCCACGGACGCGGCGGGCGCGGCGATAGCAGCGGGCGCGGCCGATGCGGCGGTCGCGCTGCTGGAGCACGGCCGCACCACCATGTGGGCGCAGGCCCTGCACCACGACGCCGCCCGGCAGGCGCTGCGACACCGCGAGCCCGGCATCGCCGACCGCCTCGACGAGGTCCGCACCCTGCTCGCCGATGAACGGCGTTCTCAGTGAAACGCCCGATAGCCGGTCGTCTCCGCGTCGAACCCCCAGGTCCGTGACGACCACACGGCCGCGTCGCGCAGGGCGGCGGCCAGCGCGGGGAAGTCGCCGCGCAGGGCGAGGGCGCCCCAGCGCCAACGCGAGGCGACCAGTTGCCGGTATGTCGGCGATCGACCGGCCGGACCGACGCTCGGCCGCCCCTCGATCGCGCTGTCGATGAACCACGCGGTGTTGAGCACGACGTACGCCGCACAGGCGATGCTCACCTGGCGGCGCCACTCCGGCGCCTCGACGACCTCGGGCGCGTACGCCGCGAGCCCCGTGGTGAACGCCGCCAGGAGCTCGTCGGTGAGGCCGGGCGGCGGGTCGAACACACACCAGCAGGAGGCGAACGGGAGCACCGTATATGCCGCGGCGAGCGCAGCGTGCGCGACGTCGGTCGCCTCCAGATCGAGGAACCACCAGCCGTCGCCGTCCAGCACGGCGTTGTCGGGGCAGGTGTCCGCGGGCCACAGCACGTCCCCGGCGCCCGGCTCCAGGAGGGCGCCGGCACCCGAGAACTCGTCCTCGATGGCGGCTGTGTCCGCGTCGGGCACGATCTCGACCAGCCTGGCCAAACCCTGCAGCAACTGCGCCCCCACGCCAAAGCCGGCGGCGCCGCCGGGCAGGTCGCGCCGGAGACGAAGGCGAGCCTCGGCGACGACGGCGCGCGAACGGCCCAGCATCGCGCCGAGATCGTGGCCCATCCGCGGGCGCCGGCCCAGGCCGGCTTCGGAGTTCTCACCAGGCAGCAGGTCGACCAACTCGAGGCGCAGTTCGTCGACCGCCTGGACGGCGGCGTCGGCGCGCAGGAGGGGCCGCTCCGCCGCCCCCGTGGCCTGAGCCGGCGTCACGTTGACGCGGATCCTCACAGACCGAGTGCTCGAGCGCGGACCGTCACCTGCCGGAACTCGATCTCGCGACCGTCCCGGGCGAGCTGGGTTCCCTCGACCAGATACCACAGGTCGCCGTCGTACAGCTCGACGCTGGTCAGGTCCACGCGAGCGATCCGCATGATGAGCGGGCCGACACCGTACCGGTAGTCCTCTTCGCTGAACTCCAGTATCTCCCCCATGGGCGAAGTGGCGATCCACGTCCGCCATCCGTTACCGGGCACGGTGAACCGTCGCGCTGCCGGCGGCGGACCAGCCGCCGGCAGCGGCTCATCGATCGCGGTTCTCGTGCCGTTCCAGCCAGCCGGGCCAGATCCGCCGCGCGACCTCGATCCGAAGTCGGCCGCCGATGTGCATGCTGCGGGCCACGCCGCGGTAGCCGGGCAGCACGCCCGAGGCGATCACGATGTGGCCGAGCAGCACCGGGGTCACCAGATACGTCGACCAGCGGTGCACGCGCTGCAGCCAGACGAACGCCGTGCCGCCGTCGATGGCTGCCAGGCCCACGCCGCTGCCGATCAGCACTGCGAGCAGCGCGGTCACCACCAGGTTGGCGATGCGTTGGCCGGGATCGAAGTGGCCGTCGTGCCGTGGGAACCGGCCGTTCAGCGCCGCAGCGGGCCAGCGGCGCAGCCAGTGTGCGTCGCCTCGCTCGGCTCGCAGCGACTCGGCGAGGAACACCCGGGTGGCTCGGGCTGCGACCGTGACGGCGACGGCGGCGAGCCCGGCCAGTGCCCAGCCGGCGTACGTGTGCAGGGTGACGTCGGGCACGCCCGTCGCCTCGGCCAGCACGCTCGGGTGGCCCTCGTGGCCGGTCGCGAGCCACCAGCCCGTGCCCAGCAGGGTCAGCACCGTGACGTACGTGAGGGCGTGGAACCAGCGGGTCCGGCGCGAGTACCGTTCGACCACGCCGGCCTGCCGCGCATTGCGGGCCATCGGGGTCAGTATCCGTTCGGTCCGGTGTCCGGTGCGGTCGTCTCGCCGGCGCCGACGTTCACCTTGACGGCGGCCTCGGCGCCGGCCGGTGAATGGTTGGCGTTGCGCAGCGAGACGTGCAGCGTGTGCTCGCCGGGCGGCGCGTTGAGGATTTCGCCGCTGTCGGACTCGACGATTGTGTAGTCGTCGGCGTTGTTGTCGAAGTACACGTGCACGTGGTGCTTGCCGGACCCGGTCGGGCCCAACGGCACGCTCGCTTGGATCTTGACGGTGAACGGCGGGTTCACCTGCGCTCCGTCCGCGGGGGAGAGCATTGCAACGGTGGGGCCGCCGGAGCCGCTGCCGGAGCTGCATGCGGCTGACAAGCCGGGTGTCAGCAGTACCGCCACGGCGAGTATCCGGCCGTAGGCCAATCGGGTCGTCGTCTTCATACCGGTACCTACCGCGGTGGCGGCGCCGACGGATTTCGTCGAGCCACGACAGATCTGATCCGGCGTTGCGGCGGTAATACCTGGTATGGCGGTGAACGACGAAGTGCTGGTCGCCGGCATGGCGGCCGGCGACACCCAGGCCGCCGCGACGCTCGTGCGTCGTTATCAGGCCCGGGTGTACGGCCTGGCGCTGACGATCGTGGGCGTGCCCGCGACGGCGGAGGACGTGGCCCAGGAGGCGTTCCTGCGGGCATGGCGCTTCGCCGGCGGCTACGATCCGCGCCGCGGCGCGGTGCTCACGTGGCTGCTGACGATCGCGCGGAACGCGGCGCTCACCGCGGTGCGCCTCGATCGCGACCGGCCGCTGCAGCCCGAGGCGATGATGGCCGTGCTGCTGGATCGGCAGGCCCCCGACAACCAGCACGCCGATCACGTCGCCGAGGCCGAGCGTATCCGCGTGGCGCTGCACGAGCTGCCGCCCGAGCAAGCTGCGGCGGTCGTCCTGGCCGCCTACTACGGCCTGAGCGCGCGGGAGATCGCCGAGCGGGCCGGCGTGCCGCTGGGTACCGCGAAGACCCGGATCCGTCTGGGCCTGGCCCGTCTGCGCGAGAGCCTCGAGGTGAGTGATGACTGAACGACTCGGCTGTGGCCAGACGGAGGACCTGCTCGCCGAGCTTGCCACCGGCGCGGCCACCGGCCATGACCGTGCGCTGGCGTTGGAGCATGTGGCGGCGTGCGCGGCGTGCCGGCGGGCGCTGGACGAACTGGTCCAGGCCGCGGACGCACTGCTGCTGCTGGCCGCGCCGGCCGAGCCGCCGGCAGGGTTCGAAAGCGCCGTCCTCGCGCGGATGACCAGCCAGGATGCGCGGGGGCGCCCACGGGTCCCGATGGCCGGATGGCTGCCCGTCGGCGGACGCCGACTGGTTGCCGGTGCGGTGGCCCTGGCGCTGGCGGCCGCGCTCGGCGCCGGCGTCGTCTGGTGGCGCACCGAAGCGGATCGCCAGCTGGCCGCGCAGCATCGGCAGACACTCGCGGTCGCGAACGGCCGCTATCTCAAGGCCGCCCGGCTCAGCACCGGCACGGGCTCGCCGGCCGGCACGGTGTTCCTCTACCAGGGGACCCCGTCATGGCTGCTGGTCACGGTCGTGGACGGCGGCGACGGCCGGTACGAGATCGTCGCGGTCGACCGAGCCGGCGCCGCGCACGCCGTCGGATGGTGCGAGATCCGCAACCGGTCCGGGACGGCCGGCTATCGCATCGACGTGCCGGTGTCCAGCGTCGCCGAGATCCAACTGCGAGGGGCCGATGGAACGCGACTCATGGCGAAACTCTGACCCGGCCGGCGGGTGCCGGTACGTCACGTGGATCGGGGCGTATCTGCTGGCCGCCCTCGATCCGGCCGACCGCACCGAGTTCCTGGCGCACACGCGCACCTGCTCGCGTTGCCGCGACGAGATCGTCGTGCTGGCCGAGATCCCGAGCATCCTGGCCCGCGGCTTTCGGGGCTGCTCGTAGCTCGGCGCGTGGTCAGCAGGGCACCGGCGCGAGTGCGACGTGGTCCGGACGGAGCTCGCCGACCATCGCGAAGGCGCTCCGGTCGACGTCGCAGCACAGCGGCAGGTCGCCGGACAGGTCGACCTGGTCGGCGCCGGGGCGTTCGGCGTAGGCGCGGGCGTGCTCAGCGGCGCCGCGCCGGATGCCGGCGACCAGGTCGTCCCGGCTCGGCGCCAGGCCGCGCAGCAGGTCGTCGAGGTAGCGGGCGCAGGCGAGGTCCTCCGCAGTCCGGCCGGTGCACAGCAGCGTGTACGGGGTCTGGGCGTGGTGCCGGGCGATCCACCGCGCCGTGGCGCCGACGTTGAGCGCCGACGCGGCCAGCAGCGCCGCCGGCTGCGGGTGTCGCAGGAGCCCGCGGGTGCCGTTGGAGGTCGCCTGGATCAGCCGCCGGCCCGCCAGCCGCGCGCGGGACATCTCGACCGGGGAGTTGCCGAGGTCGAAGTCGGCCGGTTTCAGGCCGCCGACCTCGCCGGCGAGCAGGCGGTCCGGGTGGCGGCGGCGAAGGTTGCGGCCGGCGTCGGCGGAGCGGGTGCAGGCGATGTCGGCGGCGCCGCGTTCGAAGGCGATGGCGGCGGTCGTGAAGGCGCGGATGACGTCGATGACCACGACGACGGTTCCTGGCGATATATCGGCATTCATCGCGATGATCGACACGATACGCGATTCTGCGCCACGGCCGAACGCCTGGCAAATTCATTGATCGTTCATCGTGCGTACATCCGCTGTTGGGGCTAGGTTGCTCGCTGTATGCCTCGGTCGTGCATGGAAGGGGTTCCTGCTATGTCCTCCAACGCGTCCACTGAAACCGCGCCGCGGCGCCGGCCGTCGGCGCGGGCGGTGCTCGCGGCGGTCGCCGCGCTGCTCGTGGCGGCGCTGACCGGCGGTGGCGTCGCCTATGCCGCGGTGACGGCGCAGCCGGCGATCAAGACGTTCACGCCGCGCTCGGAGCGCGACATCACCAACATCGACGTGCTGCGCCAGCAGATCCGCAACTACTACGGCGACCCGCTCGGCAGCGGCGTCGCGGCCGACGACAGCAGCTACGCCAAGGAGGCGCGCTCGGTCGCCGCCGCCGGGCAGCGGTGGCTCGAGGCTCGTCATCATGTCCGCGGTACCAAAGCCATCATCCTCGACGTCGATGACACCTCGCTGCTGACGTGGAACTACGAAATTTTCAGCAACTGGGCGTTCAACCCGACCACGAACGGCCAGTTCGTCACCGAGCAGCGCTTCCCGGCCGTTCCCGGCATGGTGGAGATGGCTCGCGCGGCCGAGCGGGAGGGGTACGCCATCATCTTCCTGACCGGGCGTGGCGCCGCACAGGAGGCGGCGACGCTGGGCAACCTGACCGCCGACGGCGTGGGCGTGGACGCCGGGTTCCCGAAACCGGCCACGCTCAGCGACGGCGAGGACGGCCTGTTCACGAAGCCGGCGGTCGCCGACTACCCGGACTACCTCAAGGCCGCCTGCGCCGGCGACCCGAACGGGTCCTGCACCACCGTGCACTACAAGTCGGCCACCCGGGCGCACATCGAGTCGCTGGGCTACGAGATCGTCGGGAACTTCGGCGACCAGTTCAGCGACCTGGAAGGCGGCCACGCCGACCGGACCTTCAAGCTGCCCAACCCGAACTACTTCCTGCCCTGATCGGCGACGGCGAGACGAACGCGGCCCATGGGCCGGGAGTGCGGGTGACCGCCCGGCCATGACCACGTGCGAGGCCCCGGCCGCAATCGCGGCGCCCGGCGTTCCCGGGCGCGCGTGGCCGGCCGGGGCTTCCGTTCAGGCGCCGCCTTCCGAGAGGTCGTCGCCAGTGACGGTGAGCTCGACGGTCACGACGGGCCTTAGCCGCGTGCGGCGGTTGGTTCGGTGCGGGATGCGGCGAGGACGGCCGGAGCGCGCAGTTGGTTGCCCGGGTCGGCGGCCGTGGCCATCGCGATGTCCGCGGTGTCGGCGGGGACATCGAATGGCACGACGAGCAGGTCGATCTGGTCGCCGCGCTCGGTGGTGGCGATCAACATGGCGGGGTCGACGGTGCTGAACCATCCGGCCCGCACCACGCGGGTGCCGACCGCGAGGCGCCGGAAGCGGCCGTCCCAGCTGTCGCTGTTGAGCATCAGCTGACGGATCGGTCCGTACCGTTCGTTCAGGGCCAGGATCAACCCCGGCAGTTCCGCCACCGGGTCCCTGGAACGGGGCCACCACCCTCCGTCGAGGACGGCTCGTGTGGCGCGCTCAGCGGTGAGCGACAGCCGCGGCTGGGTCGGCGGCTCCGGCGGAATGACGGTGGCGCGCTGTGCGGCGGTAAACATGAGTGGGCCCCTCTCCCGACCTGCGGCCGCCGCCGGCGACCGGCACAGGAGCCTGCAGCTTATGTCGGCGCGAATCGAACCTTGCCGAGTTCGGCGAAAAGGCTGCGGGCATGCCCGCAGCCGTTGATGACAGCCGGGTCAGGACGCGATGTGCAGTTCGTTCCGTACGCTGGTCACGCCGGCGGCGCTCCAGGCGGATCGTTCGGCCGCGCGCCGCTGTGACCATGACCGGACGCTGCCGCGCAGCGTCAGTTCGGCTCCGCTGAGGTCGATCATGATCCGCCGTGCGTCCAACTCGGCGTTGCGCTGCATCGCGGCCTGGACCGCTGCCTTGGTGTCGCCGGACGGCGGCGGCGACTCGAGCGAGATCTCGTTGCTGACCCGCGTGACGCCCTTGAGGTAGGTGACCGCCCGTGCGGCGGCGTTGCGCTGGTACTCCCAGGCGACGTGTCCGGAGAGGGTGATCCTGTGGTCCTGGACGTCGGCGGTGACCGCGTTCGGCGGGACGTCGACGGCCCACGCGAGGACCTGGCCGGCAGCCTGAGCGATGTTCTGATCGGTGATGTCCGAATCGGAGTGCGTGCGCACGGTGGTCTTGTTGGTGACGTGCTTGACGCCGCCGACCTGCATCGCAGCGTGTTTCACCGCGAGCCGCTCCGGCAGGCTGGGGACCTCGCCGGACAACGTCACCGTCCCACCGCTGACCTGCACTTCGATGGCGGTCGCGTCGATGCTCGGGATGTATCGCAGTTCCTCGGTGACGGCGGTTTTCAGTTCCTGGTCGGTTCTGTGCGGTGGCTGTGTCACGAGCCCAGGATGTGCCACATCCGCAGCGGGCACCAGCCCAATTCGGTCCATATTGCTGAGATCTTTCCCGGTCCGCAAAAAGTGCCCAATTTTATGGCGATATAGGCACTTCAGTCGGGCAGGGTACTTTGCCCTGTCGCCCGCCGATTGTCCGATCGGGCCGGACGGTTCGGATGAGGCCGAACGAGCGTAGGGTCGATGTGTCGCCCTGGTCGCAGGCGGCGTGACAGCCCGTTGCCGGCAGACACGCCCCAGCGGGCGGCAGAGGAGGACCTCATGTCCGTGCAGCCGCAGCCGACCCACCTGAGCGACGACGAGCAGGTCACGCGGGCCAACGGGACGGGCCGAGTGCCGGTGCTGTTCATTCACGGTCTGTGGCTGCTGCCCAGCAGCTGGGACCGTTGGGGTCCGGTCTTCGCCGAGGCCGGGTACGCGCCGATGTGCCCGGGCTGGCCGGACGACCCCGACACGGTCGCGGAGGCATTCGCCGAGCCGGAGGTGTTCGCCCACAAGACCGTCGGTCGGGTGGCCGACCACTACGCCGCCCTCATCGGCAAGCTGGACAGGAAGCCCGTCGTCATCGGGCACTCGTTCGGCGGACTGCTCACCCAGATCGTTGCCGGCCGTGGCCTGGCCGCCGCCTCCGTGGCGATCGACTCCGCACCGTTCCGGGGCGTGCTGCCGCTGCCGATCTCCGCACTGCGCGCCGCGAGTCCGGTTCTGGGCAACCCCGCCAACCGGCATCGAGCGGTGCCGCTCACGTACGAGCAGTTTCACTACTCCTTCGCCAACGCGGTCAGCAACGAAGAGGCCAAGGAACTGTTCGAGACCTTCGCCGTGCCCGCCGCGGGCGCCCCGCTGTTCCAGGCGGCGGCCGCCAACCTCAACCCGTGGACCGAGGCCAAGGTGAACAGCACCAACCCCGCCCGCGGACCGATGCTGATCGTCTCCGGGGAGCAGGATCACACTGTGCCGCGGGCCATCTCCGACGCCATCTACAACAAGCAGAAGCGCAACATCGGCGTGACCGAGTTCGTCGAGATGCCCGGGCGCGGACACTCGCTGACCATCGACCATGGCTGGCGGGAGGTCGCCGACACCGCGCTCGCGTTCGTCAAACGCTTCGCCTGACACGCTGATCGCGCACGCGAGGTCGTCGGTGCTGCGGTGTCCGTGCGGTAGGCGTCGGCGATGCGGGGGGCGTACGGTGTGGAGGTCGCCCGAGGTCCCCGCTCGCGGGATAACCTCAACTCGCATCGATGCTTTGCTCTAGGGCAGTCGGATCCCAGGCACCAGGCCGTTCGGGATGCCGCCACCTGCAGGCAGGCAGTGCCCCTTGCTTTCTCGCTTGCATTGGAGCCGAACATGACCGATGAGGAAACGCGCCCTCATGTCTCCGGGCCGCCCAAACCAAACGGATCGCCCTTCCTCGCAGTACCGAAGGCTGAAACACCGCAGCCGTCCCTGCCCCCGCCCGACGAGAGCGAGGCAGCCCTGAGCCGGCTGCGAGCACCGTTCGACATCGAGCCCGGCGATGCGTCCGCGCCCGCAGGATGAGCCAGCCAGGCCCGGACCGTCAGTCGGGGCACGTCGGTTGCTCGCTCACCCTCGAAGTGACCGCACCGAGCAGCATCGTGATCCAGATTGCCGCTGCCCGCCGGCCCGCAGTGACGATCAGCGAACGTCTGGAAGTCGTCAACAACATGGTCGCGTTGCCCGCGCAGGAACTGACCGGCGCGGCCGGCGGGCGCCAGCACCTGCTCCATGTCCAGCCCGGCAGCGTGACCATCGAGTACGACGCGACGATCACCGCCGGGCCGGGCACGCCCATTCGGGTGACCGATGAGGAGCGCGTGGCGGCATTGCGTCCCAGCCGGTACTGCCCGTCGGACCGGCTTACCGGCATGGCGCTGAGCCACTTCGGCGAGATCCCCACAGCACTGGAGCGGGTGCGGGCGATCTGCGACTACGTGTGGCGGCACGTGATGTACATGTCCGAGTCGAGCGGGCCAGCGACCGATGCGGTGGACACGCTGCTGTCCGCCCGCGGCGTCTGCCGCGACTTCGCACACCTCGTCACCGCACTCTGCCGGGCAGTCGAGGTCCCCGCGCGCGTCGCTGCGGTGTACGCCCCCGGCCTGGCCCTGATGGACTTCCACTGCGTGGTGGAGGTCGAGGTGGACGGCCATTGGCAGGTGTGGGACGCGACACGGTTGGCGCCCCGCCCGACGCTCGTCCGCGTCGCCACCGGCCGGGACGCCGCCGACATCGCGTTCACCACGGTGACGGCCGGTCGTGCCGAGCTGCGCAGCCTGGGGGTGAGGGCGGTGGCCCCCGGCGATCTTCCCGCGGATGACCACGACCGCCTGATCGCGCTCGGCTGAGCCTCCACAGGGTCACGGCGGGGGCGGCGTCGGTTGCCATGACCCTGCTCATGGCGTCCGCCATATCCCGCGTACGTCCGGTGCCGGATTCGACCGGGTCAGTCTTCGGCGAGGTCGGGCAGGCCGGCCACGTCGGTGAGCACGCGAAGGGCGACGTCGCTGAGGCGCTGGTGAGTGCGCCGGGCGTGGGCCCGGATCAGCTCGAAGGCCGCGTCGACGGAGATGTGGTGCGCCTGCGCGACGGCCCCCTTGGCCTGCTCGATGACGATCCGGTTGTTCAGCGCGCCCTGCAGCTGTTCGGTGAGCACCTCGCTGTGGTGGATCGCCCGCTCCTGCAGCAGGCCGATCGCGGCGACGTCGGCCAGTGCCTGGACGATCTGCACGTCAGCGTCGTCGAGGTCGTTGCTGCCGGTGCCGAAGACGCCCATCGCGCCGATGACGTCGTTGCGCAACCGCAGCGGGAACGCGTGCACCGAGCGGAACCCGGCGGCCGTGGCATAGGGCGCGAACCGCGGCCAGCGGGCGCTTGCGGTGGACAGGTCGGCGTTGACGACCGGCTCGGCACCGCGGAATGCGTCCAGGCACGGCCCGTCCCGCCATTGCAGCTGCAGCAGTTCCAGCAGTGAGGTTGACTCGTCGGAGCCGGCCATGAACTGCAACCGGTCCTGCTCGTCGGCCAGCAGCAGGCCCACGGTGGCGTCGGTGACCAGCCCGGCGACGCGGTCGGCGAGCATCTGCATGAACTCGATCAGGTCGAACCCGCCGACCAGGGTGTCGGCCACCTCGACGAAGATCGTGGCCAGGCGTTGTTCGGATACGGTGGTCATGACAGCTACCCGGCCTTCCTGCGGTGTTCGTGCCGCTGTTCATGCATGGTCGGTGTCGAGGCGGAGCCGGTGGGCGAGGATGTCCGCGGCCACCTCGTTCAACGGCCGGTCGGTGGCGTAGGCGTAGGCCCGGATCCGCGCCAGCGCCTCTGCGAGGGACGTGCCCAACTGGACCATCACCATGCCCTGGGCCTGGAACACTTCGGCACGGTGCTCGAATGCCTCGTCCAGCTCGTCCGTGCGGGTGGCCCGTTCCTGACCGTCCAGCAAGGTCGTCACGACCTGGTCGGCGAGCGCCAGCGCCCGGCCCAGCTCCGGCCTGGACATCGCCCCGGAGTGGGCCCGGAACACGTCGAGGACGCCGAGGCGAGCCGCACCGACCTGCAGCGGAAACGCGAACACCGCCCGGGCCCCGGCGTCCAGGACCGCAGCGGCGTACATCGGCCACCGGAGCATCGCCCCGTCGGTGAGATCCGGCACCAGCACCGGGCGGCCGCCCGCGGCCGCGTCGATGCACGGGCCCTCCCCGAAGGTGAACTGCAGCTCCTCGATCCGCGCGGTGTCGGGGTCCGACGCCGCGGCCATGCCGTGAGCGCCGTCGGAGGCCATCAGGCTCACCCCGACCCCCGAGGCCGACAAGGCACGCGCCGCCTCGACGCAGACCCTTTCCAGCAGCTGCACTAGGCCGCCCACCTTAGGAAATGTCCGGTGACGAGCCCGACCGATGACGATCCGCGCGCGATCGTGACCACGCCGGTTACGGCGGCAGGACAACGGCGGGAAGCCGCAACGGCAAACGTGGCGGCGACACGTGACGACCGGACGCCGAACCAACGTCACTCCTCGTAAAGCTACCCTCACACAGTCGCCACAACAACGACGGTGACCTGCCCGGTGACGCCGGGCGGGAGGAGCCGCGCTCGTTTTGAGGGCGGCATGGTTCAGCTCCTCATCGGACTGCACCTGCGCAGAGATACCCCGTTCCGACGGAACACCTGCTTCGCGCACACGGCCGTCTGCCGGTGGAGGCCCGGCGGCTCAGCGTGCCGCGTGTTCGGCGCGGGCCGGTGCGCCTACCTGGTGCAGATACCGCAGGGCGTGCCGGTAGGAGGTGACGAGGCTGGTCTGTTCGTAGGCGATGCCGATCTCGGCGCAGTATGCCTGCACGACGGGCTGGGCTTTGCGCAGGTTGGGGGCCGGCATGCCGGGGAACAGGTGGTGCTCGATCTGGTAGTTCAGGCCGCCCAGCGCGACGTCGGTGAGCCGGCCGCCGCGGACGTTGCGGGAGGTGAGCACCTGCTTGCGCAGGAAGTCCTCGTCGCCGTTCGGGTGCGGCATGCCCTTGTGGTTGGGTGCGAAGGTCATGCCGAGGTAGAGGCCGAACAGCGCCTGGTGTACCACTACGAAGGCGACGGCCTGCACGGGCGAGAGGACGATCAGCAGCGCCGCCAGGTAACCCGCGGCGTGCAGGATCAGCAGTGCGCTCTCCAGGCGAGGGCGCTTCACCGTGCCGCTGCGCAGGGCCTTGACGCTGGCGACCTTCAGGTCGAGCGCGAGCAGGGTGAGCAGCGGGAAGAACAGCGCGGCCTGGTGGCGGGTGATGAAGCCTTTCAGCCCGCGTCGGCCGAGGGCCGACGTGGTGGCCCAGATGAGCACCTCGGGGGCGACGTCGGGGTCGAGGTCGTCGTGGTTGGGGTTGTTGTGGTGGCGGGTGTGCTTTTCCATCCACCAGCCGTAGCTCATCCCGACGGCGAGGTTCCCGGCGATGCGTCCGGCGACTTCGCCGGGGCGCTTGGTGCGGAACACCTGGCGATGGGCCAGGTCGTGGGCCACGAGCGCGACCTGGGCGAACGTGACAGCGAGGAAGGCGGCCGTCACCAGCTGCCACCAGGACGAGCCGATGAGGAAGAACGCGGTCCAGCCGCCGATGAACATGAGCGTGACGATGCTCAGCCGGGCGAGGTAGTAGGCGGGCCGGCGCTGCAGCAGGCCCTCGGCGCTGATCCGGCGGGCCAGCACGGCGAAGTCGCTGCCGGGTGTCGGCGGCGGCATCGACGTGCTCGCCGGTGTCATGGTGCTTGTCATGCTTCCATCGAACCGCCCGAGGCCGGTGTTGTCAGGAGCGCTACGTCCTGTGGCCCGGTGGTGCTGGCACCCCCGTGAGGCTTTCACTGATCGACCGGGCCTCGGTCGGGCAACGCGAGGCGGAAGATGGTTTTCCAGACGCTGGCGGTCTGGCGGGCGAGGGAGCCGGTGTTGTACCGCAGCCCGAACCGTTCGCAGAGGTCGCGGACCATCGGGGCGATCTCGGCGTAGCGATTGCTGGGCAGGTCGGGGAAGAGGTGGTGCTCGATCTGATGGCTGAGGTTGCCGGACAGGAGGTGCAACAGCGGGCCGCCGTCGATGTCGGACGAACCCAGCAGTTGCCGCACGTACCATTCGCCGCGGGTCTCGCCGTCGAGCTGGTCCTCGGTGAAGATCTCGGAGCCCTCGGGGAAGTGGCCGCAGAAAATGATGGTGTGTGACCACACGTTGCGGGCCACGTTCGCGAGGAGGTTGCCGAGCAGGGCAGGCACGAACGACGGCCCGGCCAGCAGCGGGAACGCCACGTAGTCCTTGATGACCTGGCGGCTGGCCTTGCGCAGCACTCCGCGCAGCTGGGTCAGTGCCTCACCCCAGCGTTTCTCGCCGCGCCAGGCACGCTCCAACTCGACGTCGTAGATGGCGATGCCCCACTCGAAGGCGACGGCCAGAGCGGCGTTGTAGAGCGGCTGGGCGAGGTAGATGGGGTGCCAGGGCTGCTCGGGGCTGACCCGCATCGCGCTGTATCCGATGTCGCGGTCCTTGCCCAGCACGTTGGTGTAGGTGTGGTGCACAACGTTGTGCGAGTGTTTCCACATCTCGGCCGGTGCGGCGTGGTCCCATTCCCAGGTGGAAGAGTGGATGTCCGGGTCGCGCATCCAGTCCCACTGACCGTGCAGGACGTTGTGGCCGATCTCCATGTTGTCCAAGATCTTGGCGACGGCCAGTGCCGCGGTGCCGGCCAGCCACGCCGGCGGCAGGATCGAGACCGCCAGCAGGGTGCGGCCGCCCGCCTCCAAGCCCCGCTGGACGGCGATGACCCGGCGGATATAGCGGGCGTCGTCGTCGCCGAGACTGGCGCTGATCTCATCACGGATCCGGTCGAGCTCACGGCCGATCTCCTTGACGTCGACCTCGGTGAGATGTTCGGGTACAGGCACAGGTGGTCTCCTACACATCGATCTCTACAGGGCCGGCCGCCGCGGTGACGCAGGTCTGGATGAGCTCGCCCTCGTCGCCGTGCTCGCGGCCGGTGCGCAGGTCGCGGACCCGGCCGGACCGCAGGCGTACCACGCAGGTGTGACAGATGCCCATGCGGCACCCGCTGGGCATGAGCACACCGGCATGCTCGCCGACCGCCAGCAGCGGTGTGCCGCCGTCGGTGTCGGCCAGACGTCCGCTCGTGACGAAGCTGACCCGGCCGCCGGCACCGCCGGGCACGCGCGCGGTCCGGAAGCGCTCGATCCGCAGGCGGTCGCCGGCTCCCGCCCGCCGCCAGTGCCGCTGCGCGTCGTCGAGCATTCCGGCGGGGCCGCAGGCCCAGGTGTGGCGTTCACGCCAGTCGGGGCAGAGTTCGCGGACCTGCGCCATCGTGATCCGGCCGCCGGCGCGGGTGTGCCGCTCGTACAACCGCAGGCTCTTGCAACCTGCGGCGAGGGCCCGCAGCTCCGGGCCGAGGATGACCTCCTCGGGCGTCGGCGCGGACAGCACCAGTACTACGTCCGGCATGCGATCCTGGGCGGCCAGGCTGTGCAGCATCGCCGCCACCGGCGTGACCCCGCTGCCCGCGGTCAGGAACAACAGCCGTTCGGGCGCTGGTTCGGGTAGCACGAAGTCACCCTCGGCCGGGGTGAGGTGCACGATCGTGCCGGGCGTCACGCGGCGCACCAGGTGTGGCGCCACCAGCCCGTCCGGGGCGGCCTTGACGGTGATCGTGAGGCGTCCGTCGGGGCGGTGCGGTGGCGAGGACAGCGAGAAGGGCCGCCAGTGCCGGACGCCGTCGATGTCGACCCCGACCCGCACGTACTGGCCGGCGCGGTGACCCGTCCAGCCGATCCCCGGGCGGATCACCAGGCTCGCCGCGGACGTGGTCTCCGGCCGCACCTGCTCGACCCGGCCACGCAGTCCCCGCAGCGACCACAGCGGATTGACCAGCCCGAGATAGTCATCGGGCAACAGCGGCGTGGTCAGCCAGGACGCCGCGGCCAACACGCCCCGACGTACGGTCGACCGGAGGCTGTGGTCGCCGCCCATGGCAAAGGCGTGGAACGACCGGTGCACGCGTCGCTTCTACCCCTCTGCACCGGCGCTAACCTGAGCAGCCCGAACAGCCACCACGAAGCACCGTCCGGCCTGGGTGAGCCCGACCGCGGGTCCGGTCAGTCGGCGGTGAGGTTGTGCAGGATGCTCAGGTCGGTGATTACGAGGCCGGCGACATCGCTGAGGTGGCTGTTGCTGCGTCGAGCGTAGGCTCTGAGCAGTTCGAAGGCGGCGTCGATCGAGACCTGGTGCGCCTGTGCGACGGCCCCCTTGGCCTGCTCGATGACGATGCGGGTGTTCAGGGCGCCCTGGAGCTGTTCGGTAAGGACCTCGCTGCGGTGGATGGTTCGTTCCTGGAGCAGCCCGATTGCGGCGACGTCGGCCAGAGCCTGCACGATCTGCACATCGGCCTCGTCGAGCGCCGTGCCGCGGATGCCGAAGACACCCATCGCGCCGATCACGTCGCTGCGAAGCCGCAGCGGGAACGCGTGCACCGAGCGGAATCCGGCGGTGGCGGCGTAGGGCGCGAACCGCGGCCAGCGGGCGCTCGCCGCGCTCAGGTCGGCGTTGACGACAGGCTCGCCGGAGCGGAACGCGTCCAGGCACGGACCGTCCTGCCACTGCAGCTGGAACAGTTCCAGCAGCTTGGTCGTCTCGTCCGAGGCGGCCATGAACCGCAGCCGGTCCTGCTCGTCGGCCAGGAGCAGACCCACCGTGGCGGCCTCGACGAGCCCGGCCGTGCGGTCAGCGAGCATCTGCAGGAACTCGATCACGTCGAACTCATCGACCAGGGTGTCGGCGACTTCGACAAAGATCCTCGCCAGGCGTTGCTCGGATACGGTGGTCATGACAGTTTCCCGGCCCTTCCATCGGTGGTCATGTGCGGTCGGTGTCGAACCGGAGCCGACGGGCGACGTTGCGCCCATGCTGCGTACACCGTTGGCGGCCATCACGCTCATGGCCACCCCGAGGCGGACAGCGCTCGCATCGCGTCGGCGCACAGCCGCTGCAGAACGTCAGCCACCGTGCCGGCCTCAGGGTCGGCGCCGCGGAATACGAAGAGCGACTCGCGCGCCGACGGTGACCGTGCTGGCGACCGGGACCATGGGCGGCATGCGGTTGCCTGTCGGTGCCGGGATCTGCTCGTCGGGTCGATCTCGGTGCTCGAGCATCGCCGCATCCTTCCGAGACAGGCATTGCAGGGGCCGGGCAGCCAGACGCCTTGAGAGGCACCGCACGAGAACGCTACTCCCAGCAGCGCCTCGACGACAGCGCCGCTCATGTGCACGGGCGTTTGCCAACCGCGGCCGCCGGGGGTTACGAGCGGAGCTCTCGCGACCGGGCCGGTGCAACGTCGTCCGTGGGGAGGATGCCGAAGGCGATCGCGGCGTGCCACGCGTCGCGCCGGGTGTGTACCGCGAGCTTGCGGTAGATCGACGCGATGTGGGTCTTGACGGTGTTCGGGGAGAGGTGCAGTGCGTGGGCGATCTCGCGAGTGGTTCGGTGTCCGGCGAGGTGTCGCATGACTGCGGCCTCGCCCGGGCTCAACGGACTGGCGGCCGGCGGTGTGATGGCCGTCGGGGTGAGCTGGTTGCGGGTGGGGCCGAGCATGTGCCGGTTGGCGCGGAACGGGTGCTGGAGTCGTTCGGGGTCGGCGAGGGCGGTGGCCTGGCGCAACAGGTGCGCGGCGTGCTGCGTGTCGCCGGTGATGTTCGCCTGGTGCGCCATGAGCAGGCGGAGCTCGACCTGGTGGAACAGCGAGACGTGCGGGTCGTCGAGCAGGGGCCGCAGCAGCGGGTCGATGCCGGCCTGTGGTTGCCGGGCGAGCAGGAGCCTCGCGGTGGTGATCGTGGCGGTCGACGCGGGGACGGCGGCGGCGTCGGCACGCCAGTGCTGGTCGGCGTCGTGGAGCCGGCCGGTGGCGATGAGGAGTTCGACCCGCAGCACTCGTGCCGCCCATCGCGGTACCAGCAGCGTGTCGTCGCCGTCGACGATCAGCTGTTCGACGGCGTGCAGCGCGGCGGCATCGTCGTGGCGCTGCTGGCAGAGCAGCGCGGCCTGGAACTGCTGGGCGGCGACGAGCGCGGGTACCGACTGCCACAGCTGGACCGCGAGCGCGTCGAGGTGCCGTACGGCCGCGTCGGATGTGCCACGCTGGACGGCCACTTCGGCAAGGATCAGCCGCGCCCAGCCGTCGTCGTGGGAACCCACGAGGCCGTTCGCGCGAACGGTCTCGCCGATGGCGTCGGCATGCCGGACCGCCTCGTTCAGCCGGCCGCTCATCCGGGCGGCGACGGCGTGCAGGCGCAGCCTCGTACTGCGCTGCAACGGACTGCGTCCTACCACTGAGGCATCGGCGGCCAGCGCTGCCTGCGCCGCTGCGTGGTCCCCTTGGCACAGTGCGCGCCAGATGGGTTGCGCCACCGCGGACGGCGGGGCAGCGGCGCCGTCGCTGACGCTGCGGTGCACGGCGAAGGCGTGGGCGAGTGGGGCATCGTCGGCGAGCGGTGACCAGGGGCCCGGAGCCGTTGCGGTGACAGCGGCCTGCGGCGATGCCTGACGGATCTGCTCGCCGTGCTCCTGCACGATCCTGATGGCCGCCGACCGGTCCGCCGCGGCCAGTGCGTGACGTAGTCCTTCGGCGGGCTGGCCGTGTCCGATGTACCAGCCGGCGGCGGTGGCATGCAGTTGGCGCGCGCGGGCGGGGTCGTCCTCACTGAGGGTGGCGTAGAGGGCGGCGCGCCAGAGCCGGTGGTGGCAGTACCAGGCGGACCTGTCGTCCAGACGGGTGGCGAACATGCCGTCGCGGGAAAGATCTGTCAGGACGGCCGCGCCGTCGGTGCGGCCGGTGAGCGTGGCGAACAACTCCGGGCAGATGGATTCCACCACGCCGGCGTCGCGCACGGCCCGGCGGAGGTCGGCCGGATACCGGCCCAGTACGTCCCGCATCACGTACTCCGACAGACCCGCACCGGTTCGCAACAGCTGCTGCAGGACGGCTTCTGCCTTGTGCGGTTGCCCGCGCAGGGCGGCGGTCGCGACCACGAGACCCGCGACCCATCCATCGGTGATGGCGTACAGACGTCTGCTGACGGCCGCGGGCAGGTCGAGTCCTCGCTGCACGCAGAGGGTGGCGGTCTCTGCGGCGGTGAAGGCCAGGTCAGGCCCACGCAGCGCGCTGTCTGCGGAGCAGCCCGGCGGCTGTGTGGATCCGTCCGGTGGGGCGTGCCTGCCCAGCAGCACGACGTGCAGGCGGTCCTCGCCGGCGGCGAGCTGCCGCACCTCGGTCAGGAAGTCGGTGCCGACGACCGCCTCGGTGCCGTCCAGCACCACGATGACCGAGCCACCGGTCTGTTCAGGGATGCCCGCGTGCAGCGCCCGGCCCAGCTCGGCCGCGTTGCCCGGCCATGACGGCCACCACGACGGTGAACGCAGCGGTTTCTGCCACCATCGGGCGGTGGCGCACGCGGTGAGGTCCACGAGCACCGCGCGGGGCTCCGCGCCGACCGCCTTGAGCCAGTCCACGACAAGGTCGGTCTTGCCCGCGCCGGCCGGGGCGTAGACCGTCGTGATCGACCTCCCGCCCGGCGCGGCCAAGGCCGCGTGCAGCCGGGTCCGGCGTAGATGCCGGGACTGCGACGCGTCCGCCGGCGCAGCCTGACCGGCGACGGCGGTCGAAGGTGAGGAGACATAGCCGACCATGATGACCCTCTGGGTGGCGTCGAATCCGCGGCCTACAGGATTCGCCACCGGGGTCCGGGGTGACAGCGACAGGCTACCGCAACTACGGCCGGCCGTTCCAGGCCAGTCCATCCCAGGAACCAGTATGAGCAGGCCGACCCGTGGCCGAGCCGTTCAGAACGATCCGGTGCGCGTCTCGCTGTAGGGAGCGAGCCGCGCGCCGACCACGTGCCGGAAGTTCAGCAGCAGCGTGGCGGTCTGTTCGTCGCCGAACCGCGAGACCGTCAGCGCGTGTACGGTCTCTTCCGTCATCCACGCGGTGAGCTGCTCGATGGAGAGTTCGGTGCCGTGCACCCGCAGCACGAGTTCCTTGTCGCGGCCGACGGTGAGCAGGTACAGCAGACAGGTCGGAGGTTCGATGGTCATGGCGTGTGTCCCCTCGACGGGTTGCGACATCGACCCATCGTCCACAATGGATGACGACCACTGCGGCACCGGCTCCAGCCGCCGATGGGCGGGCACGTACCCAAAACCTACACCTTCGGCGCGGATGCCGGCACGGCGCGACTGGTCGTGACCCGGATCCGACCCCGGGTCGTCGGGAGCGTCAGGTTCTCCGCCGTGGGGGTCCGCTGCGTCCTGTGGTCAGAAGCCCGCCAGGCCCTGCAGGCTGCCCAGGTCCGTGACGGCGAGGTGCGCGACATCGCTGAGCCGGCGATTGTTGCCGCGGGCGTAGGCGCGCAGCCGGGCGAATGCGGCGTCGATGGTGATTTCGTGGGCCTGTGCGACCGCGCCTTTGGCCTGCTCGATGACGATCCGGCTGTTCAACGCGCCCTGCAGCTGTTCGGTGAGCGCCTCGCTACGGCTGATCGTGCGGTGCTGCAGCAGGCCGATCGCAGCGACGTCGGCCAACGCCTGCACGATCTGCGCGTCGGTGCCGCCGATGTCGCCGGTCTCGGTACCGAACACGCCCATGGACCCGATCACCTCCTGGCGCAGCCGTAGCGGGAATGCGTGCACGGAGCGGAAGCCGATCGAGGCGGCGACCGGCGCGAACCTGGGCCACCTGGGGGTGGCGACGCGAAGGTCGGCGTTGACGACCGGTTCGCCGGTGCGGAAGGCGTCCAGGCAAGGTCCGTCGCTGCCCTGGGACTGGAACACCTCCAGGAGCCCGGTGGTCTCGTCGGAGGCGGCCATGAACCGCAGCCGCCCCTTGGGGTCGGCCAGCATGAGCCCGACGGTCGAGCCGTCGAGGAGGCCGGCGGTGCGGTCGGCGAGCATCTGCAGGAACTCGATCAGGTCGAACTCATCGACCATGGTGTCGGCGACCTCGACGAAGATCCTGGCGAGCCGCTCCGCGGATACGGTGCTCATGACGGCCTCCCGACCTTCCCGAGTCTGGTGTTCACGAAGAGCCCTCCGCGCTGTGCTGGTCCAGGCGAAGGCGACGGGACACGATGTCCGCGGTCACGTTGTGCAACGGGCGGCCCGTCGCGTAGGCATGGGCCCGGATCCGGACCAGTGCCTCGGCGAGCGAGACACCGAGCTGGACCATCACCATGCCCTGGGCCTGGAACAGCGCGGCGCTACGGTCGAATGCCCCGTCGAGGCCGTCCGTTCCGTCGATGGTGCGTTCCTGGCCGTCGAGCAGGGCCGTCACGGCCCGCTCCGCGGATGCCAACGCCTGACCGAGCTCCGCCCGGGACAGCGACCCGGGGCGGTCGCGGAACACATCCAGGACCCCGAGCCGCGCCGCGCCGACCTGCAACGGGAATGCGAACACCGCCCGCACCCCGGCATCGGTCACCGCCGGCGTGTAGACCGGCCACCGGTTCGCAGCCGCGGCGTCGAGGTTCGGCATCAGCACCGGGCGGCTGTACGCGAACGCGTCGACGCATGGCCCCTCACCGAAGGTGAACTGCAGTTCCTCGATCCGGGCGGTCGCCGGGTCGGAGGCGGCGGCGAAGCCGTGCACCCCGTCCGCGGTCATCACACTCATTCCCACCCCGCAGGCCGACAGCGCCTGGGCGGTGTCGGCGCAGACCTGGTGCAACAGACCGGCGAGCCCGTCCGGCGCCGGTGGTGACACAGGTCGTGCGAAGTCGTGACCCGGCTCGGCTGCCCGCCCGTCGTCCGTCCCGCTCACCACAACACCGAACCGGGACCGCATCGAGGCTCGCTGTGCGCCGCTCGACCGAATCGGTTCTCGCGCATGACCGCACCTTCCGCCGCAGGTGCTGCCATGGGCCGGGGCAGCCAGACGCCAGACGGGCGCCGCGCCGTCTGAGCGTACTCGGCGAATCGGACCAGGCCCAATCACCAGCAGGTGAGGGTTCCGTGGCCATGGCCGTGGAATGGCACAGATTTTCATCGGGAATTCGTTACCCGGTCCAACCGGGGGCGTATTCTAGTGGGAACGCTCAAGTCGCTCAAGACCCCGGCGGCAGCTCGATTCGTCGTTGATCGTGTCGTGGGAGTCCGTATGCGCACGAGCGCTGTGCTTGCCGATGGCCGCATTCCAGCGGCGGCCGGGCCTCCGGGTACCGCCTATTCCGAACTGTCCCGCCGCATCAAGCAAGCCGGCCTGCTCGACCGGCGGCCTGGTGACTACACCGTGCGGATCGCAGCCACCGTCGTGGGGTGTGCCATCGGCGTGGCAGGTTTCCTGCTCGTCGGCGATTCGTGGTGGCAGCCGGCCGTCGCCGTCTACCTCGCGGTGATCTCCACGCAGCTGGGTTTTCTCGGCCACGATGCGGGGCACCGGCAGATTTTCCGGTCCGGGCGCGCCAACTACATCCTCGGTGTGGCCCTGGCGAACATCGGCGTCGGGTTCAGTTACGGCTGGTGGGTCGACAAACACAACCGCCACCACGCCCACCCCAACGACGAGGACCGCGACCCGGACGTCGGTGCGGGTGTCCTGGTGTTCACCAGCGGACAGGCCGGGGCGAGCGGACCCGTCGGCCGCTTCCTCCACCGTTACCAGGCATGGGGATTCTTCCCGCTGCTGCTCCTGGAAGCGCTGAACCTGCGGGTCGCCAGCGTGCGATACCTCATCACCGAAGCTGCCCGGTCCCGGCTCCGTGAAGGACTCATGATGGGGCTGCACGTCGGGGTCTACCTGGCCGGCGTGTTCATGGTCCTGCCGCCGATGAAGGCGCTCGTGTTCATCGCGATCCATCAGTGCCTGTTCGGGCTGTACCTGGGCTGCTCCTTCGCCCCGAACCACAAGGGCATGCCGCAACTCGACGCGCGCGACAGCGCCGACTACCTGCGCCGGCAGGTCCTGACCTCGCGCAACGTGCGCGGCCACTGGCTCACCGACGTTGCGCTGGGCGGGCTGAACTACCAGATTGAACACCACTTGTTCCCCTCGATGCCCCGAGGCAATCTGCGCCACGCACAACGCATCATCCGGGAATTCTGCGGCGCTCACGGCGTCTCGTACCTCGAAACCGGACTGATCGCCTCCTATATCCAGGCACTCCGGCATCTCGACACCGTGGGACGTTCACCCGCGGCTCCCGCCGAAGCCTGACCGGCGGGCGTACATATCGGCAGTCCAACTTATCTGCCCTGGACCTCGGCAGCTATAACTATCCTCGTGCCGAGGTGGTGGCGATGGGGGAAAAGTCCGTCCGGCCGTGCGTCGTCGTTGATCGGCCGCACAGCAAGCGGTTGGTCGAGATCTCATTGTGCGGCGCCGTGGACATTGCCATCGAACATGAACTCGGTAGCGTGCTCGATCATGTGAGCACTGCCCCGCCGTCGAGCATCGTGATAAACGTGGCGAATGTAACATTCGCGTGCTCGACGCTGGCGAATTTCATCGTTTGTCTGCACAACATTGCGCCGGCTGCCCCAGTGGTTCTTTTGGGCTGTACACCGAGGATTCATCGGGTTTTGTGTCTCACCGGCGTGGACAGCCTCGTCACGTCCCATGACCACGCCGGGTTTCAGGCAATCGCCTGTGGCGCGGGCGCCGGACGATCGCTCGGGCCCTGCGACACCAATTGATCACCGTGCCGTTTAGGCCTGGCCTCCCGGGGCATCTTTCCGGTAACAACGCGAACCACCGGCAGCGCCTCAGCCGAGACGCGGTAGTGGTAAGCGGGGAGGGCGCGGAACATGGCACTCGACGACAAGGTCGACAACAAGGTGGAAGAGACCGGCGGTCAGATCAAGGAGACCGTGGGCAAGGCCACCGGCGACGAAGACCTGGAGGCCGAGGGCAAGGGCGATCAGGCGTCCGGCAATCTGAAGCAGGCCGGTGAGAAGATCAAGGACGTGTTCAAGAGCTGATCGAGCTCGGTGCAGGACGGGACTCCCCGCGGGGTCCCGTCCTTGCCCTTCTTCTCTACAGTGGACAGACTGTCGCGGCGGCTGCGGCCCGGCCGCGCAGTTACGGCACCGGCCGACGCGATCACGCCGCTCAGCCCAAGCGGCGCTGTCGTCGAGAGGGCGGAGGGCCTGCCATGGAGTTCGACGTGACCATCGAGATCCCCAGGGGCGCGCGCAACAAGTACGAGATGGATCGGCGCACGGGTCGAATCCGGCTGGACCGTACGCTGTTCACCGCGACTCAGTATCCGGCCGACTACGGCTTCATCGAGGACACCCTGGGCGAGGGGACCGACCCGCTGGATGCCCTGGTGATGGTGCAGGAGCCCACCTTTCCCGGCTGTCTGGTGCGATGCCGCGCCATCGGCATGTTCCGCATGCGTGACGCGCGCGGGCCCGACCCGAAGGTGCTGTGTGTGCCCACCGCCGATCCGCGGCTGGGCCACCTGCGCGACATCGTGGATCTGGAACACTTTTTCCGGCTCGAGATCGAGCACTTCTTCCGGATCTACGCGGACCTCGATCCGGGCGCGACGATCGACGTCGGGCGCCGGACCTGGGCCGGCCGGGCCGAAGCCGAAACGGAGATCGGACTGGCGCGGCGCCGCGCCCGTTCGTCGACGCCCGCCGGGTGAGCGCCGTCGGCGAATTGGCTGGCTGTGCATACGGCGCGGCGGCCCGCGAGCTGTTACTGTGAGTGCTCCTGATGCCACCCCGGTCCCCGGTGGCGGACAGCCGTAATACGAGGCGCCGCCGCGATTGGACGAGGGAGAGGCCGCTGATGGATCGCTTCCCTGCCGACCGGAGCACACCGCAGGCCGGACGCCGGGCACCGTTTCGCTGACCTTATCCGCGCATCCGGGGGGAGGGCTCCCGGGCGGTGTGTTGCGCCGTCCGGGAGCCTTGGCATGCCGGGCGCTCGTGCCGGGTCAGGCCGCGGCCGTCATCTGGCCGGGTCGCCGGCGGCCGCCCGGTCTGCGTTGGCACCGCCGTGCTGGCCCTGGCCGGCCGGGATGGACAGGACGGCGAGGATGGCCGGCGCCTGCAGCCGGTTGGCCCGATCCGCCGCCTTGTCCATGGCGGCCCGGGCGGTGGCGGCCTGGCTGCCGGGCGGTACGACCAGCAGGTTGATCTGATCGCCGGGCTCGGTGATCACGACCAGCAGACTCGGCTCGGCCGTGCTGAACCAGCGGACGGGAACCGGTCCGAAGTCGACCGCGGTCGGCTCCTGGCCGGACCGCCAGACCCGGCTGTTGAGAATCAGCCGGCGGATCGGTCCGTAGTGCGCGGTGAGCGCAGCGATCAGACCCGGCAGCTCGGCGGCGGGCTCCCACGAACGTGGCCACCAGCCGCCGTTGAGGGTGGCGTTGTGCATCCGCTCCCCGGCCAGCGTGAGACGGGGCTGGACGGACGATTCAGGGGTTTGAGCGCTGGCAAGCATGGCAGGCCTTTCTGTCGGCGTGCGTCCAAGTAGGGGAGCGGCCGTCGAAGTCCGCTGGATGCCGCGGCGTGCTCACCGGCGTCGGCCGAAGGGCCACCGGTCATGGAAGGGTGGAGGTATCTCCATGGTACGTCCGGCCGGGGGCGCGTCCGGTCACGCCGGGTGTCGCGATCGTTTCAGGCACCTTGACCGCGGGTATGAGCAACCGATGCGGATCGGCCGTGAGCGCCACCGAAGATTTCCGGCAGCTCGGGGATCTGCCATTCCTGTTAGTGTGGGGTAGCGCCCATCGGACGATTCCACCGCACCATCATCACGAGTGCACGCCCGAGCAGCCCATTCCGACCGTGCTGGGATTCCCGACCTCGGCTGCGGCCTTCCGGTACAGCGAGTCCCGTTGGCGGCACCGCCTGGCGCCCGCCCAAGATGATCGATCACCCTTCGGAGCGGACATGCGTGCAGCACACCAGGCGACTCGGCGACGGACGAACGTGGACTACGACGCGGCCCGCCCGAGCCAGGTCGAGGCCACCGACGACGGGCTCGACGCAATCACGAGCTCGCACGCCAAGGGACGGGCCGGCAACGCCGACGTCGACGACGTGGCCGGACCGGTCTCGGCATCCGACCTCGAACCCATCGACGAAGAGATGTCGCTCCCCGTCGTGCCCATGCGTGGCGACGAGTTCCGGTGCGGACGATGCTTCCTGATCCACCACCGCAGCCGGCTCGCCGACGATCACGGGGTACAGGTCTGCCGCGACTGCGCCTGACCGGCACGGCGGTGACGGGCCGAATCCCGCGCCCGTTCAGCGGGGTTCCACCTCAAGCGGATTACCGGGCTCAGTCGGTGTTGGTGGTGGTGGACACGGTCGGGGTCGTGCCGGTGCAGGTGACGGTCATGTCGATCGTGCGGCCGCCGCGGGCGAACGAGGCGACGGCCGTGGTGGCGGGGCCGGCGTCGACGCGGCGGACCCGGAAGGGCGACGTCGCCGACCAGGACACCAGATGGGCGAGGCCCTCCGGGGTGCACTCGGCCCGGATGGTCCCGCCGTCGGAGGTGAAGGTCACCGGCGGGGGAGGCGATGACGTCGCGGGGCTCGACGGCGCAGAGGGAGGGGCGGCGGGAGGGTCAGAGGGAGGGGCGGCGGGTGTGGTGCCGGTACGGGTAGGAGCGGGGCGGGTGACCGGGGCGGCGCCAACAGTTGAGACGGCGGACGCGGCGTTGGATGGGGTGGCCGAGTCCGCCACCAGCGCGGACGGTGCCGGGATTCCGGTCTCGTTGCGGGCCTCGGGCGGTGGCAGGTGCTCGGGGCCGGGCAGCAGCAGCCAGACCAGGACGGCGGTCGCGGCCGCACCGGCGAGGCCGGCGGCGAGCAGGCCGGCGCGGCGCCGCCGGCCGGAGGCGTGCGGGTGCTCGAACGGGGTGGCCGGCCTGCCGGCGGCGAGGGCGACGGCCAGTTCGTGCGCGGTGGGCCGGTCGGCCGGATCCTTCGCGAGACAGCGTAGGCACAGCGCGGTGACGTGCGGTGGCACGCCGTCCAGTTCCGGCAGCGGCGCCGGCCGCCGGTGCAGGTGGGCCTCGAGCACCTCGGCGGCGTCCGTCACGGCCCACGGCAGCCGCCTGGTGAGCAGCAGGTACAGCAGCACGCCGAGGGAGTAGACGTCGGAGGCAGGGGTGACGGGGCCGTTGGCGATGCGCTCCGGCGCCAGGTAGGCGGGGGTGCCGAGCACCTCGTCGTCGACGGTGGTGGCCGGGTCGGTGGCGGCCGCGACGCCGAAGTCGACGACCTTGGCGCCGGTCGGGGCGAGGATGACGTTGGCCGGCTTGACGTCGCGGTGGACCATGCCGTCGGCGTGCGCGGCGGCGAGGCCGGCGGCGATCTCGGCGCAGATGCGCAGCGCCTCCGCGGGCGGCACGTCATCGTTGGTGGCCCGCTGGGCGAGGGTCGGGCCGGGGACGAGCTCCATGACGATGTACGGGATGCGCTGGCCGTCCTCGACGGTCTCGCCGAAGTCGTAGATCTGGGCGACGTTCGGGTGGGCCAGCGACGCCGCGGCCCGGGCTTCCACGCGGATGCGCAGGCGGGCCGCAGCGTCGGCGGTGTGCGGGCCCGAGAGCACCTTGACCGCCACATCCCGGGCGAGGACCTCGTCGCGGGCGCGCCACACCACCGACGTGCCCCCGGTGCCGAGCACATCGCCGAGGCGATAGCGGCCGCCGAGCACCCGTCCGTCAGTGGACCCGTGGTGTCGCATCGATGCAGTTTTACATTGCACCGAGGCGACACGCACGCAAGCGGACGACTCATTCAATCGGAATAGTCCGGCAGGACGCCGGTGACGGTCAGGCCGAGGTCACGGCGAAGCCGTCGAGCACGGCGTAGTTGCCGGACAGTTTGGTGACCACGATGGTGTGTGTGCCGGCGCTGAGTCCGGTTCTGTTGTACACGGAGACGTTGGCATGACGTACGCCGTCGGTGGGGAGGGTGCTGACGGTCTGTTGTGCGGCGCCGTCGATGCTGATGCCGATGTCGCCCTGGTCGGTGTTCTGTTCGCCGTAGACGGTGATGCCGGTGCCGGTGAACGTGAGTGTCGCGGTCGAGCCGTTGGCGGTGGCGAAGTGGATGTCGCCGTTGAGGTCGCCGAAGGTCCGGCCGGACTGCAGGCTGAAGCCGCTGTAGGTGATGCGGCTGTCGGTGTCGTCCATTCGGATCGTGGTCGGGCCGGTGTTCAGGACGGCGAATCCGTCGAGCACGGCGTAGTTGCCGGACAGTTTGGTGACCACGATGGTGTGCGTGCCGGCGCTGAGTCCGGTTCTGCTGTACACGGAGACGTTGGCATGGCGCAGGCCGTCGGTGGGGAGGGTGCTGACGGTCTGTTGTGCGGCGCCGTCGATGCTGATGCCGATGTCGCCCTGGTCGGTGTTCTGTTCGCCGTAGACGGTGATGCCGGTGCCGGTGAACGTGAGTGTCGCGGTCGAGCCGTTGGCGGTGGCGAAGTGGATGTCGCCGTTGAGGTCGCCGAAGGTCCGGCCGGACTGCAGGCTGAAGCCGCTGTAGATGATGCGGCTGTCGGTGTCGTCGATGCGGCCGGCGGTGACCGGGCCGCCGCCGTCGCCGACGCGGATGTCGGCCGCGGTGGTTCCGGCTGGGATGGGCACGATGAGGAATCCGCCGGACACGAACTGCACGCCGGTGACCCGCACGTTCTTGACGTAGACCGGCGTCGTCGCGGTGAAGCCGTGCCCGCCGATCAGCACCTGTGTGGCGTTCGTCGGCGAGATGTACCGGACCTGTGGTGCACCCGCGTTCGGCTGAGCGACATACGCGGAGGTCAGCCCCGCTGCGGCGAGGATGCTCGCCGGGATCGTGGCCGGACCTGGTGCCGCCGGGATCGACACGTTGCCGGAGGCGTTCGAGTCGACCGGGGGGTTGCACGCGTACGACTGCACGGGTGCGGAGAAGTAGTTGTTGCGGATCCAGAAGTGGCCGGTGGAACTGCAGCCACCCTGCGCGGCCCCGCCGGCGTTGAAGGCGACGTTGCCTTCCCAGTTGATCCATTCCGAACCGGCGTCGTCGTAGTAGGTGAAGTTGGTGTTGCGGCCGTTGAAGGCGACGTTGCCCTTGACCTGCAGACCCTTCGCGAGCGTGGCGACCGGGTCGATGGTGCCGTCGGTCCTGGTGACGTAGCCGGCCTGGTGGCCTTCGGCGTAGATCGCACCGCCGTCGCTGCGCACCGACATGTAGTCGTGGAACAGGTTGTTGCTGATGGTGTTGCTCTCGTTGATGTTGGTGGAGTTCTGCGGCGTGCTCGCCTGATCCACGTGGCCCTGGATGACGCCGGCGGTGATGGCGGTGTAGGGCAGGTCGTACAGCACGTTGTTCGTGATCTTCGTACCGCGGGAGAACAGCAGCGTGATGCCGCACGCGGACGAGTACTCCGTGCCGATGTGGTGGATCACGTTGTCGGACACGGTGGTGTTGGTGAGGATCTCGTTGAGACCGATGCTGTCACCGCTGACCGCCGCCGGATCGGGCGTGCAATGGTTCTTGATCCCTTGTGCGTCGGACGCGTTCGTCGGAGTCGGGTCATAGGTGCAGCCCAGCAGGAGCGCCGTCGAGGAGATGTCGGTGAACTCGTTGCCCTGGATGAGGGTGTTGCGTGCGCCGTACATGACGCTGAGGCCGGCGCCGCCGAGGTTGACGAACCGGTTGCCGGCCAGGGTGAGGTTGGCGGTGGCGGTGAACGCGACGTTGGCCAGCGGCTGGGTCAGCGCGCCCCACGGGCAGCTGCCCGCCGGGTTTGCGAAGGTGCACATGCCCTGGTTGCGGCCTTCGGTGATACGCAGGTTGCTCTGCACGTCGGAGAAGCCGTAGGAGCGTGAAGGGTCGTTCCACGTGGCGTAGGAGAACTGCAGCCCCGTGAACGTGACGTCGTGCAGCGGGTTGGCGAGCGTGCCCGCGCCCTGCAGCAGCGACTCCAGGCGCGGGAGCTCCACGTCGAGGTTCGCCACCTGCTGCCCGGCCTCGGGCTGGTAGTACAGCCGGTTCGCCGCCGGGTCCAGGAACCATGCACCGGGGCTGAGCAGCGCCCTGGCGTTGTCGACGCGTGCCGGCTTGGTGTTCACCGACATGGACGGCAGGCCGCCGCTGCCCTGGCTGAAGCCGGCCCGGTTGGTGACGTTCGTCCAGCAGGGCTGCGCCATCGTCAGCACCGCCGTGCTCGCGGTGTAGCCGGCGACCGGGCAGCGCGACTCGGTCCACGGGCCGTTGCCGCCGGGATAGTCGAACTGCACTCGCGCGACCTCGGCCGCCGTGCGCGCGCCGAACCAGGCCTTCGCGGCGGCGTCGCCATTGATGTTGTATCCGGACGACGACCCGGTCCAGGTGCCGTTCCACCCGAGGTTCGACAGCGGCGCACCGGCCACCGGCACCTTCTTGCCGTCGACGTACAGCTGCCGTGTCTCGCTGCCCGTCGGCACCGGCGCGGACCAGACGCCGCTCGTGCCTTCCTGGACCCAGCCGGTCACCCGGGTCGCGCCGGAGATCACCGGGACCGCGCCGGGCGCCGCGCGCCACACGACGGGATGCCCCGCGCTGCCGGAGTCGGCGGCGGTGAACTTCCACGTGCTGGACAACCGGTACGTGCCGTCCGCGAGCAGCACCTGCACGTCCGCGCCGGGATCGGCGACGAGCTTTGCGCGTACCGCGCTCTGGGCGCCCGCCAGCGAACACGGAGCCGCCTGGGTGCACGACGACCCGGAACCGGCCGGTGATGCATAGAAGGTTGCCGCGGTCGCGGCGGACGCCGGCGAAATCGGCAGGACGAGCAGTAGCAGCAGTGCCGCTGCTGACCCGGTCACGGCGAGTTTCACGATCATCTACTTCCTTTCGGCGGGACAGGAGCGCGCCGATCGCACCTGCAGGGTGTCTGTGGCGTCGCCCTGCCGCCGAGCAGGGAGAGGTTGATCCGTACGTCAGTTCGATCCTGTGAACCCGCCGTGGCCGGGTGACGCGCGGGCTGTTCAGGAGCCGCCGGATGGCGGTGGCGACTGAGCATAGATTATTGATGAAACATCGCGGCGAGGGAAGCAGCACGCCGGGACGAGCGGCAGATCGACTAAGTTGAAGCCCGTGACGGGTGGCGGACCGCGACTGGGCATCGATCTCGGCACCTCGAGCACCGTCGCGGTGCTCGCCCTGGGCGACCGGGAGCCGCGCCCGCTGCTGTTCGACGGCTCGCCGCTGCTGCCCTCCGCCGTCGGCGTCGACACGACCGGGCACCTTGTCGTCGGCCGCGACGCCCTGCACGCCGCGACGAGCAGCCCAGGCGCGGTCGAGCGGCACCCCGCTGCATCGACGACGGCACGCTCCTGCTCGGCGAGCGCGAGGTGCCGGTCGCCGAGGCGTTCGGCGTGGTCATCGGCCGGGTCGTCGACGAGGCCACCCGCGCCACCGGCATCGCACCGGTCGAGGTCGTCGTCACCCACCCGGCCGCCTGGGGCGAGGAGCGCCGCGCGACGGTACGGGTGGCGGCGCTCGCCGCGGCCGGCACCGCGCAGGTCCGCCTCGTCGCCGAGCCCGTCGCCGCGGCCCGGCACCTCGTCACCGTCGCCGGCGACCGGCTGCCCGACGGCGGCACCGCACTCGTCTACGACCTCGGGGCGGGCACCTTCGACGCCACCGTCGTGCGCCGCGCCGGCGACGCCTTCGAGGTCCTCGCCACCCAGGGCCGCCCCGACTCCGGCGGCCTGGACATCGACGCCGCGATCGTCGCCCACCTCACCGGCGCCGTCCCCGACGAGGCCGGCTGGCGGCGGCTCACCTCGCCGGGGACCGTCGCCGACCGCCGCGCCCGCCAGCAGCTGTGGGACAACGTGCGCTCCGCCAAGGAGGCGCTCACGAGGGCCTCCAACACGATGGTGTACATCCCGCTGCTCGACGCCGACGTCCCCCTCGGCCGCGAGGAGCTCGACCGGCTCGCCCGCCCGATCCTGGAGCAGACGGTCCGCACCGCGCGGGCCGTGCTCGCCGAGGCCGGCGTCGAGCCCGGCACCGTCTTCCTCGTCGGCGCCGCCTCCCGGATGCCCGCGGTGTCGAGCACGCTGCACCGCGAGCTCGGCGTCGAGCCGATCACCGTCGACCAGCCGGAGCTCGCCGTCGCCGAGGGCAGCCTGCTCGGCGCGGCACCTCCGGCCGCCGCTGCCGAGATCGCGCCGCCGCCGTTGGTCGTTGCCCGGCCGCCCTCGCCGGCGCGCCGGCGTGGCCTGACGCTCGGCGCGGCGGCCGTGGCGCTCGTCCTGCTGGCCGGGGTCGCCGCCTACGCCGGCCTCGGCGGGGGCAACGGCGATCCAGGCGGGTCGCCGTCGGGTCTCGCCGCCGGCGCCGGCTCGTCGGCGAGGCCCTCCGCGTCGGCGAGCCCGGCGAAGAGCTACCCGCCGGGCGTCGACCCCTGCCTGCTCGGCACGTGGCGGATGACCAACGCCACCAACTTCTGGAGCATCAACAACGTCGAGCGGCAGACCCAGGGCCAGGCCGGCCAGCTGTTCACGTTCCGCGAGGACGGCACGTTGGTCATCGACGACAGCCACACCGAGCCCGAGGTCGCCATCGCCGACGGCGTGCGCTGGGAGGCCCGCCCCAGCGGCACCACCACGATGCGCTGGTCGGCCAACCTCGAGACCAAGGAACTGCAGGAGGCCGTGATCTCCACGGACGCGAAGCGCAAGGTGTACCGCAACGGCAAGTTCTTCACCGAGAGCAACACGGAGTTCTTGCCGGAGCCGGGGAAGTACGTGTGCACCGCGACGACGCTCACCGAGAACAGCACGCTCGGCAAGTGGTCCTCGTCGGCAACTCGCGTGAGCTGACCGGCCGGACGAGGGCAGCGGCGCGGCGGCGCGGTCCCGTACTGTCTGGGCCCATGACCGTCGAACCTGTGCGGCCGGCCCGTCCCGCGCAGGTGCGGGTCGCCGTCTGGCTGCAGCTCACCGTCGTCGCGCTGCTGCTCGGGGTGATCGGGCTGGTGGTCAGCTATGCGGTGCACTTCGACCAGGTCATCACCGACATCGCGGCCCGCTTCCCGGGGACCGACCCCGACGAGGTGAGCAGCGCGCGCAGCGACAATGTCGCCTCGACGCTGTTCGTCTGCGTGCCGGCGCTGCTGGTCGCCGCGTGGTACAGCGCCACCGCCGTGCCCCTGCTGCGCGGGTCCAACGTCGCGCGCATCCTCATGTTCGTCGCCGGCGGCGGGCTCGTGGCGCTGATGCTCACGCAGTTCTGCGCCGGGCTGCCGTTCGCCCTGCTCACGTCCGCCATCCACGTGGGCGACGGCGTCGTGGTCGACACCGTCTACGAGGACCAGGGGTTCCTCGACGCCCTCTACAACCATCCGGACACGTTCGGCGTGGCCGCCCTGATCTCCGGCATCGGCGCCGCGCTTCTCGTTATCGGGCTCTCCGGCGCCGTGGTGCTGCTGCTCGCGCTGCCGCCGGCGAGCCGTTACTTCGTGCCGCCGAAGCCGGTGCCGCCGCCGTTGCCGATGCCGTTTGCGTACTTTCCCGTCTACCCCGGCCACCCGGCGCCGGGCGGGCCGGCGGGCCCCATGCCGTACATGATCTGCCCGGATCCGTCGGCGCACCTGGCACCGAGGCCGACCGAGGCGCACCCGGCGCCGACGCCCGCCGAGGCACCGACGGCGCAGGAGCCGGACACCGGGTCGCCGTGAGCTGACTTTATCGGTACAGTCCCCGCATGACCCTCACGGCGCCGGCGAAGTCGCGCGCGGTTGGGCTGGCGCTGGTGCCGTTGGGGCTGATGTTCCTCGCGGTCGGGCTGTCCACGGCGCTCGTCTTCCCGTTCCTGTCGCTGTTCCTCAGCACCGACGTGCACGCCGGGCCCCTCGGGGTCACCGTGTTCCTCGCCGCGTCGCCCCTCGCCGGCGTGGTCGCCACGACGCTGGTCGGGCGGCTGTCGGACCGGTTGCCGATCCGGCGGTGGATCCTCGTCGGCGCGGCCCTGGCCGGGGTCGTGGGCACCCTGGCGACCGCGTTCGTCCGGGAGTACTGGGTCCTGCTCGCCTCACCGTCACCGCCACGGCCGCCGCGGGCGCGCTGTTCCCGCAGACGTTCGCCTACGCCCGGCAGATCCTCGAGCGCGACAGTCCCGCGCACGCGGCCGTCGGCATCAGCGCGATGCGCACCGTGTTCTCCCTGGCGTGGGTCGCCGGCCCGGCGATCGGCGCGCTGATGCTGGACCTCGGCGGTTTCCGGCTGGTGTACACCCTGGCCGCCGCGATGTACGCCCTCGCCGCACTGGTCGCGTTCCTGCGCCTCGAGGACGTCGCCGTGGCGCCGCCCGACGCCGAGCGGACGGCGGCGGCGCAACACGCGACGCGGCGCCCGACGCTGCTGCTCACCGCCCTGGCGTTCGTGCTGCTGCAGGTGCCGCTGACGCTCGGGGTGCAGGCCCTGCCGCTGTTCATCGCGCAGGACCTGCACCGCAACGCCTCCAACGCCGGGCTCATCCTCGGGCTGTGCGCCGCCCTGGAGATCCCGCTGATGCTCGGCCTCGGCGTGCTCACGACCCGGTTCCGGCTGCGCACCCTCATCCTCACCGGCGCGGCGTGCGGCGTCGCCTACTACGCGATCGCGCTGGTCACCCCCGGCCTGGGGGTGCTCGCCGCCGCGCAGGTCGTCAACGCCCTCTTCATCTCCGCCGTGTCCGCCGTCGGCATCTCCTACATGCAGGACATGATCCCCGGCGAGCCGGGCCGGGCCACGACCCTGTTCACCAACACGTTCCCGATCGGCGCGGTGCTCGCCGGGCCGCTGTTCGGCGTCGCGGCGCAGCTGGGGTACCGCTCGGCGTACGCCATCGGGACCGTCCTGTGCGCCGCCGGGCTGGTGCTGCTCATCGCAGTTCGGCCGGCAGCTCCCGGCGGTGCAGCACGACCAGTCCCGCCACCGCCCGCGTGAGCACCACGTAGAGCCGGCTCATCCCGCGCGGCTCCGCCTCGACGATCTCGGCCGGCTCGACGACGACCACGTGGTCGAACTCGAGGCCCTTGACCAGGCTCGCGGGCATCACCGGCACGCCGAGCGCGGCCAGGCCCGGCACCCGCGCGTCGGCGGCGATGACGGCGACCGTCGCACCCTGCGGCGCCTCGGCGACCGCGGCCTGCGCGGCGGCGTGCAGGTCGGCGACCTCCCGCACCTGCAGCAGGCCGCCCGGCCGGTACGAGCGGGTCGGCTCGATCCCCGGGGCGAGCGCGCGGGCCGCGTAGTCGGCGATCTCCTGCGGTACCCGATATCCGGTTGGAAGATCCAGCATCCGCAGCTCGCGCTTGCCGAGCCGCTCGACCAGCGCCGGCCACGCGCCCGCCGCGAGCGGATGCGTGGCCTGGCCGAGGTCGCCGACGACGGTCATCGAGGCGAACTCGGCGCGGCGGGCGATCATGCGGCACTCCATCGGCGAGAGATCCTGGGCCTCGTCGAGGATGACGTGCAGATACGGCTCAGGGACGGGCGTGTCGTCGGGCTCGTCGACCGGCAGCGGCTCGGCCAGCAGCGGCACGTAGCCCTCCTCGCCGTGCGGGTCGAACCCGTCGGTCCAGCCCACGACCTTGTGGCCCTCGCGCAGGATGACGGCCTCGGCCCAGCGCTGGGCGGCGCCGACCGCGTCGTTGTCGATGCCCTGCCCGGCCAGGGCCATCGGCGTCAGCAGCCCCGGCGCGTACAGCTCCCAGCCGTCGCGCAGCCCGCAGGCCAGCACGAACGTCGTCGCCGGCCGCGCCTGCGCGCCGAGCTCGCGCAGCTTCCACTCCGGCTCGGGGGCCTTCGGCGGTTTCGGCGGCGCGCCGAGCAGGCCGGTCAGCTCGTCCAGCAGCGGCACGTCGTCGACGGACCAGTCGCCTGTTGTTCGGTACGAGGCCGCGAGGGTCTCGGCGTCGGCGGCGTCCAGGCCGTGCACCCGTGCCGGGTCGGCGAGCCAGCCCAGGACGGACTCGGGGGTCAGGGCCGGCCACCAGGCGTGCAGGAACCCGAGGAACTCGCCGCGGTCGCCGACCTCCTCTCCGAACAGCTGCCGGTCCAGGTGCCTGCCGTCCGCCCGCGCCCACAGCGCGTCCAGCAGCGCCGCCGCGGCCGCCGCCCGGCCCGCGTTGGGTCTGCGGCCGTCGGCCTCGCAGCGCTCGCGGGCCCGCCGGCGCACCGCGGGCAGGTCGTCGGCGGCGAGCGTGAGCACCTGCCCGGCGTACACGATGCGCAACCGCTGCGGCGCGGACGGCGGGATCTGCCACATGAGCTCCGTCAGCACGCCGGGCATGCGCTCGCCGCCCTTGATCGCGGCGACGGCCGCCGGGTCGCGGCGGGTCGCGGTCACGCCGTCGAAGAGCTCGCCGATCGCGCGCAGGTGCACGCTGTCCTCGCCGAGCGACGGCAGCACCCGGCCGATGTAGGCGGTGAAGGTCGTCGACGGGCCGATGACCAGGATGCGGCCGTCGGTGAAGCGGCCGCGGTCGGTGTACAGCAGATAGGCCGCCCGATGCAGCGCCACCTGCGTCTTGCCGGTCCCCGGCCCGCCGGTGATCAGGGTGACGCCCCGCGCGGGCGCCCGGATCGCCTGGTCCTGCTCCTGCTGGATGGTGGTGACGATGTCGCGCATGTGCGGCCCGCGGGAGCGGCGCAGCGCCGCCAGCAGCGCACCCTCGCCGAGCACGCGCAGATCGCCGGCCCGGTCAGGGGTGAGCACGTCGTCGTCGAGGTCGACGACCTTCGGCCCGCGGCAGATGATGACCCGGCGGCGGATCACGCCCAGCGGCTCGCCGGACGTGGCCCGGTAGAACGGCGCGGCGGCCGGCGCCCGCCAGTCGACCAGGAGCGGCTCGATGCCGTCGCGCACGCCGATGCGCCCGATGTGGTACGTCTCGTCGTCGTCGAAGTCGAGCCGCCCGAACACGATGCCCTCCGCCTCGGCGTCGAGCGTCTGCAGCCGGGCGGCCGCCTTGAGCACCATCGCGTCGCGCTCGACCAGCCCGGCGACCGTGCTGCCGCTCGCCCGCGTGTGCCCCTCGACGGCGAGCGCCGCGGCCTGCTCGCGCATGCCCTCGAGCCGCTCGTACACCCGGTCGACGATTTTCTGCTCGGCGGCGATCTCCTGTGTCCTGGCGTCGGGCACGGTACTCCCTCGGTGTGTGCAGACATGGGGACCTGCCTACCGTAGGTCCGCGGCCCCGGCCGAAAATCCGCATTCGGACCGATTTGCGGGGGCGTTGGAGGGCTTATAGTTAACACTGGGAGCGATACAGTGACGCCATGCTTCGGCGAGTGGCGACCGTGCTCGCGGTCCTGGCCGCCGCCCTCCTCACCGCCTCGCCCGCCGACTCCCGGACCAGCCGCCGGCCGCTGCGGGTCCTGCAGCTCAACCTCTGCGACAGCGGCTTTGCCGGCTGCTACTCCGGCCGGGCGGTCCCCGCCGCCGCGGCCGTCCTGCGCGACCGCCGCCCCGACCTGGTCACGCTGAACGAGATCTGCGACGACGACGTCGCCGCCCTCGGCGCCGTCCTGGACGACCTGTTCCCCGGCGACACCGTCGTGCGCGCCTTCCAGCCGGCGTACGACCGCCGCACCGCCGGCCCGTTCCTGTGCCGCAACGGCCGCGCCTACGGCATCGGCCTGCTCGCCCGCCTCCCCGCGCCGCGCCGCGCACACACCGTCGACGGCGGCCTCTACCCCGACGGCGACACCCAGGACGCCGGCGATCCGGAGGAGCGCGCCTGGCTGTGCGTGCACGCCCCCGGCGCGTACCAGGCCTGCACCACCCACCTCGCCAACACCAAGCCGGCGGTCGCGCAGGCCCAGTGCGTGTACCTGCTCGGCACCGCAATCCCCGCCGTGCACGCCCGCGCCGGCTATGAGCCAACGGTCCTGGCCGGCGACCTGAACCTCCCCGACATCACCGCCTGCCTGCCGACCGGCTACCAGCGCCGTGACGACGGCGCGGTCCAGCACGTGATCGCCACCGGTGACTATCTGATCACCACCGGTGCGCCGTTCGACCTCGGCGGTGTCACCGACCACCCAGGGCTGCTCGTCACCCTGTCCGTCGTGCACCCGTAGGCTGCCGCGGTGCTCGTCGTCGCGGTGCTCCTGCTCGTCGTCGTCCTCGGATTCGCCGTGGCAAGACCCTTCAAGCTCCCCGAGGCCGTCGCGGCCGTCCCCGCAGCCGTGGTCGCCGTCGCGTTCGGCCTGGTCCCGTGGCGCGACGCCGTCGACGAGGCTCGCGCGCTCGGCCCCACGATCGGGTTCCTCGCCGCCGTCCTGCTGCTGTCGTACCTCGCCGAGCTGCACGGCGTGTTCGTGTACATCGGCGACGTGGCCGCCCGCCGGAGCCTCGGCCGCCCTCGCCGCCTGCTCGGCGCCGTCTTCCTCGCCGCCGCTTCGGTCACGGCTGCACTCAGCCTCGACGCCACCGTCGTACTGCTCACTCCCGTCGTGTTCGCCGCGGCGCTGCGCATCCGGGCCCGGCCGGCGCCGCACGTGTACGCCTGCACCCACCTGGCGAACTCGGCCTCGTTGCTGCTGCCGGTGTCGAACCTGACGAACCTCCTCGCGTTCGCCGCGTCCGGCCTCGGTTTCGCCGCCTTCGCCGGCCTCATGGCGGCGCCCTGGCTGGCCGTGATCGGCGTCGAGTACCTGGTCCTGCGCCGCTTCTTCGCCGCGGACCTGGCGGTCGGCGCCGGTCCCGTTCCGGCCGCGGCCGGCCCGGCGCCGCGCTACGCCCTGGCCGTGCTCGCCGCGACCCTGGCGGGCTTCGCGCTCGGCCAGCCCCTGGGCGTGCACCCCGCGTTCGCCGCCGTGGCGGGCTCCCTGGCCCTGGCCGTCCCGCTCGTGCGCCGCCGCCTGCTGACCCTGCCCGCCGCGATCCGCGCCGCCAACCCCGCCTTCTGCGCCTTCGTCCTGGGCCTCGGCATCGTCGTGCTCGCCGTCCGCACGCACGGCCTGGGCCGCCTGGTCGACGCCCTCGTCCCCGCCGCGCCGACGTTCCTGGGCCTGCTCGCCGTCGCGGCCCTGGCGGCGCTGCTGGCCAACGTGCTCAACAACCTGCCCGCCACGCTGGTACTCCTGCCCGCCGTCCAGCACTCGCCCGGCCTGCTGCTGGCCGTGCTCATCGGCGTCAACGTGGGCCCGAACCTGACGTACGTCGGATCCCTCGCCACCCTGCTCTGGCGCCAGATCCTGCACGCCCGCGACGCGGCCCCCTCGGCTCGCCAGTTCCTGCGCCTGGGCGCGTTGACGGTTCCGGCCGCGCTGATCGCCGCGGTTACCGCACTCTGGGCCGGGTTGCACATCGCCGGGGTGTAAATGTGCGAATGTCAGGGCATGAACGTGCTCGTCTGGATCGCCGAGGGCACCTGGTCGGCCGCCACCGACGCCGCCGCGCGGTACACCCCGCCCGGCGCATCGCTCACCCTGCTGCACGTCGTCGACCCCGCACTGGCGGCGGAGGTCGCCGGCGCCTGGACCGGCCTGCTGGGCCGCGGCCACCGCGACACCGCCCCGGCCGTCGATGCGATGGCCGCCGCCGCGGAGCAGGACCTCCTCGCCGCCGCGGCTGAGCGGCTGGCCCGCCCTGCGGCTGTCGCGTCGCGCCGCGGCCCGGCCGAGCGCGAGGTGGTCACGGCCTGCACCGAGCTCGGCGCCGAGCTGCTGATCGTGGCGCGCGACGGCGAACGCAACCACCTCGGCCCACGCAGCCTCGGCCGCCAGACCCGCTTCGTGGTCGACCACGCCCCGTGCCAGGTCCTGCTCGTCTGGCCGTAGGACGGGCAGGTGTCCGGCCGCCGGCCGAGGTTCGGACCCCGGCAACGGCGCGCGGGACCAAGGTCCCTGAACGGACGGCACCGCGGCGACGCATGATCGAGGTATCCGGGCGCCGGCGGTCGCCGACCGGACGCTGGCGTGCGGCGACGGACCCGAGGAGGAGCGATGCACGCCAAGGACATCATGAGTACCCCGGCCCACACGGTGCGCGCCGACGCGCCGATCGGGGACGCGGTGGCGCTGCTGGAGCGGTACGCGATCACCGGCGTCCCCGTCGTCGACGACGCGGGGACGCTCGTCGGCCTGATCAGCGAGCGCGACGTGCTGCGCCAGGCGGCATCGGGCCGTGCGCCGCAACGCGTCCGCGACGTGATGGCCGGCCTGCCGGTGTCCGCCTGGCCGGAGGCCGACCTCGCCGACCTGGCGGCGGTCATGGTACAGCGGGACGCACACACCGTCCCGGTGGTCACCGAGGAGCGCGTCGTCGGCGTGGTCAGCCACTGCGACGTGCTGCGGACGCTGCTGCCCACCGACGACACGGCCGAGCGGGAGGCCCAGCACCGCCTCGACACCTACGCGGACGGGCGGCGGCGCTGGCCGGTGCACCTGCACGACGGCGTCGCGACCATCGACGGGCGGTTCGACGACGACACCGAGATCGCGGTGGCCGAGGCGCTGGTGCGAACCACCGCCGGCGTCGACGCAGTCCGCGTCACCGCCCGGGCCGGCTGAACCCGGCGGCCGCCGGGCCAGTCGAGGGGGTGGGCACATGGCCGGCCGGCAGATCGTGGTCGGGTTCGACGGCGGGGAGCCGGCGGCCCAGGCCGTGCGGTGGGCGGCCCGCGCCGCCGCTCGGCGCCGCGCACCGCTGCGCGTCGTCCTGGCCTATCACTGGCGGGTGCCGGCGGCCCTCGCGCCGCGCGGCCGGCTCGCCGGCACCGCCCAGGATCTCGCGGGCACCCTTGCCGCCGACGCGGCCCGCGCCGCCGATGCGGCCGCGCCCGGCGTGGACGTGCACGCGGAGGCGGTTCTCGGCCACCCGGCCGACGTCCTGCTGCGCGCGGGGGCCGACGCGGCGCTGCTCGTCGTGGGCACCCGAGGCTGGCACCGGGCCGCCGGCGCGGTGCTGGGCTCGGTCAGCCAGCAGGTGGCAACGCACGCCCGGTGCCCGGTCGCCGTCGTGCGCGGGCGGCCGGACCCGTCCGGCGGCGTGCTCGTCGGCGTCGACGACTCGGCGCCGGCCGGCGCGGCGCTCCGGCTGGCCTTCGCCGAGGCGGAGCGATGGGAGGCGCAGCTCGTCGCGGTACGGGCGATCGAGTCGCCGCTCGCCCCGCCGGCGCTGGGCCTGCCGCCGCTGCTGTACGACACCGCCGAGGCCGCGCGCTCCCTGTCGGCGTCGGCGGCCGAGCGGGTCGCCGCGGCGGCCCGGGAGTGCCCCGGCGTGCCCTGGGAGTTCCACGGCGTGACCGGCGACGCGGGCGACGTGCTGTGCGACTGGTCGCAGCGGACCCGGTTCGTGGTGGTGGGCTCCCGCGGCCATGGCGGCGTCGCGGGCGTGCTGCTCGGCTCGGTCGGCCTCTATCTGTTGCAGCGCTGCGACTGCCCCGTCCTCGTCGCACACGCGATGCCCCGGTGATCTGTTGCAGCGCTGCGACTGCCCCGTGCTCGTCGCACACGCGATGCCCCGGTGGCACGCGACGCCCGGCGGTCAGCCCTGCCGTGCCACGAGCACGGGCGCGGCGGAGTGTTCGAGGACCTGCTGCGCCACCGAGCCGGGGGCGAGGCTCTGGAAACCGCCGCGGCCGCGGGAGCCCAGAACGATCATGAGCGCGTCGCGGGCCTCGTCGAGCAGGACGGGCACGGAGGGGCCGTGCGCGACGTGCGCTCGGACGGGGACGTCGGGATACTCCGCCCGCCAGGGCTCCAGATCGGCCTCGAGCTCGCGCGCGGTGATCTCGCCGATGTCGGCTGACGTGGTGGACCGTCCCCGGCGGTGCTCGGGCTCGTGCCAGGTCCGGACCGCGGTCAGCGGCACGGAACGGGCCGCCGCCTCCGCGAAGGCCAGGCCCAGGGCGTGCTCCCCGGCGCTGGACCCGTCCGCGCCGACGACGATCGGCCGGTGCCGAGGCAGCAGCGACTCGGGGCCGGCCCACCGCTCGGCGTGGTGGACGACGAGCACGGGGCAGTGCGCGTAGCCGGCCAGGTGCACCCCGACCGAGCCGACGAGCAGCGAGCGGAAGCCACCGCTGCCGCGGCTGCCCACGACGACGAGGCTGGCGTGCCGGGAGTGTTCCACCAGCACGCGGGCGGGCTCGCCGTGCCACGTTGCGGTGGTCACGTCCAGGCCCGGCTGCCAGTGCCTGATCTCGGTGGCGGCGTCGACGGCGATCCCATGCTCGTCGACGATCCGTCCGTACGGACCGTGCAGCTCCACGGCGTGGACGATCAGCAGCGGCCTGCCCATCAGCAGCGCTTCGTCGGCGGCCCAGCGGACCGCGCCGAAGGCGGCGGGCGATCCGTCGACACCCACGATGACGGGGGGATTCGCGGTCATGACGGCCTCCCCGGATTGGAACGGCTCGTGCAGTCCCAGCCTCGCGCGGCGCGCGGCACGCGGCCAGAGGTCAAGGGCCCGGCCGCGCGGGACCTTCGACCGTTGCGCTCACTCGGGCAGCAGGAGCCCCAATGACCCGGGTGACCAGGGCCGAAGGTCCCACGATGTCGGGACCGGACGGCCCCAACGGAAACGCCGGCCCGCTGGGGTCCGGTCGGTCAGCGGCAGGCGCGGCGGCTGTGCGGCGTGGCGGCTGCGTGGCGCGGGCGGCCGGGCTGGGCAATGCCGCCCTGACCGGGCGTCGGCAGACCCGCGATCATGGGCGGGCGCAAGACCCAAGGTACGGTGAGGATCATGTTCAGCGTCCCCCTCACCGACGGCGCACAGCTGCGCCCGCTGGAGCCGTGGCAGGCCGAGGAGTTCCTCGCGCACATGGACCGCGCGCGGGCCACGGTCGATCCGTGGATTCCGTGGGCGTCGGTCAGCACCGACCTCGCCTCGGCGCGGGCCACCCTCCAGCGCTACTCGGACCTGGCGGCCCGTGACGGCGGGCGACTGTACGGGATCTGGCTCGACGGCACGCTCGTCGGCGGCACGATGTTCGTGAGCTTCGATGCGGCCTCCGGTGTGTGCGAGCTCGGGTGCTGGCTCGAGCCGGCCGGGCAGGGCCGCGGGCTCATCACCGCAGCGACCAGGGTGCTCATCGACTGGGCACTGCGCACCCGTGGGATGCACCGGGTCGAGTGGCGCTGCCGGCCCGACAACGTTGCCAGCGCCAACGTTGCCCGGCGGCTCGGGATGCGGCTCGACGGGGTGCTGCGGGAGGCGTACCCCTACGCGGGCGTCCGGCACGACATTCAGGTCTGGGCATTGCTGGCCACCGACGAGGCACCCGAGTAAGAGTGGCGTCGGCGGCTTCCGAATCTGCTCCTCACGCTACACCACCCGACCTAACCGATCATGCCCCGCATTACCCGCCGTGACGGCTGCGCTACGCGCTCAGTGCCAGTGTGAAGCAGGCGAATGCGACGATCGCGGCGCTCGAGCGGAACACGTCCAGGCGCTCCCATCGGCGGACCGTCGCGCGCCAGCCCTCGGGGGGAGCGTCGGCGCGCCAGTCGATGACCTTCATGTTGATCGGGACCGTGCCCAGGAACGAGAACAGCAGGAACGCGACCAGGGCGACCAGGCCGGCCCAGCGCAGGGCGGAGGCGGCGGCGATCACGGCGGCCACCGACGCCACCACCGCGGGCAGCATCAACGCGGGCACGACGATCCGCAGCGAACGGACCAGGGCGACCCGCGCCTGGATGTGCGCGCGGTCGTCGAGCGTGCGCAGCGCCGGCTGCACGCCGTAACGGACGATGAACTCCTCGCCGGCCAGGAGGCCGGTGAGGATGACGGCGATCGCCTGCAGCAGCATGATGCAGACACTTTAAGGCGGCGCCCGCCACGCTGCGGACGCCGCCCGTCGCAGGGTCGCGGGCTCAGCAGGCGTTGCTGCGGAAGTCCGAGACCGCGGTGCCGGAGAAGCCGCAGGTGTACGGCGTGAAACGAGCGTCCTGGTTCAACCAGCGCTTGAACCAGGAGACCATCGCCCGCGAGGCGGTCGAGTTCGTGCTCTGCGGGAAGAAGTGGCTGGCGCCGGTCAGCTCGACGTACGTCTTCGGGCCCGCCAGGGTGTTGTAGAACGGCAGCGAGTGGCTCGACACCGGGGCGACGGTGTCGGACTGGCCGCCGACGATGAGCACCGGCTCGCTGACGTTGTTCCACGTCTTGTCGGAGTCCCACGGCGCCAGCGGTACGCCGGCCTTCACCAGGCCGGACGTGTCCGCCGCCAGGGCCTCCAAGGTGCCGCCGCCGCCCATCGAGTGGCCGGCGACGCCGCGGCGGCTGCCGTCGACGCGGGAGCGCACGGCCGTGGGGGCCGTGTTGACCGCCCAGTTCAGCGCGGCGAGGAGCTGGTTGCCGCGGCTGCCCGGCTGGTCGTAGATCGAGTTGGTCTCGATGCCGACGACCACGAAGCCCCAGGACGAGAGCCTCGGGCCGATCCAGGCCAGGCTCGACCAGGTGGCGGTGAAGCCGGGGGAGATGGCGACGACCGGGTAGCGGCCCGAGGCCGTCGGGTAGTACACGCGGCCGCCGCCGAAGCCGCTGACCGTGCTCGAGATGCTTGCCGAGGTGACGGCGAAGCTGCCGTCACCGGTGATGTTCGCCGCGGTCGGCGCCTGGCCGATCTCGTCCGCGACCGCCGGGGTGGCGACGGCGACGCCGGTGCCCATGAGCGCGAGGATCAGCCCGACACGCAGGGCGAACCGCGCGATGAGCCGGGTGGCGGGGGTCTGTCGCTGCAACGCTGCCTCCCATGCAACTGGCGGATAGTTCGATGGCGGTCAGTATGTGCAGGCCGCTGGGGCGCACGGATCCGTGAAATCGCCAGTGTCGGCATCGGGTAGGCTGCGCCGGTGAGTGAGCCGTTCGCGCTGCCCCCGTGCGAGCCGGGCGGTCCGGACCCGGCCGGCATCGTCGCCTCGATCGAGGGCTGGGTGACGTCCCCGGCGATGGTCGACCTCGTCGGGCACTTCGGCGGCGAGGTCCCCGACGAGCCGATCGACACGGTGCTGGAGCGGCTGGCCGAGTTCTCGAAGGTGTGGGACTTCCGCGCCGGCGTCAAGGAGCGGTTCGACACCGAGCGCATCGACTTCGGACCCGAGGTCGACCCGTGGGTGCGCGCCCGGATCCGGGCGTTGGGGCTCGGCGGGCGGGAGCACCCGGAGTACCACACCTATGACCACGTCGTCGTCCTCGGCGGCGGGATCAGGGTGGCGCTCGGCCGCAGCGACTACACCGCCCGGCTCTTCGCCGGCGGGCTCACCGCGCGCACCCTCGCCGGGCTGGGCAGCCTGCGCTGGCGCGATGACCGGGAGTACCGCGAGGGCGTCCGGCTGGGACTCGGCCCGATCGACACCGAGGCCGACATGATGACCGAGAGCCTGCGCCGCTTTTTCGGCCTGGCCGAGCCCGCGACATACCGCTCCGGCGACGACTGGTGGCACCGCGTCTGGCCCGTCCCCGGCGTGGCCGAGGTCCACGTGCTCGCCGCCGCCTCGACCCGCCCGCCGCTGCGCGCCAACACCGCCGACACGCTCATCGGCTGGGCCGAGCACATCGGCTCCCCGTCCCCGACCGACCGCGTCCTGCTCGTCACCAACGACCCGTACGTGCGCCACCAGCACTGCGACGCCGTACGCCTGCTCGGCCGGCGGTACGGCTGCGGCATCGAGACGATCGGGTTCGACGAGCTCGCCATGCAGGAGTGGGGGCGCCCGCTGAGCACGACCGAGCTGCTGCAGGAGGTCCGCTCATCGATCCTCGCGATGCGCAACCTCCACGACTCCCTCGCGTAGCGGTGCCTTGTATCGTCCGAACATGGATGAGCGGACGGGGCGGTGGCGCGAGCTGAACCAGGCCTCCTGGGACGAACGCGTGCACATTCATCTGGGCAGTACCTTCTACGACGTGGCCGGGTTCGGCGACCGCCGCGACTCGCTGAAGGACTTCGAGAAGGCGGAGGTCGGTGACGTCACCGGCAAGCGCCTGCTGCACCTGCAGTGCCACTTCGGCCGGGACACGCTGTCGTGGGCGGCGCGCGGGGCGCGGGCGGTCGGCCTGGACTTCTCGCCCCCGGCGGTCGAGGCGGCCACGCAGCTGGCGGCCGACCTCAACCTCGACGCTCGGTTCGTCCTGGCGGACGTCTACGACGCGGTGTCGGCCCTGCCGGGCCAGACCTTCGACATCGTGTACACCGGCTTCGGCGCGCTGAACTGGCTACCGGACCTGCCGCGCTGGGCAAGCCTCATCGCGGAGCTGCTCGACGACGGCGGGTTCCTCTACCTCGCCGAGTTCCATCCGTTCAGCTTCGTCCTCGACGACGAGACGGGCCGGACCGTCACCAACGACTACTTCGACGAGGGCCCGCACCTTTCCGGCGGGCCCGGCACCTACGCCGACGCGACGGCCGAGACCGAGCACGACGTGACCATCGAGTGGACACACATGCTGTCGTCCGTCGTCTCGGCGATCGCGGGCGCAGGGCTGCGCATCGAGTTCCTGCACGAACACGACCACACGTTCTACCTGCAACGGCAGTCGCTGCAGGAGCACGCCGACGAGATCTACCGGCACCCCGTCGGCGCACCCCGCTACCCGCTGACCTACTCCATCCGCGCGCGCAAGCCTGGGTGATGCAACCGGATCGACCCTGCGCGAGGGGCTCAGGTGCCCGTCAGCGGGGTGGACGAGACGGTGATGTCGTCGAGCACGACATCGTAGGTCCGTCCGGCGGTACTCTCCCCGATCTGGAGCCGGCAGATCTGCGCTGTGCCGAGGTTCTGGCCGGTGAGCGTCAGGCCCGGCACCGCGACACCATCCAGCGTGACGTCGACCGTACTGGCGGCGCCGTTGACGGCAGCGTGCAGCACGACCTGGTGCCACGCGCCGGGCGACACTACGGTGCTGCCGTACGTCGTGGTTCCGCCGACGTTGTTGCGCAACGAGAGCCGGCCGCTCGCGTCGATGTACACGTTGACGATCGAGGAGCCGGTGCTGGTCCGGAAGCCGAGCAGGTTGACCGAGGTCTCCCGGCTCGCCACGAAGACCCAGCCCTGCATCCACAGCTCCTGGTAGGTGTTGCTCAGGGTGGTGTACGCGTAGGAGACCGCTCCGGCGCCGCTGGCGCGAGCGGCGTTGGTGCCGGTGTGCGCGATGCTCCCCTGCACGGTCAGCCCGCTGACCGGACTCCATTGGCCCAGGTCCCCGGTCTCGAAGCCGTCATAGAACACCGAGCCCTGCAGTTGGGTCGTGACCGAGACAGGCGCGCTCGTGGCCTGGTTGCCGGCGGTGTCGAACGCGGTGACGGTGTAGGTGTAGCTCGTGCCGGGCGCCACAGTCGTGTCGGTGTACCGCGTCCCGCTGGCGGTGCCGATGATGGCGCCGTTGCGACGGATGTCGTAGCGCACGACGCCGACGTTGTCGGTGGACGCACTCCACTGCAATGTCACCTGGCTGGCGGTGGTGCCGGCGGACCGGAGCGAGCCGGGCGCGGTCGGCGGGGACGTGTCGGCGACGGTGGTGACGGTGACCGGCGCGCTCGGCGACGAGGCGTTGCCGGCGGCGTCTCTGGCCACGACCCGGTAGGTGTACTCGGTCCCCGGGGTGAGCCCCACGTCGCCGAAGCCGGTACCGGCGACCGTGGCGACCGGTGCGCCGTTGCGGAGGACGTCGTAGCCGGCGACACCGACATTGTCGCTCGACGGCGACCACGACAGCGAGACCGTTGTTGTGCCGGTGCCCGTCACCGTCAAGCCCGCGGGCGCTGCCGGCGGTACGGTGTCGGTCGGGGTGCCATTGCCGTACGGCACGGACGCCGAGCCGGTGTTGCCCGCGAGGTCGCGCGCCTGGACGTGGTACGTGTAGCCGGTGCCGACGACCGCCGTGGCGTCGATGTACTCCCTGCCGCCGCTTTGGACGGTCGCCAGGTACTGGGAGTCGCGATAGACGTCGTAGGCCGCGACGCCGACGTTGTCGGTTGCCGCCGACCATTGCAGACGCACCTTGGTGGAGCCGGACTTCGTCGCGGTGAGGCCGGGTGGCGCGCTCGGGGCGGTGCTGTCGGCGCCGAAGTCGAAGGTCTGCACGTCGAACGTGCGGCCCTGCGCGTCGGTCGGGGTGACCGTGATCCGCTTGCCGTCGACCCGGACCTTGACGAAATGGAAGACCTGAGCGTCGCTGGTCGGGACCGGGGCGGCGCCGCACGCGTAGCCCTTCTGCTTGCTGTACGACCAGCCCAGGGCGTACCCGTCGTTCGGCGAACAGCTGCTGACGGAGCTGAGGCGCGCTCCGCCGCCCCCGGTCACGTAGCTGAACACGCCGCCCGGCGGGCCTGCCTGGCGCTGGTAGCTGTGCGAGTGACCGTTGAAGACGAGCTTGACGCCGCCGTCGGCGAGCAGCTTCTCCAGGCTGCCGGTCGCGCCGGGCGTGTGCTGCAGGTACTGCGACCCGGGCTGGCTGTTGTCGTCGGAGCGCAGCGGGAAGTGGAACGCGGCCATCTTCAGCTCGCTCGGGTGGGCGGCCAGATCCCGTTGCAGCCACTGGTACTCGGCCGAGGCGGGCGTCCAGTGCGCCTGGTGGTCGATGTCGTACATCGCGCAGTGCGAGCCGCATTCCCCGCCGGTGGCGGTGCCCACGTTCTGGTCGGACCAGGACGCGTCAAGAAGGTAGAAGCGGACGCCGCCGGTCGAGAACGCGTAGTACGACGTCGGATAGCTCGCCGGATCGGTGCCGGCGATGGACGGGTACGACACCATGTCGTACACCCCGCCGGAAGCAGCCGTCACCGCAGACTGCGGCCACGTGGACAGCAGGTTGGCGTTGCGGCCGTGGTTCGCGCTGAGGGTGTACAACGGGACCTTCTGCCCCGGGCCGGCCCAGTACGCCGGGCCGAACACGGCACTGACATTGACGCCGGCCTGCTGCAGGTCGCCGAAGTTGGTCTGGCTGCCGCTCGGGTACCCGAGGTCTCCGGTCTGCAACGCGAACCGCGCACCGCTAGCGCCGACCTGGGCGAGCACCCCGGCCTGGTTGGCGTTCAGGGTGCCGTCGTTGACGCCGCCGTTCGTGGTGTCGCCCCAGTCGCCGAAGACCGCGAACGTGAACGGCTTGGTGCTATCGGCGGGCTCGAGTGTGGTGAAGGACGGCGACGGGTTGTCGCCGAGCAGATCCGTGCCCGCATCCGAGTAGACGCGGTAGCAGTACGTGGCACCCGCCTGCAGCCCGCTGACGCGGATCGACGACTGGTACCGGGTGGCGCCATTGACGGTGATCGGACTGCCGAGCGCGCCCGACATGACCGACGACGCGGTGCAGTTGCCGGCCTGGCCGAACTTCACCACACCCTGGCTGCGCGCCGTGGTCGCCCAGGTGACCTGGACCGAGGTGCCGGTCAGGTCGGTGAGGTACGGGGCGCGCGCCAGTTGGGCGTCTGCGCCGGGAAGTTCGGCCCGTGCCGTTGCGGGCGCGAAGCTGACGAGTGCTGTGCCAAGGACAAGGGCCAGCACCTGATCGGCGCGGGTGAGGCGCCAGCGGGACCTGCTCACAACGTACCTTTCGGATCGGATGGGAGGCGTTGGGCGGGGATGTCCCGCCCGTGCCGTCGTTGGCGCCGAGCAATGAGTCCCACCGTGACGATGAGGACGATCGGGAACCCCGCCAGCAGCCCGACGTTGGTCAGGGCGCTGCCCCGCCGGGCATCCCCGGCCGCGCCGCGGCCGGGGCCGGCGAGGCTGCTCGAGTCGAGCGCGGCGGAAGGCGCGCTCGGCACGGCGCCGGAGCGCAGGTCCCGCAGGACGTCCAGTGACCGGGTGCCGTACTTCAGCGACGGCTCGACGTATGAGTTCTCGGAGAACTCGTTCCAGCTGATCAGGCCGAGCACGTCAGGTGCGGAGCGCACCGCGGCCGAGTACTGGACCCGCAGCGTCTCGCCGTCCTTGCGGTCGACGGTGCGGGTGCCCCCGACGAGTCGTGCGTCGAATCCCGGCGCGAACGGCGCGACCCAGTACTTGCCGTCCCGATGGATCGCGTCGCTCATCGCGGCGAGCTTCGGGCTGTGGTCGCCGTAGCTGTCGGGGTTGACGGACGACCAGTAGTAGGCGTCGCCATCGGTGACGTCGGCGAGGCGCCGGTAGCCGTCGACGGACTTCTCCGTCGACAGGACCAGCATGTCCTGGCGTACGGGTCCGGTTGCCTTGGCCACGTCGTCGTGGTTGAACTCCCAGGTGCCGCTGAAGATGGTCAGCGGCTTGCCGCCGAGGCGGAGAAAGACCGGGTCCGGCGCGAACTGGTCGCGGAACATGGACAGGTCGGCGGCGACGCGGCTCACGGGCTGTGGGTGCCTGTCGAAGTCGAGCCCCTGGTAGATCATCGCCAGCTTGAAGTCGGCGGCTCGGGCGACGTCCATGAGCAGGCGCAGCCGTCGGTTGTTGGTCTCGGTGTTCTTCCAGCTGACGATGAACCCCTTGATGCCGGCGGACTTCGCCCACTCGATGTGCTGGCGCATCACGCCCGTGTCGTCGCTTGAGTACCGGCCGAGGGTGGGGTAGTCGATCTTCGCCCGGTTCCACGACGAGGGGTCGAACCACACGTAGTAGTACGCCAGCAGTGGCGTCGCCGGCTCGGCGGCGCTCGCGGGTGCGGATGGCGGCGGGCCGATGACGACAGCGCTGGCGACGTTGCCGGTGAACAACCCCGCGGCCAGGAGCGCACCGGCGAGCGCCAGGATCAGCAGCCTCCTCATCGGCGCACCATCCGGCGGGCGGCGACGTGCAGCCGGTGGCGCCAGGCGGGCCGGCCGAGCAGGAGCAGACCCAAGGCCACGAGCAGGGCTACTGTGCCGGCCACGACGATCTCGCGGACGGCGATGACCGTCACGTCGACGGTCTGGTCGCGGGACAGCACGAACCACCGGTCGAGGACGATGCCGCTGGCGTGAAGCTTCACCCGGTACGCGCCGCGGGGGATGCCGGTGAGGACGGCCGTGCCATCGGGACCGAGCGGCACCGTGCGCGACGAGCCGTCGGGGAACATCACGACCGCGGTCGAGCGCGCCGCCCCGCCCGTCAGCGCGCGCCGGGCCCGGATGGTCAGGTCGTGGAAGCGCAGCGGTACGGAGACCGTCGTCGATCTGGCCGGCTCGAAGCGCTGCCGGCCCGCGTCCACGACGTTGCTGCCGGCAATGGTGACGCTCTGCACGGAGTACGACACGTCGACGCTGCGCAGCGTGCTCCGGTGGTACACCGGCACCGAGCCGTCCAACCAGACCGAGCCGGTCGCCGGGAGGTCGAGGATCGTGCCGTCGTCGCGCTTGATCTTCGCGACCGTGCCGTCGTTCATCGGGATGGCCTTGCCGGTGTCGTCGACGAACTGGCCGGTGAGCCGGTACTGCACGGCGAACGCGACCGTGACGGTGGTGTTGACGCGCATCGGCAGGCCGGTGATGGTCGGCTGGTACGCCTGGCCGGGGTCGCGCTGCCCGGCCCACCGGACGAACCGGTACCGCCGGTCGGGGCGCTCGAACGTGGTGTCCTGCAGCGTGATCGAGTGCTTGTCGAAATTGTGCTCGGCGGTGTACGACGCGGTGCCGCCGGCACCGGTGACCAGCGACCGACCGTCGAAGGTGAGGTGGACGCCGGGGATCGCCGGGACCGTCCGCACGGTGACCGTGATCGGCCACGGCTTCCGCTTCGGGTGTGGGCGCGCCGTGTTCGCCTGGGCGACGCCCTCCGGGGCCCAGACCAGCGCGGCGACGACGAGCGCCACCATTCCCGCGACGACGCGCCTCATGCGTCGGCCCCCTCGGGCTCCTTGACTACGTCGGGCTCTTCGACTACGTCGGCCTCTTCGACTACGTCGGGCTCCTCGACTACGTCGGCCTCTTCGACTACGTCGGCCTCTTCGACTACGTCGGCCTCTTCGACTACGTCGGGCTCCTCGACTACGTCGGGCTCCTCGACTACGTCGGCCTCCTCGACTACCTCGGCCTCCTGCACAACCTCGGCCTCCTTCACGACCTCGGTAACCTTGACCTTCTTGGCTTTCGGCACCACGGCGAAGACCAGCGCCAGGACGACGAGGAGCGCGCCGCCCCCGTAGAAGCCGTAGATCGGGCGGACGTCGACGCCGGGCGCGGCGGCATGGGTGCGAGCCGTCCCGACGACCGTTGCGTCGCGGGGCGGCGCGGTGAAATCGAAGGCCGTCGCGAGACTGGACCCGGCACCGACGTCCAGGGGCTTCAGGCCCCAGTTGTCGGTCACGAACCGCAATGCGGCCGTGGGGTCGAGGGTGGTGTGGTCGGCCCTGCCCCGCGCGACGTATGGGCTGACCAGCAGCGCCGGTACTCGCAGCCCGAGCTGGTGCCCGCCGACCTTGGGCGGCGCCACGTGGTCGTACCACCCGCCCGAGCCGTCGTACGACCACAGGAACGCCGAGTCCCGCCAGTACTGGCTCAGCTGGAGTTGGGTGACCAGGTCCCGGACCAGCCGCTGACCGGCCCCGATCGACCGGGCGGATCGTTCGCTCGCACCGGAGCTCGCCACGTACGCCACCGCCGGCAGGGTCCCGGCCACGATGTCGCGGTGGTACTCGCTGAGGTCGACGATGTGGCCGCGGAGCTTCGGATCGTCGAGGAACCGCGCGTAGTTGAGCAGCGGCACGCGAGCCGACTGCGACGCGGCGGCGTCCGATGTGGACGCCGTGCGGAACGTCTCGGCGGGCTTGTAGTCCTCGACGTAGAACTTCCAGCTGACCCCGACGGCCTCCAGCCGGTCGAAGATGGTCGGTTCGTCGCCGTAGCCTCGCCGCGGCAGCTGTTCGCCACCGCCGGGCGTCTGGCGGCCGGTCACCCAGTACGAACGGTTGAGGCGGATTCCGTACGGCGCTGAGGAGAAGAAACGGTCGAACAGCACATACTCGTCGGCGAGGTTCCAGTAGTACGGCAGATCCCGGTCGTCGTAGTAGCCCATGGCCGGGGCGCCGTCGCGGCCCCGCTCCTGGTAGGCCGCGACGAAAGCGTTCATCGCGCCTCCGCCGAGCTGAGCCTCCACGAGGCTGCGTTCGGCGTCGAGTGCCGTGGGCGGCCCGTCGTGCAGCGAGAACGGTTGCACGCAACCACGCTCCGGCCGCTTGAGGTCCAGCGCCTGGCAGGCGTCGTCCGGCAGCCCGTCCACGCCGGGGTAGGTGCCGAAGTAGTTGTCGAACGTGTGGCCGCCCTGCATCAGGTAGATGAAGTGGGAGATCGGCGAGCGTGCGGGCGCGGCCGCCGCCGGCTCGGCGGGCAGCAGCACCGATGCGCCGGCCAGGGCGAGCAGCAGACAGATACGCGCGCTCACCGGGCACGCACCCGGTAGATGACGATCACCATCTGGTCCGCGTGCCCGACCCGGGCCGTCCCGCTGTACACGGCGACGCCGTGGAACCGGTCGATCAGCGTGCGGGCCTTGGCGGTGAAGAACGCCGCCCGGCTGGCCGTGTACGAGTCCCAGACGATGTACTGGAACCGCCCGTCGCGCAGGGCGCGGTCCGGATTCGGCACCGCAACGTATGACGGGTTGCGTTGGTTCGGGTTGGGCGACACGGACAGCGCGTACGCCCGCCGCTTGCCGTAGAACTGCAGGACGTTGGCCATCGACGGGCCGATCGTCAACAACTGTGCGCCGGCAGGCACGTTGTCGCGCACCCAGAGGCCGGCCTCCCGCCCGCCGGCGAGCCCGCCCGTCCCGGCCAGGAACGTACCGCCCTGCGGCGGGCGGATCGCCTGCCAGCTCGCCCCGGCCAGCGAGATCGTCACCACCAGCGTCGCGGCGATCAACGCCAGCCGCCCGGCCCGCAGGCCGAGCCGGTCCAGCGCGCGCCCGGCGAGGATGGCCAGCGCGGGTGCGATCGGCAGCAGGTACTGGTACCCCTTGACGGGCCACAGCGTGAAGAACACCACCGGGACGATCACCCAGCACAGCAGCAGCCGCTCCCGCCAGGTCCACTCGCGCCGCAGCCAGATCAGGCCGGCGAGGGCGGTCCCCAGCGTCCCCAGCCCCACGGCGGACGGGACGGTCGTGAAGTAGAAGGAGAGCTCGTGGTTCGCCGGGCGCACGAGCTGCCACAGCAGGTAGCTCTGGCCGCTCGAGCCGGCGCCGGCGTACGCCTTGGCCGCCGCCGGCACGGCGACCAGCAGACCGAGCACCGCGAACGCGCCGACGAGGTGGGGCACGCGCATGCGGACGATCGGGGTGAGCGCGAAGAACACATAGAGGCCGCCGAGAACGACCAGCGCCGTCTCCTTGGCGAGCATCGCGGCGCCCAGCGACGCACCTGCCGCGATGAGCCAACGGCCCGCCGCCGTCTCGGCGTACCGGACGACGCAGTAGATCAGAACCGTCGCGAAGAAGGTCATCAGCCCGTCGAGCAGGACCTGCCGGCTGACGACCACGTGGTACGGCATGACGGCCAGCAGCAGGGCGGCGATCAGGCCGGCGCGGCGCCCGTACATCCGCAGGCCCAGGGCATACACGACGGCGACCGTCAGCACGCCGATCGCGGCGGCGACCGCGCGCGCCGACCAGTCGCTGACGCCCGCCCGGTACACCAGCGACACGAGCAGCTGGAACAGGACCGGATGCGCGCGGAACACCGGGAAGAGGCCGCTGAGCGAGGTGTCGCCCGCGATCGAGGCGGCGGTCCCGGCGTAGACGGCCTCGTCGCTGTTGAACCCTTCGCGACTCAGCGCGACGAAGCGGAACGCCGTGGCGAGTGCAAGGACGCCGGTGACGGGGACGGCCCGCAGCAGCCCGGCGGGGCGACGACGCCACGGTCGCCGCCCGCCATCCATCGGTTTCGCATCGGCGATCACCGACACTGTCACGTAGCTTCTCCCAGCTCGGGCTCCACCATGCGGGCGCCCCAGCGCGGCCACACGTCGGCCGCAGTCGGCTGCCGCGGCACCGCCGGTGTCGCCGGCGGAGGCGTGACGAGAGGTGCGATGACGTCGGCCCACCCGAAGCAGTCGGAGCTGATCACCTGCGTCCGCACGCCGGCGAGGAACCCCTTGAGGATCTCCCGTTCCTTCGCCCGGAGCTCCGCGTAGCCCAGTCCGTCGATCGTGAGGCCCGGTGCGAGGTACCGGAACGGCGGGAAACCGTAGGCGTCGTCGGTGTTTTCGATCATGCGCTTGAGCGTCGTTTCGCGGTCGAGGTCGTGCATTCCCGGCTTGCCGCGTTCGATGATGTACAGCTCCGACACCCGCGTGCTGCTGCCCATGCGGCATGGCACGAGCCGGTCCACGTTGTACTTCGGTGGCGGTACGAGCATCTGGGTCAGCGCGTTGATGCCCATGATCGGCAGGTTGAACCGGCTGAGCGTCAGCGCCAGTGAGCGGCCACCCTTGGAGTGCAGTCGGCTCTGCAGTTGCAGCCGGCGCCACTCCTTCGCGGTCAGCTCGTTGGCCTTGACCGCCCGCAACGTGTGGGAGCTGATGGTGAGCGGCTTCGGGAAGCACACAGCAGTCCCGTCGGCCGAGATGACCGTCATGTCGTCGGACAGGAACCGTCCATCGTGGTCGCGCAGGAGCCGCAGCACGGTCGCGGTCTTGCCGGTGTCGGTGAGCGCGGAGAGCATCACGCCGGTGTCGCCGAAGCTGACGCACGCCGAGTGCAGGAGCATCCGCCCCCGGGAGACCAGGACGAACCGCAGCAGCGCCTCGATGATGTTGGTGTAGACCACGTGCGGGGAGCGGGCCAGCAGCGGACCCACCACGATGTTGATCGGCTGGCCCAGCTCGACCTGGAAGTTGGCGCCGAAGCGCCCGAAGTGCTCCTCGTAGCGCAGCGCGGCGGGACTGCGGTGCTCGGTCAGCGACGCCCGCTTGCGCAGCCGGCGGAGTCCGACGTCACCGACCCGGACGGCGATGTCCACCTTGTCGTCGGCGATCCACTGCGCACGGAAGAACTCCAGCTCCGGCAGGAGGATCTGCGACCCGATGGTGACCGCACCGGCGACGTCGTATCGGTACTTCAGGTAGCTGGAGCGCTTCTGGGCGCTCGCGGCGGCGGGCTGAGCCGGGCCGTCGTCAATCAGCAGGCGGACCGGATCGCGCCTGGTCCTGGCGGCTCCGTAGATCACCCGGTCGCTGAACAGGAACCGGACCAGGAACAGCGCCACCAGCGTCGCGGCATTCGCGACCAGGAGGCCGAGCCCGGCCCACACCAGCAGTTGCAGCACCGGCAGCCGCGCCGCGAGCAGCAGGTTGTTCATCATCAGGAACCGGGCGCCGCGACTGTGCCACCTGCCGTCGGTCTTCGTGCGGTACACCAGCGTTTCGATGAGTGCGAAGTTCCACAGCGTCGAGGCCTGGGTCGCCACCGCCGCCGCAAGCAGGTGGTGCATCCCCGCGACGGAGTGCAGGGCCCAGAGCGCGACGCTGTTGACGGCGAGACCGGTCAGCCCGACCAGCCCGAACGCGATCATCCGTCCCAGTTGGCGCAGCCGCTGGGCGCCGGTGGCCGGACCTTCCCGCAGCTGTCCCACCAGGCGCTGCCGGCGCAACCGTCCGAGCAGGCGCAGAAAGGCGAACCCCTCGCGCATCGATGCCTTCGAGGTGCCCGTGTGCCTGCGCTCCATCTGGTACGCGGCCTCGGCCACCCGGGCGGACGGATGCCGGACCAGGATGTCCAGCAGGATCTTGAACCCGATCGGATCGAGACGATTCAGGTCAATGGCCTTCGCGCGGAACGCGAAGAGGCCGCTCATCGGGTCGGTGACGGTCGCGAGACGTCTCGGGAACAGTGTCTTGGCCAGGCGCGTCGCCATCGACGATGCCCAGGTCCGGTGCGCACCGGCCAGTCCCGCCTCCGCCGAGCCGGCGCCCGCGTACCGGGTTCCGATGACCACGTCGACGTCATGACGGATCGCGGAGGTCGCCATGGCGACCGCCGCCTCCGGCGGATGTTGCAGGTCGGCGTCCAACACCAGCACCCACGAACCTCGCGCGATACGGGCACCCTCGACGACGGCGGAGCCCAGGCCGCCCCGCCGCTCGCCCTCCGGGCGGCAGATGAGACGAAGTGGTACCGCGGAAGCCACCGCATGCTCAGCCACGATCTTCGGCGTCGCGTCGTCGCTGTCGTCGACGACCACGATCTCCGCGGAGATGCCGGCGACCGCGGCGTCCAGACGATCCAGCAACGGACCGATATTGCCTTCCTCGTTCCGCGTCGGTACAAGCACTGTCAGCAGAAAGGGCAAGGCGGCGGTCCCGTCGGTCGGGGGGACGGCGTCGTCGTCGGACAGACCGAAATCGGCCAGCATGGTCAAGGCGAACCTCCAGGAAGGTTGGAAGGCGGGCAGCGTCGAGCCCCGCGGCAGCGCCGGCGCCGGCCGCACGAACGCACGGCGCAGTGCCGACCAGGGCTCCTGAGTCGGGTGAAGGTGTGCCGGGTGAGCGCGGGAATGAGACGAACCCGCACCGCGAATATCGCGCGGCTGCGTAGCCACCAGCGGTTACGGCAAGGTGTCTTGGAGCTGAACGCTAGGTGTACAACCGCTGAGTTCTGTGTAGAACCGGAGGAGGTGAGGAGCGGGTATCAAGCGGCCGAATATGACTTACATCACAGTTTGAGCACACCGCCTACGGAGGCGACGGTTGTCAGCTATGAGCGCGATGTTCGCCGGCGACGTGTGCGGATCACCCCGCACCACCCGTTCCGGCCGGTGTGCAACCCGTCACCGGTGTGCCGCCGGCCGGAATCAGTTGAGGAACACCGAGGTTCGCGCTGACATGACGACGATCGGACTCATCGGCAGCGGCAACATCGGAAGCACAGTGGCGCGGCTGGCGGTCGCCGCCGGCCACGACGTGGTGCTGAGCAACTCGCGTGGCCCGCAGACCCTCCAGGACCTGGTGTCCGAGCTGGGGCCGAAGGCGCGCGCCGCGACCCCCGCGGAGGCGGCCGCGGCCGGCGACATCGTGGTGGTGACCGTGCCGCTGCGCGCGTACCGCGACGTCCCGGCGGAGCCCCTCGCGGGCAAGGTGGTCATCGACACCAACAACTACTACCCGCAGCGCGACGGCGTCTTCGACGAGCTGGAGGACGGCTCCAGCACCACCGGTGAGCTGCTGCAGAAGCACCTCTCGGAAGCCCGCGTGGTGAAGGGATTCAACAACATTTGGTCCGAGCACCTGGCGTCCCTGGCGCGCCCGGCGGGCAGCGCGGACCGGTCGGCGCTGCCGATCGCCGGTGACGACGCGGCCGCCAAGCAGGCGGTCACCGAGTTCTTCGACAGCCTCGGCTTCGACACCGTGGACGCCGGCCCGCTCGCCGAGAACTGGCGCGCCCAGCGGGACACCCCGGTCTACGTGCGTCCCTACGGCGCCTACGGGGTACTTCCTGGTACACCGGCGAGCGCGCAGGTCGTCCGCGAGGCGCTCGCCGCGGCGAAGCCTGCCGTGGCCTGAAGCCTTCCTCCGGCTGGGGCCCGCCACCGAGCGGCGTCGGCGGCGTGCTCAGCGCACCGTTGGGCGCAGCACCGCGGTCACCTGATTCGCCGGTCGATGCAACCGGGTGCGCGGCCGGTGGCGTCAGGACTGCGTGCGAGGTGAGGACGAGCGGCGATACGTCGAGTACGTCTCGGCACGGCTGCCGTGGATACGCAAGGTGGCGTTCCTGCTTTGCCAGGACTGGCACCGCGCGGACGACATCACGCAGGTCGCTATCACGAAGTTGTACACGCACTGGCGGCGTGCCGCCGCGGCGGACAACCTCGACGGGTACGTGCGGACCGTTGTCGTCCGGGTCTTCCTGAGCGAGCGGCGCACCGGCTGGGCGAGCCGGGTCGACCTGCGCGCGGAGCCGCTCGACGAGGCCGCCGCGGCCGAGGCCGATCCGGCGCTGCGGCTCGCGATGCGCGAGGCCCTCGCCGAGGTCCCGCCGCGGCAGCGGGCGGCGCTGGTGCTGCGGTACTACTGCGACCTCTCCGTCGAGGAGACCGCAGAGGCGCTGGGGTGCTCGGCCGGCACGGTGAAGAGCCAGACCGCACGCGGGCAAGAATCGCTGCGCAAGGCGCTCGACGCGCGGCACATCACGGTGGAGGCATGAGCATGGATGGGGGCGCGGTGCACGCGTTGCTCAAGACGGTCGCGGACTCGGAGGCGCCGGCGACCACAGTGGACATCGGCCGCGCGGCGGCCACGGGCCGGCGCAACGCCCGGTTGCGGCAGGCCGCGATCGCCTGTGCGGCGGCGCTGACCGCGCTCGTCATCGTGGCGGGCGCCGGCCTGATGATCGGGTCGCGGCCCGAGAGGACTTCGCCACCGCTCGAAGTGGCGGCGCCGGCGTCGTTCGAAACGCTGGTGCAGTACGCCGAATTCGGCTGGCTGCCCGACGGGCTCACCGACCGCACGACACGCACCGAGCCCGACGTGCAACGGCTGGTCGCGTCGGCGACGAGCAAGACCGGCGTGGACGCGCGAATGGTCGAGCTGGCGGCGGTGCCGGCGGGGCACACGATCGAGCTCGAGGGCGGCTCCGATGCCGACCCGGTGCTCGGGCGGCCGGCCCGGTGGGGCGTCGTGGAGGGCGGCACGGCGCTGCAGTGGCAGTACGCGCCCGGCGCGTGGGCGTCGGTGACCGTCTGGGACGCCACCGATCCGCGCGCGGTGGCCCGGCACGTCGCCGAGAGCGCCCGCTTCGGGGTGAACCGGGCGATCCGGCTGCCGGTGCGCGCGACCGGCCTCCCGCAGCCGTTCCAACTGGCTTCGGTGGTGGTCTCGCAGAGCACGGCGACCGGCGGCTGGTCGGCGGAACTGGGCTACAGCGACACCGGCAAGCGCACCGACCTCGGCGACTGGCCGCTGAGCATGCTCGCACTGAATTCCTCGATGCGCACCGGCGACGGCGGCACGGTCGGCGACCCGAACACCACCCTCGACGGGCACCCGGCCCGCCGGACCGACGGCGCGGACGGCGGCAAGGGGCTGCAGGTCTTCGACGTGGACGGCGTGTACCTCGAACTGGCAACCCATGCCCCGGCGACCACCGGCCGGCTGCCCGGCGGCCTCGACGGGCTCTTCCGCGGACTGCAGGTCGCCCGCGACCCCGCCGGGTGGTTTTAGGCGCGATGCGTGGTTGGTGCTGCGTCGACGGTGGCGTGCCTCAAGCGTGGAGACGTGCACGACTGCGCGACTCGTAGGATCTGCCGGTGGCCGATCCGTCTCGCGTGACCCGAACCTCGCTGCGCGCCGGTTCCGCGGATCGTGCGGAGGTATATGGTCTTGGGCGCCACGCTGGACTCGGGACCGGAGGGACGCCGCAATGTCGTTGAAGGTCGGGATCGGTCTGCCGCTGCTCAAGAACTTCGACCCGGCCACCGCCGTCACGAGGGCCGCGCGGGCGGTGGAGGACATCGGGTACGACAGCGTCTGGGCCTTCGAGCGGCTGCTGCTGCCCGTCGACCAGAGCGGGGAGCACGGCCTGTACCGCATGCCGGGCGTGCCGTGGCCGGAGCGGTACGGCAGTGTTCTGGACCCGCTGGTGGCGCTCACGCTCGCCGCCGCGGTGACGCAGCGGGTGGAGCTCGGCACCTGTGTGCTCGTGGCGCCGCTGCACGTGCCGGCCCGGCTCGCGCGGACCCTCGCCAGTATCGACGCGGCCAGCGGCGGGCGGCTCGTGGCCGGGATCGGGTCCGGGTGGAGCATCGACGAGTTCGCGGCCGTGGCGCCGCGGCCGTTCGCCGAGCGCGGGGCGGCCCTCGACGAGTTCCTCGACGTGGCCGAAGCGTTGTGGGGGACCGACCCGGTGTCGTTCCGCAACGAACGTTACGAGGTCGCGCCCGCGGAGTTCGGGCCGAAGCCGGCGCGGCCGATTCCGGTGTACCTCGGCGGGAACTCCGAGGTGGCGCTGCGCCGCATCGCCCGGCGCGCCGACGGGTGGCTGCCGACCGGGCTGCAGCCCGAGGCGGTCGGGGGGATGCTGGGGCGGCTGCGGGAGCTGACCGCCGAGGCCGGGCGGGACCCGGGCGAGGTCGGGTGCACGTTCCAGGTCGGGCTCAGCACCGTGGGCGATGCAATACCACAAGAGCGCCGGCCGTACACCGGCAGCATCGAGCAGATCGCGGGCGACATCGCGCAGCTGGCCGAGGCCGGGGTCGACCACGTGTTCGTCACCGTGCCGACCGTCGCCGAGGACCTGGACGAGTACGAGGACATCGCCGGTCGTTTCTACACGGCGATCGAGGGGATCTGACACGGACTCACGCTGTACGCCGGGTGCCGGTCACGGCCGAGCGTGGTAGCCGACCGGCGCGGGAGTGCCCGGCCAGCGTGTCGCCGGAGGCCACGACGGCGAAGTCGAGGTTGAGCCGCATCGGGCGGGTCACCGCCTGCCGCCAGGTGACGTTGTCGCCGTCGCAGGCGATGGCGGTCAGCGGTACCGTCTCGGCGCCCGCGGTCGCCGTGCCGGTCAGGCCGTCCGGCTCCTGCGCGAACACGTACACGGCGGCAATGGTGCCGATCGGGGTCTTCACGCGCACGTCCCACGTGCCGACGATCGGATGCACAGGCCTGCTCCTTTCCGAACCGGGCTAGAACTCGACGGGCGCACGGCCGGCGTTGCGCCACACGATGCCGCGCCGGTCGTACTCGAACAGGGTCTCCACGGCGTGCGCAACTCGCGGGCCGAACTCGCGCTCCGCCAGGTGCAGGGCCAGGTCCAGGCCCGACGTCACGCCGCCGGCCGTGACGACGTCGCCGTCGTCGACGACCCGGGCGTCCACCGCGCGCACGCCGGTGGCGTCGAGGACGTCCAGGCCGAGGCGGTGCGTGACCGCGTGCCGGCCCTCGAGCAGGCCCGCCATGGCCAGGGCGAGGGAGCCGCCGCAGACGCCCGCGACGGTGACGCGCGGGTTGCGCATCGCGGCGCGCAGCAGCGGTACCGCCGCCGAATCCGCGAAGCGGGCCAGCAGCACCGGGATCGTCTCGGCGCCCTCGTCGGGGTCGCCGGCGATCGGGCCGCTGGCGCCGGGGACGATGACGTAGCCGGGCCGGTCCGGGTCGAGGCGGGCGGTGGCCTCCAGGGCGAGGCCGAGGGTGCCGCCGGTGACGCGGCGGGGGCCGTCGGCGGCGACGAGCTCGACGGCGAGGCCGCCGCCGGCCGCCTCGGAGGCGGCGGCGAGGACCTCGAACGGTGCGACGACGTCGAGCGGGTCGAAGCCGTCGAACAACACGATCTGCGCAAACAACACGTCACGATCCTCGGTGCCCGCGGCGGGTGCGAGCCAGTGGCCGCATTGCCACAGTCCGGCTGGATCCGGCCAGGTTAGGCTGCGGTGCGTGCACCGTGTCGTCGTCCTCGCGCTGCCCGGGACCATCGCGTTCGACCTGGCCACGCCCCTCGAAGTGCTCGGGCGCGCGCGCCTGCCCGGCGGCCGGCCCGCGTACCGGGTGGAGGTCTGCGGGACCGCGCCCGTCGTCGACGCCGGCCCCGTGCGCCTCGCCACCGACCAGGGCCTCGACGCCCTCGCCGGCGCCGGCACCGTCATCGTGCCCGGCCGGCACGACCCGGAGTCCCCGGTGCCGGCGGTGGCGCTGGACGCGCTGCGCGCCGCCGCGGCCGCCGGTGCGCGCCTCGCGTCGATCTGCGTCGGCGCGTTCACGCTCGCCGCGACCGGGCTGCTCGACGGGCGCCGCGCCACCACGCACTGGGCCGCCGCCGAGCGCTTCCGCGCCGCGTTCCCGGCGGTGCGGCTCGACCCCGGCGTGCTGTACGTCGACAGTGGACAGTTCGTCACCTCGGCCGGCGCCACCGCCGGCGTCGACATGTGCCTGCACCTCGTGCGCCGCGACCACGGCGCCGCGGCCGCCGCCGACGCGTCCCGGCTCGCGGTGGCGCCGCTGCACCGCGACGGCGGCCAGGCGCAGTTCATCGCCCGCCCCGCCGTGCCCGCCGACGCCGGCCTCGCCCCGGTGCTGCAGTGGCTGCGGGAGCACGCCGACCGCGACCTGTCCCTCGCCGACGTCGCCGCGCACGCCGGCCTGAGCGTGCGCACCCTCAACCGCCGCTTCCGCGCCGAGGCGGGCGTCACGCCGATGCAGTGGCTCGCCGAGGCCCGCATCCGGCGCGCACAGGAGCTGCTGGAGACCACCGACCACGGCGTCGACCGCATCGCGCACCTGGCCGGGTTCGCCTCGCCGACCAACTTCCGCGCCCAGTTCAAGCGGGCCTGCGGGGTCACGCCCCGGGTGTACCGCACCAGCTTCCGCGGTTTGGTATGAGTGTCCGGTGACGAACGAGACCATCGCCGCCGCCCTCGCCGAGGCGTGCCCCGGGCTGCGCATCGACGACCTGCGGCCGCTCGACGCGGGACACACCAGCCGCCAGTGGGTCGCCGACACCGACGAGGGGCGGCTGCTGGTCAAGACGCCGGTGCGCGACGCCGACCCGGAGCACCTGCGGCGGCTCATCGCCACCACCCGGCGGGCCGCGGAGGGCGGGGTGCCGGTCGTGCGCTTCCGCGCGTTCGTGCCACGCAGCACCGCCCTCGGCGCGCCGCTGCTCGTGCAGGAGTTCCAGGACGGCGAGCCGGCCGACGCCGCCTGGGCCGGCCTGGGGCCGGTCGAGCGGGTCGCGTTCGCCGCCGACCTCGGGCGGCTCGTCGCCCGGGTGCACCGCTGCACCGGGCCGTGGTTCGGTGACGCCCTCGGCCGGGTGCGGCACCCCGACGCCCGCGCCTACCTGCACGCCCTCGTCGACGCCCGCATCGCCGAGGCGCCCGAGGACCTCACGGTCGCGGGCCGGGACGGCCTGGCCGCGGCCCTGCACCGGGCCGTCGAGGCCACCGCCGCCGCCGACGAGCCGCCGGCGCTGACCCACGGCGACCTGTGGCGGCAGAACCTCATCCTGCGCGACGGGCGCATCGCCTGCCTGCTCGACTTCGAGCACGGCCGCTACGCCGACCGCTTCCTCGACTTCGGCAAGCTCGACGAGCACGTCTTCGCCGGCTTCCCCGACGGGCGCGAGGCGTTCCTGTCCGCCTACGACGAGACCTTCCCGCTGCCGCCCGGCTGGCCCGCCCGGGTCCGCCTCGGCAACGCCGTGCACGCCCTGTCGATGGCCGTGTACTTCCGCCGCTGGGAGCCGCGGTTCGTGCCCGAGTACGTCGCCGCGCTCGACGCCTGGCTCGATTGAGGGGCCGCCGCCGCCCACCTTCGGGGGTATCCGCGGCCCGTGCGTTCGGGCACCGTGACCCCCATGCAGCGAATGGTGCTCCTGGCGGTCGCCGCCCTGCTCGCCCTGGCCGGCTGCGGCGGCTCCGCGCCGAGCGCACGGCCGAGCTCCGGCGCGGACCACGACAAGATCGTCGAGGCCTCGCGGTGCATGCGCGAGCACGGGTTCCCGGACTTCCCCGACCCGATCCAGGACGACGGGTACTGGGTGATCCCCCCGCCGGCGTCCGAGCTGACCCCTCCGCCCGAGTGCCTGCGGCTGTTCCAGGGCGCGAAGGGCAACCCGCCGCCGCGGCGGGCGCTCCCCACCGAGGAGGTCGCCCAGCGGCGCAAGTGGGCCGAGTGCATGCGCACGCACGGCGTGCCCGGCGTGCCCGACCCCAACAGCGACGGCGACTTCGTCCCGCCGACCGGCGCCGCCCTGAACACCGTCGGCCCGGAGTGGGACCAGGCCCGCCAGGCGTGCAAGTCGCAGGAGTGGCCAGGGGCCAACTTGGACAAGTGACGCTCGGCACACCCCGGCGAAATCCGGGCGGGCCGGTGGTCTACATCCCTCGACCGCTAGCGAAGGAGACGGGGATGTCATTCGAAGACAAGACGATGCTGGTGACCGGGGCCAACCGGGGGATCGGGCGGGCCCTGGTCGAAGAGGCGCTCGCCAGGGGAGCGCGGCGGGTGTACGCCGGGACGCGCCGCCCGCTCGAGCACCCGGACGCGCGGGTCACGCCGGTGACGCTCGACGTGACCGACCTCGCGCAGATCCGGGCCGTGGCCGACGCGATCGGCGAGCTCGACGTGCTGGTCAACAACGCCGGGATCTGCAACGCCGACGACCTGGGGGAGCGCTCGGCGCTGGAGGAGCACCTGGCGGTCAACCTCTACGGGACGTACGAGATGACCAAAGCGGTGCTGCCCCGGCTGATCGCATCCGGCGGCGCCGTCGTCAACAACGTGTCGCTCTCGGCGCTGGCGCCGCTGCCGATCACCCCGGCGTACTCGCTGTCGAAGGCCGCAGCGCTGTCGCTCACCCAGGCGCAGCGCGCCCTGCTCGCGAGCAGCGGCGTGCGCGTCCACGCGGTGCTGACCGGCCCGACGGACACCGAGATGACCGAGGCCCTCGACATCCCGAAGGCCGACCCGGCCGACGTCGCGCGGGCCATCCTCGACGCCGTCGACAAGGGCGAGGAGGACATCTTCCCCGACCCGATGTCGCAGCTGCTCGCCGACGGCTGGCACAACGGGGTGAACAAGGCCTTCGAGCGGCAGAACGCGGCCATGGCGCGATAGCGCGTCTCCCGGTTCCGGCAACAGACGTTGCCCGGTTCGCGGCACCGGCCGGCCCCGGCGACGCTGCTGTCCTCACTGGGCAGCAGCGTCGCCGCCGCTCAGCCGCCCAGGCGGGCCGCATCGGCCGCATGATGGCGGGCGCCGCAGTAGCGTCGAGCTCATGGAGTTTCTCGACAAGGAGCCGACCGTGAAGGCGCCGGCGGAGACGTTCACCGGCGACGCCTGGTTCGATGTCGTGCACCGGGGCACGGGGGAGTCGCGGATGCGGGTCAACGTGGTCCGCTTCGCGCCCGGCGCCCGCAACGCCTGGCACCGCCACGCGCTCGGCCAGACCGTGCACGTGACCGAGGGCCGTGGCCTGATCCAGGCCCGCGGCGGCGAGGTCCGGCCGATGCGGGCGGGCGACACCGTGTACACGCCGCCGGGTGAGTGGCATTGGCACGGCGCCGCGCCCGAGCACTTCATGACCCATCTCGCGATGTGGGAGGCCCCGGCCGGTGGCGGGTCCGAGACCGAGTGGGGTGCGCTGGTGACAGACGAGGAGTACGAGAGCCGCGCGTAGTCGCTGCATTGCTGTGCGTTATCGGGCCCGAAAGGGGGTGCAAACATCCGATAACATCGACGCCGTGCCGAGACACGGGGAGGTTCGGCATGTCGTCACCGCTCGATCCCGGGGAACCGCCACCCGCGTCGTTGCCGGCGTCACCAGCGTCGCCGCCGCCGCAGTGGCTACCCTCGCAGCCGGTGGCCTGGGCGCCGAAGTCCAGGCCAGGACCGGCCGAACAGCCTGCGCCGGCGCGCCGCCGCCGGCCGGTCGTGCTCGGCACCCTGCTGGCCACCCTGGCCACGCTCACCGTCGGCCTGACCGCCTACTCGGTCGCCCGGACCGGCCCCGCCGACCGGCCGTCGCCGGCCGCCGGCGCCGACGACCCCACCCGCCGCCAGGCCTATGAGCTCCTCCTGGCCGCCGCCGGCGCCCTGTCGTCCGCGCCCGGCCAGCACTACCACGGCAGCCTGACCGCCGACGGCGGCCGCGAGGTCGGCATCGACGCCCGCGTCACCCGCGAGGGCCTCACCCTGTCCACGGTGGACTTCACCGGCGGCGGCCACGGGGACCTGCTCGACCTCGGCCGCGACGGCACCTACGCCCGCGGCGACGCCGCCTTCTGGTCCGCCGCGCATGCACCCGGCTCCGGCTCCGCCTACGGCACCGCCTGGGTCCGCATCGACTTCGACGCCCTCGGCTTCGACCCGCGCGCCCTCATCCCGTCGATCCTCGCCGCCGACCTCCTCCCAGCGGGCCACGAGGACGAGGCCCCGCCGCCCCCCGCCGACCTGCCCCGCCTCGGCGACCTGGCCCCGGTCGGCGGCGTCGAGGCCCGCCAGGTGCGCCTCGAGCACGCCACGGTCTGGATCACCACCGCCAAGCCGCCGCGCATCGTCCGCGTGGAGCCCGCGCCCGCCCCGGCGTCCGGGCCCGGCCCCGCCGCGCCCGCACTGGACGTCGAGCCCCTGGACGGCGCCGCCCTGTCGGCCCTGCGCACCACGGCCTCCCAGCGCGCCGCCGAGCTCGACCACGCCCTCGACTCCCAGGTCACCGCGGCCATCGACGGCCAGATCAAGGTCGGACCGTGCGCACCCGCATCGTGCGTCGCGACCGTCACGGTCATCAACAACGTCAACGCCCGCTCGCCGTACATGCACCCGGCCGCCCAGGTCAACGCCGAGGTCACCATTGAGATGACCCTCGACGACAAGCACCTCAACACCTGCACCGAGACCGTGACCATGCCCGCCAACGGCAAGACCACCGCGAAGTGCACCACCAGCTACTCGGTGAAGCAGGCGACGTCCGGCGGCGAGTACTTCATCGGCGCCAAGGCCAGCACCAGCTCCCGCGCCCTGACCCCCGCCGACGTGCAGCGCCTGACCACCGTCGTCGCGGGCCCGCCACCGGCCCCGCCCGTCAGCCCGAGCGCCCTGCCGCCTCCGTGCGCCCGCCCGACGGGCGCCGACGGCGGCCCCGGCCACTGGCACCCGGCCCCCGTGCTCGGCGCCCCCGCCGCGCTCGCCTACCAGGAGCAGGTCACCGGCGTGCGCGCCGACGTGCACTACCGGGTCGGCGACCGCGACTTCGACGGCTACCGCACCGACGCCGGCGCCCAGGTCCTGCTCGACGCCAAGCCTGAGGGCAGCTCCTGGCAGCTGTGGGGCGCCCGCCCGACCGGGGACGGCCGCCTGGCGTACGCCGACGACGAGGACAAGTCGGAGACCGCCGTCGCCTGGGCCAACCGCGCCCGCCACCGCCTGGACGCCGAGTTGCACCGCCTGCGCGCCGAGCTGGACGCCGTCCGCCCCTACTCGGGCGCGAAGCTCCGCCTGGTCACGGCCGAGGCGGACGTGCTGGACAAGCTCCGCGCATACGCGAAGTCCCAGCTCCCGCAGGACGACTACGCCCGCCTGGAGTGGCGCACCGAGCCCGTCGACCGTGCGTTCACCGGCTGCCCCTGAGCGCGTGGTCCTCGGCTATCGGGTGAAGAGCCGGCGCAGGGTGGCCTGCAGATAGGTGCCGGCCTGGGCGCTGGTGAGACGCCCGGCACGGACGTCGTCGCCCGCCGCGTGGCCGAGCGCCGCCGTGGCCGCGACGATCCAACCGGGCGGCAGCTCGGGGTCGAACTCGCCGGTGCGCTGACCCCGCTCGACGACCTCCCCGAGCACGTCGAACACCGTCCGGTGCCGACGTCGGTCGGTCTCGGGATCCGTGTGCGGGCCGGGCGTGGCCAGCAGGAATGGCTCGGCGTCGAACGTGTCCCAGCTGAGCTGGACCAGCCGCAGGAGCGCCTCGCCGGCGGGGCCGGTGTCGAGGTCCGCGCCCTCGAGCGCGGCGGCGACCCGGTCGGTGGCCCGGTCCGTGAGCGCGCCGATGAGGGCGTCGCGCGACGGGAAGTGCGCGTAGACGGTCTGCCGTGTCAGGCCCGCCGCGCGGGCGACCTCCTCCATGCTCGCGTGCGGCCGCTCGCTCAGGAGCTTCGCCGCGGCGTCGAGGATCGCGGCGACGCTGCGCTCGGCGTCGGCCCGGCGCCGGCGAACGGTTAAATCTGACACGGTTGACAAGGATATCAGGGCGACCTAGCTTTGACGGCGTTGTAAGAGTTAAGGAGCAGCCAGGAGGTCGCCGGCATGAACCTGATCGAGATCGCCTGCCCGGAGGGCACGCTTGACGAGACGCAGCGCCGGGAGGTCGCGGGCGCGGTCATCGCCAACCTGCTGGTCGAACCCGACGCGCCCGCCGAGGCCGTCGAGCGCGCGGGGCGCATCACCCACGTGTGGTTCCGCGAGGGCCGCACCTGGACGACCGGCGGGAGCGGTGCGGCCGCGCCGTTCGTCGTCACCGTCACCGTGCCGGAGGCGTGGCGCGAGGAGCTGTCCCGCCGTGCCATGGGCGCGGTGCGGGCCGCGCTGACCCGGCACGCCGGCGCGGCCACCGGCGGCGAGGACCCGGCCGTGTGGATCAACGTGGTCGGCGTACACGAGGGCAGCATCGGCATGAACGGCAAGCCCTCGATGTCGACGGACATCGTGCGGTACCTCACCCGCGGCGTCGAGCCGTCCGCCCCCGCGGACCTCCCCGACGGCGTGGTCATCGACCCGGTCTGCGGCATGCGCGTGCGTCTCGGACCGCAGGCGCACACCCTCGTCCACGACGGCCGGACGATCGGCTTCTGCGCCACCGGCTGCCTCGCCGTTTACGCGCAGGACCACGACATCGACCTGACTGCTACTGTTCGTAGATGATCACGGGGCGGGCGGTGCTGGGCGCCTACTTTCCGGGAATGGACGGGCACGCGTACGCGGTCGAAGCCATCCCCGCCGGCCTGCTGACCCACGTCTTCTACGCGTTCGCCACCATCGAGGACGGGCACCTGAGGCTGCCGTCCCAGGCGCCCGCCCACCTCGAGGCGCTGGCCGAGCTCAAGCGGGCCAACCCGGGCCTGCAGACGGTGCTGTCGATCGGCGGCTGGGGCGCCGGCGGCTTCTCCGACGCGGCGCTCACCCCGCAGTCCCGGGCCGCCTTCGCCGACGAGTGCCTGGCGCTGGCCGCCGGCTTCGACGGCGTCGACCTGGACTGGGAGTTCCCCGTCTCCGGCGGGCCCGCCGAGGTGACCCACCGGCCCGAGGACCGGCGCAACGCCACGCTGCTGGCCCAGGAGGTCCGCGACCGGCTCGGGCTCGACCGGCTGCTGACCGCCGCGCTGCCCGCCGGCCGGCTGCAGTCGGCGGGCCCGTACGACCCGGCGGACAGCTACGAGCTCCCGGCCCTCGCCGGGGTGCTGGACTTCGTCAACCTCATGACGTACGACTTCGGCACCGGCTTCTCGCCGATCGCCACCTTCAACGCGCCGATGTCCGAGGTCGCGGACGACCCGCTCGAGCCCGGCCTGCGCCGGTGGAACAACGTCACGGGCGCGGTCGACTACTACGAGCGTCTGGGTGTACCGCGGGACAAGCTCGTGCTGGGCGTGCCGTTCTACGGCCGTGGGTTCCGCGTCGCCTCGGCCGGCGAGCAGGCGGGTCTGTTCCAGCCCCAGGTCGGCACGGTCCAGGCCGGCGACTACCGCGACATCGCACGTGACCTGCTTGCCGATCCGTCCTGGCAGCGGTACCGCCACCCGGTGGCCCGCTCGCCATGGCTCTACCACCCCGGCACCGGGACGTTCGTCAGCTACGAGGACGCCGAGTCCATCGAGGAGCGCTCGACCTTCGCGGCGCGCCACGGGCTGCGCGGCGCGTTCACCTGGCAGCTCGCCGGCGACGACGACGAGCACACGCTGCTCGCCGCGATGACCCGCCCCTTCCGCCGGCCGAACGCGGGCTAACAGCCGTCGACCACGATGTGGTCGACGACGGCGACGACCACCCGCCCGGATCCCACGCGTTCCTGAGCGGCGTCGGCGGCCCACATTGATGCGGCGGCGATCGCGACGGCCAGCAGCGCGACGCTGCCGGCGATGTCGAGCACGCAGTGGTTCGCGGTGCCCGCGCTCGGCGTGGACGCGTCCGGCAAGCTGTACGCGGCGTGGACCGACCCCGGCCGGCACCTCAACGTGGCCCGGGTCGTGCCGGACACCTGCCCGACGATCGGCGCGGAGGCGGCCGGGCCGCGCTTCGCCTACTTCAATTCGGCCGGGAAGCTCGTCATCGACGGCTGAAGCCGGCGCGGCCCGGCCGCCTTCGCGCCGGTCAAGCGCAGGTCAGATACGGCCGGCGAAGCCGTCGGCGAGCAGGCTCGGCGGTACCTCGCGGTCGCGCATCCGAAGCGCCGCGGAGGGTGGCCAGTCCATTGCGGCCGCTGTAGTCGCGGGCGCCGAGAAAATTGTCGGCACATTTCGGGGGGAGTCGGTGACGCATCGTTCCGTCAGGTAGGGTATGGTCGCGCTTGGGTGGGAGTTTGTTGCCGGCGATAGGCGACGGACGGGTTCCCACCACCATCAGGAGGAACGTGTGGCTCGCGGTACGGTCAAGTGGTTCAATTCAGAAAAAGGCTTCGGCTTCATCCAGCAGGACGACGGAGGAGCGGACGTCTTCGTCCACTACTCGGCCATCGCCAGCAGCGGCTACCGTGAGCTCGCGGAAGGCCAGAAGGTCGAGTACGAGGTGACCCAGGGGCAGAAGGGTCCGCAGGCGGAGAACGTCCGCGGCGTCTGACCGGCTCCCTGCAGGAACCCATAGCGAAGACTGAGCGCCCGCACAATTCCTGTGCGGGCGCTCGGTCCGTTTTTGCTGTCCGTAATCTGTAGTGCCGAATTGCCGTCCAGTCTGTGGCGGTCAGCCAGATCGGGTTGCTGAGGGCCACCGTCGCGGCCGGGATGCCGGGCGGTCGCCGGTCCGGCCCTTCGGCGCTCGTGGTGCGATACGAGCCGAACCGGTCCCAGGACGCCATCGCCCTTCGTTCCGTGCCATGTGGGTAAGCGCGCGCGACGAGCGTTGCGAAAAGCGTAACCTACTGGTTACGCTTCCGGGCGTGGACGAGGTGGCGGGCGCGATCGCCGATCCGGTGCGGCGGGAGATCCTGCTGATGCTGCGCACCGAACCGCTCACGGCGGGCCAGATCGCCGACCGCTTCGCGATCAGCCGTCCGGCCGTCAGTCGCCACCTGCGCGTGCTGCGCGAGGCCGGCCTGGTGCACGACGCCGTCGACGGGCGCCGCCGCGTCTACACGCTGGACACCGCGCCGCTCGACGAGCTGGCCGGATGGCTGGGGCGGCTGATGCGCCCGTCCGGCTGGCAGCACCACTTCGACGCGCTGGAGACCGAGGTCTACCGCGCCCGCCGCGAGCGGCACACGGCCGCCGAGCGCCACCCGTCCCAGAAGGAGACCGCATGAGCCCGACACCCACCGGCCGCCTGTTCGGCAACGACCTCGTGCTGACCCGCACCTTCCGCGCCCCCATCGACGACGTCTGGGCGAGCCTCACCGACCCGGTGCGCACCGCACGCTGGTTCGGCCCGTGGGAGGGCGACGCCGCGCCGGGCCGCACGATCAAGGTCCAGATGGTCCAGGAGGAGGGCAAGCCCTGGATGGACATGACCATCGACGCGTGCGAGCCGCCGCGCCGGTTGGCGCTGTCCGCCGGTGACGAGCACGGGCGCTGGCTCATGGACCTGGAGCTGGCCGAGACCGCGGGCGTGACCGAGTTGCGCTTCACCCAGCACCTGACCGGCACGGAGGGCGTCGGCGAGGTCGGACCGGGCTGGGAGTTCTACCTGGACGCGCTGGTCGCCTCGCGCGACGACCAGCCGATGCCGGACTTCAACGACTATTACCCCGCGATGAAGGAACACTTCGAGGCGCAGCGATAGCGGGCTCGGACTTCCAGGTAATCTGTGACCGATGAGCAAGACCGACGTTGCGGGCGGACCGTCGTCCGTCCGGCGCCGGCGGCGCCGGCGTCGCGTCGTGATGGCCGTCCTGGCGGTGGTGCTCGCGGGCGTGTCGGTGCTGACCGCTCACCTGTTCATCTGGCCGGACCTGCCCCCGCTGCCGCAGCGGGCCGACGTCATCGTCCAGCTCGGCGGCCCCGGCAACCGGCGTCCCGTGGCGCTGGACCTGGCGCGACAGGGCCGGGCGCCGCTCGTGGCGATCTCGGTCTCCGACGCCGAGATTGACACGTCGTGGTGCCACAAGGGTCGGCTGGACAACGTGCCGGTCCTGTGCTTCCACTCCGATCCGTTCACCACCCGGGGTGAGGCTCGCGACATCGCGAGGATGGCCGAGCAGCATGGCTGGCGTTCGGTCATTCTCGTCACGACGCCCGACCAGGCCTCTCGCGCAACACTGCGACTGAGCCGGTGCTTCACCGGCAACATCTTCGTCGCGACCGCGCGGCTGCCCTGGTACCAGTGGCCCACCCAGATCGCCTATCAGTACGGCGCCACCGTGAAGGCGCACACGGTCGAGACCACCTGCTGACGGGCTCAGTCCTTGCGGCCGGTGACGGCAACGGTGACGCCGAGCCCGATCAGCGTGAGCCCGCCGATCCCGCCGACCATGGAGAGCCGTCGCGGCGAGCGGGCGAACCAGTCCCGTGCGGTGGCCGCGACCACGCCCCACGTGCTGTCGGAGACGACGGCGATGGCGTTGAAGACCAGGCCGAGCACCAGCATCTGCACCGCGGCGTGCCCCTGAGCGCGGTCGACGAACTGCGGCAGCACGGCCGCGAAGAACACGATGGTCTTGGGGTTCGACACGCCGACCGCGAACCCCTCCCAGAAGGTGCGCAGGCTACCGCGTGCCGCGCCGGCGTCGGTGATGGAGACCTGCAGCAGCGAATCGCGCTCCCGCCATGCCTTGACGCCGAGGTACACCAGATATGCCGCGCCCGCCAACTTCAGCACCGTGAAGGTGGCGACGGAACGTTCCACGATGGAACCGAGCCCCAGGGCCACGGCCACGACGAGCAGGTACGCGCCGATCGTGTTCCCCACCACCGTGGTCAGCGCGGCGCGGCGTCCATGCGCCAGCGCCCGTCCGATCACGAACAGCACGCTGGGCCCCGGGATCATGATCAGCAGGAACGACATGGCCGCGAATGCGAGCAATCGGTCGGCAGACACCATGAAGGTCATGTAACCACGCGCGGGGCCGCGCTTCCACCGCGTTCGTCGCCCGCCTGCCTCAGCGAAGAATCTCGACGTACCCGTCGGTTCCGTGCACGCGGATCCGCTGCCCATCGAGGATCAGCCGGGTGGCGTCCGCCACACCGACGACGGCCGGCAATCCGTACTCCCGTGCGATCACAGCGCCGTGCGTCATCAGTCCTCCGACCTCCGTCACCAGGCCTGCGACGGCGACGAAGAGGGGCGTCCAGCTGGGGTCCGTGGTGGCCGTGACGAGGATGTCGCCCGGTTCGAGATCCGCCTGTGCCATGTCCAGGATGACGCGGGCCCGCCCTTCGACGGTCCCGGCGGAGACCGGTAGGCCGACCAGCGCACCGGCCGGCAGGTCGTCGCGCCGGTACGCCCCGGCGATGCCCTCGCCGTCGGAGGTGAGCACCCGGGGCGGCGTGAGCGCTTGGTACGACCTGAACGCATCCTTGCGCCGGCCGATGAGCTGGTCATCCACGCGGTTCGTGCGCACGACGTCGTGGAGCTCCTGGAACGAGAGGTAGAAGATGTCCTCGCGCTCACGGAGTACGTGCGCCTGCACGAGGCGCTCGGCCTCTTCCAGCAAGGCCCGCTTGTACACGAAGTAGCGGCTGATCATGCCGTACTTCGGATACTCCCGGTACCCGATGAAGGTCCGGACCCGGTCGATCATCCGCTTCGTCTCTTCGGCCTTGCCCTCCCCGTCCGGCATGGCCCGCAAGCGCTCCAGCAGCTCCTGCTCTTTCTTCCCGGCCTCCTGCCGCCCTTGCTCGAAGCGCCGCTCGCCGGCCCCCGGCTCGAAGTTCCTGATGTTGCCGAGGATCATGGGCACGAGCGTGGAGGGGCGTTCGCTCCAACGCGGCCGCGTGATGTCGATCTCGCCGACGCAGCGCATGCCGTACTGGTCGAGCCAGGCCTCGATGGCGTCTCGCGCTTCTTGCCCGCCGGCGAGCTTCGGCAGCTCGTCCAGGAAACCCTCGTCCTCGACGTGCTGCAGGAACGCCACCACGTCCGAATGCGGTCGGATCACGTCAGCGACGTCGAGCAGCGCCAGCCCCATCTCCGACGTGACGTTGTGCGGCACGGACTGCGTGAGCGTGTCCGCCGCGTTCTTCTCGCCCAGCCACGCCTCGAGCTGCTCGTTGAGCCACCACGTGGCCTCCATCGCCGACATGAACACCTGATAGCTCCGCGGATCGAACAGGAGCCGCCGCAGCTCCTGGATGTCCGCTCGGATGAAGTCGAGCAGCGCCTCCGCGGACTTCGTGCGGATGTCGCGTTCCGAGGCGGCGACGGATGCCTCGCTCTGCCCGATCAGCTCGGTGACGATGGCCGGATCGGTCTCGATCGGGGCTTGCGCGCGGCGAATCAGCGGCCCGGGGGGCCCTTCGTCAGGCAGCGGCCGGATGAAGCCGTCACGCTCGAGGACGGTCCGCAGCGCGTCCCCGGTCAGCGGATCGGACTTCCCCACGAGCTCCAGCAGGCCGGCCCGGCTCGCCGGCGAGGCCAGCCTCTGGGTGACGTCGACGAACAGGCGGCCACCGGCCACGGCCATGGGCGCGGGGGTCGTCATCTGCCAGAAGGAGAGCCCCAGGGGCTTCATGGCGTCGGTCATCATCTGCTGATGGCCGACGGAGAGGTACACGTGGTTCTCCCCGTCGCCGGACTCGGGGATGGGGAACAGCGTCGTGATCGGCCGGCTCTGGACGATCTGGAAGCCGTCGTCGACGAGGCACCATTCGATGTCCTGCGGGCAGCCGAAATGCGCTTCGATCCGCCGCCCGAGCTGCACGAGCCGCACGACCTGCGCATCCGTCAGCGCCGGCTGCTCCTGCCGCTGCGGGTCGATCGCCTGTTCCTGCGTCCCGCCCTCCGGCAGGGCGTGCACGGAACGCTGCTTGGCGGCGATCGCCTTGGCGACGACCTCGCCGTCGCGCACCTTGAAGACGTCCGGGTTCACCAGGCCGGAGACCAGGGCCTCGCCGAGGCCGAAGCCGGCGTCCACGGTGGCGACCTTCCGGTTGCCCGTGACGGGGTCGGCGGTGAACAGGATGCCGGCCGCCTGCGGGAAGAGCATCCGCTGCACGACCACGGCCATGTGGACGGTGCGGTGGTCGATGCCGTTGCGCTGGCGGTAGGTCACGGCCCGCTCGGTGAACAGCGAGGCCCAGCACCGGCTGACGTGCCGGAGGATCGCCGCCGGCCCCACGATGTTGAGGTACGTGTCCTGCTGGCCGGCGAAGGAGGCCGTCGGCAGGTCCTCTGCCGTCGCGCTGGATCGCACGGCGTAGGCGGCCTGCTCGCCGAGCCGGGCGAGAGCGCTGGTGATCGCCGCCGCCAGATCGCCCGGGATGGCGATCCCTTCGACGGTCCGGCGGATCTCCGCGCTGAGCGTGCGGATCGCCTCCCGGTCGTCCGGGTCCAGGCGCGACAGCCGATCGAGCCGATCGTCGATCGTCGGCGCTTCCGCGACGACCCGCCGGAAGGCGTCCGTCGTCACGCAGAAGCCGGCCGGCACGCGGATGCCGTCGACCCGCGACAGCGCCCCCAGGTGCGCACCCTTGCCGCCGACGACCGCGACCTGCATCTCGTCGACCTCGTGAAGACCCAACACGAACTGCTCGCTCACCGCGATACCTCCGCGCGCACGTCGTGCCCCCATGTCCTCGTCCGTTCTTGGTCCGGCCGACGATTCTGCGGCACGACCCGGGTCTTGCGGCAAGCCCCCCGGTCTGCTATATGTTAGAAGTGGCGAGGAGTGAAGATCTCCTTGCCTATCTTTTTGGGGTCGTCCGCCGCTCAACGGGTGGTCTGCGGGCGGATTCCGCTTCCCCAATAGAACGGCCCAGAGGTCGGATGGACCTTGATGCGCCAGCCGATCCGGTCGAGCTGCCGCTCGAGGTCCGCGGGCTGGTGCGGGACCTTGACGATCCGGTAGGCCGTGCCGTCGGTGAGCCGGCGTTGGATCACCGGGGACTGCTCGCCCTCGATGAGTTCCTCGTCCGTGCGGTACGCGTCGTCGACGAAGAACACCCGTCCATCCGGTTGCAGACAGTCGGCCACCAGCGACCAGAACGACGCGAAGCGTTCGGCCGGGACGTGTGACAGCCAGAACCCGAAGAACACGACATCGTAGCGACGGTCCGGCCGCCAGCCGAACAGATCGGCCAGCACGAATCGCACCCGCTGCCGGCCGACACGGGCCGCGGCTCGCCCGAGCATCTCGGCAGAGCCGTCCACGGCCGTGACGTCCGTGGCGTGCCGCAGCAGCTGGGTCGTCCAGGTGCCCGGACCGCAGGCGAGCTCGAGCACGCTGCCGGTCGGCCGGAAGGCATCCAGCGCCTCGGACAGCTCACCGCCGCCGGGAAACGGCAGCGCGTGGTCCTCGTACTCGGCCGCAACCGCCCGATAGAACGCGGCCTGCTCGTCGAGCAACGCCGCCAGATCGTCGCCACCGGCCATCCGTCGAATATCTCCGAACCTCGTCCGGTCCGCAACCGATCAAATAGTTAAGACTATTAACAGATCGACGCTGTGTGCCAGCGCCGGTCGCTCGTCCACGCGGCCGGCCACCTCGCCCCGGGGCGTACGTGGCCGGGTGCTTCGACCGCCACCTGCACGGCCGCGGCGACGACGGCCTGCTCGACGGCCCCTCGCAGCTACCCGGAGATCGTCTTCGAGTAGGCGCACCGGCCCTGGGACACTGTCACGATGGCCATTTACGACGCCATCGGTACGACCTACACGACGACCCGTCGACCGGACCACCGGATCGGCGCGCAGATCGCCGCGGCGCTCGGCGACGCCCGATCGGTCATCAACGTCGGGGCGGGCGCCGGGTCGTACGAGCCGCCGCAGACCGTCCTCGCCGTCGAACCCAGCGCGGTGATGATCGGGCAGCGGCCCGCCGGTTCGGCGCGGGTCGTCCAGGCGCGCGCGGAGGCGCTGCCCGTCGCCGATGGCGCCGCCGACGCGGTCATGGCCCTGCTCACCGTGCACCACTGGGCCGACCTCGACGCCGGCATCGCCGAGCTGCGCCGGGTCGCCAGGCGCCGCATCGTCATCCTCACCTGGGACCAGCCGGCCTTCCGGCGGTTCTGGCTGGTGAACGAGTACCTGCCGCAGGCGGCCGCGTTCGACGACACCCGGGCGGTGCCGGTACAGCAGCTCGCCGAGCTGCTCGGCGGTGCCCGGGTCGAGCCGGTGCCCGTGCCCCACGACTGCACCGACGGGTTCGGCGCGGCCTACTGGCGACGGCCCGAGGCATACCTCGACCCCGCCGTACGGTCGGGCATATCGATGCTGGCGCAGGTCGGCGACGCGGCGCTGCGGCCGGGGCTGCAGCGGCTCGCCGCGGACCTGCGGGACGGCCGTTGGCACGACCGCCATCGCGACCTTGTACGCCGCGAGGACTTCGACGCCGGATATCGGCTCGTCGTGGCCGACCGGTAGTGCCAGGATCGCGGCATGACATCCGACGCGTTCTGGGAGGACGAGCCCGGCTGGGTGCTGCGGGGCAGCAGCAGCGGCGGGGGATACCTGCCGTACAACGAGCTGACCTCCAGGGTCCGGATCATCTGCGATGACGACGAGGCCGAGCAGGTCGTGACCGCGATGCGGCTGGCCGGCTGCCCCGTCGTCGACGGGGGACGTCGAAGCGGCTGAGTCAGGCGGCCGCCGGCGCCTCCCGCTCCGGCGGCGCCGTCGGGGTCCCGGCATCATGGCAGCGTGACCGACGACGACGCCGACCTGGAGACCGAGCTCGGCCGCCTCGGCCTCTGCACCGGCTACGAACGCAACCGCCTCGTGTGGCACCTCGCAAGGCGCGGAGAACCGATCGTCGCCCACCTGCAGCGGATCCGGCGCAACGGCCCGGGCGCCCTGCGCGCCGCCGCGCTCGAGATCCTCGTCAACATCGTCGGCGAAGCAGGCCTGCACCCCGCCGACCTCGCCGCGGCCGAACGCCTTGTGCGCATCAAGGCGCCCGTGGAGCCGTTCGTGAACCTCAGCCTCTGCTGGGACACCTGGATGTGCGTGCGAGGCGGCGACCAGCAGGCCATCCTGACCGGCCTCGGCCTGACCCCCGTGCGCCCGGCGACGTTCGCCCTCGCCGCGAGCGTGGTCGCCGACCGCAGGGACGACCCCGACAACCTGGTGTTCGTCACACCGGAGCTGAACGGCTGGACCGTCGTCGCCGGCCGATGGTGCGACCCGAGCGACGACGACCGAGCCGAGGAGGTGCGCCACCTCGCCGAGCGGCTCAGCGCCGAGCACGGCGCGGCGCACGCGTTCTTCATCACCGAGTACTCCGACTACTCGGCCTGGCTGATCGCCGAGCACGGCCGGACCATCCGCCGGTACAGCGAGGACGACGCGGCCCTGGCACTCGGCCGCCCACTCCCGGTCGAACGCCGCCACCTCGACGCGCTGGGCATCTCCGCCAGCCCCGAAGAGCTGCACGGCAACGACGAGATGGAGGAGGAGCTCAGCGAGTTCACGTATGCCTGCACCGCCCGCACGGTGGCCGCCGAGATGAGCATCGACATCGTCGGCGGCGTACACCGCAACGATGCCGTCGTGCGCGGAACCGGCCTGCTGGCCCGACCCCCGGGCGCGTCGACGACCACCATCTCGCCGGGGCCGTACGAGATCTGACTACGGACCGGAGATCACTTCGCCCGTTCCGATGGCGACACCTCGACCGCCGGGCCGGCGAGCTCCTGCCATTCGCCGGCCGTGTCCGGGTGGACCCCCGGCATGCACGCATGATCGCAGACCGGCGCAACGGGACCCTACTAGGACAGGAGCTGACCGTTTCGGGGACCTACGTTGGGCGCAGTTCGCTACGACAACGAGGGAGACGTCATGAGCAGCGCCGCGCCCGAGGGGTATACGACCGCCGCGCCGTGGATCGTCACGCCGGACACCGGGCGGTTGCTCGAGTTCGTCGCCGGCGTGTTCGGCGGGGTTGAGCTGGGACGAGTACAGCTGGAGGACGGGACGATCGGGCACGCCGAGATCCGGGTCGGCGACACGATCCTGCTGGCGTTCGACCAGCGGCCGGAGTGGCCTTCCATGCCGTCGCTGCTGCGGGTGTTCGTCGATGACGCCGACGCCGCGATCGAGCGCGCCGTTGCCGCCGGGGCGCGGGTGGTCACCGCGTCGGCGACCCACGCGTTCGGTCAGCGGGGCGGGCGGGTGCGCGACCCGTGGGGCAATATCTGGTGGGTCAGCATGGTCGTCGAGACCGTCGAGTACGAGGAGGCGATGCGGCGGCTGGCCGAGCCGGTCTACGCCGAGGCGATGCGCGTCGCGCAGGAGACCCTGGATGTGGAGCTCAGGCGCGACCGAGAGCGGTCCACGCCGACGCGGTGATCTCGAACGGCGCCGGTGGGAGCAGGGACGCGCATCGGGCGCGCAGCTCAGCGCGGCCCGGCTCGTCCAGGCGCGACACGTAGTCGCCGGCCGGGCCGACGCCGAGCGTGAACGGATCCCACCAGGTGCCGAAGTCGGGGAAGGCGACGCGCACGGTCAGGACCGTCGACGTGATGTGCCGCAGGCCGGCCTCGGCGAACAGCTCCGCCAGGTGGCCCTCGCGGGCGCCGGCCAGGCCGGACTCGTCGGGGGCCGACGGGTCCAGGGACGCCACCGCGCGCCAGAAGGCGGCCAGGGGGCCGGTGCCGCCGGCGTGGTCCCACACGCAGGCCGCGACCGTGCCGCCGGGGCGGGTGACCCGGGCCATCTCGCGCAGGCCCGCCGCCGGGTCGGCCATGAAGTGCACGACCAGCTGCGCCAGGACGGCGTCGAACGTGTCGTCGGGGAACGGCAGGTGCTCGGCGGGGGAGAGGCGGACGTCGACGCCGGGCAGGCGGTCGCGGGCCGCGGCGACGAACGGCTCGGACGGGTCGACGGCGCTGACCGTGTCCGGGCCGAGGCGGGCGACGAGCTCGGCGGTCAGGGCGCCCGCGCCGCAGCCGACGTCTAGGACGCGCGCGCCGGCGGTCACGCCGACCAGGTCGGCGAAGCGGGGCGCCAGGGGCTCGGAGTAGCGGCCCATGAAGCGGCCGTAGGCGTCGGCGGTCACGTCGAAGCTCATGCTGCCTCCGCGCGGTCGAAGTCCGTCACGCCCCAGTCTGCCCCAACCGACTTTCGTCTGAGTTGGCGAAAGTTTTGCCACTTCTGGCGATACATCTGGACACATTGATAATAACCTCTTAGTGTTGCCCGCAAAGCCGAGGAGAGCGCTCTCTCTCGAGAAGGCTCCGGCGCGGCGGCGCGCGCCCTGCCTGGCAGTTGCAGTCAGGAAGGGATAGCAAGTGAACCGACATCACGCCATGAATCGATGGCGGCCAATGGCGGCCGCCCTGATACTGCTCGCGCCGGGGCTCGGTGTGCTCGCAGGGCCGGCGGCACCGGCCTCGGCGGCGATCAACCCGGCCGACTATCAGCAGGTCACGCTGGCCAAGGGCGTGGCCGAGACGGGCGAGCCGATGGCGATCTCGGTGCTGCCGGACCGCTCGGTCCTGCACACCGCCCGCGACGGCACACTGCGGCGCACCGACGCGGCCGGCAACACGTCCGTGATCGCGAACATCCCGGTGTACACGCACGACGAGGAGGGGCTGCAGGGGGTCGCGGCGGACCCGAACTTCGCCAGCAACCGCTACGTCTACCTGTACTACGCCCCGCCGCTGAGCACCCCCGCCGGCGACGCCCCCGCCAACGGCACCGCAGCACAGTTCGCGGCCTTCAACGGCGTCAACCGCCTGTCCCGGTTCACGCTCAACGCCGACTACACGGTCAACATGGCCAGCCAGGTCACCGTGCTGGAGGTGGCGACCAACCGCGGCATGTGCTGCCACGTCGGCGGCGACATGGACTTCGACGCGGCCGGCAACCTGTACCTGTCCACCGGCGACGACTCCAACCCGTTCGAGTCCTCCGGGTACTCCCCGCTGGACGAGCGCACCGATCGCAACCCCGTCTACGACGCGCAGCGCTCCGCCGGCAACACCAACGACCTGCGCGGCAAGGTGCTGCGCATCAAGGTCAACGCCAACGGGACGTACTCGATCCCGGCCGGCAACCTCTTCGCGCCGGGCACCGCCAACACCCGGCCCGAGATCTACGCCATGGGCTTCCGCAACCCGTTCCGCATGACCGTCGACAAGGCCACCGGCATCGTCTACCTCGGCGACTACGGGCCGGACGCCGGCACCACCGACGCCAACCGCGGGCCCTCGGGGCAGGTCGAGTTCGACCGGATCACGGGGCCGGGCAACTACGGCTGGCCGTACTGCACCGGCACGAACACCACGACCGAGACCTACAACGAGTGGAACTTCGCGAGCAACAGCACCGGCCCGAAGTACAACTGCGCCGGCGGCCCGACGAACAACTCCTTCCGCAACACGGGCCTGACGACCCTGCCTCCCGCCAAGCCCGCCTGGATCCGCTACGCGGGCGACGCCGGCTCCCCGGCGGCCTTCGGCGGCGGCTCCGAGTCGCCGATGGCGGGCCCGGTCTACCGGTACAACGCCAGCAACCCGTCCACGACGAAGTTCCCGGCCTCCCTGGACGGGCAGTTCTTCGCCGCCGAGTTCGGCCGGGGCTGGATCAAGCCGGTGACCGTGAACGCCGACGGCAGCTACGGCGCGATCGACAACTTCCCGTGGAACGGCAAGCAGGTCATGGACCTGCAGTTCGGGCCGGACGGGTCGCTGTACGTGCTGGACTACGGCACCGGGTACTTCAACGGCGACGCCAACTCGGCGCTGTACCGCTACGACTACGTCGGCACGGGCGGCAACCGCGCACCGACCGCCGTGGCCGGCGCGAACAAGACGTCGGGTGCGGCACCCCTCGCCGTGACGTTCTCGTCGGCCGGGTCCAGCGACCCGGAGGGCGGCGCGCTGACCTACTCGTGGGCGTTCGGCGACGGCGGTACCTCCACCGCCGCGAACCCGTCGCACACGTACACGGCCAACGGCAACTACGTCGCCACCCTCACGGTCCGCGACCCGCAGGGCGCCACCGGCACCGCCAGCGTGCCGATCAGCGTCGGCAACACCGCACCGACCGTGGTCGTCAACAGCCCCGCCTCCGGGCAGCTGGCCGCGTTCGGTGAGGCGGTGCCGTGGAGCGTCACGGTCACCGACCCCGAGGACGGCACCATCGACTGCTCGAAGGTGACGATGAACTACGTGCTCGGCCACGACCAGCACGCGCACCAGATCACGTCGCAGACCGGCTGCTCGGGCACGATCACGATCCCGGTCGACGGCGAGCACGACGACGCCTCGAACATCTTCCCGATCTTCGACGCGCAGTACACCGACAAGGGCGGCCTGACCACCCACGCGCAGAACATCCTGGCGCCCAAGCACCGCCAGGCCGAGTTCTACAAGACCTCGTCCGGCGTCAACAAGTACAGCAAGACCGCGGCCGAGGGCGGCATGACCGTCGGCGACATCAACAACGGCGACTGGATCGAGTTCGACCCCTACAAGCTCAACAACGCCACGTCGTTCACGGCCCGCGTTTCATCCGGCGGTACCGGTGGGACGCTGCAGGTGCGCACCGGATCCCCGACCGGCACGGTCATCGGCTCGGCGGCCGTCGCACCGACCGGCTCGTGGGAGACGTTCGCGACGGTGAGCGGCACGATCAGCGGCGCGCCCGCGAGCACCACGTCGCTGTACCTCACGTTCGCCGGCACCGGCACTGCGGCGCTGTTCGACCTGGACAGCTTCACGTTCGCCACCGGCACGACCACCCCGCCGCAGACGAACCTGGCGCTGAACCACCCGGCGACCGCGTCCAGCACCGAGTCGGCGACCTACCCGGCCTCGGCCGCGGTCGACGCCTCCACCACGACCCGATGGTCCAGCGCCTTCGGCGATCCGCAGTGGATCCAGGTCGACCTCGGCGCCACCCACACGGTCAACCGGGTCCGGCTGCTCTGGGAGGCGGCGTACGGCTCGGCGTACCAGATCCAGACCTCGCCCGACGGCACCACCTGGACCACCGCCCGGTCCGTCACCGGCGGCAACGGCGGGGAGGACGACAACACCGGCCTCAACGTCCAGGCCCGCTACGTGCGCATCTACGGCACGGCCCGCGGCACCCAGTGGGGCTACTCGCTGTTCAGCTTCGAGGTCTACGGCACATGACCCGCCAGTCAGGAAGGGAGACATCGACCATGCTGCGCAGATTGGCCTTCTGCCTCGCCATCGTCACGGCCGCGCTCGGCCTCACCGCCGTGCCGGCCCACGCCGCACCGGACTTCTCGGTGCTCGTGTTCAGCAAGACCGCCGGGTTCCGCCACGACTCCATCCCGGTCGGCATCACCACCATCCAGCAGCTCGGCGCCGCGAACAACTTCAGCGTCGAGGCCACCGAGGACGCCAACCAGTTCACGGCGGCCAACCTGGCCCGGTTCAAGGCCGTCATCTGGCTGTCCACGACCGGCGACGTGCTCAACGCGACCCAGCAGACCGCGTTCGAGAACTACATCCGCGCCGGCGGCGGCTACCTCGGCGTGCACGCCGCAGCCGACACCGAGTACGACTGGGCGTGGTACGGCGGCCTCGTCGGCGCCTACTTCGCCAGCCACCCGGCGATCCAGACCGCCACGGTCCGCGTCGCCGACCCGTCCCACCCGGCCACCGCCGGCCTGCCGGCCGCCTGGTCGCGCAGCGACGAGTGGTACAACTACCGCACCAACCCGCGCTCGCAGGTACACGTGCTCACCACGCTGGACGAGTCCACGTACAGCGGCGGCACGATGGGCGCCGACCACCCCAACACCTGGTGCCGCGCCTACGACGGCGGCCGCGCGTTCTACACCGGCATGGGCCACACCCAGGCCAGCTACTCCGAGACGGGCTTCCGCAACCTGCTGCTCGGCGGCATCCGCTACGCCGCGCAGAACATCGGCGACTGCTCCGTCGGCACCACCCCGCCGCCGCCGACCGACCTGGCGCTGAACCACCCGGCGACGGCCTCCAGCGTGGAGAACGCCTCCCTGCCGGCCTCCAACGCGGTCGACGCCTCCACCACCACCCGCTGGTCGAGCCAGTTCTCCGACCCGCAGTGGATCCAGGTCGACCTCGGCGGCACCCACACCGTCAACCGGGTCCGCCTGGTGTGGGAGACGGCGTACGGGCGCGACTACCAGATCCAGACCTCGCCCAACGGCACGGCCTGGACCACGATCCGCACGGTCACCGGCGGCAACGGCGGCGAGGACGACAACACCGGCCTCAACGCCTCGACCCGCTACGTGCGCATCTACGGCACGGCCCGCGGCACCCAGTGGGGGTACTCGCTGTTCACCTTCCAGGTGTACGGGACCTGATGCCGGGTAGCTGCCTTGCATGCCGACCTTCTTCGGTCAGCCACGGGTCCTGGCGAACCTTTTCGGGGTCGAGCTGTGGGAACGGTTCTCGTTCTACGGCATGCAAGGCATCCTGCTGATCTACCTGTACTACGAAAGCTCCCGCGGTGGCCTCGGCGTCGACGAGGCCACCGCGACGAGCATCGTCGGGGCGTACGGCGGGTTCGTCTACCTCTCAACGATCGCCGGCGCCTGGCTCGCCGACCGGGTCGCCGGGTCCGAGCGGGTGCTGTTCGGCAGCGCGATCCTCGTCATGGCCGGCCACATCTTCCTCGCCGCCGTGCCGGGCCTGGCCGGCGTCGGGCTCGGCCTGGTCTGCGTCGCGCTGGGCAGCGGCGGCGTCAAGGCCAACGCCACCTCGCTGGTCGGCTCCCTCTACGCCGAGGACGATCCCCGCCGCGACGCCGGCTTCTCGCTGTTCTACCTCGGCGTCAACCTCGGCGCGCTGGCCGGGCCGCTGCTGACCGGCCTGGCGCAGACCGAGCTCGGGTTCCACTACGGCTTCGCCCTCGCCGCGATCGGCATGGCGATCGGGCTCACGCAGTACACCCTGGGACGCAAGCGACTGCCGTCGTCGGCCAACGACGTCACGCACCCGCTGCCCCGCGCCCGGATCCCGCTCGTCTCCGGCCTGGTCGCGGCCGCCGTCGCGCTCGTGGCCGTCCTCGCCGCGATCGGCGTGCTCGCCGCCAAACGGCTCGCGGCCGTTGTCGTGGCGCTCAGCGCCGTCGCCGCGCTCGCCTACTTCGTCGTCATCCTCGCCAGCCGCGCCATCGACCGCACCGAGCGGGACCGGGTGATCGCCTTCATCCCGCTGTTCGTGGCCAGCGCCGGGTTCTGGTCGCTGTACCAGCAGCAGTTCACGGTCCTGACCGTCTACGCCGACCAGCGCCTGGACCGCGAGCTGTTCGGCTGGACGATGCCGGTGTCGTGGATGCAGGCGATCAACCCGGTCTTCATCATCCTGCTCTCCGGCGTCTTCGCCGCGCTGTGGACCCGCCTCGGCACCCGCCAGCCCTCCACGCCGGTCAAGTTCGCCGCCGGCACGGTCATCATGGGCGTGGCGTTCCTGCTGTTCCTGCCGATGGCCGGAACCGGACCCGGCGGCGCGCCGCTGCTCGGCCTCGTCGGCGTCATCTTCGTGCTCACCGTCGCCGAGCTGCTGCTGTCGCCGGTCGGCCTGTCGCTGTCCACGAAGCTCGCCCCGGCCGCGTTCCGCACCCAGATGGTGGCGCTGTTCTTCCTGTCCGTGGCCCTGGGCACCGCGGCCGCGGGCGCGCTCGCGTCGCACTACTCGCCGCAGCGCGAGGTGCCGTACTTCGCCCTGCTCGGCACCGCCGCCATCGCCCTGGGCGCCGCCCTCTTCGCCCTGACCCCGTGGATCCGCGGCCGTATGCACGGGGTGCGCTGAGGGGCGACACTGGGCACATGGCCTGGGAGGAGTTCCGCGCCGAGACCGCCGCACGCGACGCCGGCAACGAGGCCCGCCACGGCTGGCCGCGGCTGCTGGGCCCGCTCGTGGAGGCGGCCTCCCGCACGTGCCTGAGCAGGTTCTATCCGTACTTCTCGCACCACACCCTGCGCTTCGCCACCGTGGAGCGGCACTGGACCGTCTTCGACCCGGAGCCGCCGGCCTCCATCGCCACCGTGCTGGGCGACCAACCCGAGTACTGCGTGTGGTGGGGCCAGATCTGCGGCGACTACGAACGACCGACGCTGGTGCTGCAGACGACCGACCCGCAGGAGGCGGCGCGGCTGGCCGAGCTGCTCACCGACGGCTGGCCGTTCGCCTACCCGATCCGGCCCAGGGCGGCCGCGGTGCGCGAAGGCATCTTCTGGGTGGAGGCTCAGGCCTGAGGAACCTCGGGCGCCGGGTCGACGCCGTGGTACACCTGGCACGTCGGATGTTCGCAGAGGTGCGTCATGTCGTGCAGCGCACGCTCCATGCCCATGCACGTGTCCTCGACGTAGTCCAGGCCGGCGTCCTCGGCGATGCTGCGGGCCCGGGGGCTGGTGACTCCCTGCTGCAGCCACACCGCGCCCGCGCCCGCGGCCACGGCGGCCTCGGCGATCTCCGGCGCCTCGCCGGACGGCCGGAACACCTCGACCACGTCGACGTGCCACGGGATGTCGCTGAGGCGGCCATAGGCACGCTCGCCGAAGATCTGCTCGGCGTGCGGGTTGACGGGGATGACGCGCCAGCCCTGGTCCTGCAGCATCTGCGGGACCCAGTGTGCGGGCTTCTGCGGGTCGCGCGACGCGCCGACGACCGCGATGGTGTGTGCGTCGGCGAGAATCTGCCGCGGTGTGCGCATCGGACTCGCCTCCTCATGACGATACGGCGATATCACCAGCATGCTGCCGGATCCCGGCCCGCGACGAGCGCTGACGCGCCGCCGGCGGGGTGGTTCCGGCCGCCGGGTGGCCGACGGCGTGCGACCCGATCGCCGCCGGGTGACGGTGGGCCGGAACCGCTGGGCGGTGTCCGGCCCCCCCGTTCCTACGCCGTCGTGAAGTCCGCCGGCGATGCCTGGCGAACCGGCCGGGGCGCCCGCCGGCCTTCCATCCAGGCCTCCAGGGCGGGCCCGGACTCGAAGCTGGCGATCATGGCGTAGCGGGCCTGCGACCCCGGATGGTACGCGGCGTGCCAGAGTCGTTCGGTGTCGACGACGAACTGGGCGCCGAGCGGCAGCGCAATGCGGTGCTCGGTCGCGGGGTCGTCGCGGTCCTCGCGCAGGATCATGTAACTGTCGGGGTCGTCGGTGAGGTTCAGCCACGCGCGCACGACCCAGCCCTCGTCGACCGGGTTCAGCCGGTTGTTGTCGTCCAGGTGGAGGTGCTGGCGGATCACCGTCTCAACGTCGGTCGACGGGGCGAGCTTGATGATGCGGACCCGGCCGAATCGTGCACCGACCGATTGGACCCATTGGCGCAGTGTCGGTGCCAGCGATGCGTTCGCCGTCCACACGCCGTCCTTGTCCGGCAGACCGTGCTCCCAGAACCCGCGGGGATCGTCCTCGCCGAGCGCGGAGGCCAGCACCGCGAAGTTCGTGTCTCCGCCTGATTTCCAGTCCAGGTAGTGCAGTCGCTCCCATTCTGCCGGGTCGAGTTGGCCGGAGAAGGCCGGCAGTGTGACGAACCCGGTCTGGGCAAGGGCCGGCAGCTTGTAGTGGCGCGTTTCGGTGACGGGCATCGAGTCCTCCGCTTCGGCCGGCCCGCTCGGGCCGGCATCGTCGGCGGCCTACCCGCATCACCTCCCACGAAGCGACGTCGCGCGAGATTCGGGGTGTGATCGGCCGGTTTGGGTTTCCTCACCCGCCGGCCGCCGTGCTCCGCCCGTCCAGGCCCTGCGTTCCTGCAACGCCCCGCACGGTCGGCGGACGATGAGGGTGTAGCAGGCGTACGCCTGAAGTAGCTGTCGAAGTAGGTGTCCTTGACCGCCGACCGTCGAGGGGAGGAGCCATGAGGCCCGGTGTGCCGCTCGGCACGATCGCCGGCATCAAGATCGGTGCGAACTGGTCGGTCCTGGTCGTCGCGGTTCTGCTGGTGCAGATGCTCGCGCTGGCGGTCGTCCCGGCGGGCACGCCCGTGCGGTGGCTGCTCGCGACGGCGGGCGCGGTCACGTTCCTGCTGTCGTTGCTGGCGCACGAGCTGGCGCACGCCTTCGTCGCTCGCGCGTTCGGCGTGCGGGTCGAGCGGGTGACGTTGTGGCTGCTCGGCGGGGTCGCCGAGCTCGGCGGCGAACCGCCCAGCCCGCGGGCGGACCTGCTGACGGCCGCGGCCGGACCGGCCGCGAGCGCGCTGTTCGGCGGGCTCGTCGGCACCATCGCAGTGGGCCTGGATGCCATCGGGGCGCCGGCCGGTGTCGTGGCCGTCATGCGCTGGCTGGCCGCCGTCAACGTGCTGCTCGCCGCGTTCAACCTGCTGCCCGGGGCGCCCCTCGACGGTGGCCGGGTGCTGCGGGCGGCGCTGTGGCGCTGGCACGGCGACCGGGACCGGGCCGCCCTCGGCGCCGCCGGGGTGGGGCGCGTGCTCGGATGGTGCCTGCTCGCTCTCGGCGCCTCCGAGTTGCTCGTCGCGGGCCTGATCGGCGGCATCTGGCTCGCCTTGATCGGGTGGTTCCTGGTGTCGGCCGCGGGGGTCGAGGCGGGCATCGCGCGGAACCGCATGGTGCTGCACGACGCACCGGTGTCGTCGGCGATGCAGACGCGGATCGCGTGCGTCGATGCGGACTGCACCGTCGCCGAGGCCGCGGCGGCCGTGATCGAGGCGGCGCCGGAGGGGCGTGCTGTCGCGTTGCGCACCGCCGGCGGACGACCGGAAGGCCTCGTCCGCGTCGCCGATTTCGCTCGTGTGCCGCCGTCGCAGCGAGCGGACGTGCCGGTGCGGCGGATCGCGATGCCGTCGAACGCCGTGGCGGTGGTTGCGCCGGCCCAGCGCCTCGCCGACGTCGCCGGCGCCGTGTCGCGGGCCGGCGGCGCGCTGGTCGTCGACAACGGCGTGCTCGTCGGCCTGCTCGACCGTGCCGACGTCGCCCGGGCATTCGAGCGCGGCGCACTCGGCTCGGGGCACCCGGGGCCCGGAGCCGACGCCGGCGATTCGTGAACCGCCGGCTCGGCGTGCGCGTCCGGCCCCGAACACCAGCGCCTCGTGTTCGGGACCTTCGGCCTTGCACGACGGCCGGCGCTCGGGCGAGGTTGGAGGTGTGGGGCAAGCCGAGGTCAGGAATGGAGATGAGTCCGATGCGCACCGCGAGGCAGATCTTGGCGGACGCCCGGACCGTCGCGGTCGTCGGGGCGTCGCGCGACCCGCTCGAGCCCGCGCACTGGGTGCCGGGCATGCTGCAGGAACAGAGCTGGCGGATCATCCCGGTCAACCCGCACGCCGTCGCGCTGTTCGGCGAGCACGTGTATGCGCGGCTCGCCGACATTCCGTGCCACGTCGACGTCGTCGACGTGTTCCGGCCGGCCGCAGAGGCTGCCGAGATCGTTCGCGAGGCGGCGGCCATCGGCGCCGGCGCGGTGTGGCTGCAGCCCGGCATCGTCAGCACCGAGGCGCGGCGGCTGGCGCAGGAGGCCGGACTGGACTACGTCGAGGACACCTGCATCGGCACGGAGCGCGCCCTGAGCCAGATGGTGGTCGGTGGCGACACGCCGCCCTCCCCGGTCTACCGCGGCGTCGTTCCGTGCATCGAGCCCGAGCCGGGTCCGGTCGTGCCGGCGCACTCCGCGCCGTACGGGTCCGGGCGCCGCGACCGCCGGGCGTGTCGCCACCGCCGCGACAGGGTGCGGCGCGTGCGGGCCTCGTCGGCCGTCGCGGCCGGTGTGGCCGCCGAGTGGGCGGCTGGGTAGAACATAAGGCGTGACGAGCGCGGAAGCGATGCGAACCGAGGCGGCCGCCCTGCTGCGGGCGGCGCCGGAACGGCTGCGGGTGCCGTTCGACGACGAGGACCTGCGGCGGTGGATCGAGTACCGGCCGACGCCCCGGCGGCCCGGGATGGGCCTGGGCGAGCTCGGCGACGACGGGCGCAAGGCCGCGCACCGGCTGCTCGCCACCGCGCTCGCGCCGCACGCGTTCGCGCAGGCGATGGCGATCGTCGCGCTGGAGGAGGTGCTCGACCGTGCCGAGGGCTACCGGCGGGGCAGGCACAGCGCCGACTACTGGGTCGTCGTGTTCGGTACGCCGGCGCCCGGCGAGCGCTGGGGCTGGCGGTTCGAGGGCCACCACCTGTCGGTCACGATGACGCTCGACGGCGACACCGTGTACAGCACGCCGGTGTTCTTCGGCGCCAACCCGCTCGCCACCGCCTACCGCGGCCGGCCGGTGCTCGCGCCCCTCGCCCCGGAGCAGGACCTCGGCTGGGCGGTGCTGGACGCGGTACCACGGAACCTGCTCCCGCAGGTGGTGCGGACCGCGACCGCTCCGGCCGACATCTACAGCGGGCCCCGGGCCGACGTCACCCCGCCGCCACCCGGACTGCCCGCCGTCGAGCTGCCCGATGCCGCCCGCGACCGGCTCGACGAGCTCGTCGCGCTCTACCTCGAGCGCCTGCCCGCCGACATCGCACCGCGCGTGGACCGCGACCGGCTGTCGTTCGCCTGGCAGGGCCCGGCCGTGCGCGGCGGGCGGCACTACTACCGGGTCCAGGGTCCGGACCTGCTCATCGAGTACGACAACACCGCCGACGACGGCAACCACGCCCACACGGTGCTGCGCCGCCCCGGCTCGGACTTCGGCGGCGACGTGCTGCGCGCGCACCGGGCGGCGCGCCCGCACTGACGGCACCCGGCACAGCACGCTAGCGGAACCTGAGCTGCATCTGCCGGATCTCCGCGAGCAGGTCGGCCAGGGCGTCGTGGGCGTCGCTGTGCTGCGGCAGGCTGCGCTGGAGCTGCTCGGCGGCGCTGTGCAGGCCGGCGACCGAGGAGCGGAACACGCCGTACTCGACGAAGGTCATCCGGGCCTCGTTGTGGATGCGGCAGGTCGCCTCGAACCGGGAGCGCAGCGTCTGCACCTCGGCCCGGCGGAACTGCTCGGCGACGCGGCCGTCGAGCTCCTCGATCGCGCGGGCCTCGGCGGCGCACTCGGCGGGGTCCTCGGCGGCCCGGTGCAGCCAGCCGCGCGCCGCGGTCAGGTGGTTGTGCATCTTGCGCAGCTGGGCCGAGCCGTCGTCGAGGGCGTCCTCGACCCGGCGGCGCAGCGCGGTCGCGCGCAGCAGGGCCAGGCGGGAGCCGCGGTCGTCGACGCGGGAGGCGGCGTCGCAGGCCTGCAGCGCGTCGGTGTAGCGGCGCTCCCGCACGGCCCGCTCGGCGGCGTCGAGCTCGCGGCGGGTCAGCCAGCGCACCACCCGCTCGTGCTCGGCGCCGGTGAGGTGCGGCGCGCCGCCGAGTCGCAGCCGGGTGTACGCCCGGGCGCTGCGGCTCAGCGCGTCGTTCCCGGCGCCGTCGAGGGCCCCGATCGCCTCGTCGAAGGCGTGCCGGCGCAGCAGCACCCGGGCCAGCTCGAGGTGCGCCAGCCGCAGCCGCGGCGCCAGGGCTCCGTCGTCGTGGGCGGCGGCGGCCTCCAGCAGCTCGCCGCACGTCTTGGGCCGGTCGAGGGCGAGCATGCAGATCGCCTTGGCCAGGTGTGTCTCGGCGTCGCCGGGGCGCAGCGACAGCGCCTCGTCGAGCCGGGCGAGGGCCGTGTGGTAGTCCGGCGGCCGCCGCCGCATGCACGCGTAGGCCTGGCGGACCAGCTCAGGCGGGTCGGTCCGCGTCGACGTCGGCTGTTCCATGGGCGCCTCCGCCCTGGTGAACCCCCGTGATCCATTGATCGTCGTGCGGATTCTAACGGTACGGTGAACGGAATGTGACATCGGTATGCCGGATGAGGTCCGAGTTCACCCGAGTGCAGGTACCACACAACCCATGAACGTTCAGGTACAACACAACTCATGAACAACGCGCGCATCGCGATCGACCCCGACTTCCGCATCGGCGAGGCCGACCGGCGGCTCTTCGGCTCCTTCGTGGAGCACCTGGGCCGTTGCGTCTACGGCGGCGTCTTCGAGCCCGGCCACCCCGCCGCCGACCCGCTCGGCCTGCGCGGCGACGTCCTGGCGCTGACCCGGGAGCTGGGCGTGAGCGTCGTGCGCTACCCGGGCGGCAACTTCGTGTCCGGCTACCGCTGGGAGGACGGCGTCGGGCCGGCCGCGCAGCGCCCCCGCCGCCTCGACCTGGCCTGGAAGACCGTCGAGTCCAACGCGTTCGGCCTGGACGAGTTCATGACGTGGGCCCGGGCCGCCGGCGCCGAGCCGATGCTGGCCGTCAACCTCGGCACCCGCGGCGTGCAGGAGGCGTGCGACCTGCTCGAGTACGCCAACCACCCGGGCGGCACCGAGCTGTCCGACCGCCGCCGCCGGGGCGGCGCCGAGCAGCCCTACGGCATCCGGCTGTGGTGCCTGGGCAACGAGATGGACGGCCCCTGGCAGATCGGGCACAAGACCGCCGAGGAGTACGGCCGGCTGGCCGCCGAGACCGCGCGCGCGATGAAGATGATCGACCCGGGCGTGAGCCTGGTGGCGTGCGGCAGCTCGGGCCGCGGCATGCCGACGTTCGGCGCCTGGGAGGCGACCGTCCTCGAGCACGCCTACGAGCATGTGGACTACGTCTCCGCGCACGCCTACTACGACCCGAGCGACGGCGACCGGGCCAGCCTCCTGGCCTCCGCCGTGGACATGGACGCCTTCATCCGCGACGTCGTCGCCACCGCCGACCACGTCGCCGCCCGCCACCGGCACACCCGCCGCATGAAGATCTCGTTCGACGAGTGGAACGTGTGGTACATGTCCAGGCCCGCCGACCCCGAGCGCCCGGACTGGCAGGAGGCGCCGCCGCTGCTCGAGGACGACTACACCGCCACCGACGCCGTGGTCGTGGGCGACCTGCTCGTCACGCTGCTGCGCCACGCCGACCGCGTCGGCGTCGCCTGCCAGGCCCAGCTGGCCAACGTCATCGCCCCGATCCGCACCCGCACCGGCGGCCCCGCCTGGCGGCAGAGCATCTTCCACCCGTTCGCCCTCACCGCCGCCAACGCCCGCGGCACGGTCCTGCGCATCGAGCCGGCCGGGCCGTCGCACGATACGCAGCGCTACGGCCCGGTGCCGTCGCTGTCGGCCGTCGCCGTGCACGACGAGGAGCACGGCGCCGTCACGCTCTTCGCCGTCAACCGCGCCGAGACGCCGCTGAGCGTCGAGGTGGACCTGCGGGGCCTGCCCCCGATGCGGGCCGCCGAGCACGTCGCCATCGCCGCCGGCGACGCCGTCAACACCGCCGACGCCCCCGACGCCGTCACCCCCCGGCGCCTGGCCGTGCCCGCGATGGACGGCGGCCGGTGCACCCTCGACCTGGCCGGCCCGTCCTGGAACATGGTGCGCCTCACGCGCGGGTAGCGTGGGACTCCTCATGCTGCGTGACACACTCCTGCCGCTCGTCGGGGTGCTGTCCTCGATGATCATCGTGCTCACCGCGCTGTCGGCGGCACACACGCTCGTCGTGCCGCGGGGGACCTCGGTGCTGCTGACCCGGTGGGTCATGGCCGCCGTGCGGGCCGCGTTCGACGTGCGCCTGCGGTGGGCCCGCGGCTACGCCGAGCGCGACCGGATCCTGGTGCTGTTCGGGCCGGTGACGCTCATGGCGCTGCCCGGGGTGTGGCTGACGCTCACGCTGATCGGGTTCGCCGGGCTGTACTGGTCGCTCGGCGTGCGGCCGTGGCAGAACGCGGTGCTGGACAGCGGCTCCTCGCTGCTCACGCTCGGCTTCCACCAGCCGGGCGGGCTCCTCACCGGCGGGCTGCAGCTCGTCGAGGCTGCACTCGGGCTGTCGCTGCTCGCCCTCGTTGTGAGCTACATTCCGGCGCTCTACAGCAGCTACACGCGCCGCGAGGTGCTGGTGACCGCGCTGGAGGCGGAGGCCGGCACCCCGCCGTCGGCCGTGCGGCTGCTCGAGCGGCTGCTGGACGCCGATGGGCTCGCGCTGCTCGACGGGTACTGGCACGAGTGGACCCGCTGGTTCAACGAGATCGAGGAGACCCATTCGTCGAACCCGCTGCTGGTGTTCTTCCGCTCGCCCTCACCCGAGCGGCACTGGGTCACCGCGGCCGGCACCGTGCTGGACGCGGCGGCGCTGGTGTGCTCGTCGTTCACCCTCGGCGAGGTGCGCCCGGCGCACGCCGAGCTGTGCCTGCGGGCCGGCACCCTCGCGCTGCGCCGGGTCGGGGACTACTTCCGGATGCCCGAGCAGTCCGGCGCAGCGGTGGCGATCGGCCGGGCGGAGTACGACGAGGCGTACCAGCGGCTGCGGCGGGCCGGCGCCCGGCTGTGCGGCGACCCGGACCGGTGCTGGCGGGACTTCGTGATGCACCGCGCCGCCTACGAGGCGCCGCTGCTGCAGTTCGCGTCGCTGACCACCGCGCCGTCGGCGATGTGGTCGGCGGACCGGCCCATCCCGTTCCACCGGCTGCCGATCACCCGCCGCCACGCTGAGCCGTGGCTGTAGCCCCGGTGCCGGACGGGTCCACCGCGTCGGGCGTGACGGTCGCGGCCAGCGAGCCGAGCAGGGCCAGGCCGCGGGCGCTGCCGGAGCCCGGCTCGGCGTGGTAGATCACCAGCAGCTGGCCGCCGGAGTCGCCGATGGCGAGCTTCTCGCGGCGCAGCTCCAGCAGGCCGACCTGCGGGTGGCGCATCCGGGTCGGCGCGCCCGCGAGGGGCTTGACGTCGTGGCGGGCCCACAGCCGGCGGAAGTGCTCACTGGCCAGGGACAGCTCGCCGACGAGCCGCTCCACGCGCGGGTCGTCGACGTCGTCGGCGATGGAGTTGCGAAACGCCGCGACCATGCCGCCGATGGCCTGCTCCCAGTCCGGGTACAGGTCGCGCTCGTCCTCGTCGAGCAGCGTGTCGCGCAGCCGGTTCGTGCCCGGGCGGATCCGCGGGGAGAGCGCGGTGGCGAGCCGGTTGGCCGCGAGGACCTCGAACATGCGGCTCTCCACGAACGCGGGCAGCTCCAGCACGTCCAGCAGCTGGCGTACCCCCGCGGGCACCACCTCGCGGCGCGGCCGGCGCGGCGAACGGGGCCGGGCCGCGGACAGGCTCAGCAGGTACTGCGTCGCCTCCGCGTCCAGCCCGAACACCCGGGCCAGGGCCTCGAGCACCTGCGGCGACGGGTTGCGGTCGCGGCCCTGCTCCAGGCGCAGGTAGTAGTCGGCGCTGATGCCGGCGAGCGTGGCGACCTCCTCGCGGCGCAGCCCCGGCGTGCGGCGCACCCCGACCACCCGCAGCCCCGCGTCGGCCGGGTCCACCAGCTCCCGCCGCGCCCGCAGGTACTCGCCCAGCGCGTTCGTCCTGCTCGTGTTGCCATTCACTTTGCCAGCCTACGGCCGGCCGAAGCGGCCCATCCTGGTCCTGGCACCCCCAGGATCGGCAAGGCCCTGCCTGCGCCCGCCCGGCCGCGCGATGGTGGTGGCATGACGACGAACGACCTGCCCGGCGGCGTGTTCCGCGCCGGCGACCTCGACCTCACCCGCTTCGGCTACGGCGCCATGCAGCTGGCCGGCCCCGGCGTGTTCGGCCCGCCGAAGGACCGCGCCGCCGCCGTCGCCGTGCTGCGCGAGGCGGTGGAGCTCGGCATCACCCATATCGACACCGCGGACTTCTACGGCCCGCACATCACCAACGAGATCATCCGCGAGGCCCTGGCGCCGTACCCGGCCGAGCTGCACATCGTCACCAAGGTCGGCGCCCGCCGCGACGCGCAGGGCGGCTGGCCGCACGCCCGCAGCCCCGAGGAGCTGCGGGCGCAGGTGCACGAGAACCTGCGCAACCTGGGCCTGGAGGCCCTGGACGTGGTGAACCTGCGCGTAGGGGGCTTCGACGCGCCCGAGGCGGGCTCGATCGCCGAGCCGTTCGGCGCCCTCGCCGACCTGCAGCGCGACGGCCTCATCCGGCACCTCGGCCTGAGTACCGTCAACGCCGAGCAGCTCGCCGAGGCCCAGGCGATCGCCCCGGTGGTGTGCGTGCAGAACATGTACAACATCGCCCGCCGCGACGACGACCACCTCGTCGAGCTGACCGCCGGGCAGGGCATCGCCTACGTGCCCTACTTCCCGCTCGGCGGCTTCTCGCCGCTGCAGTCCGGCATCCTGCAGGACGTGGCGAAGCGCCTGGAGACCACGCCGCTGTCGGTCGCCCTGGCCTGGCTGCTGCACCGCTCGCCGAACATGCTCATCATCGCCGGTACCTCATCCGTCGCCCACCTGCGCGAGAACGTCGCCGGCGCCGCCCTCGAGCTGCCCGCCGACGCGCTCGCCGAGCTCGACGCGATCGGGGCCTGACACGCCGGAAGAACACCGGCGGGACACTTGTCGCGGAGCAAGTAACCTTCGGTATAGAGTGCGCGCCTCGGCACATTGCTGTGGATGGAGGGCGCGATGCGCAGCGAGCTGGTCGCGCAACGGTCGGTCCGCCGCGACGCCCTCGACCGCATCCAAGTGCTCATCGGCCTGCGCGGCCTGGTCGACCTCGGCACCCAGCCGATCCTCGAGGAGGCGCTGGACCGCGCTCTGGCCGAGCCCGGGGTCGCCGAGATCGTCATCGACCTCGAGCACCTGGTCATGCTCGACTCCACCGGCATCGCGACGCTGCTGTCCGCCTACCGCACCGGGCTGGCCGACGGCATCGCGGTGCGGGCGCGCAACGCCGGCGGCCTGGTCCTGCGCGTCCTGGAGATCACCGGGGTCCGCAAGACCCTCGAGGGCTGAGCGGCCGGTCAGCCCTGCTGGGCGGTCAGCCCGGCCGCGAGCACTTCGGCCTGCACGTCGGTGATCTCCTCGCCGTAGTCGCGCACCAGGTCCACGCGGGTGTACACGATGTGCCCGCCGGCCTCGGCGGCCTGCGGCACCAGGCGCACGCCGCCGTCGTCGAGGGCCAGCGCCGGGTCGGCGTCGTTGGACTGCGCGAGCGCGCGGATGTCGTCGGCGGTGATTGTCGTCATGGCGACACAGCTGCCCGGGCCGCCCGGCGGGCAAACATCGCTCGTCGGCGGCCCGAGCCGTGGGGGCCTTCGGTGGTTCGGCTGCCCCGGCCCGGCCGAACGGCCGTCCGGGACTTGGTCGCCGCGGCCATAGCATCGACGACCATGACAGGTGAGGGTGTGCAGCGGCCTGTGCGCATGGCCGTCGTGCACCGCGACGGCCGCGGTACTGGCGCGGCGAGCTCAGCTCCGCGGCCCTGGCGCTGGGGGTGCAGTCGATCGCGGCCCGGACCAAGCTCGACGCGAGCGCGGTGATGCTGACGCTGTACGCGGTGACAATGGCCCGCCTCGGCGGCGTCGACCCGGTGGCGACCCGGCTGGTGTCGAGCAACCGGTTCCGCCCCGGCCTGGCGGAGATCGTCGGCCCGGTGTCGCAGACCGCCCTGTGCGTCATGGAGGTGGCCGGCGCGCCGTTCACCGACGCCCTGGAGCGGGTCCGCCGCTCGGCGATGCTCGCCTACAAGTACGGCTACTACGACCGGGCCCGGCTGGAGGAGATGATCGCCGCCACCGCGCCCGACGTCGACCTCAACGCCTTCTACAACGACCGCCGCGGGCCGGTGGCGCCCGAGCCCGTCGAAGCGCAGGAGGTGAAGGCCGCGCTGGCGCGCACGGTGTTCCGGTGGACGATCCGGCGCGACGAGGTGTACCCGCGGCTGTTCCTCAATGTCGACGACGAGGGCCCCGACATGGTGCGCCTGCACATCGAGGTCGACACGCACCACATGGGGCCGTCGGCGGCCGAGGAGCTGCTGCGCTCGATGGAGGCCCTCGCGGTCAGCGAGGCGAGCTGACCGGCACCCGCTCGGGCGCGTCCGCGTAGCGCCGGCTCAGCGCGTACTCCCGCTCGAGGTCCTCCAGCGCGGCCCGCAGCGCGGCGAGGCGCTGCTCGACGCCGGCCACCGGGGCCGGGGGCGGCGCCTTCTCCACCTCGTGCGCCTCCTGCAGCGCGTTGAGCACGACGCCGACGAGCAGGTTGGTCAGCAGGTACGACGCGGCGATCATGTACGACAGGTAGTACAGGATGCCCCACTCGGTGACCTCCCGACCGGCCTGCAGCGTGTCGGTGATGCCGTCCAGGGACAGCAGCAGGAACAGCGTCAGCATGGCCTGCCCGACGGTGCCGTAGCGCTCGGGCTGGGCCTCGCCGAACACCATCCACCCGACCATGGCGTAGCCGTAGAGCACCAGCAGCGTGATGAGCAGGAAGCTGCCCAGCCCCGGCAGGCTGCGCCGGATGCCCACCAGGATGACCCGCAGGCTGGGGAAGAGCCGGAACGCGCGCACGATCCGGGCCAGGCGCAGCAGCCGCAGGATCGTCACGTTCTCGCGCACTCCCGGCACCAGTGGCGCGAGCACGATCGCAAGGTCGAAGAGGTTCCAGCCGTCGCGGAAGAACCCGCCGCCGCGCGGCAGGTGCGCGGCGAAGCGCACGAGCAGCTCCACCGAGAAGCAGGCGAGGAAGACGTACTCGAGGGCGTGGAAGGCGGGGCCGCCCGAGGAGACGACACCGCGGTACGTCTCCAGCCCCATCGTCAATGCGTTGAGCACGATGACGATGAACGAGGCGGCGTTGAACCACGGTGCGGCGACCAGCCGGCGGCACGCGGCCGCCACCCTGGACACCGCGTTCGGCGTGCTGTCCACGGGGCGGCAGCCTACGCGATCCACGGCGCCGTGCGCGCCGAGGGGGATACGAACCGCCGAACCTCGAGCCAGTGACGGCTATACGACACCTCGGCGTATCCGGGCAACGTATTTCGGGCAGGGTTCGGGCCGATGAAGAGTTTGACCGGCATGCGCGCCGCGCGTGAGCGACGTCGTGACGTCGACGGCCGAATTGCAGCTTTCGCCACCTTGGTTCGCTTCGCGCCCGCGCCCATTTTCGTAACACGCGAATGCCGCTGCTCGAAACGCGGATTGCGTGCGCCGTAAATTTCTGGTTGCCCCGCTTGCCTGCCCATTCTTTTCGGGCGCCTAATTAAGCCCGCGTCTCGACTCGTTTCGACAGGGGGGCTCATGGCTGTGATTGGCGCACCGCTGCGCGGCGTGCGTGCCGCCCGGCGCGTGGCCGCCTTCGCCGCCGCCGTGTTGCTGGCGACGGCGGTGATCACGGCGCCGGCGGCCATGACGAGCGCCGCGCCGCCGCCGGGATTCCAGACCTCGCTGATCGTGGGCGCCGGGCTGGACGGGCCGTCCGGCTTCGAGGTCGCGCCCGACGGCCGCATCTTCGTGCTGGAGCGCACCGGAAAGATCAAGATAGTCAAGGACGGGCAGCTGCTGGCCCAGCCGTTTGCCGAGCTGCCGTCCGTGGCCTCCGGCGACCGCGGCCTGATCGGCGTCGCATTCGACCCGGAATTCGGCGTCTCCAACAACTACGTCTATTTTTACTACACCGGGCTGGACCTGCTCAATCGGCTGGTGCGATTCGACGCGTCCGGTGACGTGGGCACCGACGGGCCGTTCCTGATTTTCCAGACACAGTCGCCCTCGCAGGAACTGCATGTCGGTGGCAGCATCCGGTTCGGCCCGGACGGGAAAATGTACTTCGCGGTCGGCGACAACGGATATCCGCCGAATGCGCAGGACCTGAGCAACCCGCACGGCAAGATCCTGCGGATCAACAAGGACGGCTCCATCCCGACCGACAATCCGTTCTACGGACAGCCGGGGAAACTCGGCGCGATCTGGGCGTACGGCTTCCGCAACCCGTGGCGGTTCCAGTTCGACCCCGCCACCGGCCGGCTCTACGGCGGCGACGTCGGCGACTTCAGCTGGGAAGAGGTCAACCACATCGTCAAGGGCGGCAACTACGGCTGGCCGCTGCACGAGGGCCTGTGCGCCACCGGCTGCGCCGGATACGTCGACCCGATCTACACCTATCCGCACGACGGGCAGAGCGCGGCGGTCACCGGCGGCCCGGTCTACCGCGGGTCGATGTTCCCGCCGCAGTACCAGGGCAGCCTCTTCTTCGGCGACTACGCCAAGGGCTTCATCAAGCGGGCCGACCTCGACGCCGCCGGCAACGTGGTGGCGGTGCACGACTTCGACACGGCGGCAGGCTCGGTCGTCGACCTGAAGGAGGCACCGGACGGCTCGCTGTACTACCTGACGTACTTCCCGGGCCGGCTCTATCGGCTCAGCTACACGCTGGGCAACCAGCAGCCGACGGCGAGCGCCGCGGCCGACGTCGTCAAGGGCCTGAACCCGCTCACCGTGCACTTCTCCAGTGCCGGCAGCTCGGACCCCGACAACGACCCGCTGTCCTACCACTGGGACTTCGGCGACGGATCGAGCAGCACCGCGCCGAACCCGACGAAGGTGTACGCCAACGTCGGTGTCTACCAGGTGGGCCTGACGGTCACGGACACCGACGGCCACACGTCATCGGCCACGCCGCTCGTGGTGCAGGTCGGCATCCCGCCGACGCTGCGGGTGGCGGTCCCCGCCGACGGCTCCACCTACCGGGCCGGCGACACGATCACGTACAACGCCTTCGCCAACGACGCCGCCGGGTTCGACCTCGACGACGGAAAGATCAAGACCGAGGTGCGGCTGCACCACGGCACCCACTTCCACCCGTTCGTCGGCCCGCTGACCGGGCGCGTCGGCTCGTTCACGATCCCGCGCACCGGCGAGCCGTCCGCCGACACCTGGTACGAGATCATCGTCACGGCTACCGACGAGAACGGGCTGAGCGCCACGCAGTCCGTGCGCATCAACCCGCTCAAGTCCGGCCTGACGTTCCAGACCTCGCCGCCGGGCCTGGGCATGGAGGTCGACGGCATCCCGGTCACGACACCGCACACCGTCGAAGGGGTGCGCGGGTTCCAGCGCGAGGTGGCGGCGGCCCCGAGCGTGCTCGGCCCCGACGGCGTCGTGTACCACTTCACCGGCTGGTCCGACGGCAAGGCCATCCGGCACACGATCACCACGCCGGAGACGGACACCACCTACACCGCCACCTACGCACCGTCGGGCACCTTCACCGCCGCGTACTGGTCGAACACGACGCTGACCGGCACACCGGCGCTGACCCGCCAGGACCCGCAGATCGACTTCGTGTGGCCGGACGAGCCGGGGCCCGGCGTCAGCGCGGACCAGTTCTCCGCGCGATGGACCAAGTCCCAGTACTTCGCCGCCGGCCGCTACCGGTTCACCACCGTCACCGACGACGGGGTGCGGCTGTTCATCGACGACCGGCTCGTCGTCGACGAGTGGCACGACCAGGCCGGCACCGCGCACGACTACGTCACCGACCTGGCCGCCGGCAACCACTCGCTGAAGATGGAGTTCTACGACGGCGGTGCCGCGGCGGTGGCCAAGCTGTTCTGGGACAGCACGACCGACCAGCCCGACGCGAGCTGGGCCGGGCAGTACTGGAACACGCCGGGCACGGGCAACGCGCCCGCGATGCCGGCCGGCCCGCCGGCGCTGAGCCGGGCCGACGACGACCTCGCGTTCAACTGGGCGGCCGGCTCGCCCGACCCGGCGATCGACCCGGACCACTTCGCGGCCCGGTGGACCCGGACGCTCGTCGTCGAGCCGGGCGTCTACTCCTTCGCCGCGACCGCGGACGACGGCGTCCGGGTGGTCGTCGACGGCGTGCGCGTGATCGACCGGTGGGCCGACCACGACCCGCAGACCGACACCGCCGAGGTGCCGCTCGACGGCGGCCCGCACGCGGTACAGGTCGACTACTACGAGAACGCCGGCGACGCACAGGTCCGGCTCGCCTACACCAAGGTGGGCGACCTGCCCGAGCCCACCGCCTACACCTCGCAGTTCTGGAACACCGCCACACCGGCGATCCCGGCCGGCGCGCCCGACCTGACCCGCACCGACGCCACGATCGGCTTCGACTGGGGCGGCGGCTCACCCGGCGCACCCATCGGCGCCGACCACTTCGCCGCCCGCTTCACCCGCACCGACACCCTCGCCGCGGGCACCTACCGATTCAGCGGCGCCAGCGACGACGGTGTGCGGGTCTACCTCGACAACAGCCTGATCGTCGACCGGTGGCAGGACCAGAACGCCCCGTACAGCGTCGACAAGGTGGTCCTCGCCGGCACCCACACGATCCGGGTGGAGTACTACGAGAACGAGGTCGGCGCCCTGCTGTCCTTCGACTACCGGCGCATCGGGGCGGTCACGCCGGCCGCACCGTTCCACGCGGAGTACTTCGCGAACAAGACGCTCAGCGGCGTGCCGGCGCTCACCCGCGACGAGGACGCCGTCGACAACGACTGGGGCCTCGGCTCGCCCGGGCCGGCGATCCCGCCCGACCAGTTCTCGGCCCGCTGGACGCAGACGACGCAGCTGGCCGCCGGCAACTACGCGTTCACGGTGACCGCCGACGACGGCGTGCGCCTCTACGTCGACGGCGCGCTGGTCGTCGACAGCTGGGTCGACCAGGGCCCGGCGCCGCACTCGGTGACGCTCGCGCTGGCCGAGGGCACCCACACCATCGTCATGGAGTACTTCGAGTCGTTCGTCGGCGCCGTGGCCCGGCTGACGTACGCCCCGACCGGCACCCCGCCGGCGCCGGCCGCCCAGTTCACCGGCGAGTACTTCGCCAACCCGACGCTCACCGGCCCGCCGGCGCTCACCCGCAACGACGACACCATCGCCTTCAACTGGGGCGACGGCTCGCCGGCCCCGCAGATCCCGCCCAACCAGTTCTCCGTGCGGTGGACCAGGTCCGAGACCCTCGCCGCCGGCACCTACCGCCTCACCGCCACGGCCGACGACGGCGTCCGGGTCCTCGTCGACGGCCAGACCGTCCTCAACGGCTGGGTCGACCAGGGCCCCACGACCTACACCACCGACGTCCCGCTCGCCGCCGGCCCGCACACGGTCGTCGTCGAGTACTACGAGGCGTTCGTCGGCGCCACTGTCGCGTACAGCCAGGTGAAGATCTAGGGAGGACGAGTCCGGATGGGTGGCACGCTGCTCGACGAGGACACCGAAACGCGGATACGGACCGACGTCACGATCGTCGTGCCGACCCGCAACGAGGCGGACAACGTACGCCCGCTGGTGCAACGGCTGCGCGCCGTGCTCGGCGACACGGCCTTCGAGGTTGTGTTCGTCGACGACAGCGACGACACCACACCCGAAGTGATCCGCGACGTGATGTGCGACGTCGACGACGAGCGGGTGCGCCTGCTGCACCGGCCCCGGGGCGAGCGCGAGGGCGGGCTCGGCGGCGCCGTCGTCGCCGGCATCGGCGCCGCGCGGGCGCCCTGGATCATCGTCATGGACGGCGACCTGCAGCACCCGCCCGAAACCCTGCCCGCGATGATCGTCCGGACCGGGGCGTCCGTCACCGGCGACGACCAGGAGGACACGGTCGAGATCCGGGCCGGGGCCGACGCGGTGATCGCGACCCGCTACGCCGGCAAGGGCCGCGCCGACGGCCTCGGCGGCGCGTGGCGCCGGCTGGTCTCGCGGGCGTCCGGCATCGTCGCGAAGCTGGTCTTCCCGCGCCGGCTGGCCCGCGTGTCCGACCCGATGAGCGGTTTCTTCGCCGTGCGGCGCGAAGCGCTGACCGACGCCGCCCTGCGGCCGATCGGCTACAAGATCCTGCTGGAGATCCTCGTGCGGGCCAGGATCGGGCGGATCGCGGAGGTGCCCTACACCTTCCTGCCGCGCGAGGCCGGCGACAGCAAGGCCTCGCTGCGGGAGGGGCTGCGCTTCGCCCGGCACCTGGCCGTGCTGCGGCTCGCGACGGTCGCGCGGCCCGGCTCGAGCATCGGGCGGGCCGTCGGCTTCGCCGCGGCGGGCGCTACCGGCATCGTGGTGAACTCGGTGCTGCTGTGGGCACTCAGCCGGGAGCTGGCGCTGCCGTACCTGGTGGCCGCGTTCCTGTCGATGCAGGGCGCGATCGCGTGGAACTTCATGATCGTCGACCGGTTCGTCATGTCCGGGACCGAGCGCCGCCTGCACCGCCGCCTCGGCCGCTTCTGGCTGATCAACAACAGCCTGGTGCCGGTGCATCTCGCGGTGCTCGCCGGCCTCGTGCAGGGCCTGGGGACGCATCTGCTGGTGGCCAACGTGCTGGCGATCGGCGGCGTGTTCGTGCTGCGCTACGCCGCCACCAGCCGCTGGGTCTACGGCCAGACCGGCGATTCCATGACCGCCGGTGCGTTGCGCCGCCTGGCGGTCGCCGGACGGCGCTCGGTGCAGATCCGCTTCGGCCTCGGTCTCCTGCTCACGCTCGCCGCGTTCCCGGCGCCGGCCCTGGCGACCTGGCGGGCGCTGCTCGACGGCGGTTCGCACGTGCCGCTGGTGATCCCGTTCATGACGGCGGCGGCGCTGCTGGTCGGCCGGCTCAAGGCCGCCGACGCCGAGCCCGACGTGCACGACCGGCAGGTCGACGGGCTCATCGCGACGGCCCTGCTGCTCACCGCCGGCGCGCTCACCGCGCTCGCGCCGCCCGGCGACGCCGCCTCCACCTGGACACTGCTGGCGGTCGTGTCCTACCTTGCCGCCGCGACCGTGCTGCTGCTCGGCACGCGCACCGCGGCCCGGCTGCGGTGGGCGCTGGTGCTGCCGCTGCTCGCGATCGACGAGGCCGCCCCGGCATCGGCCGCCCAGGCGCTGCACCGCCTCGGCGGCGCACCGTTCTCCACGGCGCTGCTCTGCCTGATGCTGGCCGCACTGAGCTGCTACGGCCTGACCCGCCGCTTCGTGATCGGCATCGGGATCTCGCTGCCCATCCTGGTCGCGGTGGCCCTCGCCACCGGGCAGCTCGGCGGCGTGCCGCTGGCCTTCGACGCCTCGCTCGGGCTGACCGTTGCGGCGTTCGCGTGGCGATGGTCGGCATCGGTCGCGGTGCAGCGCAGCGACGCGCGCCCGCACTACGTGCCGCGCGGACGGCTGGCGTTCGTCACCCTCGCTCTTGCGGCGGCCCTGCTGGGCGTGCCCGGCTCGCCGCTCGCGTCGGCCGTGCGCCACGACGGCGGCCTCAGCACCGGGAACCGGCCGTGACCGCCGTCGGCGTCAGCAAGGTGCCCGGCCGCGAGGAGCGGGAGCTCGTCGCGAGCATCGACGGGCTGCGCAACCGGTGGCCCTCGCTCTCGGCGCACGTGGTGCTGACCCGGGTACAGAAGCTGGTGCTGCTGGCCGTGGTCGCGCTGGTGGCGGCGGCACTGGTGTGGCGGCCGATCGGCACGCTGCAGGTACTCATCGGGTGCATCACCGTGGTGTACGGCGGTGCCATCGCCTTCCGGGTCGCGCTGGTGTGGGCGGCCGGGCGCCAGGAGCACCGGGTCTGGGTCAGCGACTCCGACGCCCTGGCGGCCACCGACGACGAGCTGCCCGTCTACACGGTCCTGGTGCCCGCCTACCGCGAGCCCGAGGTGATCCACCTGCTCATGGCGCACCTCGAAGACCTCGACTACCCGGCCGACAAGCTCGACGTCAAGCTGCTGCTGGAGGCCGACGACACCGAGACCATCGCTGCGGCGCGGGCCCAGCTGCCGGCGGGCTCGCGCATCCACGTGGTGATCGTGCCGCCGTCGCAGCCGCAGACCAAGCCCAAGGCGTGCAACTACGGCCTGCAGCTGGCCAGGGGCGAGCTCGTGACCATCTACGACGCCGAGGACCGGCCGGAGCCGCTGCAGCTGCGGCGCGCGGCCGTCGCGCTCGCCCGGCTCGGCCCCGCCTACGCGTGCCTGCAGGCGGAGCTCGGGTACTTCAACACCTACCAGAACCGCATCACGCGCTGGTTCACGCTGGAGTACGCGGCCTGGTTCCGCTCGTTGCTGCCCGGGCTCGTCGCCTTCGGCATGCCGATCCCGCTGGGCGGCACCAGCAACCACTTCCGCACCGAGGCGCTGCGCGAGCTGGGGGCCTGGGACCCGTTCAACGTCACCGAGGACGCCGACCTCGGCATGCGCCTGGCCCGGCTGGGCCACCAGGTCGGGGTGCTGCACGCGGTCACGCTGGAGGAGGCGAACTCCGACTTCATCAACTGGGTCAAGCAGCGCAGCCGCTGGTACAAGGGCTACCTCATGACCTGGCTGGTGCACATGCGTGCGCCCCGCCAGACGCTGCGCCAGCTCGGCTGGCGCGGGCTGCTCTGCCTCAACTTCTTCGTCGGCGGCACGCCGCTCACGGCGCTGATCAACCCCGTGTTCTGGGCGATGACGATCCTGTGGGTGATCGCCCGGCCGCACGCGATCCAGGTCCTGTTCGTGGCGCCGGTGTACTACCTCGGGCTGCTGTGCCTGGTGCTCGGCAACCTCACGGTGATCTACCTCAACGTGCTCGTGGTGCGCCAGATGGACCGGCCCAACCTGCTGTGGTCGGCGCTCATCTCGCCGGTCTACTGGGCGATGATGAGCATCGCCGCGGTCAAGGCGGGCCTGCAGCTGCTGCTGCGCCCGTCGTACTGGGAGAAGACGACCCACGGGCTGCACCTGAAGCAGGGAGCGGCACATGGCGGTTGACACGATCGCGGTCGGCGCCACCCCGGTTACCCGCCCGCGCCGGCTGACCGAGGGCCGGGTCGTCCTCGGTGCGGCTCTCGTCGTGTACCTCGCGCTGGCCTGCTGGATGTGGCGGCAGCAGTTCATACCCCAGGACTCCCTCAGCCGCCTCGCCAACGGTTACTACGTCCTGTTCAGCCGCGACCCGCACCTGGCCGCGGTCGGCATCGTCTGGAACCCGCTGCCGTCGCTGGCCCTCCTGCCGTTCCTGCCGCTCGGCGCGCTCGTGCCGGCGCTGGTGCGCGACGGCCTCGTCGCGGTCCTCGTCTCCGCGGGCGTCATGGCCGTGACCGTGGCGGTGACCCGCGACATCCTGCGGCGGCTCGGCGTGTCCCGCACGCCCCGGCTGATCCTGACCGGGCTGTTCGCGCTGCACCCGATGATCTTCTGGTACGCCGGCAACGGCATGAGCGAGGCACTCTTCCTCGTCGCGCTCATGCTCGCCACGCGCAGCCTGCTGCAGTGGCTCGCCGACGGCCGCCCCGAGCGGCTGGTGGCGCTCGGCCTCGCCCTCGGCCTGGCCTACGGCAGCCGCTACGAGGCCCTCGCGCCCGCGCTCGCCGCACCGGTCGCCGTGTTCGGCGTCAGCTGGTGGCGCAACCGCGGCCGGGAGTCCGGGCGGCTCGGCATCGCGCAGGCCGACGCCGTGCTCGCGGGCTTCCCGGCGCTCGTGACCGTCGGCCTGTGGGCCGCGTGCGGGCGGATCGTCGACAACCAGTGGTTCGCGACGTTCTCGTCGAAGTACGGCAACGCCGCGCAGGTGGCGGCCAACCGGGCGGCCATCGAGTCGGTGACCGGCTCCACCCTCGCCGACCGCGCCGCCTACGCGGCGCAGCAGCTCGCCGGCCTCGAGCCCCTCGCGCCCGCGGTGCTGCTCGTCGCGGCCGTGCTCGCGGTTCGGTGGCGCGACGCGCGGGCGCTGGCGCCCGTCGCCGTGCTCGGCTCGGTGCTGGCCTTCGACAACCTCGCCTTCCTGCTCGGCAGCTCGTTCGGCTGGCTGCGGTTCCAGATCGCGGTGGTGCCGCTGGTCGTCGTCCTGGTCGGCATCCTGCTGTCCCGGCAGGGCCCGGCGCGGGGCCCGGGACCGCGGCGCGCGGCGGTCGTCGCCGGCCTGCTCGCGGCGGCGCTGGCGGTGCCGGTGACCGTCCTGACCCTGCGCAACCCCGATCTGGCCCGCGAGGAGTCGGCGTTCCTGACCGCCGGCGGCGCCGAGCAGACCCGGTTCCTGGCCCGGCAGAACCTGCGCATCGGCGCCGAGATCGACGGGCTCGGCCTGCCGGACGGCGCGGTGCTGACCGACTCGGCGTACTCGTACGCGGTCATCCTCGCCAGCCGCCACCCGAAGCAGTTCGTGATCAGCTCCGACCGCGACTTCGCGGCGATCCTGGCCGACCCGAAGGGCCACGGCGTGCGCTACTACCTCGTGTCGGCCGGCGGCGCCGCGGACGCGGTGCGAGCGGCCTATCCGGCCCTGGAGCAGGCCCCGGCCTCCAGAACGTGGCCCGACTTCCAGGGCCGCGCCCTGTTCACCCTGGTTCCGGTGTCGTGACGGCATCGCGCCCCGAGCGGGAGTCGAACCCGCTGCGCGCCGCTTTAGAGGCGGCAGCCCAACCGTAGGGCCTCCGGGGCGTGCGGGTGGCCGGCGGCGCCTTGCGAGACGTGGCGTGCAGGCGGCCTTGACCGCCTGCACGGCGATCGCGCTTGTTTGTGATGCGACTTGCTTTACACAGCCTCGATGCGCTCGCGCAGCTCGGCGTCGGCGACGCGGGCGCGCGCCGCGACGTACTCGTCGGCGGTGAGCGACCGGCCCAGCTCGTCGAGCGTACGCAGCACGAAGCGCTGCGTCACGACCCGGCGGTTGAGCGCGTCCAGCGCCGCGGCCTGCCGCAGCACCTTGCGCTGCAGCCAACGCGTCGCCTTGGCCAGGTCGCCGTCGAACTGCGCGGCCAGGGCCTCGAGCTCGGCGCGGACGGCCTCAGGAGTGCTCATGAAATTTCACCCCCTCTCGAGCCGAGAAGGGGCAGGCGGGCGAGCAACCGGTGCGCGGCGGGTTCCAGCGCCGCGGCGGTCAGGGCGCCGCCGAGGTCCGGCTCGTGGACGCGGACCAGCCGGTGGCCCGCCTCGGCCGCGTCGTCGCACAGCCAGCCGAGGGCGAGCTCGTCGCGGGCGGCGAGCAGCACGAGCGTGTTGGAGGTGGAGTGCCAGCCCGAGGCGGCATCGGGGTGCTCGAAGGCGAAGTCGAACGCGGCATGTGCCGCCTGACAGGCCTGGGTGCCCGGCGGGAGATCGGCGCGGGTCACGAGATAGAGGCGCGGGACCCGAAGCTAACGGTGCGGCATGAAGCCATCGTAATCACACCCGTCAAGACCCCGCCACGATGCATGCGGGCGCAGCGGTCAAAAGGTCTCCACGTGCAGGCGGCTTGACAACGGTTTCAGAACGGCCCGGCACCGGAGATTGATCCACGCATCGAAGAGTCTTGACAACTTCCTGAAAAGGTTTGCAGACTCGACGGAGATCGATGGGAGGCCATGGGTGCCGGTGACGATCAAGGACGTGGCGCGCGCCGCCGGGGTGTCGCCGGCGACGGTGAGCCGCACGCTGGCCACGCCGGAGCTGGTGCACGCCGACACCCGCCGGCGCGTCCAGCAGGCCGTCGACGCGCTCGGATACAAGCCCAACCGGGCCGCGCGCGGCCTCATCACGGGCCGCACCGGCAACCTCGGCCTCATCGTGCCCGACCTGACCAACCCGTTCTTCCCGGGCGTGGTCAAGGGCGTGCAGACCCGGGCCCGCGAGTCCGACTACGCGGTCTTCCTCGCCGACACCGACGAGGACCCCAGCGCCGAGGCCGACGTCGTGCGCAACCTCAGCAAGCAGGTCGACGGGATCATCCTGTGCTCGCCGCGCATGAGCGAGGAGGAGCTGCGCTCGCTCACCGGCGAGACCCCGATCGTCATGCTCAACCGGCGCGTCGGGCGCATGCCGTCGGTCACCGTCAACAGCGCCGACGGCATCCGCCAGGCGGTCGCGCACCTCACCGCGCTCGGGCACCGCCGCATCGCCTACGTGCCCGGCCCGAAGCTGTCGTGGTCCAACCGCGAGCGCGTGCGCGCCCTGCGCCAGCACACCGCCGCGGCCGGCGTCGAGCTCGTCGAGGTCGGCAACGTCGCGCCGCAGTTCGCCGGCGGCGTCGCCGCGGCCGACCAGGTGCTCGCCACCGGCGTCACGGCCGTGCTCGGCTACAACGACCTGGTCGCGCTCGGCATGCTCAGCCGGTTCGCTGCGCGCGGCGTCGCCGTGCCCGAGCGGATCAGCGTCATGGGCTTCGACGACATCGTGCTCTCCGAGATGGTCAACCCGTCGCTGACCACCCTCGCCCAGCCCAAGGAGCAGACCGGCCGGGCCGGCGTCGACCTGCTCCTGCAACTGCTGGCGGACCCCGAGCGAGCCTTCTCCCGCCGGGAGCTGGAGTCGCACCTCATGGTCCGCAACTCGACCGGCCCGGCACCAACTCCCTAAGCCGTTTTGGCAAGTCTAGTAGCGAAGGGACCTCCGCCAATGTTCCTGTCCCGGCGCCGCCTCGGCGCGACCGCGTTGTTCGCCTCCCTAGCCCTCGTCGCCGCCTGCGGCGCGCCCGACAAGCCCGCCGCGCAGTCCGGCCCGACCGGCGGGGCCGTGCCCGACAAGCCCTCCGCACCGGTCTCGCTCAACATCCTCGACGTGGCCGGCAACCTCCAGCTGACCCAGGGCATGATCGACGAGTACGTGCAGAAGAACCCGTCCGTCATCTCGAAGGTCACCTACTCCAAGGCCACGGCTCCGGAGCTCGCCGGCAAGGTCAAGGCGCAGCAGGACGCCAACCGCGTCGACATCGACGTGGTGCTCACCGGTGTGGACGGCCTCGCCGCCGGCATCGACCAGAAACTGTGGATGTCGTTCCAGCCGTTCACCAGCCGCCTCACCGCCATGAACGACTACCTGCCGGGCGCGGCGAACATGCAGAAGCTCGCGGGGGAGTACGGCGTCACCGTCACCTACTACCCGTCCGGGCCGCTCATCGAGTACCTGCCCGCGAAGGTGCCCAACCCGCCGAAGACCGCGCAGGAGCTGCTGGACTACGCCAAGGCCAACCCCGGCGCCGTGCAGTACGCCCGGCCCGCCAACTCCGGACCCGGCCGCACCTTCCTCATGGGCCTGCCCTACCTGCTCGGCGACAAGGACCCCAAGGACCCGGTCAACGGCTGGGAGAAGACCTGGGCCTACCTCGCCGAGCTCAACAAGTACGTCACGCTGTACCCGTCGGCGACCAGCGAGACGATGAAGAGCATCGCGAACGGATCGGCGAAGATCATCGCGTCGACGACCGGCTGGGACATCAACCCGCGCGTGCTCGGCCAGGTGCCGAAGGAGGCCGCGATCGGCTCCCTCAACGGCTTCCACTGGGTCACCGACGCGCACTACGTCGTGGTGCCCAAGGGCGTCTCGACCGACAAGCAGGCCGCGATCCTGTCGCTGCTGCAGTCGATGCTCACCAAGGAGCAGCAGGCGAAGGCGTACGACAAGGGGTACTTCTACCCGGGACCGGCCATCAAGGACGTGCCGCTGTCCATGGCGCCCGCCGACAGCCAGAAGGCGATCGCCGACTTCGGCCGGCCCGAGTACGACGCGCTCATCGCGAACAACCCGATCGAGGTACCGCTGGACGCCAAGGCCCTCGTCGCCGCGTTCGACCGGTGGGACCGCGAGATCGGCGGCGCGAAGGTGAAGAAGTGACCGTGCCCGAGCCCGCGTTCGAAACGCTCCGCCTCGACGGCGTGACCCGGCGCTTCGCCGGGCACGCCGCCCTGGCGGACCTGACCCTCGACATCCGCCGCGGCGAGTTCATCGCCCTGCTCGGCCCGTCCGGCTGCGGCAAGTCGACCGCGCTGAACTGCCTCGCCGGGCTGCTGCCGCTGTCGGGCGGCAGCATCTGGCAGGACGAGCGGCGCCTGGACACCCTGCCGCCGGAGCGGCGCGGCTTCGGCATGGTGTTCCAGAACTACGCCCTGTTCCCGCACCTGAGCGTGCGCAGCAACATCGCCTTCGGGCTGCAGATGCGCCGGCTGCCGCGCGCCGAGGTGCGCCGGCGCACCGACGAGGCGGTCCGCCTCGTGCGCCTGGAGGAGCACGCCGCGAAGCTGCCCGGCCAGCTCTCCGGCGGCCAGCAGCAGCGGGTCGCGATCGCCCGCGCGGTGGTCATCTCCCCGTCGCTGGTGCTCATGGACGAGCCACTGTCCAATCTGGACGCCAAGCTGCGCCTGGAGATGCGCACCGAGATCCGCCGGCTGCACCAGAGCCTCGGCCTCACCACCGTCTACGTCACCCACGACCAGGAGGAGGCGCTGTCGCTCGCCGACCGGCTCGTGGTGCTGCGCGCCGGGCGCGTGCAGCAGGTCGGCAGCCCGGAGGAGCTGCACACCCGGCCGGCCAACCCGCACGTCGCCGACTTCATGGGCTTCCGCAACCTGCTGCGGCTGCGGGCCGAGAAGGTCGCCGGCGACAGCGTCGTGATGAGCCTAGAAGGGGTCCGGCTCACCGGCACCGCGGTCGCCGACGTGCGCCCCGGCGACGAGGTGCTCGCGGCGGTACGACCCGAGAACCTCCGCCCCGGCGCCGAGGCCGAGGAGGGGCTGCACTGCGTCGTGGACGTCGTGGAGTACCAGGGCCGGGAAATGGCCGTCGAGGCACGCACCCGCGACGGGCTCCAGCTGCACCTGCGCACCACGGCGCGGCTGGCGCCGCAGGACGCGATCACCGTCACCGCCGACGCCGCGCACCTGCTCGTCTACCCGGCGGGGGAGGCGTGATGGCCGAGGTCGCCCTGCGCCACCGCCTCGCCGAACGCGGCGTCGACCGCCAGTTGTGGCTGCTCGCACCTGCCGCCGCGTTCGTCGTGCTGCTGTTCATCTACCCGTTCGCCTACGGCGTCGGCCTGTCGTTCCAGCCCGAGCAGGGCGGACCGCTGGAGGCGTACCGCAGCTTCTTCGCCGACGCCTACGAACGCGCCACGATCTGGACCACACTGCGCATCGCCCTGCCCGCCGCGCTGTTCAACGTCCTCGCCTCGGTGCCGATCGCCTACCGCATGCGCGGGCGGTTCCGCGGCAGGCGGGCCGTCACCACGCTGCTGGTCGTGCCCATCACGCTCGGCACCGTGCTCACCGCGCAGGGCCTGCTCAACTACCTCGGCCCGACCGGCTGGTTCAACCGCACCCTGCTCGACGCCGGGATCATCGACGAGCCGATCCGGCTCATCCACAACTCGTGGGGCGTGCTCCTGTCGCTGGTCATCACCGGCTTCCCGTTCGCGTTCCTGCTCGTGCTGTCCTACCTGTCGGGCATCGACCCCAGCCTCGAGCGGGCCGCCGCCACCCTCGGCGCCGGCTGGTGGTCGCGGTTCCGGCGCATCACCCTGCCGCTGCTCGCGCCGGGCCTGGCGACCACGTTCTGCCTCACGTTCGTGCTCGCCTACAGCGTGTTCCCGTCCGCGGTGCTCGTCGGCGACCCGGCGGGGGAGACCCGGGTCATCGCCTACGCCGCCTGGCAGGCCCGCTACCAGCACTACGACTACGCCCAGGGCTCCGCCATCGCCATCGTCATGGGCCTCGTGGAGCTCGTCGTCATCGGCGCGGTGCTGGGCGCGCGCTCGATGCTGTACACCGGACCGACTGGAGGCAAGGGATGAAGCGGCGCATCGTCGCGCGCCCCGCCGCCTGGATCGTCTGGGGCGCCGTCATCTTCTTCATGCTCAACCTCGCCGGCGTCGTCGGCTCGGTCCTGGTCAGCTCCTTCGGCACGAGCTGGTTCGACACCTGGCTGCCACAGGCCTTCACGACGCAGTGGTACACGCAGGCCTGGGACGAGTTCGACCTGCTGCACGTGCTGCTGGTGACCCTGGAGGTGTCCCTGGCGGTCGTGGTGGTCTCGCTGCTCATCGGCGTGCCCGCCGCCTACGTGCTGGCCCGGCGGCGCTTCCCGGGGCAGCGGGTCATGTACCTGGCGTTCCTGCTGCCGATCCTCATGCCGCCCATGACCTACGGCATCCCGCTGGCGACGGTGCTGTACAAGTACGACCTCGCCGGGCACCTCTCCGGCGTCATTCTGGCCAACCTCGTGCCGTCGGTGCCGTTCGTCATCCTCACGATGACCCCGTTCATCGAGCAGATCGACCCCGCCATCGAGCGCGCGGCCCGCATGTGCGGCGCCCGCACCGGGCAGGTCTTCCTGCGGATCCTGGCCCCGCTGCTGGTGCCCGGCATCCTCGCCGCGTCGATCCTGGTGCTGGTGCGCACGATCGGCATGTTCGAGCTGACGTTCCTCACCGCCGACGAGGAATCGTCCACGTTGGTCGTCAAGCTGTACGCCGAGATGGCCTCCCCGGGCATCCGCGCCCAGCAGTCGATCGACGCCATGGCCGTGGTCTACACCGCCACCATGCTCGTGCTGCTCGTCCTGGCCCTGCGCATCGTCAACCCGACCCAGCTCGTCGCCCGGGTCAAGGAGGAGGTCGACTGACATACCCATCGCGATGCACTCCTGCTGGTTCTCCCTACTGGTGAAAGGACGCCGTCGTATGCGAACCGCCATCGCATTCGTGGTCCTCGCCGCGGCCCTGCTCGTGCCGGCAACGCCGGCCATGGCCGCGACCTACTCCCCGCCCGACCTGCGCACCCGCGTCGACCTCAACTCCGGCTGGAAGTTCAACAAGGGTGACGTCGCCGGCGCCGAGCAGCCCGGCTTCAACGACGCCGGCTGGTCGGCCGTCAGCACACCGCACACCTGGAACGCCGCCGACGGCGCCGACGGCGGCAACAACTACTACCGCGGCACCGGGTGGTACCGCCGCCACTACACCGTGCCGGGCGCCTACGCCGGCAAGCAGCTCTACCTGCAGTTCGCCGGGGCCAACCAGGTCGCCGACGTCTGGGTCAACGGCACCTACCTCGGCCAGCACGCGGGCGGCTACGCGCGGTTCCGCTTCAACGCCACCGCCGCGTTCCACGTCGGGCAGGACAACGTCATCGCCGTCAAGGTGAACAACGCCGACAACAACGACATCGCGCCGCAGACGGCCGACTACTCCTTCGACGGCGGCATCTACCGCAACGTGAGCTTCTGGGCCGTCGACCCGGTCCAGATCCGCATGCTCGACTACGCCGGCCCCGGCGTGTACCTGCGCCAGCGCAGCGTCACCGCCGCCTCGGCCACCGTCGACGTCACCACCAAGCTGTTCAACAACAACGGCGCCGCGCTCAACGTCTCCGTCCGCGCCGTCATCACCGACGCGGCCGGCAACGTCGTGGCCGACCAGACCGCGAGCGCCGGCAGCGTCGCCGCGCACGCCGGCAAGGACGTGGTGCAGACCGTCACCATCGCCAACCCGCACCGCTGGGACGGCCTCGCCGACCCGTACCAGTACAACGCCAACGTCGAGCTGCGCGACACCGCCACGGGCCGGGTCACCGACGTCGTCACCGAGCCGCTCGGCCTGCGCTCGTTCGCCATCGACCCCAACACCGGCTTCAGCCTCAACGGCCACCACCTGGACCTGCACGGCGTGAACCTGCACCAGGACCGCGCCGGCGCCGGCTGGGCGGTCAACGACACCCAGCACACCCAGGACTTCGACCTCATCAAGGAGATCGGCGCCACCGCGGTGCGCATGGCGCACTACCAGCACGACCAGAAGGACTACAACCTCGCCGACGCCGCCGGCCTGGTGGTGTGGGCCGAGATCCCGCTCGTCAACGACACCACGGCGTCGTCGGGCTTCACCGCCAACGCCGAGCAGCAGCTGCGCGAGCTGATCCGCCAGAACTACAACCATCCGTCGATCGTGTTCTGGAGCATCGGCAACGAGCAGCGGGCCGACAACGCCGCCACGAACAACCTGCTCGCCGACCTGGCCGGCATCGTCGGCACCGAGGACCCCGACCGCCTGTCCACCTACGCCACCTGCTGCGTCAGCGACACCGGCGCCGTGCCCACCCACGCGGAGACGACCGGCTACAACAAGTACTACGGCTGGTACACCGGCTCGGTCTCCGGCCTCGGCCCGAACCTGGACTCGCTGCACGCCGCGATGCCGGCCCGCCCGATCGCCGTGTCGGAGTACGGCGCCGGCGCCAACACCACCCAGCACGAGCTCAACCCGGCCCAGCCCAGCGCCGGCGGCCAGTGGCACCCGGAGGAGTACCAGGCGCTGCTGCATGAACAGTCGTGGAAGCAGCTGCAGGCCCGCCCCTACGTCTGGGGCAAGTTCGTCTGGAACATGTTCGACTTCGCCTCCGACGGCCGCAACGAGGGTTCCCAGCCCGGCATCAACGACAAGGGTCTGGTGACCCGCGACCGGGCGGTGAAGAAGGACGCCTTCTACTGGTACAAGGCGAACTGGTCACCCGCACCGACGGTGTACATCACCAGCCGCCGCTGGACACAGCGCACGACGGCGGCGACAGACGTGAAGATCTACTCGAACGCCGCCACCGTGACGCTGAGCCTCAACGGCACCTCGCTGGGCTCCCGATCGAGCACCGACCACATCTTCACCTGGCCGGGCGTGACGTTGCGCCCGGGCACCAACACGGTGACGGCCACCGCCGTCATCAACGGCACAACGGTCACCGACACCGTCACCTGGACGCTGTCGTAGCCCGATCGCTCGAGATACCTGCTCTAGCGGTATCCCCGCTGGAGCAGGTATATGGCGCCCGCCCGCGGGCCGGGGCACCCGGATGCTGCAAAGGCAGGCCTAGGCGCCCTCGGGAAGCTCGAAGTCCCAGACGACGACCGCGGGTACCGCCCACGCGGCCCGTGCCGCCTCGGGCAGCAGCGCTATGAGCGACCACGGCCAGTTGGCCCAGTCGCCGGGGGGCGCCTCTGCGGGAGGTACCGGCGGTGGCGGTGGCGGTGAGGACTGGTCACCACGCGAGCCGTGCGGCTCCTCGCACGCCCGGATCTGGAGCCCGGCGGCCAGCGCCGCGCGTACGAAGTCGCCGACGGTGTGCCGGTACGTGGCGACGAGGCCGGGTTCGCCGGCCGGCCCGAGCGCGTGCGGGACGGAGCCGCGGAAGCCGATCTCGCAATGCGCATCGGAGATCACCGCGTGCCCGCCGGGGCGCAGGACGCGGGCGAACTCGGTCAGCACCGGCTCCAGCGAGGGCGAGTGGGACAGCGCGAGGCCGGAGACGACGAGGTCGACACTGTCGTCGGGGAGGGGCAGCTCGCGCAGATCGCCCAGGTGGAAGTCTCCAAACGGTACCCGGTTGCGGGCCCGCTCCAGCATCTCCGGTGAGCTGTCCACGCCGATCACCGTGAACCCTCGCCCGGCAAGGTACTCGGCGTGCCTTCCCGTACCGCACGCCGCGTCGAGGGCGTCGCCGACCGGCAGCGCCTCGATACGCCGGTGCATGACCGGCTCGTCGATATCGAACAGGCTGTTGCGCGGCTCGTCGTAGGTCGCCGCCCACTGCCGGTACCCGGTGAGCGTGTCGCCCCGCCCGGCCAGTACCCCCTCGTGCCCGGTGAGCGCCGGGTTGGCCAGCAGGTCCCGTACCTCGGCCAGCCGCCGCTGCGTGAACTTCTCGTCGTACTCCCCGCCCCACGCATGCAGGAGCGCGAGGCCCTCGATCCCGAGCAGGTACGCCAACGGATGCTGGTAGATCATGCGGCGACCGTAGCCCGCCACCCCACATCGATCCACGTGTTTTTCGGGCCGGCACCCTCGGTGCGTCGGTGATGTCGTTGCCCGACCCCTAAAGCGCCGCGGAGGGGAAGGCCAGGTACTCGCGGAACTCGCGGACCTTCCCGTCCGCGGTGATGAAGACCAGGCACAGGCGCTGCTCGAAGGCATGCCCGGACAACATGCCGGCCACGGCCACCTCGAAGGCCGTGCGGCCGTCGCCGGTGAGGCGGGCGGTGACGGTCAGGGCGGCGCGCAGGCGGGCGGTCAGGCCGGCGAAGAAGCGCTCGGCCGACTCGACGCCGTGCTGGACGCCGGAAAAGCCGGAGACGGGGACGTGGAAGGCGACCGACGGGTCGAGCAGGGCGACCAGCGCGGTCCAGTCGCCGGTTGCGGCGCCGGCGATCCAGTGGCGCATTGCGGTGTCGGCGGTGTCCATGACGCCTCCTGTTTTGATTAGTCCAGACATAAATAGGTCGCAGGAAACGCTCTCCCGGGCAGTGTATTGACTGGATCAGCTGGAACGTCAATACTCCGGTCATGGATGCGGGCTCCGCACAGCGCAACGCCAACCGCAGTCGCGTGGTGCACGCGCTGCGGCAGCGCGGTGCGATGTCCCGCTCCGACCTCGCCGAGATCGGGCTGTCCCGGTCGACCGTGGCCAGTGTGGTTGCCGAGCTGCTCGATGCCGGGACCGTCGTGGAGGTGGCGGACGCGCCGCGCAACGGGCGGGTGGTCACCGGGCGGCCGCCGACGCTCGTCGGGCTGCACGGGGGGCTCGGCGCGACCGTCGGCGTCGAGATCGCCAACGGGACGGTGCGGGCCGCGGTCTGCAACGTCGCGCAGGAGTTGCTCGTGCACGACGCCGTGACGGTCGACGACCGCATCGGGCCGGCCGAGACGCTGCGCCTGACCGGCGAGCTGATCGACCGGCTGCTGGGGCGCACGTCGTTCCGCCGGGAGCAGGTCATCGGGGTCGGCATCGCGATGCCGGGGCCGATCCAGCGTCGCACCGGGCTCAACGGGCGGGCGACGACCCTCAAGCCGTGGGTGAGCGTCAACCCGCACGCCCTGGCCACCGAGATTCTCGGGCTGCCGGTCCTGGTCGGCAACGACGCCAACCTGGCCGCGCTGGCCGAACTCACCCTTGGCGTGGCCCGCGGGCTGCGCGACTACGCCTACGTCTACACCGCCAACGGGATCGGCGCCGGCTTCGTCCTCGACGGGGCGCTGTATGTCGGCGCGAACGGCACGGCCGGCGAGATCGGCCACACCACCATCAACGAGGACGGGCTCGTCTGCGAGTGCGGCGGGCGCGGCTGCCTCAACACCCTGGCCAATGCGGACGCGATCACGCAGCACCTGTGGCAGTCGCATCCCGGCAAGCCCTCGATCGCCGAGGTCATCCGGCTCGCGCACGACGGCGACGCCGGGTGCCGGCGGGTGCTCGCCGACGCCGGGCGGCACATCGGCGTCGCGATGGCGAACATGTACAACCTGCTGGATCCGGAGCTGATCGTGCTCGGCGGCAACCTTGCGCCGGCCGGCTCCATCCTCATCGATCCGCTGCGCGAGTCCATGGCGCGGCGGGCCATCCATGCCGGCGAGGCGATCCCGCCCGTCGTCGCCGGTGCCCTGGACGGGGAGGTGGTCGTGGTGGTCGGCGCCGCCGCGGCCGTCCTGCGCGATTCGGCCGGATTCCCGCTCGGCGCGGGAACCGTCGCCTAAGAACCAGCTCGCACACCGAGCACGGCCAGAGCCCGAAGACCCTGGCCGCACTGCCGCACATCCCAAATGCAGCAAAGGCCCCGAGCGGCAACTCGGGACCGCACACACCCGAAGGTGGAGCGCGAATGATGCTACCCCGCTATACCCGGCTGCTCGCGGCCGGATTGCTGGCCGTGCTGGTCGCGGCCGGTTGCAGCTCAGGGCCGAGCGCCAAGGACGCCGGCGCCGGCGCCAAGGGCAAGCTGAAGATCGCCCTGTCCAACTCGTTCATCGGCAACGGGTGGCGCGTGGAGATGGAGAACGTCTTCAAGGCGGCGTGCGCGATGCCGCCGTACAAGGACCAGGTCGACTGCACGGTGTTCAACGCCGGCAACGACGTGGCCGTGCAGACCCGGCAGATCTCGAACCTCATCGCGCAGGGCGTCGACGGCATCGTCATCAACGCCGCGTCGACGAGCGGGCTCAACGGCGTGGTGAAGCAGGCCTGCGACCGCGGCATCGTCGTGGTGTCGTTCGACAACACCGTCGACGAGCCGTGCGGGCTGACCGTCAACACCGACCAGGTGAAGTTCGGCGAGCAGCTGGCCCAGTTCATCGTCGACCAGCTCAAGGGGCAGGGCAACGTGGTGATGGTGACCGGCGTGGCCGGCACCGGCGCCGACAACGACCGCAACGCCGGCGCCAAGAAGGTGTTCGCGGCCAACCCCGGCATCAAGATCGTCGCCACGTACAGCGGCATGTGGGACTCCGCCACCGCGCAGCGCCAGACCGCGGCGCAGCTGCCGAGCCTGCCGAAGGTCGACGGCGTCTGGGTATCCGGCGGCACCGACGGTGTCATCAAGGCCTTCGCCGAGGCCGGCAAGCCCGTGCCGGTCGTCGGCGGCGAGGCGGAGAACGGCTTCCGCAAGTACATGGCCGGCATCTCCCAGCCGAAGGTGAACGGCATGTCGATCGGCCAGCCGCCGTTCCTGTCGGTCATCTCCCTCGAGCTCGCCCGGGCCGTCATCAAGGGCGAGCACCCCAAGCAGAGCATCACCATCCCGTTCCCGGTGGCCACGTCGGACACCATCAAGCCCGGCGAGACCGTCTTCCCGGACCTGCCCGACAGCTTCTTCGCCGACTTCACCGACTCCGGGCCCAACGCGCTGCTGGTGCTGTGCCAGGAGGCGGCGACGGACGGCACGCCCTGCCCGGGCGCGACGCTCAACGTGAAGCTGGGCTGACGTGGACGGGACTTCGTCGACGGCGCCGCCGGCGGCACCCGCGGACCCGGGGGCCGGGCCGGTCGACGCCGTCGCGGCCACCGGGGTCGACCGCGCCTTCGGCGGGGTCCAGGCGCTGCGGGACGCGTCGTTCGCGGCGCGTCCCGGCGAGATCCACGCCCTGGCGGGGGAGAACGGCGCCGGCAAGAGCACGATGATCAAGGTCCTGTGCGGGCTGATCCGCGCGGACCGCGGGACCGTGGAGATCCTCGGCGAGCCGGTCGGCCGGCTCGCCGGGCCCGCGGCCCGCCAGGCGCTGGGCATGGCGACCACGTTCCAGGAGCTCTCGCTCATGCCCGACCTGAGCGTCGCCGAGAACCTGCTGCTGCAGCACCCGCCGCGCGGGCGTTTCGGCCTGGTCCGGCGGCGTCAGCTCGTACCGACGGCGCACCTGCTCCTGGAACGGCTCGGCGCCGAGCACATCGACCCGGCGGCGACGACCGGCGACCTGACCGTCGCGCAGCGGCAGGTCGTCGAGCTGGTCCGGGTCCTGGCCACCGAGCCGCGGGTGCTCATCCTCGACGAGCCGACCGCTGCCCTCGCCGAGCAGCAGGTGGCGTGGCTGGCCGGGCACATGCGGCGGCTGCGCGACGCCGGCTGCTGCGTCGTGTTCACCTCGCACCGCTGGCGCGAGATCGAGGCGCTCGCCGACCGGGTCACCGTGTTTCGCAACGGGACCCGGGTCGACACCCGCGACCGGCTGTCGGAGGCCGAGGCGGTGCGGCTGATGAGCGGGCGCATCCTCGCCGGCAGCTACCCCACCATCGCACCGGTCGAGCAGACCGACGCGGCGCTGCGCGTCGACGGGCTGAGCGGCCCGACGCTGCGCGACGTCTCCTTCGAGCTGCGCCGCGGCGAGATTCTCGGCATCGGCGGCCTCGCCGGGCAGGGCCAGCGCGACCTGTTCCTCACCCTGTTCGGGGCCCGGCGGGCCCGCGCCGGGAGCATCGAGGTCGCCGGGCGGCCGGCGCGCATCCGCAGGCCCGCCGACGCGATCCGCGCCGGGATCGGCATCGCCTACGTGCCCGAGGACCGCAAGGCCGAGGGGCTGCTGCTGCCCATGTCCGTGCGCGACAACCTGACCCTGGCCACGCTCGAGCGCATCTCCACAGCCGGGTTCGTGCGACGGCGGGCCGAGCGGGAGGCGGTCGCGGCGATGGTCGCGCAGCTGTCGATCCGCGCCGACCGCCCGGCGACCCGGCCGGTCGGCACGCTGTCCGGCGGCAACCAGCAGAAGGTCCTCATGGGCCGCTGGCTGCTCACCGAGGCCGACGTGCTGCTGCTCTACGACGTCACCCGCGGCGTCGACGCCGCCACCAAGCACGACTTGTACGCCCTCGTGGCCCGGCTCGCCGCGGCGGGCAAGGCTGTCCTGCTGTACTCCAGCGAGACCGAGGAGATCGCCCACCTCTGCCACCGCGTCCTCGTCCTGCGGGAGGGCCGCATCACCGCCGAGCTGCCCGGCCCCGTCGGCGACGCTGAGCGGATCGTGGCGGCAGCCATGAAGGAGTTGGTACCGCATGCGTGAACTCCGGCTGGGGGTGCTCGTGCTCGGCGCCACGTTCGCCGCGTACCTCGCCGTCTACACGACGAGCCTCGGGCACTTCCCGACCCCGTTCGACTACCTGTCGCTGCTCAACACCTCCCTGCCGCTGGTGTTCGTGGCCATCGGGCAGAGCCTCGTCGTGCTCACCGGCGGCATCGACCTGTCCGTCGGCGGCACCGTCGGCCTCGGCGTCGCCATCACCGCCGCGACCGGCGGCTCGCCCGGCTGGCTCCTGCTCGTGCTCGCCGTCGGCGCGCTCTGCGGCGCGGTCAACGGCCTGATCGTCGCCCGCGGCCGCATCGCGCCGATCCTCACCACCCTCGCCACCCTGAGCGTCTACAGCGGCCTCGCGCTGCGCGTGCTGCCCGTGCCCGGCGGCTCGATCGACCCGGCGGTGCGCTCCGTGCTCACCGACCCGGACGCGCCCACCGCCCTGATCTGGCTCGCCCTGGCGGTCGCGGGGTGGCTCGTGCTGCGCCGCACCCGCTTCGGCATGCGCGTCTACGCGGTCGGCTCCGACGAGGCGAGCGCCCGCGCGGTCGGCGTGCCCGCGGCCCGGGTCAAGGTCGCCGTCTACGCGCTGTCCGGCCTGTGCAGCGCCCTCGCCGCTGTCTTCTACGTGTCCACGACGACGTCCGGCGACCCGAACGCGGGCGCGCCGTACATCCTCACCTCCATCGCCGCCGTCGTCGTCGGCGGGATCGCGTTCACCGGCGGCCGCGGCAGCGCACTCGGCGCCGTCGCCGGGGCGTTCGCGCTCACCCTCGTCATCGACGTGCTGTTCTTCGCCGGGATCGACCCGCTGTACCAGTCGCTGTTCCAGGGGTTGTTCCTGGTCGTGGCGGTGCTGCTCGGCAGCGGCGCCGCCCTGCTGGCCCGCCGCCGCCGGGAGGCGGTCTCGTGAGCGCCCTCGTCGCGCGGTTCACCGCGCTCACCCCGGGCGTGCAGCGGCTGGTCTACGCGTTCGCCGCCGCCGCGTTCATCCTGGTGGCCGGCACGATCCTGCACCCCGGCTTCGCCGGCTGGACCAGCCTGCGCGCGATGCTCGTGGTGGCGAGCTTCATCGGCTTCGTCGCCGCGGGGCAGATGCTCGTCGTGCTCGTCGGCGGGATCGACCTGTCGATGCCGTGGGTGCTCAACGGCGCCGCGATCGTGCTCACCACGACCAGCCTCGGCCAGACCTCGCGGCTGCCGCTCGCGCTGCTGGCCGCGATCGGCACCGGCGCGCTCGTGGGCATGGCCAACGGGCTCGGCGTCGCCTGGCTGGGGGTGCCCGCGGTCGTCATGACGCTGGGCATGAACGGCGTGCTGCAGGGCCTGTCGCTGGGCCTGTCCAAGGGGCTCACCTGCGCGTCGTGCGCCTCCTACGCCCCGGAGCCGCTGCGGCGGCTCGTCGTCGGGCGGGTGCTCGGCGTGCCGACCGAGCTGCTGCTGTGGGCCGGCGCCGGGCTGGCCGTCACCGTCCTGCTCACGCTGACGACGTTCGGCCGGCGGGTGTACGCCGTCGGCAACAACCCCCGGGCCGCGTTCCTCGCCGGGGTGCCGGTGCGGGCCGTCACCGTCGCGCTGTACACCCTCTCCGGCGTCTTCGCGGCCGTCGCCGGCATCGCCCTCGTCGGCTACGGCGGACAGCCGTCGCTGGGCCTCGGCGACCCGTACCTGTTCGAGTCCATCGCCGCGGTCGTCGTCGGCGGCGTGTCGATCCTCGGCGGACGGGGCCACTACGCCGGCGTCGTCGCCGGCAGCGTCACCCTCGTGGCCATCGTGACCCTGCTGCAGGCCGAGCGGGTGCCCGAGTACGGCCGCGACATCATCTACGGCCTGGTCATCCTGGCCATCCTGTTCACCTACGGCCGGGAGCGCGCCGATGACTGACACAACGTGGACGGTGCTCGGCGACCTACCCTGCCACCTCGGCGAGAGCGCCGTGTGGGACGACCGGGCCGCCCGCCTGCACTGGGTCGACATCACCGCCGGGCTCGTGCACACCCTGGACTGGGCCGGCGGCCCGACCCGCACGATCGACGTCGGCGACATGGTCGGCTCGGTCGCCCTGCGCGAGGACGGCGGCCTCGTCATGGCGCTGCGCCATGCGGTCGCCTACCTCGATCCCGACGCCGGATGGTGCGAGGTCGTCGCCGCGGTCGAGGCCGACCGGCCCGGCAACCGCTGCAACGACGGCGCGGTCGATCCGGCCGGCCGGTTCTGGTTCGGCACCATGGACCTCGCCGAGACCGACCCCACCGGCTCGTTCTACTGCCTGTCGCCGGGCGGCACGCCGACCGCCGTGTTCGACGGGATCATCTGCTCCAACGGTCCGGCGTGGAGCCCCGACGGCCGCACGATGTACCACGTCGACTCCACCCGCCAGGTCGTGCGCGCCCACCCGTTCGACCCGGACACCGGCGAGGCCGGCCCCGGCAGCGTCTTCGTCGACGACACCGGCACCGGCTGGTACCCCGACGGCGTCACCGTCGACGCCGAAGGCTACGTGTGGAACTGCAAGTGGGCCGGCGGGCGGATCGTGCGTTACGCCCCTGACGGCACCGTCGACCGTGAGCTCCTCCTGCCGGTGCCGCGGCCCACCCGGTGCGCGTTCATCGGCCCGGACCTGGCGCTGCTCGCCGTCACCAGCGCCCGCATGGGCCTCACCGACGCCGAGCTCGCGGCGGCGCCGCTGTCCGGCCAGGTGCTGGTCATCGATCCGGGCGGCCCCCGCGGCCTGCCGACCCCGCGCTTCGCGGGCTGAGCGCGACGGCGGCCGTGGCGAGGCAGGCGAGGAGCACACCGGCGACGGCGGCGAGCAGGACGCCGAGCATCGGCTCCGACGCGTTGTCGATGACCTCGTAGCGGGTCTGCGCCAGGCGGGCGAAGTCCCGCGTGGCCACGACCGCCGCGGCGGCGCCGGCGATCGCCGACGGCACCGCGAACCGGGCCCGCCCGGTGATCGCCGCCGCGACCGAGGTCGCGGCGGCGAACAGGGCGAGCGGCAGCGTGACCGCGCCGCCGAGCTGCAGGCCGGAGACCGCGTGCGCGCCCGCGATCGTCACCCGCTCCTCCCACGGCAGCGCGGAGGCAACTGCCAGCAGGAGCGCCGCAAACAGTGCGGCCAGGTTGAGGCGGACAGACGCGCGCCGGCCAGGCATGTGCGGACTGTACCTCAGGACACGACGATGCGGTCGATGTCCGGGGCCCAGCCGCCGGCGTTGCCCAGCTGGATGGTGTTGGCGCCGGCCCGCAGGGTGACGCTGAGCGTGACCGAGCCGACGGTGTCCCAGCCGCCCGTGGACGGCGTGCTCACCGTCGGGCCGGCGGTGCCGTTGACGGTCAGCGTCACGGACCGGGCCTCGCCGGAGGCGTAGTAGAGCCGCACCGTCCTGGTGCCGGCGGCGGAGGCGGTGACGTTGTTGAACCGCAGGGTGTTCGCCGAGCCGCCGCCGACGTAGCCGACGAACGCGCCGCCGGAGGCGCCCGCCGACGTGCGGACGCGGGCCTGGCCGGCGAGGGTGTTGGCGGAGGACTCGGCCTCGTAGGAGGCGCCGGCCGGCGGCTGGGCGCCGCCGATCTGGGCGAGCCAGTGGTCGTTCGGGTTGAGCATCGAGAAGGTGAGCGCCGGGCAGTCGTAGGCGCTGCCGGACGGGATCGTGCGGTGCGTGGTCGAGGTGTTCGCCGAGGTCGCCGCGACCCAGGCGCCGCCGGCGTAGACCTGCACGGCGCTGCTTTCGAACCCGCGCCCGGCGAAGGTCTGGCAGTAGTAGCCGGCGCCGGTGGACGGGTTCACCGACGTGTAGATCTCGAACATGTTCCAGCCGAAGTTGAACTGCGGCAGGTCGAAGGTGCCGGAGCTGGTGAAGTACGTGTCCCAGGCGTGGGTGACGTAGTTGTAGAGGTACGCGGTCCAGGTGTTGGCGGTGGTCGAGGTCTTGTGCTCGTCCATGCTGTAGGCGCGCCGGCCGTTGACCGTGGTCGTGTACGTGGCCAGGAAGGTCGCGTCCATCGGGGTGAGCTTGCCGACGCCGTCGCGCCCGCCGCACCAGTCCCACGCCCACAGGTACGGGCCGGTGGGCGTGTAGGCGGTGGTCATCTCGATGCACGCGTTGCCGCCGGGCAGCGCGGTCGGCGCGTAGACGTAGTCGCCGCCGGTGGTCGTGGTCGGCGCCGAGTCCAGCACGCTCTGCGTGGCGTGCAGGCCCTGCGTCGTGGCGCTGGGCAGGTTCACGCCCCAGTCGGTGTGCAGCTGCGCGGCCTGTATCTGCGCGCTCCGGGCCTGCACGCTCTGCTGCCGGCGGGTGCCGGCGAAGTGCTCGACGGCGGCGCCGCCCGCGGCGCGTGCGGACTCCCCGGTGAGGCCCGGGACGGTGCCGCCGATCGGCGCGAGGCCGCCTCCGTCGGCAGCCGGGCGGGCCAGCCGGCCGGCGGGCGCGGCCGAGGCTTCCGGGGCCGCGAGCAGCGCGGTGGTCAGGGTGGTCACGGCGGCCAGGGTCGCCGCCCAGGTCCGGCGATGCTGCATGGGTACCTCCACGGCAGAGCCGCGCCGGGGCATGCGGCATCGGCACGGCGGAGTGGGAGCGCCGGGCCTGGCGGGGCCCGGCACGAGGACGGATTGCATAGCCGTTGGTCTATGCGGTCCGCTGCCCACTGTGCACGCCGAAAACCTTTTCGGCAAGAGGCTCAGACGAAGCGCCAGAGGTGGTCATCGGTGCCGTTGTCGTCCCAGATGAGCACCTGCGCGCCCGGCGCGGTCGAGGCGCCGCTCACCCCGAGCACCCGGCCGCCGCCCGCGGACTGGATGCGGAAGTAGCCGTTGCCGCCGTACCGCAGCCGCCACCGCCGGTCGTTGGACGCCGTGTCGGGCAGCTGGACCGCGCGGGTGCCGTTGGCCGTCCCGCTGTTCTCGACGCCGAGGACCTTGCCGCTGTTGGCGTTGCGCAGCCTGATGTAGCCGCCCGAGTCGACCACCGCGCTCCACAGGTGGTCGGCGGTGCCGCTGTCGCCCCACTGCACGACCAACGCACCGTCCGATGTGGACATGTTCGTCACGCCGAGCACCAGGCCGCTGCCGAGGTTCTGGATGCGCCGGGAGCCGCCGGGCAGGAAGCGCCACAGGTTGTCGGCGCTGCCGTCGTCGGGGGCCTGTACCGCCTGCGCGCCGCCGGCCGTGGAGTTGCCGGACATGCCGAGCACCTTGGCGCTGTTGGCGTTGCGCAGCTTGTGGGTGCCGTCGCCGTTGTCGACGATCGTCCAGCGGTGGTCGGCGGTGCCGTTGTCGGTCCACTGCAGCACGACGGCGTTGTCGGCGGTGGACATGTTCTGCACGCCGAGGACCTTGCCGCTGTTGGCGTTGCGCAGTCGTACCGCGGTGCCGTCCACGACGAGCTCCCAGTCGTGGTCGGCGGTGCCGTTGTCGGCCCACTGCAGCGCGAGCCCGCCGTCGGCGGTGGACATGTTCTGGATGCCCAGCACCAGGCCGCTGGAGGCGTTGGCGAGCCGGTAGGCCGGCCCGCCGGCCTGGCCGTTCGCGCTCCAGTACACGGTGTAGTTGAACCCCTGCGCGTCGTGGAACGGCCCGAGCCCGACGGTGGTGTTGTTCGCCGTCGCCGAGAACGCCAGGGACGTGCTGCTGGTGCGGTTGACCGACGAGGTGTTCAGCGCCGGCAACGCCGACAGGGCGGTGCTGCCGTAGTTGCCGGCGAGCACGACCGGGCCGTAGGTGAGCGCGACGACGTTGGCGTTGTCGTTGGCCGGGCGCACGGCGACGGCCATCGGCAGCTTCACGGTGACGGTGTCGCCCGACGTCCACGAGCGGGTCAGCGACGCGTAGGTGCCCGGGGTGGCGGCGACGCTCTGTGCGACGCCGTTGACGCTGACGGTCGCGCCGCTCGCCCACGCGGGGATGCGGACGCGCATCGTCCACGAGCCGCTCACGCTGCCGGTGACCTGCAGCGTGGTGGTGTCGCCGACCGGGTACGTCGTGGTCTGCGTGACGGTGATGCCGCGCTGGCTCCAGGTCAGCACGGACGGCACGAACAGGTTCACGGTGAGGGTGGTGCCGTTGTAGAAATAGATGGAGTCCATCAGCTTCGTGTTGGTCTCCACGCCGGTGCCCTGGCAGCACCAGAACGACGTGTAGTCGGTGCTCCACGTGCCGCCGCCCCACGCCGGCCCGACGCCGCGCCGGCCGCCGGGGTTGAGCGGGGTGAAGTAGGTGATGTGCCCGTGGCTGTCGGCCGGGTTCTGCGCGCCGACGAGGTGGTTGAGCAGGGCCCGCTCGTAGAAGTCGAAGTAGGCGGCCTGGTCGGGGTACACCATCCACAGCTCGCGGGTCAGCTTGAGCATGTTGTAGCTGTTGCACTGCTCGCAGGTGTCGTTCGTCAGGTACGACGCGATGGCGTTCGGCGCGCGGAAGTGCTCGGCCTGGCTGTTGCCGCCGATGACGTACGTGTGCGCGTTGACGGTGATGTTCCACGCGTTGACGGCGATGTCGCGGTATCGGGTGGTGCCCGTCGCCTTGAACTCCCGCGCCGCCCCGATCCACTTCGGCACCTGCGTGTTGGCGTGCAGCCCGTTCAGCTGGTCGGTGTTGGACGCGAGGGGGTTGAACACGGCTGCGTGGTCGAAGCGCTGCGCCGCGGTGAGCCAGCGGCCGTCGCCGGTCTGCTGGTAGACGTCGGTGAGCACCGCGTTCATGCCGCCGAACTCGGTGCCGAGCACGCTCTGCATCTGCGTGGAGCTGAGCCGGCCGGTGCGCCAGTCGACCCAGCCGCACAGCGCCAGGAGCACGTCGCGGGCCTGGGTGCTGCCGATGTACCGCCAGACGTCGAGCAGTCCGGCGAGGGTCTTGTGGATGCAGTACCACGGGACGTTGCCGTTGCCGAGCGTGCCGCCCTCGAGTGCGGTGAAGTCGGACTCGGGGAAGCCGGACAGGTACCCGGTGCTGAACCCGGCGGCGGCGTTGTTGGCCTGGCACGCGGCGAGCCCGGCGACCATCGCGCCGGCCTTGTCCCGGCAGGTGGTGTCGCCGAGCACCGCGTAGGCCTGCGCCCAGGCGGTGAGCAGGTGCCCCTGCATGTGGGTGCGGAACGGGAACGTCGGCGCGTCCCAGCCGCCGGTGGCCGTCGCGCCGTTGGTGGACAGCTTGTGGTTGGCGCGGAAGTTGTACAGCATCCGGTCGACGTCGAGAAACTTCAGGTACGCAAGGGTCCGGCTCTGGTTGTCCATGAGCCGTCCGGCGGTCAGCTTCACCTGCCCGAGGTCGAACGCGTACGCCGACACCCCGGTGTCGGCCCGGGCCGGCGCGACGACGGCGTCGGCCCCTTCGGCGACCAGCGGCACCGCGGCGGCGGCCATGGCGACGGCTCCGGAGGTCTGCAGCAGCCGACGCCGGCTGAGGTGGTGGGGCTGAGGCATGGCGGATTCCTCTCGTAGCGCCCGTTGTGAGCGCTCACTTTGCCGTGCCCCCGCGCATTTATCAATGCCACTGTTAGCGCTAACTTTTGGTTACGCCGGCGCCGGCGGCGCAGTCGCGGTCAGGCGAGCGGCATGACCCGGGCGATACGGACCGAGGTGCCGTTGGCGCCCGCGGCCGGGTAGGCGGCGCTGCCGTCGGCGTAGGACTTGAACGCCTGGTAGTTGTGGTCCTTGACGCCGATCGTGAACTTCGCGCCGACGGTCTTGCCCGTGCCGGAGTCGTAGACCTGTGCCGACATCGACGATCCCGACTCCCAGGCGAGCAGCATGCGGCCGGCGCCGTAGGTCACCAGGTGCGGATGGGCCGACGCCGCCCCGGTGCGCACCGTCGAGTCCGACGCGCCGTTGCCGAAGTGCTCGAGGCGGGCCTGCCCGCCCTGGCTCCACGCGCTCCAGTAGCCCGACGTCCTGGCCAGGACGAGGTCGCCGCCGAACAGGGTGCCGTCGCAGGCGCCGGTGGCGACCGTGCGGTACGGGTGCGGCTGGGCGATGCGGCAGTTGTTGTCGGTGGCGCACACCATCGCGAAGTGGCTGGTGCGCGGGTCCCACGCGATCCGGGTGCCCCAGCTGTGGCTGCAGCCGACCTCGAAGCTGTCGCGGTGCCCGGAGACCAGGCCGCCGCCGGCGTTCACCACCTGCATCCGGTCGCCCTCGTGGATGTCGACGCAGCTGCCGTTCTGCACGGTGATGGCCACGCCGAAGTAGGCCGCGTAGTTGCTGCCGTCGCTGGCGAGGCGCCCGTGGTGCTGGTACCACCACACGAACCGGGCCCCGTTGTCGTACCCGCCGAGGCCGCTCGTCAGGTTGGTGACCTGCCGCTCCCAGACCTTCTGCCCGTTGTTGTCGAACCGGACCATCCACATGGTGTTGCACGGGCTGGAGGACCCGCCGCACAGCGGGCCGGTGTGGCAGTCGCCCTTGCGGGTGAGCAGCACCACGCCGCCGTTCGCGTCGGCCTGCACGTCCTGCAGGTCGATGCCGTCGAAGCTGGTGGGTGAGCCGGCCAGGTGATCGTCGCAGTCGAGGCGGCCGAGGTACACCTTGCCGTTCGTGCCGAGCCAGGCCAGCCAGGACCCGCCGGAGGGCGTGGCGGCGATCGCCATGGGCAGCGGGTCGGTGTCGCCCTCCCGCCCGTAGCCGGTGACCGACGTGCCGACGTTGACGTCGGTGACCCGGACCGCCGGGGCCGCGGACGCCGGGCGGCCGCACGGGCCGGTGGGCTTCGCCGACGCGGACCCGCTCGCGCTCGCCGACGCGGAGGCCGCCCCGTCGCCCGCCGAGGCATCGGACCCGGCCGCCTGCAGCGCCGCCCGGCCGTCGCCGGTGTCCGAGGCGGAGCCGCCGGTCGTCAGCGCGGCCGCCCCGGCGCCCAGCGCGGCGAGCAACGCCGCACCCGCCGCGACGGCGACAACCAGCCGCCGCCGTTTCGTCCAACCCGTCGGCGATCGGGGGTCCAAGGGATCCACGGGGAGCGACTATAGGGTTTTTCAATCGGGCGAATCGCCTCGCGCGCGGCGGCAAAGCGAAACTTAACGGGCGACTAAAACGGCCGGTCAGGCGACGTGGGAATTGTTACGCGTCACATTACGAAATTTCCGCGAGAGGCCCGGAAAAACTGGTGGCCGCTGTCGCCCTCGGGCACGAACTCGTCGTGGATGATGTCGAGCCCGGCGCGGGTGATCCAGGCGCGGTAGGTCGCCGCGTCGGCCTGGCTCCACCACATGCTCGCGTCGCCGCCGAGCCACCCGTCCTCGCCGCCGGTCCACTCCCGGGCGCCGGTGGTGGCCAGCAGCACCCCGCCGGGGCGCAGCCAGCGGCCGATCCGCTCGATGAGCGCCGGCTGCGCGTCGAGGGGCATGTGGATGAGCGCGTAGAGGCACACGACGGCGTCGAACGAGCCGTCCGGGAACGACACGGTGGTCGCGTCCGCCTGCATGAAGGTGGCGCCGGGCACGAGCCGGCGCGCCCGCTCGACCTGCACGCCGCTGATGTCGACCCCGGTCACCCGGTGGCCGCGCTCGTCCAGCACCCGGGCGACCGGCACCCCGCAGCCGCAGCCGAGGTCGAGCACGTCGGCGCGCTCCGGAAGGCTGTCCTGCAGCTCGTCGAGCCAGGCCAGGTACTGCTCCGGCATGTCGTCGTCGCCGCGGTACTGATAGGAAACCGCGTCATATCCGCGCCGCACTACCTCGCCGGGATCGCTCGTCATGCCCCGGATAATGCCAGCTCAGCATTACGATCCAGAGCGATTTTGGGTGGAGCATGACACGACGGAGGCTGGCGAGACGATGAAGGCGGTTGTGCTGACCGGGCCCGGGCCGGTGGAGAACCTGCAGGTTCGTGAGGTGCCGGACCCCGCGGTGCCGCCCGGTTGGGTGCGGATCCGGGTGGAGGCGTTCGGACTCAACCGGTCGGAACTGCACACCCGGCTGGGCCTCGCCGACGGCGTGACGTTTCCGCGGGTTCCCGGTATCGAGGCGTCCGGGGTCGTCGACGACCCCAACGGCACCGACCTCGCCGAGCGCCAGCAGGTCGTGACGATGATGGGCGGGATGGGGCGGACGTTCGACGGCGGATACGCGCAGTACACGGTGGTGCCCCGCGAGCAGGTCATCCCGTTCCGATCGGCGCTGCCCTGGGCGACGATCGGCGCGGTGCCGGAGACGTTGCAGACCGCGTACGGCTCGCTGACCGTCGGGCTCGACCTGCGGCCCGGCCAGACGCTGCTCATCCGCGGCGGCACGTCCTCGGTCGGCCTCGCCGCCGCCGCGCTGGCCCGGGATCTCGGCGCCATGGTGCTCGCCACCACGCGCCGGCCGGAACGCCTCGACGCCATGGGCGCCGACCATCCGCTCATCGATGACGGAGACGTCGCCGGGCAGGTGCGCAAGCTGTTCCCGGACGGCGTCGACGCGGCGCTCGAGCTGGTCGGCACGCCCACGCTGCCCGACACGCTGCGGGCCACGCGCGTGCACGGCACGGTCTGCTTCACCGGCATGCTGTCCAACGAGTGGCTGGTCCGCGACTTCTACCCGATCGGGTACCTGCCGCGGGGCGTGCGGCTCTCGGCGTACGGGGGCGAGAGCGACGACCTGCCCGCCGAGGTGCTGCAGCGCTACCTCGACCGCATCGCCGCAGGCGAGGTGTCCCTCGGTCCGGTCCACCGCTATGCGATCGACGACATCCGCCAGGCCCACACGGACCTCGAGCAAGGCACGAAGGTGGGCAAGCTCGTCGGGTTGCCGTGGGTCGCGCGCTGAGTGCCCGCAGACAGGTCACCTGAATCGGGTGGTCCGCGGCGGTACCGCGAATTGTGATCGTCTTTGCGTGACGCGGGCACTGCCGGGCTGGCTGACCGGCTATCGACGGGAATGGTGGCGCGGCGACGTCGCCGGCGCGGTGATCGCGGCGGCGGTGATCGTGCCCGAGTCGGTGGCCTACGCGCAGCTGGCCGGGGTGCCGCCGCAGCACGGGTTCTACGCGGCGCCGGTGGCGCTGGTCGCCTACGCGCTGCTGGGCACGTCGCGGCTGCTGCTGGTCGGCTCGACGTCGGCCGCCGCGGTGATCTCCGCCTCGGCCGTCGGCGCCGCGGTCGGGGGAGGGGCGGCCGGCTCGTTCGCGGCGCTGTCGGCGGCGTTCGCGATGGTGTGCGGGCTGCTGCTCGTCGCCGCCGGGCTGCTGCGCTTGGGCTTCCTGGCCAACTTCCTGTCCGACGCGGCGCTGACCGGGTTCCTGTCCGGCATGGCCCTCGTCATCGTCGTGCGGCAGGCGCCGACGCTGCTCGGCGTCTCCGGCGGCGACGGGAACTTCTTCGAGCGGGCCGGGCACATCGCGGTACACCCGGATGAACTGCAGCCGGCGACCGCTGCGACGGCGGCGGCCGCGCTCGCCGCCCTGCTGGCCCTGCAGCGCTGGCTGCCGCGCGTCCCGGCGGCCATCGTAGTGCTCGCCGGCTCGATCGCGGCGTCGGCGGCGCTCGGCCTGGCCCGCCGCGGCGTCGACGTCGTGGGAGCGCTGCCGCGGGGGCTGACCCGGCCCGCCGCGCCCGGGGTCGGCTGGCGGGACTGGCTGCTGCTGGCCGCCGGCGCGGGCGGTGCGGCGCTGGTGGTGTTCGCCGAGTCCTACAGCGTCGCCGCGCGCTGTGCCGGCCGGCGCGGGCCGCGGGTGGACGCCGACCGGGAGCTCGTCGCGCTCGGGGTGACGAACCTGGCCGCCGGCTGGTTCCGCGGGTTCGCGGTGTCGGGGAGCGCCTCGCGCACCGCGGCGGTCGCCGGCACGGGCGCGCGCACACCGATGGTGTCGCTGCTGGCCGCGGCGCTCGTGCTGCTCACCGCCGCCCTGTGCACGCCGCTGCTGGGCGTGCTGCCCCAGGCGGTGCTCGCCGCGATCATCGTGGTGGCGCTGCGCGGGTTCCTGCGGCTGGGGCGATTCGTGCGGTACTGGCGGCTGCAGCGCCCGGCGTTCGCCGTCGCGGCGGCCGCGCTGCTCGGCGTGCTGTGCTTCGACCTGCTGCCGGGCCTGGCGATCGCCGTGGTGCTGTCGCTGGTGCTGTTCGCCGGCCGCGGCGCGCGCCCGCACCTGCGCGAGGAGCACCTCGGCGGCGACAGCGCGTTGGTGCTGCGCCCCGACAGGCCGCTGTTCTACGGCAACGCGGAGCCGGTCCGGGTCGCGGTGCTCGACCGGGCGAATGCGGAGTCGCCCGACGTCGTCGTGCTCGACCTGGCCAACTCCGCCGGCATCGGGGTGGCCGTCGCCGACATGCTCCTGACGCTCGACGACGACCTGCGCGCCGGGCCCGGCACCCGGCTGTGGCTGGCCGGCGTCGACGCCGCGGGGCGGCGCGTCCTCGACGGCGAGGGCGCCCTCGGCCACACCCACCTGCGGGCCTATTCCACGCTCGAGGACGCCCTGCGCTCGTGGAGCGTCGCCCGCGGGGCGTGATCCCGGATACGGTGGCCCGATGCATGCTGCCGACAGTCACGACCTGATCCAGGTGCACGGTGCCCGCGAGAACAACCTCAAGAACGTGAGCGTCGAGATCCCGAAGCGCCGGCTGACCGTCTTCACCGGGGTCTCCGGCTCCGGCAAGAGCTCACTGGTGTTCGGCACGATCGCCGCCGAGTCGCAGCGGCTCATCAACGAGACGTACAGCGCGTTCGTGCAGGGGTTCATGACGAGCCTGGCCCGGCCCGACGTCGACCTGCTCGAGGGCCTGACCACGGCGATCATCGTCGACCAGGAGCGCATGGGCGCCAACTCCCGCTCGACCGTGGGCACCGCCACCGATGCCAACGCCATGCTGCGCATCGTGTTCAGCCGACTGGGGGAGCCGAGCGCCGGCCCCGCGTTCCACTACAGCTTCAACACCCCGGCCGGCGCGTGCCCGCGCTGCGAGGGGATGGGCACCACGAGCGACATCGACCTCGACGAGCTGTTCGACCGCGACAAGTCGCTCGCCGGGGGCGCGATCACCATTCCGGGGTACACCGTGGACGGCTGGCTGGTGCGCATCTTCTCCGCCTCCGGGTTCTTCGACCCCGACAAGCCGATCCGCGACTTCACCGAGCGTGAGCTGCACGACTTCCTCTACAAGGAGCCGACGAAGGTCAAGCTCGAGAACATCAACATGACGTACGAGGGGCTCGTGCCCCGGGTGCAGAAGGCGTTCCTGCAGAAGGACAAGGACGCGATGCAGCCGCACATCCGCGCGTTCGTCGAGCGGGCGGTCACGTTCACCGCCTGCCCCGAGTGCGGCGGCACCCGGCTCAACCGGGCCGCGCTCGCCTCCCGCATCGGCGGCATCAACATCGCCGAGGCCTGCGCGATGCAGATCAGCGACCTCGCCGAGTGGGTGCGCGGCGTCGAGGACCGCTCGGTCGCGCCGCTGCTGGCCACGCTGCAGCGCACCCTGGACTCGTTCGTGGAGATCGGGCTGGGGTACCTGTCGCTGGAGCGCCCGTCCGGCTCCCTGTCCGGCGGCGAGGCGCAGCGCACCAAGATGATCCGGCACCTCGGCTCGTCGCTCACCGACGTGTCGTACATCTTCGACGAGCCGACCGTGGGCCTGCACCCGCACGACATCCAGAACATGAACGGCCTGCTGCTGCGCCTGCGCGACAAGGGCAACACCGTCCTCGTCGTGGAGCACAAGCCGGAGACCATCGCCATCGCCGACCACGTCGTCGACCTCGGCCCCGGCGCCGGCGGCGCGGGCGGCACGGTCTGCTTCGAGGGCACCGTCGAGGGCCTGCGCCGCAGCGGCACCCTCACCGGCCGCCACCTCGACTACCGGGCCCGGCTCAAGGCGCAGACCCGCACCCCGTCGGGCGCCCTGCAGATCCGCGGCGCCACCCGGCACAACCTGCGCAACGTCGACGTCGACGTGCCGCTGGGTGTGCTGGTCGTCGTGACCGGCGTGGCCGGCTCGGGCAAGAGCTCGCTCATCCACGGCTCGATCCCGAAGGGCGCCGGCGTCGTCTCCGTCGACCAGGCCGGGATCCGCGGCTCGCGGCGCAGCAACCCGGCAACCTACACCGGCCTGCTCGACCCGATCCGCTCCGCGTTCGCCAAGGCCAACAAGGTCAAGCCGGCCCTGTTCAGCGCCAACTCGGCCGGTGCCTGCCCGAACTGCAACGGCGCCGGGGTCATCTACACCGACCTGGCCATGATGGCGGGCGTCGCTACCGTGTGCGAGGAGTGCGAGGGCAAGCGGTTCCAGGCGTCGGTGCTGGAGTACAAGCTGGGGGACCGCGACATCAGCGAGGTCCTCGCGATGCCGGTCACCGAGGCCAAGGAGTTCTTCCACGCCGGCCCGGCGAAGAACGCCCCCGCACACGCGATCCTGGCCCGCCTCGCCGACGTCGGCCTGGGCTACCTGAGCCTCGGCCAGCCCCTGACGACCTTGTCGGGCGGCGAGCGGCAGCGTCTCAAGCTCGCCATCCACATGGCCGAGAAGGGCGGCGTCTACGTGCTGGACGAGCCGACGACCGGCCTGCACCTGGCCGACGTCGAGCAGCTCCTCGGCCTGCTCGACCGGCTCGTCGACGCCGGCAAGTCGGTCATCGTCATCGAGCACCACCTGGCCGTCATGGCGTACGCCGACTGGATCATCGACATCGGCCCGGGCGCCGGCCACGACGGCGGCACCATCGTCTTCGAGGGCACGCCCGCCACCCTGGTCGAGTCCCGCGCGACCCTGACCGGCCGCCACCTGGCCGACTACGTCGGCGCTGTTTCCTAGCTCGCTGCGCTCGCCCGGGGGAGCTTCGCTCCACCCGAACCCCCTCAAACCCGCAGCGGCGGGCCCGGACGACGAGCAGCCGCTCCGATCGTTGATCCCGCGGGAGCGCAGATATCGGCGGTTGGCCCGGCTGGTGGAGGCCTTGTCGGCCAGCACCATCACCGGCCGGGTCGCGGGTCGGCCGACGTGGATCTGGGGCAGCACCGGGACGAACTGCGGGCTGTCCCAGCGATGCCCAGCGGTCACGATCAGGGACAGCACTTTCTGACCCTGTTCACGGGCCAGATGCGTCTTCCTGGTCAGCCCGCCGCGGGAACGGCCCGGACCGTGATCGGCGGGCTCCCACGCTCACTGCGCGTCGGTCAGGTGATGCCGCCTCGTCACCGCTACGGTGGTGGCCACAAGGTCTCCGGTGTGCAGTTCTTGCTTGGTCACAGAACCAGGTACCGGAGACCTCTTCAGTTATCGACCAACGCCACGCCGAACCTTGCGCTCCAACCCGGCCACGGACGGCCTGAGCGTCACGGCCCTCTACGACGAGCCGCGGGTCGTCGTCCTGCCGTCCGCGCACCGCCTGGCCGGCAAGGACTCCCTGACCCTGGACGACATCGCCGACGAGCCCATGCCGCGCCTGCCCGGCGTCGACCCGGCGTGGGCGTCGTTCTGGCTCGCCGACCCCCGCCCGGACGGCCGCCCCGCCCCCGACGGACCCCTCCTGACATCGGTCGAGGACAAGTTCGAGCTGATCGCGTCGGGCGAGGCGGTGGTCATCATGCCGGCGGGGTTCGCGGCGCTGCGCCCGGACCTGACGGAGGTGCCACTGCACGGCGTCGCACCCTGCACGGTCGCCCTGGCGACCCGCCCGGCCGAGACGGGCCGCCTGGTGTCCGACTTCCGCGCGATCGCCCGCCGCTATCTGGTCCCGACCCCGTCGCGGTGACCCGTGGGCGTCGCGATCAGCCTCCGCTGGGCGCGGCCTTGTTTGCAGCGGCGGGAAAGAGCCGCTGGACGGCGGCGACGATGGCCGCCCGGCGCGCCGCCATGAACCGGTCGCGATCGGCGCCGGTGGGTGCGTGATCGGCCTGGGCGGCCCACGAGGTGGCGAGCTGGCTGACGAACACGAGCACGTCCTCGGGCGCCCACACGGCATCGAGTGCGCCGGCCTTCTGAGCGTCGCGTAGCTGCTCGACCTTGTGGCGCACGGACGCCTGGAAGGGATCGTCGGGTGGCGCCTGCCCGGCCGGGAGCTCCAGCTGACCCCACATCATCAGCCGCAGGCGTTCCGGATGGCGAACCAGGTGGTCGTGCACGCGCCCGGCGTATCCGGGAAGGTCCGCCGGGTCCAGCTCGACGGCCACGGTCATCGCCGCGAGCTCTCGCGAGGCGACGAACCGGTAGAGCGCCTCCTTGCTGCGGAAGTACGCGTACACCCGCTCCTTGCTGGTCCTGGCCGCGTTCGCGATCCGTTCGACCCGGGCGCCGGCGATCCCATACCGGGCGAACTCGGCGGTAGCCGCGGCGATGATCCGGTCGCCGGTCGAGTCCGTCCTGGTGGCGGTGGCCATACCCCCAGAATACCCTACCGAACCGTTCGGTTTGGTGGCCCGGCTGAGTCTGCAGCCGATGAACGGCGGGCATGTCAGCTGTCTTCGCCGCTCAACAGGTCGATGAGCTCGGCGGCGTTGCGCTGGGCATAGTCGGAGTAGCAGTTGTTCATCAAGACGTGGGTTTGCGACGTGCTCGCGGCCAGGGCGCGCAGCTTCGGGGCCCAGTCGGAGAGCTCGGCCGACGAGTACAGGTAGCCGAACTTCTCGTGGATGTCCTTGCTCGTCCAGCGCTCGCTGTGGCCGTGGAACCGCACGAGCGCCAGGTCCGACGTCGCCTCGACGACCGGCGGGACCGACGAGCGGTGGCCCTGCGGCATGTCGACCACGACGTACGGCAGGTCGTGCGTGCGCAGGAACTCCAGGGTCTCGTCCCGGTTGTCGCCGTCGAACCACGACGCGTGGCGGAACTCGACGGCCACGCGCAGCGGCTTGCAGCGCGACGCCACCTCCAGCAGGGTCTGCCTGTTCGAGCGGCGGATCGTGAACCACGGCGGGAACTGGAACAGCAGCGAGCCGATCTTGCCGGCCTCGGCGAGCGGGTCCAGGGCCGACAGGAAGCGCGACCACACCTCGTCGTAGGCGGCCGATGACAGGTCGTGCGGGTACACGTTGGGCTTGCCGGTGTCGGGGCGCAGGTCCTTCGGCAGCGCGCTCACCTTCGTCGGGTGGCCGGTCAGGAGGCTGAACGCCTTGACGTTGAAGGTGAAGGCGGGCGGGGTGCGCTGGGCCCACAGGCGGGTGGTCTGCTCGTTGGGCGGGGCGTAGTAGGTCGCGTCGACCTCGACGAGCGGGAACTGGCCGGCGTAGTAGCCCAGGCGCTGCTCGGCGCTGGTGACCTCCGGCGGGTACCAGCCCGAATCCAGCAGCGTCCGGTCCGTCCACGACGCGGTGCCGACCTTGATGTCGCCCATCACGACACCCGTCCCCAATTCCGGAGCGGTCAAACGTCACCCGGCGAGCGCGGAAGCGAGCTGCTGGCGGCTGCCGATCGACAGCTTGCGGTACGTGTTGGTCAGGTGGATCTCGACGGTGCGCATCGACAGGAACAGCGACTGGGCGATCTCGCGGTTGGTGGCGCCCGACGCGGCCAGGCGGGCGACGCGCAGCTCGCCGGCGGTGAGGGACTCGCGGCCGGTCAGGCGGGCGCGGCGGGGGCGGGCGCCGGCCGCGGCCAGCTCCTCGCCGGCCCGGGCAGCGAGCGGGGCGGCGGCACAGCGGGCCGCCAGGTCGAGGCCCTGGCGCAGCGGGTCGACGGCCTCGGCGAGGCGGCCGGCCAGGCGCAGGGCCGCGCCGTGCTCGACGAGCGCGTGCGCCCGCTCCAGCAGGGCGGGGGTGCCGTCGGTGAGCGCGACCGCCTCCTCGAGGCGCTCCAGCGCGGTGGGCGGGTCGAGCTGCGCGGCGACCCGCAGCGCCCGGGCGATCGCGGTCGGTGCGCCGAAGGCGCGGGACAGCCGCAGGTCCTCCTCGGCGAGGCCGGCGGCCTCGGCGGTGCGACCGAGGGCGAGCTGGGCCTGCGCGGCGGCGGCGCGCCAGTGCGCGAAGTTCGGGTTCGAGTACCCGCCGCCGTCGAGCACCCGCCCGCACTCCAGGAGGTCCTCGGCCGCCTCCGACGGGCGGCCCTGTGCCAGGCGCAGGCGGCCGCGGGCGAGCAGGACGAAGTGCGCGACGAGGGTGTCCATCGGCTGCTCGCCCTCGAGGTCGCCCTCCCGGACCACCCGCTGCGCCTCGTCGAGGGCGCCGCGGGCCACGAGCGCGTCGATGAGCACGGCCGCGGCGAGGGGCAGGTCCTGCGGTCGGGTGTCCTCCTGCAGCTCGATCGCCGCCCGGCCGTCGCCCTCGGCGTCGATGAGGTGCCCGGCGTAGAGGGCGGTGTGCGAGCGCAGGACGGCGAGGTAGCGGAACTCGGCGGCGTTGCCCAGGCGTACCGCCGCGTCGATGCCTCGGTCGAGCAGCTCCAGGGAGCCGGTCAGCTCGTCGGCCACGGCGAGCGCGGCGGAGGCCATGTTGACGAGGATCCACTTGTCGCGCGCCGGCAGCGGGCCCTCGCACGAGCTGCGGGCGAGGCGGGCGACCTCGGCGGCGGGGCGGTCGCCGGTCGTGGCCGCGCCGAACGCGATGATCGACAGCAGCATGCGCTCGACGTCGGTGCGGCCGGTCAGCGACGGCAGGAGCGGGTCGAGGCGGGCGAGCCACACCGCGGGCGGGCGGATGGTGATGATGTCGAGCATCGCGAAGGCGGCCTGCAGCGGCAGCGGCAGGGTGCCGTCGTGCGTTTCGAGGAGGCTCCGGGTGTACCGCATGACGTCGATCGCCGCCCGGCTGCGCCCGGTCTGCAGCATGAGCCACCCCAGCTCCATCCCGAGGGGCATCCGCTCCGGGGCGGAACCGGTCAGCTCGATCGCCCGCCGCAGCGCGTCGCCGGCCTCGTCGGGCCGGTTGGCCATGCCCAGCGCTCGGCCCAGCTCGGCGTGCAGCGTCGCGCGCAGCTCCGGCGCCGGCGGCTCGTCCAGCGCGCGGCGCAGGAACGCGACCGCCGGCTCGGGCGCGTTGCGGGCCACCGCGCCGGCCGCGGCGCCGCGCAGCGCCTCGACCACCCACGGGTCGTCGTCGGGCTCCGAGTGCAGCAGGTGCGCGGCGAGCTCCTCGGGGCCGGCGCCGTCCTCGCGCAGCAGCAGCGCGGCCCGCTTGTGGCCGGCGGCGCGCTGCAGGCCGGCGACGTCGCCGTACACGGCGGTGCGCACCAGCGGGTGCACGAACCGCATCTCCCGGCCCGGCGCCAGGATCGCCTCGGCGTAGAGCGGTGCCGCCAGTGTCGCCACCCGCGCCATCGGCAGCCCGGCCAGCGCCGCCACCCGCCGGGGCGCGGCCGCCGCACCGAGCACCGCCACCGCCCGCGCGACCGCCTCGGCCTGCGGGCCGAGCCGGGACAGGCGGGCCAGCACCGCGCGGCTGACGGTGTCCGGGCGCAGCCGCGCCACCCGGGCGGCGTGCTCGGCGACCGGGCGGACCTTCCCCTCGCGCAGGCTCGCGAGGGCCTCCGTCAGCAGGAACGGGTTGCCGCCGGTGGCCCGGGCGCACGCCCGGCAGAACTCGTCGTCGGCCTCGGCGCCGAGCTCGTCGCGGACCACCCGGCCGACACCGGCCTCGCTCAGCGGTTCCAGGACGAGCAGCTGCGGGTGTACCCCGGAAAGCGCCCGGCTCAACGTGTCCTCGCCGCCGCCGCGGGGCCGGCTGGCCAGCACCAGCAGCGCGCCGACGTCGCCGAGGCGGCGGGCGAGGTGCGACACGAACCGCAGCGAGGACTCGTCGGCCCAGTGCGCGTCGTCGACGACCAGCAGCAGGGGGCGCTCGGCGAGGTTGCAGCACAGCCAGTACAACCCGTGCACCACCCCGCCCCGCTCGACCTCGCCGGGCAGGCCCGGCGCCGGGCCGAACGCCGGTGCCGCCAGGCTCGCCGCGCCGGCCATCAGCTCGGCCCGCCCGGCCTCGCCCGCGGCCCGCAGCGCCGGCTCGAACAGCTGGCGCACCACCCCGAACGGCAGGTCCTGCTCCAGCTCGCCGCCGGCCGCGCCGAGCACCCGCAGGCCCCGGGCGGCCGCCCGGGCGCGCACCTCGGCCAGCAGCGCGGTCTTGCCGATGCCCGGCGCCCCCTCCACGACCACGGTGCCGCCCTGCCCGCCGGCCGCCCGCCCCAGCAGCGTCTCGACCGCCGCCAGGTCCCGCTCCCGTTCGATCAGCATCACGCCCACGTCCGCTGGAAATCTTCTCGGTGGGTACCACGATGCCGCACACCCCGCAGCGGCGGGATCCTCGGGTGGCAGTAGTCCGGAATCGGTCACCACGAGGGGGAGACGACCGTGAGCAACCCGAACTTCGACGCCGGCCGCCGGTTCATGCAGATGGCGGAGGACTCCCGGCGGCTGGCCGAACGGCGGCGGCGGTCCGGCTACCGGCCCTCGCCGGCCCGCCGGGTCGCGGGCGGCGTCGTCACCGCCGTCTTCTTCGTCGTGTTCCTCGCCGTCGCCGCGGTGTTCGCGCTCGCCGTGCTGCAGACCCGATGAGCGCGCCGCGACTCGGCGTCGACTTCGGCACGTCGACCACCGTGGCGGTGCTGTCCGGCCCCGACGGCCGGCCCCGCCCGCTCGTCTTCGACGGCACCGAGCTGCTGCCGTCCGCGGTCTGCGCCGATGAGCACGGCACGCTGCTCGTCGGCCGCGACGCGGTCCACGCCGCGCGGGCCTATCCGGGCGGCTACGAGCCGCACCCCAAGCGCAGCGTCGACGACGGCACGCTGCTGCTCGGCGGCAAGGAGTTCCCGGTCTCCGAGGTGTTCGCGGCGGTACTGCGCCGAGTCGCCGCCGAGGCCGAGCGCGTCGCCGGCGCCCCGCTGCCCGGCGCCGTGCTCACCTGCCCGGCCGGCTGGGGCTCGCGCCGCCAGGCGGTCCTCGCCGGCGCCGCGGTCGCCGCCGGCCTGCCCGCACCGCGGATGGTCGCCGAGCCGGTCGCGGCCGGCTGCTCGTTCGCGGGCGTGGCCGGCGCCGCACCGCCCGGCGCCCGGCTGCTCGTGTACGACCTGGGCGCCGGCACCTTCGACGCGTCCGTGGTGCGCAGCACCGGCGATGGCTTCGAGGTGCTCGCCGAGCACGGCCTGCCCGACGCCGGCGGCCTCGACATCGACGCGGCGATCGCCGGGCACCTCGGCGCCGTGTACGCCCAGCGCGATGCGGCAGCCTGGCAGCGCCTGGCCCGCCCGGAGACCCCGGCCGACCGCCGGGCCGCGCACGCCTTCCGCGAGGACGTGCGCATCGGCAAGGAGATGCTCTCGCGCACCGCGTCGACCCTGCTGCACGTCCCGATCTTCGACGACGACGCCCTGCTGACCCGGGTCCAGCTGGAGCAGTTGGCGCTGCCGATCCTCGAGCGCACCATGCGCGCCACGCAGACGGCCCTGCGCGAGTCCGGCGTCGCGCCCGGCGACCTGGCCGGCATCTTCATGGTCGGCGGCGCCTCTCGGATGCCCCTGGCCGCGACGCTGCTGCACCGCCGCCTCGGCGTGGCCCCCGTGGTGGTCGAGCGCCCCGAGTTGGTCGTCGCCGAGGGCAGCCTGCTGGCGGGCTCAACTTTGACCGCGCCGGTTGCCCCGGTTGCCCCGGCCCCGGCCCCGGCCCCGGCTGAGCCTCCCGCACCCGTTGTGGTGCAGGCGCCGGCACCGGTGGAGGCTCCCAAGCGTCGCCGTTCACGGCTGCTGCTTGCCGGTGTGCTCGCCGCGGCCGTGGCCGTGGCGGCGGTGACCGTGACCGCGGTGCTGTGGAACGGCCGCGACCACGACTCCGGCGCCGCGAGCAGCGGCGGCGGCTGGTCGGGCGACAGCGCCGCGGCCGCCGGCTCCGGTTCGCCGCTGCTGCGCGTGCTCACCGGCCACACCGGCGAAGTGACCGGCCTGGCGTTCCTGCCCGGCGGCACCCAACTGGCCAGCGAGTCCAACGACGCCACCCTGCGCGTGTGGAACGTCCTGTCCGGCACCAGCACGGGCCCGTTTACCTCCGGCAAGGGCGGCTACTGCGTCGCGGTCAGCCCCGACGGCAGGACCATCGCCACCGGCGGCAACTCCGACCACTCCGGGCGGCTGTGGACCGTGGCGGGCGACAACACCGTCACGCTCACCGGCCACCAGCAGTGGATCCGCGCGGTCGCGTTCAGCCCGGACGGCAACACCGTCGCAACCGGTTCGTTCGACGACACCGCCCGGCTCTGGGACGTACACACGGGCAAGCAGAAGTCCGTGCTGCAGGGCCACAATGCCAGCGTCTACGACGTGGCGTTCGCCCCCGACGGCCGCACCATCGCCACCAGCAGCGCCGACGGCACGATCCGCCTGTGGGACCCCGCCTCGGCCCGCACCCTGCGCACGATCGACGCGGGCTGGGTCGGGGTCAGCAGCGTCTCGTTCTCGCCCGACGGCAAGACCCTCGCCGCCGTCGGCTACGGCAACTCGTCCGGCGGCATCAAGCTGTTCGACGTGGCCTCCGGCGCTCCGGCGCGCCCCACGATCGAGCCGGAGACCACGTTCGAGGTCGTGCGCTACAGCCCGGACGGCAGGCACGTGGCGGCCGCGGCCGTGGACGAGGCACGCATCTACGACCCGTCCGCCGGCACGAGCCTGCTGACCCTGACCGGCCACACGAAGAAGGTGATGAGCGTGGCGTACAACTTCGACGGCTCAGTCCTGGCGACGGGCAGCGAGGACCACACGATCCGCCTGTGGCACACCGGCCCGTACGCCTCCGCGATCTCCCCGTCGGCCGCCGCCTCGGCCGGCTCGGGCACGGTCGGCCAGAACGCACCGGCCCCGGCCGTGTCGTAGCGCCGGCGTGACCCTCGCCCTGCTCGTGGTGCTCACCGCCGTGGTGATCGCCGTCGCCCGATGACCCGCGCGCCGGCGGACGCCTTGCGAAGGGGCGGGCGGTGCCGGCGTTCCCGGCATGGCACGGCTGCTGCGGCGCTGCGCCACTGAGCGGCCCTTCATCGGGCCTGCGCTCCGAGCGCGAACAGCGTGCCGAGCTCGTTGGCCAGGCCGACGTCGCCAACCAGCCGCACCTCGCCGGTGAGGAACAGCGACAACGGGGCCACCCGGCCGGATGCGAGCCGGAACAGCGACACGCCCGCCGTCACCAGCGACAGCGCGGGTGCTCGCAGCGGCCGCGGCGAGCGCGCGCAGCCGGCACCGGTCAGCACGAGCTCGAAGACCTCGCCGTCGACGACCCAGTGCAGGACCAGATCGTGCCGGCCGGGCCGCGGCCGGTACCGCGTGCACAGCCAGGCGAACAGGTCGTCGAGCACCTGCCGCCGCGACGGCCCCGCCAGCAGCTGCGCGACCTGCCGCTCGTCCGCGACCCCCAGCAATGCCCCGAACCGGTCCGGCTGTGCCGTGACCGGCAGCGGCGGTGCCGGCGACACGGGAACGGCCGGGAGTGACTCGGCCGGGGAGACGGCCGCAGGGGAGATCGGGGCCGCGGGGAGCGACCGGACCGGGGAGGCGGGCAGGGCCGGCCTGTCGCTGCGCGCCAGCGCCGTGATGCGCTCGAACAGGCCGCGCAGGAGCGGCAGGTCCAGCTCGTCGAGACTGTACGGGTAGCGCACCACGCCGTCGCCGAGCACGAGTTCCTTCGTCGAGCGCACCTCGAACGCGTCGGTCGCGAAACGCTCGTAGGGCGCCGCGCACTCCGTACCGCCGGCGGACATGCCGCGGAAGCGTACCCCGCGGTCGGTCAGCGCGAGGCACTGCGGGCCGGCTTCCCCGGTGATGGCCATGTTGTAGACCGCGAGCAGCTCCTCGCCCGCCGGAATGACGAGCGCGGCACCGAACGACTGGCGCTGCGCGGGTGTCAGCCGCGTCCCGACGTAAAAGCGCCCGCCCGACGCTGTTGCGGCGAGCAGCGCCCGCACACCATCGGCGTACCGCGGCTGCGCCGCACGCATCGCCGCCTGGTGCCGCTCGGTGACCGGCATGCCGCCGGCCAGCCGGATGATCTCGTAGACCAGGGTCCGCATCGCGAACACGTCGCTGCGATCGACAGAGCCGACCGACTGCGGTGGATCATTGCGGGTCCAGGTCTCACCGTCGAGGCGGAACAGCGCCGCGGGGAACTCCGTGTACGGGTGGATGCTCTGACTGCCTTCGACCCCCCACCCGTTACGCAGCCGCAGGCCGCGGGTGGTGAACAGAGCGCTCTCTTTAGCCCCGCCCCAAAGGGTGAAATCGTACAGCGCGAGAACATCCTCGCCCGGGTCGACCTTGTGTGCCGAGCGCGCGTTGGCCAGCTTGGACGACTGGATGTCCGGTGCGAGGCGCAGCTTGGTCGTGGCCTTCATCGCCGCCAGCAGCCGCCTGACCTCCGCCAGGAGGTTCGCCGCCGGCATCGGGGCCGCGACCGGCCCGCCGGGTTGTTCGCCGAACGTCGCCTCCGGCACGGCGGCGAGGTGACCCTGGGCGAGGCGGTTGATCTCGTGGAGCAGGTCGCGGATCGGCGTGACGTCGCCCTCGTTGAACATCGTGAGTCCGCGCGGGACACCGTCGCTGAAGCGGGCGGTGCCCTGGGACTCGACGGTCGCGGCGCCGGAGCCGAAGGTGGTGTAGTCGAAGAAGCGGGGCGTGTCCTCACCCAGGCCGGAGTTGCGGTAGCGGACGCCGAGCGAGGTGAAGAGCATGGACTCCTTGGCGCCGCCCCAGACCGTGAAGTCGTACAGGGCCAGCACCTCTTCCCCCGCGGCCGTAGGGTGCATCGACAGCGCGTTCGTGAGCTTGTTGCCGGGGATGCCGGGCGCCAGGTGGAAGCGGGACGACGGGCGCAGGCGCGCCAGGAACGCTCGCACGCCGTCGGCGATGCGTGCGGTCGTGGGCCCGTCGACCTCCTCGGCCTGCGGTTCGGCCTGCGGTTCGGGCTCGGCCTCGGCCTCGGCTTCGGGCTCGGCTTCGGGCTGCGGCGCGGGTTGGGCCGGGCGGGGGCCGGCGAGGATGGCGGCGCCGTGTGCGATGGCCAGGTCCGGGTCGTCGACGTGGCGGACCGGGCGGCCGGAGCGTTCGGACAGGCGCTTGGCGACCAGGGGCAGCCGGCTCGAACCGCCGACCGGGATGATGGCGTCGATGTCGGGCCACTCGAGCCCCTGCTCGGCCAGGAGGCGTTCGCACTCGTCCAGGGTCTCGTCCAGCAGCGGGGCGAGCACCGCCTCGAGCTGGTCGCGGGTGATCTCGATGACGACGGGATCGTCCAGCTCGGACAGCATCTCCTCGTGCGCCTCGGTGATCGACAGCTGGATCTTGATCTGCTCGCAGGTGTCCTGCAGCTGCAGGCGTTTGCGCCAGGTCGCGGCGTCGGTCGCGGCGGAGTCGAGCAGGGTCCCGGTCTGCTCGGGGTGCTCGGCGCGGATGTGGCGCAGCACGGCCCGGTCGAACGCGAGCCCGCCGATGCCGTCGATGCCGCCCGGCTGGCCGAGGACCTCCATGGTCCCGTCGGCGTTGCGGCGGGCGATGGCGCAGTCGAACGTGCCGCCGCCGAGGTCGTAGACGAGCGTGGTGGCGCCGACGTCCGCGGTGCCGTGCGCGGCGTACGCGGCCGCCGCGACCGGCTCGGTCACGAGCCGCACATCCGCGGCGCCGAAGCCGGCGAGCGCGGCGGCCTTGTGCATCAGGTCGTGGCTGGCGCCCTCCCAGGCGGCCGGCACCGTCACGACGAGCGTGGCGGCCTCCTCCGGGACGACCTGCATCGCCTGCGCGCGCAGGAACCGCAGGACCTCGGCCGCGAGCTCGTACGAGCGGAACGGGCGGTCGCCCAGCATCGTCGGCGTCGGGTCGGCGAACTCGCGCTTGAAGCCCGCGCGGTACCGGTCGGGCCGCAGTCGCTTGGTGCGCTCCGCGGCGGCGCCGACGGCGAACGTCCCGTCGCGCTGCAGGCACACCGCGGTGGGCACGCTGTACCGGCCGAACGGCGAGCCGGGGTCCTTGACCCGCAGGAAGGTGCCGTCCGCCCGGCCGACGACGATCGCCGAGGTCGAGGTGCCGAAGTCGATGCCGTAGACGACGCCCATCGGTCGGGTTCCGTTCTCCTAGTGCGGCTGTGCCTCGTTGGACGTGCGCCGCGGGTGGAGTGTTCCGCGCGGCGCTCAGTGCGGGTGGTCATGGTGCGGGCCGAGGTCGAGGTGCGGGTCGGGCGCCTCGGCCGCCGGGTGGTCGTCGTACAGGTCGCCGTACGGGTCGTGGGAGACGTCGTCGTGGTGGTCGTCGTGGAGCGGCAGGGCGTGCTCCGCGTCGTGCACGGCCGGGTGCTCCTGCGTGGCGGCGGCGATGGAGGCATGCCAGGCGGCGTCGGGCAGCGCCTCGGGCGGGTCGGCCGGCAGCAGCACGTCGAGCTCGGCGACGGGGCCGTTCGCCAGCTCCAGCTCGATGTCGATGTGGTCGTAGACGTTCATGTCCACGAGGCCGGTTGCCGGATCGATCGGCGGCCAGGTCATGTTCATGCGGCATCCATGGCGTTGAGCAGGTCGCGCAGGGCGGCTCTGGCGCGGGCGAGCCGGGACTTCACGGTGCCGACGGGCACGTCACTGAGCTCGGCGATCTCGTCGTACGTGCACTGCATGCAGTCCGCGAGGATGACGGTGACCCGGAACTCCTCCGGCAGCATGGCGAGCGCGCGCCGGACGCTGTCGGCCGACGTGACCGCGTGCTCGGGCGACCGCCCGACCGGCGCCGGGAGGTCCTCGCCGGCCGGGACCGGGATGCGGCGCCGGCTGCGGGAGAAGTCGATGGCGGTGTTGACGACGATGCGGTACATCCATGTCTGCAGTGCCGACCGGCCGTCGAAGCGCTCGAGGCTGCGCCACACCTTGACCAGCACCTCCTGGAGCAGGTCGCGCGCCTCGTCCGGGTCGCCCGCGAACCGCAGGCACATGAGGTGGACGCTGCGCTCGTGGCGGCGGGCCAGCGCGTCGAACGCACGGGTGTCGCCGGCGCGGCTCCACGCGATGAGGGAGCTGTCGGGGGCGTCGGTGTAGCTCGCCGCGCGGGACGTCCCCACCCGACACTCCTTGCCGAAGAGGGCTGTTGGCGCCCTGAGTATCGCAACACCGTCACGCGCGGACAAGACCGTCCCGAGTCCGGGAACATTCCCCCCGAGGCCCTCGTCGAACGAGTGTCACAGCAACCGTTCATCGACAGGAGAGGCGGCCCGGAAACCATGGCCCATCCGGATCGGCGCGGGCGCCGGAAGTATGAGCAGCGGCCCGCATGCCGCCCTGTTACTGTGGCGCCACCTTGGCGGCCAGCTCACCGTAACGACGGTCGGGGTGCGTGATGGTGGGAAACAGCGGAGTCCGGGCGGACCTGCACGGGTGCGCCGACCTTGCCGCGCTCGGCGGCCCGGCCACGCAGCGGCTGGAGGTGTTGCTGCGCCTCGCGGCCTCGCGGCTCGACGAGCCGATGCGGGTCGCCGTCGTGGGGCAGATCAAGCGCGGGAAGTCCACATTGGTCAACGCGCTGCTCGGCGAGGACGTGTCGGCGACGGGGGACGCCGAGGTCACCTACACGGTCACCGAGCTGTTCCATTCGGGCGAGCCGGTGCTGATCGTGCGGTACAAGGACGGCTCCGAAGAAGCCGTCCCGCTCGACCATTTCGACCGGGTGACCAGCCACGACGAGCGGAATCTCGCGGTACTGCGGCAGATCCGCACCGTCCTGCACGGCCGCGACAATCCGCTGCTGCGCTCCTTCCGGCTCATCGACACCCCCGGCCTGGCCAGCGTGCACGGCGCGGACTCGGACAACACCGCCGCGCAGCTGGGCATCACGAGCTTCGGCATCGGCGACGAGGCGGCCGCGGGGCGCAGCATGCAGGACGTCCACGACGACAGCGAGGAGGAGATCGGCAAGGCCGACGCAGTGCTGTACCTCTTCTCGCGCGGTCTGCACGAGAAGGACCAGGCGGCCGCCCTGGACGTCGCGGGCTCGCTCGCCGGATCGGTGACGCCGCTGAAGTCGTTCGGCGTGCTGAGCCGCTGCGACCAGCAGTGGCCGCCGAGCCCGGAGCTGCCCGGCGACCCGGACCCGCTCACGTTCGACCCGATGGCCGTGTCGCAGGAGATCGCCGAGAAGTATCTCGCCCGCCCCGACGTCGGCCGGCTCTTCTACACCATCGTGCCGGTCGCCGGGCTGGTCGGCGCGGGCGCGCAGACGTTGTCCGGCAACGACTTCGCCGACCTCGCCGACCTCGCCGCGATCGAGCCGCGGACGCTGGTGCGGCGGCTGCGCGACGCCGGCCGTTTCGCCACCCGACCGGAGCTCGCCGGCGTTGCGCTGCCGGTCGAGCGCCGCGCGAGCCTGGAGCGCCGGCTGTCGGTGTGGGGGATCCTGCGCGCCTGCACCCATCTGCGCGAAGGCCTCGGCGAGGCTCAGGTACGCGAGCAGCTGGTCATCGACAGCGGCGTACACCGCTTGCGCGCGCTGATCACCGAGCACTTCGGCAACCGCGCGGCCGTCATCAAGCTCGATCACGGCCTGCGCTCGGTGACCGGCGAGATCGCCGCCGTGCGCCGCGCGGCACAGCAGACGGGCGCCGCCCCGGCACCGCAGGTCGCCGAGGTGGCCGCCCGGATCGAGCGGGTCCGCCGCGGGCAGCACGCGTTCGCCGAGATGTCGGTGCTCGCCGAGCACTACCTCGGCAGGATCGGCTTCAGCCCGGAAGAGGTCGCGGACCTGTTGCGGGTCACGGGCGAGTACGGCGTCAGCTGCGCGGCCCGGCTGGGCCTGCCCGACGCGACGCCGGTCGCCGAACTCGACGCGGCCGCCTCCGCGCGCATCTCCGCATGGGCGAGGCGGGAACAGGACCCGATGCTGGACCGGCACACGGCCCGCGCGGCCTACACCGTGCGCCGCAGCTACGAGCGGGTCGCCTTCCGCGTCAGGCGCGCGGCCGCGCTGCTCGGCGGCGGCGACGAGTTCGAGGAGGCCTGACGATGACCGTCGAGCGCATCGGCCTCGAGCCGCACGACGACGGGCCGCCGCCGGTGGTGCACGAGCTGATCGGCTTCGTGGACCGGCTCGTCGCCCTGCCGGCCGACCCGGCGCGGTACACCCCGGATCAAACGGCCGCCATCGTGCGGGCGCTGCAGAGGCGTTGCGGCGCCCTGCTGCGGGCCTGCGAGCTGGAGCCGATCGAGGACGCCGGGCCGGTCGACACGCTCTCGCACGACGTGGTCGACACCCGCCCGGCGCCCGGACCCGACGTCGTCGGGCACATCGTCGAGACGGTACGCCCCGGCTACCGCTGGCGCGGCGTGCTGATCCGGCCGCAGCAAGTCATCGTGTTCACCGCCGGCTGACCGGGACGAGGGATTGGACTTCACGTGAGTGCACTGGACGAGGTCCGCCGCGCGGTGCTCGCGGCGTTCGACGAGGTGGTGAAGCTCGCCGACGGCGAGCTGCCGGCGACGCGGCGGGCGATGCTGGAGGCCGGCCGGGCGAGGCTGCGCCGCGGCCGGTACCACGTCGTGGTCTGCGGCGAGTTCCGGCGCGGCAAGTCGAGCCTCCTCAACGCGCTGGTCGAGCGGCCCCGGCTGTTCCCGGTCGACATCGACGTGACCACGGCGACGGTGTCGATGCTGCGCTGGGGGCCGCAGGAACGGGCGTTCGTCGTCTACAACGAGGACGACCCGCAGAACCCCGGCATGCCGCTCAAGGTCGAGGTCGACATCAGCGACGCCGCCGCCTACGTGACCGAGCAGGCCAACCCGGGCAACACCAAGAAGGTCGCGCGGCTGGTGATGGAGCTGCCGCTGGAGCAGCTGTCGACCGGGCTGGTGCTGGTCGACACGCCCGGCGCGGGCAGCGTCAACCTGGCGCACACCGCCGCCACCCGGGCCTTCCTGCCCAACGCCGACGCCGTGCTGTTCGTCGGCTCCGCGGTCGAGCCGTTCTCCACCGTCGAGCTGGACCTGCTGCGGCTGGCGTTGCAGTACAACCCGATCGTCATCACCGCGATCACCATGATCGACAAGGTCGCCGATCCCGCCGCCGCGGCCGCCCGGGCGCGGGCCCGGATCGCCGAGCACACCGCGACGAGCCCGGACCTGCTCACCGTCGTGCCGGTGTCGTCGTTCCGCAAGCGCGACGCGCTCGACGACGAGGACCCCGACCTGCTCGCCGAGTCCGGGTTCCCGGAGCTCGAGCGGGCGCTGTGGGACGGGCTCGCGGTGGCCTGCGGCGCGGCACAGCTGTCCAACGCCCTTGACGCGCTCGACTCGGCGGTCACCGACGCGCTGGCGCCGATCGCGAACGAGCGCGCGGCGCTGCAGGGCGGCGAGCAGTTCGCGCGGATCGACGAGGAGCTGAAGGCCGCCAGGACCCGGGCCGCGGGCTTCCGCTCCGCGGGTGCCCGGTGGCGCAGCGACCTGCAGGACGACCTCGAGCGGGCGGCACGCCCGATCCGCGAGCGGATGGCCGCGGACTTCGACGCGATCCGCACGGCGTTCGTGCAGGAGCTGCGGGGGGACCGGCCGGTGGCGGACCCGCAGGGCCTCCTGCGGCAGGTGACCGAGCAGCTCGTCGACGCGGCGAACCGGGCAACGGCCGAGATGCCGCGGGTGGCGGAGGACATCGCGGCCCGGTACACGGCGCTGACGTCGACGACCGTCACCGCCGGCGGGGTGGAGACCACCGGCCTGCACGTCGAGGTCGCCGACCTGCAGCTGTCGAAGGTCGGCGAAGGTGCGGCGGGGTTCGTCAAGTTCCGGCAGCGCTACGGCGGGTTCACGGCCGGGGCGATGGTCGGCGGCGTGGTCGGCAGCGTCGTGCCGGTGATCGGGACCGTGCTCGGCGGGCTCGTCGGCGGCGTCCTCGGGCTCCTGGCCGGCGGCGGCCAGGCGAACCAGGACGCCGCCGAACGCGACCGCCGCGAGCGGGCCGCGGAGCTCCGCGAGCACGTCATGCCGATGATGCAGTCCGTACAGGCGCGGGCCCGGGAGGCCTTCGCCGAGCAGCAGCGCGATCTGGTCCGGTCGCTCACCAGGTCGCTCGACGAACAGATCACGAGCGAGCTGGAGTCGCTGACCCTGTCGGTCGAGCGGCTCAACGACGACCGCCAGCGGGCCGCCGCCGACCGTACCGTCCGCCTGCGCGTCCTCGCCGAGACCGTGCAGCGCTACGGCGAGACGCAGGCGCGCCTGCGCGCCCTTCGCCGGCGCGCCGAGGCCCTCGGCTCGCGCTAACCCGACATCAGATGAGGAGTACGCCATGGACCACCACGACGACAGCGGCTACGACTTCGACGGCGACGGCACGACCGACCAGTACGTCGCCTACACGGACGGCGACGGCGTCACCGCGGTCGGCGTCGACCTCGACCACGACGGCTACGTCGACACCGCCGCCTACGACCTCGACGGCGACGGCTACCTCGACACGGTCGCCGTCGACGTCGACGGGGACCACGACGTCGACTACATCGCGCAGACCGATGCCGAGCCGCAGGCGGCGGCCGAGCCGGAGCCGGAGCCGGTCGGCGACACGGCGGCGGAGCCGGTCGGGTTCGGGTACGACGACCTCATGATGAGCAACGAGGCCCCGACGATCCAGACCGCCGACGCCACGATCGCCGCCAACATGAAGATGTGATGGCCCTGCTCGTGGTGCTCGCCGCCGTGGCGCTCGCCGTCGCGAGGTGACCCGGGCGCGCCTGACCGCCCGGGTATAGCCTGGGGGACAAGGCTCCCGCCGCACCTGCGGGCGGGAAGGCGACCGGATGTCCTACGTTCGGCTACTGCGCACCCAAGGCGCGGCCGGATTCTTCATCACCACCGTGCTCGGCCGGCTCGGCATCGCCATGTACGGGCTGAGCATCATCCTCACCGCGGCCACCACCTACGGCGACTACGTGCGCGCCGGCCTCGTCGGCGGCGCGTTCGCGGGCGCCGAGGCGGTCGGCGGCCCGATCTTCGGGCGGTTCGCCGACCGCCACGGGCAGCGGCGCACCCTGGCGCCGGCGGCCGCGCTGCACCTCGTGGCGGTGTCGGGACTGGCGTTCGCGCTGCTCGCCGGGGCGCCCGTTGCCCTGGCCGTGGCGACCGCGGCGGTCGGCGGGGCGAGCGTGCCACAGCTCGGCGCCCTCGCCGCGGCGCGCTGGAGTCACCTGCTGCGCGGCGACCCGCGGCTGGAGACGGCGTTGTCGCTGGAGGCGGTGGCCAACGACGTCGCCTTCATCGCGGGACCCCTCGCCGTCGCGGCGGTGGTCTCGCTGCTGGGGCCGGCACACGCCGCGGCGATCGCCTGCCTTCTGGTCGTCGTCGCCGCGCTGGTGCTGGCCGTGCAGGACCTGGACGTCGGGGCGCGGGCGCCCGGCCCCCGGGTGGGGCGGGAGCTGATCGGGCCGGGCCTGGCCAACCTGCTGCTCGGGCTGCTGTTCGGCACTGCCCAGCTCGCCGTCACCGCGCTCGCCCGGGAGCGCGGCGCGGAGGGGCTGGCCGGGCTGTACTACCTCACGATGAGCCTCGGGAGCCTGGCCGCCAGCGCCGTGTACGGCCTGATCCGCTGGCGGGGACCGGTCTGGTACCGAGTCGTGGGTGCGGTCTTCCTCGTGAGTGCCGGAGCGGTCGCAGTCCTGACGGTCGGCGGGTTCGCGGCGCTGTTCGTCCTCGGGCTCGGCGTCGGGCCGCTCATCGTCGTCACCGGGACGCTCGTCGAGCGGCGGGCCGGGCCGGGGCGGCTCACGCAGGCGTTCGCGCTGATGTCGGCGCTCAGCGCGGCCGGCATCGCGCTGGCCGGGCCTGTCGGCGGCGCGGCCGTGCAGGCCTGGCTGGCGTGACCGTTCGCGGGCCGGAGGTCAGCGCTTGATGACGAAGTCCGACGGGGCGCTCGTCTTCGTGCCGACGCGGGCCACGACCTGGTAGGTGCCGGGCGCGGCGGGGGCCGCGGCGGGGTCGCAGGCGTGTGGGGTGGCGCGGTAGCTGCTCCAGGTGTAGCTGTACCGCACCGCGTCGCCCGTTGCGAAGGCGCGCACGTCGCTCTTGTTGCCGCCGTTGCAGTCATCGGAGGAGAAGACCAGGGCGCCGTCGTGCAGGATGCGGATCTCCTGGGCGGCCGAGCCCAGGTCGCGCGAGCACCAGTCGGTGGCCTTCGATGCTATGGCGATGTTGAACGTGAAGGTGCCGCCGAACACGCCCGGCGACGGGTTTGTGGCGACCGTCACGGTGATCTGGTCGTCGGTGCAGGGGGCCACGTTCGCCGGGGCGGGGCTGCGCGGGGGTGTCGCCGCGGCGCTCGGGTCGGGGGTTGCGGGGACGAACGAGGGGGAGGCGAGGTCGCTCGGTGCCGGCGCGGCCGATGTCGGCGGGGCGGGGGTGCTGCCGGAGCCGGAGGCGGGTGCGCTGGTCACGGCGGCCGGCTTCGATTCGCCGCCGCCGCCGAACGCGTACCAGCCCAGTACCACCAGCACCAGCACCGCCGCCGCGACGAGCGCGCGGCGGCGCCAGTAGACGGAGGGTGCGTGTGGTCCGACGGTCAGGCGCATCGCCGGTCGTTGCATTCGGGCAGTGTGCCAGAACCGTTGCGGCGCCACGGCCCCGGCACCATGTGACGCGCCGTGATCAGCGCCGAAAAAAACCGCCGTTACGCTACGTGATCAAGAAACGCCGCCGGGTCGTCCAGCCACGGGAAGTGACCGGCGGCGGGCTGCACCGACAGCTCGGCGTCGGGGAACAGCGCGGCGTACTCGGCGGCGCGGTGCGGCGGCAGCTGGATGTCGCGCTCGCCGCCGAGCAGGCGCACCGGCGCGCCGACGGCGGCCAGACCGGCGCGCACCGCGACGGGGTCGAACGCGCCCTCGCCGTAGTACGCGGCGGCGGCCTCGGCGTTGGTGCGGGCCGCGGCCGCGGCGGCGGCGGCCTGTGCGGCCTCGTCCCACCGGCCGTAGACGAACGGGGTGATCGCCGCCCACTCGGCCTTGCCGCCCTGGCCGGACCAGATCCGTTGGAGGGCGGCGAACGCGGCAGGGAACCACGGCTCGCCGCGGCGGGTCTCGGCGACCGCGCGGCGGTCCTCGACGGTGACGTCGATGCCGACCGCGCGGGGGCTCGGGGTGACCAGCGTCAGGCGGGCGACGCGCTCGGGGTGGCGCGCCGCGTAGAGCACAGCGATGGTGGCGCCGGCCGAGTGCGCGAGGAGGTCCAGGCGGTCGACGCCGAGGTGCTCGCGCAGCGCCTCGACGTCGTCGACCTGCCGGTCGCAGCGGTACGTCGCCGGGTCGGCCGGCACCGCCGAGTCGCCGGTGCCGCGCAGGTCCAGGGCGAGCAGCGGGCGGTGCGCGGCCAGGCCGCCGAGGTCGCCGAGGTAGGCGGAGGCCTGCATGGGGCCGCCCGGCAGGCAGACCGTCGGGGGCCCGTCGCCGCCGATGCGGTGGTAGGCCAGCCGGGTGCCGTCCGGCGCATCGAACATCGCTCGATCCTAGGCGCGCACCTCAGTCGCTGTTGAACCACACCCAGTGGTCCGGCCGGTAGGGCACGCCCGCCTCGGTGTACCAGAGGGCGACCTGGTCGCGGCAGGCCTCGATCGGCCGGCCGTCGCCGAGCGCGCCGCGGGTGACGAACTCGCGCAGGCACGCGGCCAGGCGGTCGGGGAGCGCGCCGTCCGGCGCAACGCCCAGGCGGGACTCCAGCAGGGCGGTCAACGGTGCCAGGGAGTCGTAGGGCGTGACGGCGCTGTAGCCGTACTCGCGGCCGGAGTCGCCGGAGCGGGGCATGTAGTCGTAGAACTCGGAGAACGAGATCTTGTCGTCGATGGAGGAGACGAGCAGCGAGAGCGTGAAGATGCAGTCGGTGTTCTCGCGGTGGACCTTCAGCAGCACGTAGCGGCGCTCCTCGCGGCGGTGCGACTCGACGCCGGCCGCCACGAACATCTCGTGGACGCGCTCGGCGCCGACGTCTTCGGCGGCGAAGGCCTCGAAGGCGGCGATGAAGCGCCCCAGCCGGTCGCCCGCCGGGCCGTCCACAGTGGACAACGTGGCCAGGTGTGACGCGATCCGGTCCAGGCCGTCGTACGGGGTCGTGACCTGGAAGCGGCCGTCGTCGCCGGCGTACTGGGAGAACGTGATGGACGGGGAGCGGCCGTCCGGTGAGACGGCAAGGGTGGCGCGCCGGCCCAGGTGCGCCCACGGGATCGTGCTCTGCCGCCGCACGATGAGCCCGGCCGCGGCCAGCAGGTCGGCGACCCGCTCGCGGGCGCCCATCGGCGGCAGGTCCAGCTTGCCGGCGTCGGCGAGCGCCGCGACGGCCTGCACCAGCGGCTCCGGGTCGGCGTCGAGGGCCGCCTCGGCCCGGAACGAGGTGAACCGGCCGAGCCAGCCGGTTCCCTCGCCCGAGTACTTCTCGATGAACGTCAGGCGCGGCGGCGCCTCGTCCCGGATCTCCACCGACAACGTCCGCCGCTGGCCGGTGGGGACCGTCGCGGACCGCAGTTCCCGCTCGTGCGAAAGCGTCACCGCACAGGAGTACCGCAACTCGTGACCGTGCGCACGTTTCCCAGGTCACGCTCAGGGCACCCGATCAGCAGAGACCGCAGGAGGTTTGCCATGAGTACGGTCACCGAGTCCGTCGACGTGCACGTCCCGGTGCACACCGCCTACGACCAGTGGACGCAGTTCGAGTCGTTCCCGCAGTTCATGGGCGGGGTCGAGTCGATTCGGCAGATCGACGACCGGCACACGCACTGGGTGACGAAGGTCGGCGGCGTGCGGCGCGAGTTCGACGCCGAGATCACCGAGCAGCACCCGGACGAGCGGATCGCGTGGAAGAGCACCGCCGGCGACACCCAGCACGCGGGCGTGGTCACGTTTCACCGCCTCAGCGACGCGGACACCCGCGTCACCGTGCAGCTGGAGTGGCAGCCGCAGGGGCTGACTGAGAAGGCCGGCAGCGCGATCGGCGCCGACAGCCTGCAGGTCAAGGCGGACACGAAGCGCTTCAAGGAGTTCATCGAGTATCGCGGCCAGGCGACCGGCGCCTGGCGCGGTGATGTGCCGCGCCACGGCGCCTGACCCCGTACCGCACCGAATGGCCCCGGCTTCGCGCCGGGGCCATTTTTCGTTTGCAATAGCTTGCGATCATGGACTCAGAAATTGCGCGACAAGGCGACCGGAATTGACGCGGGAACCGTACGGGCGTCGACCGGCGTGTGCTGGGCGGCCAGGCAAAACGCGTTGTAAGCGGCCAGTCGTGAGTGCAATCGCTGACCGAAAATCCGTCGAGTTTTTGCATCAAACTCTGGACTTCTGACGCGGGCGGTCGTACTGTCTGCGCACGCCCCTATCGCTTGCGGATTACGCGCGAGCAATCAACGCGAAACACGAGCTTCCTGAAACCGGTACACCCGAAGGGATTGATCGATGTCGATAAAAGCGCTCCGCCTGGCGCTGTCGCTCGGCATGAGCACCGCGCTCGCCGCCGGGCTCGCCGCGTGCGGCGACAGCAAGGACGACGCGGCGAGCGGCGACGGCCGGGCCACCATCACCGTGGACTGCCCGCCGCAGAAAACCGACAACAACGGCAAGTCGCTGGAGCTGTGGAACGCCGACGTCGCCGCGTTCGAGAAGGCGCACCCCGGCGTCACGATCAAGACCGTGTCCGTCGGCAGCCAGTGCGACAACCCGCCGGACTTCACCGCCCGCCTGCAGGGCGGCACCCAGGCCGACATCTTCTACGGGTACATGACCGACCTCGACCAGGTCCTCGACGCCGGCGGCGCGGAGGACATCACCAAGTACGTCAACACCGACACGATCCCCAACTGGGACAAGGTGCTGCCGGCGATCAAGGACCCGTTCGTGGAGAACGGCAAGATCTACGGCATCGGCTACGCCGGCTACGGCCTCGGCCTGGTCGTGAACAAGAACCTGTTCCAGCAGGCCGGGCTGGACCCGAGCAAGCCGCCGGCCACCTGGCAGGAGGTCGCCGCGGCGGCCAAGAAGATCAGCGCGCTGGGCAACGGCGTCGCCGGCTACCAGGAGTACAGCGCGGGCAACACCGGCGGCTGGCACTTCTCGGCGGCCCTGTACTCCCGCGGCGGCTCGGTGGTCAGCGACGACGGCAAGAAGGCCGCGTTCAACAACGACATGGGCAAGGCCGTGCTGCAGAACCTGCACGACATGCGCTTCACCGACAACAGCGTCGGCGACAAGCAGCTGCTGCAGTGGGCGGACCTGCTCACCAACGCCGGCGCCGGCAAGGTCGGCATGTACATCGGCGCCCCCGACACCATCAAGGCCATCGTCACCCAGTTCAAGGGCAAGTACGAGGACTGGGCGATCGGCCCGATGCCCGGCGACAACGGCCCGGCCAAGGCCACTCTCGGCGGCGGCAGCGGCTACTTCTTCAAGAAGGGCCTGACCGCCGCGCAGATCAAGGCCGGCCTGCAGTGGCTCGCCTTCGAGGAGTTCACCCCCGGCCAGGGCCAGTTCAACTACGCCGCCCAGAAGGACATGGGCGTGCCCGTCGGCCTGCCCGAGCCGCTCATCTGGAAGCCCGGCACCGACGTGCAGCAGCAGGACGACCAGCTCAAGAAGGCCAGCAGCAACCTCAACCTGGCCGACTACGCGCCCTACGCCGGCAGCCCGGTCACCATCAAGGCCGAGCCGCCGCGCGCGCAGGCCGTCTACGCCGTGCTCGACGCCGCGATGTCCGCGGTGCTGACCCAGCCCGGCGCCGACATCCCGGCGCTGCTGGCCACGGCCGAGCAGAAGGTCAACACGATCCTGTCGCAGGAGTCCTGAGTGGACGGCGCGGTCCGGCTCGACGGTGCGGGGCTGCCGGCCCGCGCCATCCCTCGCCCGGCCGGTGCGGCGCTGCGGCGCCGGCTGGTGCACAACCTCACCGGGCACGGCTTCCTGATCGGGGCGGTGGTGTGCTTCGCCGTCTTCTCGTGGTACCCCATGGTCCGCGAGATCGTCATGAGCTTCCAGCGCACCCGGCGCGGCGTCACCACCTGGGTCGGCTGGCACAACTACGTGCGGCTGTGGCACGACCCGAGCTTCCTCGCCGCGTGGCGCAACACCCTGACGTTCACGCTGCTGGCCCTCGTGGTCGGCTACGCCCTGCCGTTCTTCATCGCCGTGCTGCTCAACGAGCTGCGCCACGCCCGCGGCTACCTGCGGGCGGTGGTGTACCTGCCGGTGATGCTGCCGCCGGCCTCGGCGCTGCTGCTGTTCCGCTTCGCCTACGACCCGAGCCAGGCCGGCATCTTCAACTACCTGCTGCACGCGGCGCACCTGCCCACGTCGCAGTGGGTGCAGTCGACGTCGATGACCCAGCCGTCGCTGGTCATCGCCTCGACGTGGATGAACGTCGGCAGCTCGATCCTGGTGTACCTCGCGGCGCTGCAGAACATCCCCGGCGAGCTCTACGAGGCCGCCGAGCTCGACGGGGCGGGGCTGCTGCGCCGGCTGTGGCACGTCACCGTGCCGCAGACCCGGCTGATCCTGTCGCTGATGTTCCTGCTGCAGGTCGTCGCCACCATGCAGGTGTTCATCGAGCCGCTCATCCTCGCCGGCGGCGCCGGCGTCAATGACTCGGCGACGTCGGTGGTCTACCTGATGTACCAGCACGCGTTCAAGCAGAACGACCTCAACGGCGCCGCCGCGCTCGGCGTCATGCTGATGGTCGTCCTCGCCGGCTTCTCCGTCGCCTACGCGCGGCTGAGCCCGAAGCAGGACTAGGGGCCACGCACATGGACACCGCCGCCCGCACGCTCGTCTCGCCGGCCCGGCTGCGCCGACCGGGCGCCCGCCGCGTCTACTGGGCCATCGTCGCCCTCGTCGTGCTGCTCTTCACCGTCGTGTTCACCGGGCCGCTGTACTGGATGGTGACCGGCGCGCTGAAGTCCGGCCCCGAGGTCGCGCAGATCCCGCCCACGCTCTACCCGCAGCACCCGCAGCCGGGCAACTACGCGGAGGCATGGACGGCGCTGAGCCTCGGACGGCTGCTGCTCAACACGGTGTGGTACGCCTTCGGCGCGCTCGCCTTCCAGCTGGTGTTCGACGTCGCGGCCGCGTACGCGTTCTCGAAGCTGCGTCCGGCGTTCGGCAACGCGCTGCTCGGCCTCATGCTCGCCACCCTCATGATCCCCTCGACTGTGCTGGTCATCCCCCAGTACGTCACCGTCATCGACCTGCCGCTGGTGCACTGGAACATGCTCGACTCGCCGTGGGCGATCTGGCTGCCCGCGGTCACCAACGCCTTCAACATCTTCCTGCTCAAGCGCTTCTTCGACTCCATACCGCAGGACCTCATGTCGGCGGCGGCGATCGACGGCGCCGGGCCGCTGCGGACGCTGTGGTCCGTGGTGCTGCCGATCTCCCGCCCGATCCTGGGCGTGGTCTCGATCTTCTCGCTGACGGCCATCTGGAAGGACTTCCTGTGGCCGCTGCTGGTCGAGCCGTCGGCCGACAACCGCACCGTCAACGTCGGCATCTACGCCTTCTCGCAGGGCCTCACCCAGAACGTGGTCATCGCCGGCGCCGTCATCGCCGCCGTGCCCACCGTCGTGTTCTTCCTCATCTTCCAGAAGAACATCATGTCCGGCCTGACCGCCGGCAGCCTCAAGGGTTGATTGGAGACTCCAGTGGCTCGTTCCGCGATGCCGCGCGCCCTTTTCACGGTCGCCGCCGTCGGCGCCGCCGTCCTCGTGCTGTCCGCGGCCGCCGAGGCCCGGCCGGTGCCGCCGGGCGCCGACGTGCCGTTCACCGAATATGAGGCCGAGGCGGCCGCCACCAACGGCGCGCGGATCGGCCCCGGCAACGCCTTCACCCGCATCGAGGCCGAGGCGTCCGGCCGCCGGGCGGTCGCGCTGCAGGCCGGCCAGTACGTCGAGTTCACCCTCACCGAGCGCGCCGACGCGGTCGACGTGCGCTACGCCGTTGCCGACGGCAGCCCCGACGCCGCGCTGCATGTGTCCGCCGCGGGCCGGAGCCTCGCCGACCTGACGCTGACCGCGCGCTACTCGCACGTCTACGGCAACTACCCGTACACCAACGACCCCGCCGACGGCGGCGAGCACCACTACTTCGACGACGTCCACGCGCTGCTGGGCCGCACCCTGCCCGCCGGCACCCGGGTCCGGCTCACCGCGACCGCGCCCGTCGTCGTCGACCTCGCCGACTTCGAGCAGGCCGGCCCCGCCCGCCGGATGCCCACCGGCTTCCTCAGCGCCGCCGACTTCGGTGCCGACCCGACCGGCGCCGCCGACTCCGGCCCGGCCATCCAGGCGGCCATCGACGCCGGCTCCGCGCAGGGCCGCGGCGTCTGGCTGCCGGCCGGCACCTACCGCGTGCACCGGCAGCTCGTCGTCGACAAGGTCACGGTGCGCGGCGCCGGGCCGTGGTACACCTTCCTGCGCGGCCCCGGCGTCGGCGTCTTCGGCAGGTTCGCCCCGACGCCCAGCAGCGACGTGCACCTCGCCGACTTCGCCATCGCCGGCGACACCACCGTCCGCGACGACTCGACCTCCGACAGCGGCCTCGGCGGCTCGCTCGGCGGCGGTTCCACCGTCGACAACGTCTGGATCGAGCACACCAAGGTCGGCATGTGGTTCGACGGGCCCGTCGACGGCCTGACCGTCAGCCACGCCCGCATCCAGGACACCATGGCCGACGGCATCAACCTGCACAACGGCGTCAGCCACGTCACCATTCGCGACACGTTCGTGCGCAACACCGGCGACGACGGCATGGCCATGTGGTCCGACGCCAACGCCGACCACGACAACGCCTTCGTACACGACACGGTCGCCGTGCCGCTGCTGGCCAACGGCTTCGCCGTCTACGGCGGGCACGACAACGCGGTCACCGACAGCGTCGCCAGGGACGCGGTGACCCAGGGCGGCGGGATCCACGTCGGCAACCGGTTCGGTGCGGTACCGCTGTCCGGCACCACCACCATCGCCCGCAACGTGCTGCTGCGCGACGGCAACCTCGTGCCGAACCAGCCCGAGGAGATCGGCGCCCTGTGGTTCTACGCCGCCGACGCCCCGATGACCGGCGCGATCGACGTGCACGACGTGTCCATCGTCGACAGCCCGTTCTCGGCGGTGCAGTTCTACGGCAAGGAGATCCGCAACGTGACCCTGGACCGGGTCGCGATCGTGCGGGCCGGCACGTTCGCCGTGCAGCTGCAGTCCCCGGGCGCGGCCCGCATGTCCCGCGTCGTCGCCACGGGGGTCGGCGTCGCGGGCACCTACGACTGCGCCGGCGGCTTCACGCTCACCCGCGGCCCCGGCGACCTCGGCTGGTCCTCGACCCGCTGCGGCTTCCCGCCGGCCGGCGCCCTGCGCCTCGGCGCCGACACGCTCGACTTCGGCCAGCAGGCGCTGCACGCCGGCGGCACCCTGAGCCTGACGATCGCCAACCCCGGCCCCGACCCGATCACCGTCCGCTCGGTGAAGGCCACCGACGGGTACACGGCCGGCGGCTCCTGCGCCACGATCCCCGTCGGCGGCTCGTGCACCGTCCCGGTGACGTTCGCGCCGCAGCGCGCCGGCGTCTACAACGGCAAGCTCACCATCGACAGCACGTCGCCGGCCGGCCCCTACGTCGTCGCCCTGCACGGCGTCGGCTTCGACCCCGACGGCAACCTGGCGCTGGGCCAGCAGATCACGTCGAGCTCCCAGGCGCTGTCCTGGCTCGGCCCGGCCAACCTCGTCGACGGCGACCCCGGCACGTACTTCGAGAGCGCCAACAACGCCTTCCCGCAGACCGTCACGCTCGACCTCGGCGCGCAGCGCTCGGTCGACCGGATCGTCCTGCGCCTTCCCGCCAACTGGGGCGGCCGCGTCCAGACCATCGCCGTCGCCGCCGGCGGCGCGGCCCTGGCACCGGCCGCCGACTACGAGTTCAACCCCGACACCGGCAACGCGGTCACCATCACGTTCCCGCCGACCACGGTGCGCAACCTCACGCTGACCTTCACCGGCAACACCGGCTGGCCGGCGGCTCAGCTGTGCGAGCTCGAGGTCTACGCGCACTGAAGACCGAACGGAAGGACACCCCATGCACCGCAGACGTCTGATCGCCGCGGCGGCCGTCACCGCCGCGGCGGCCCTGGGCACCGCCATCGCCCTCGTCGCACACCCCGCGGACGCCGCCACGTCCACGCTGCAGGCCGAGTCCGCCGTCCTGTCCGGCGGCGCGGTGGTCGCCACCGACCACAGCGGATACACAGGCTCGGGTTTCGTCGCGGGCTACACCGACGGCAACAAGGGCACCGCCGCGACGACGTTCACCGTGCCGGCCGCCAGCCAGCTGGTGCTGCGCTACGCCAACGGCACCGGCTCGACGATGACCCTGTCCCTGTATGTCAACGGCACGAAGCTCCGCCAGATCCAGCTGCCCGCCACCGCCAACTGGGACACCTGGTCGACGGAGACGGAGTCGGTGAACCTGACCGGCAGTGGTAACACCGTCGCTTATCGGTTCGACTCGACGGACTCGGGCAACGTCAACCTCGACAACCTGGCCGTCGGCTCGGCCCCGCCGTCCGACGGACTCGTCTATGAGGCCGAGACCGGGTTCCTCTCGGGCGGCCCGGCCGCGTCCGGCGGCATGGTCAGCGGCTTCAACGGCGTCGGGGCGCGAGTCATCGTCGCCGTCAACGCGCCGGCCGCCGGGAACTACGCCGTCGGGCTTCGGTACACGAACTCCACGGGGGCTGCTCGGACGCTCTCGCAGTACCTCAACGGCATCAAAAGCGCTCAGGTGAGCCTCGCCGCCGGATCCGGCACGCTCACCAACTCCCGCACCCTCGCGCTGCGCGCCGGGCTCAACCTCGTCGGCTGGCAGTTCGACACCGGCGACAGCGGCGGCGTGGCCATCGACGCCGTGACCGTCACCGGGGGCAGCGCCCTGGCCACCCGCGGCGCCACCGTGCCCTACACCGAGTTCCGCGCCGCGGACCAGACGACGAACGGCACCAAGCTCGCCGCCGGCCGCGCCTACCTGTCGATGGCGAGCGAGGCGACCGGCCGCTCGGCGGTGCAGCTCGCCGCGACCGGCCAGTACGTGCAGTTCACCCTGACGAAGCCGGCCAACGCGCTCACCATCCGCTACTCGATCCCCGACAGCGGCGACGGCGCCGGCCTGACCGCGCCGATCTCGCTCTACGCCAACGGCTCGCACGTGCAGGACATCTCCCTGACGTCGCGCTACTCGTGGGTCTACGGCGCGTACCCGTACACCAACGTCCCGAGCCAGGGCTCCGCGCACCACTTCTTCGACGAGACCCGCGCGATGATCGGCAGCTGGCCGGCCGGCACCGTGCTGAAGCTGCAGAAGGACGCCTCCGACACGGCGAGCTCCTACACCATCGACGTCGTCGACGCCGAGCAGGTCGACGCCGCCTACGCCGCGCCGGCGAACTTCGTCTCGGTGCAGTCGTACGGCGCCACCGCCGGCGACGGCTCCGACGACACCGCCGCGTTCAACAACGCGGTGTCGGCGGCCCGCTCGGCCGGCCGGGGCGTGTGGGTCCCATCCGGCACGTTCGACATCACCTCCCGCGTCAACCTCGCGGGCGTCGCGGTGCGTGGCGCCGGCCAGTGGTACACCACGATCAAGGGCCACAACGGCAAGGGCGGCTTCTTCGCCACCGGCGCCGGCGTGACCATCGCCGACCTGACCATCTCCGGCGACGTGACCTACCGCGACGACGCCGGCTTCGACACCGGCATCGAGGGCAACTTCGGCACCGGCTCGCTGCTCTTCGACGTGCGCATCGAGCACACCAAGGTCGGCATGTGGATCGACTCCGGCACCAACGGCCTCTACGCCGCCGGCATCCGCATCGCCAATACCTTCGCCGACGGCGTCAACCTGCACGCCAACGTGCAGAACACCCGCGTCGACCAGTCCACGGTGCGCAACACCGGCGACGACGCCCTCGCCATGTTCTCCGACGGCACCGCGGTCACCGGCTGCGCCTTCACGTTCGACACCGTGCAGACCCCGCTGCTGGCCAACGCCGTCGGCGTCTACGGCGGCAACGGCAACGCGGTCACCGACAACCTGCTGTCCGACACCGTCACCGGCTCGGCCGGCGTCGCGGTCAGCAGCCGCTTCGGCATCCCGTTCAGCGGCCCGACGACCGTCGCCCGCAACACCCTGACCCGCACCGGCGGCTACGAGCCGAACTGGCAGACGAACCTCGGCGCGCTGTGGATCTACGCCGACCAGTCCGACATCACCACCCCGGTGACGGTGTCGGACAACTCGATCGTGGACAGCACCTACCAGGCCGTGCTGCTCAGCTACGGCCACCGCATCGGCAACCTGCTGCTGGACCACGTCGCCGTCAGCGGCGCCGGCACCTGGGGCATCGACGTCAACAACGTGACCGGCGCGATGACGGCCAACTACGTCACCGTGACGGGCGCCGCCGCCGGCGGCCTGAACAACCCCGGCGGCTTCACCATCACCCGCGGGCCCGGCAACTCCGGCTGGTAACCCGCTTTTCGGACAGGGGAGAGAACTTTTCCATGCCTGCGACCGCCTGGTGGCGCACCGCCGCCATCTACCAGATCTACCTGCGCAGCTTCGCCGACGGCAACGGGGACGGCGTCGGCGACCTCGCCGGCCTCCGGCGGCGGCTGCCGTACCTGCGGGACCTGGGCGTGGACGCGCTCTGGCTGACGCCGTGGAACGTCTCCCCGATGGCCGACGGCGGCTACGACGTGGCCGACTACCGCGACATCGACCCGCTGTTCGGCACCCTGGCCGACGCCGAGGCGTTCCTCGCCGAGGCGCACGAGCAGGGCATCAGGATCATCGTCGACCTGGTGCCGAACCACTGCTCCGACCGGCACGCGTGGTTCCGGGAGGCGCTCGCCGCGCCGCCCGGATCCGCGGCCCGGCAACGGTTCTGGTTCCGCCCGGGCCGCGGCCCGGGCGGAACCGAGCCGCCGAACGACTGGCGCTCGTACTTCGGCGGCCCGGCCTGGACCCGGGTCGCCGACGGCGAGTGGTACCTGCACATGTTCGCGCCGCAGCAGCCCGACCTGAACTGGGAGCACCCCGGGGTCCGGGCCGAGTTCTGCGACGTGCTGCGGTTCTGGTTCGACCGCGGGGTCGACGGCTTCCGCATCGACGTCGCGCACGGCCTGATGAAGACACCCGGCCTGCCCGACGTCGGCGCCGACCCGGACCCGGCGGACCTGCCGTACCAGGACCACGAGGGCGTCCACGAGATCTACCGCGCCTGGCGGCGGATCGCCGACGCCTACGAGGACCCGCGGGTCTTCGTCGGCGAGGTCTGGCTGCCGACGACCGCGCAGTTCATCCGGTACCTGCGCCCGGACGAGCTGCACTCGGCGTTCAACTTCGAGTTCCTGTGCTGCGCGTGGGAGCCCAACGCACTACGCAAGACCATCGACGACACCCTGGACACGCACCGGCTCGTGTCCGCGCCGCCGACGTGGGTCCTGTCCAACCACGACACGATCCGCCACGTGACCCGCTACGGCCGCGAGGACACCACCTTCGACCTCGGCAACCGCCGCCACGGCACACCCACGGACCTCGAGCTGGGCCGCCGCCGGGCGCGGGCGGCGGCGCTGCTCACCTTGGCGCTGCCCGGCGGCGTGTACGTCTACCAGGGCGACGAGCTGGGCCTGGAGGAGGTCGAGGACATCCCCCTCGACCGCATCCAGGACCCGACCTGGGAACGCTCCGGCCGCACCGACCGGGGCCGCGACGGCTGCCGCGTGCCGCTACCATGGTCCGGCGAGGCCGCCCCGTTCGGCTTCTCGCCGGATGGCGCCACCGAACCGTGGCTGCCGCAGCCCGCGTCGTGGGCCGCGCTGACCGTGGCCGCCCAGGAGGCCGCACCGCTTTCCATGCTGCAGCTGTACCGCGAGGGCCTGCGCCTGCGCCGCGACGCACTCGCCGGCCTGCCGGAGGACCTCGCCTGGATCACCGCGGACGACGGCGTCCTCGCGTTCCGCCGCGGCGACGCCTTCGCCTGCGTGCTGAACCTCTCGTCCGCACCGGCCCGCCTTCCGGCACACGAGTCGGTCCTGCTCGCCAGCGCCCCGGTCGTCGGCGGCTTCCTGCCTCCGGATGCCTGCGCCTGGCTCGCTCTGTAGATCTCGTGCCCGGCCACGGTTTGTGCAAGAACCGTGGCCGGGCGCGCAAGCGTTTGCAGCTCTATTCGGGGCAGGCGGCCGTCGAGTCCCGCACGATCAGCTCCGGCTCGAACAGCTCCTCGTCCAGCGTCACCGGCCGCCGCTCGATCTGCGCGACGAGGGAGTTCACCGCGGCCACCCCGATCGCCCCGATCGGCTGCCGCACGGTGGTCAGCGGCGGGTCCATCATCGGCATGTACACCGAGTCGTCGAACCCCACCACCGACAGCTGCTCCGGCACCTTCAGCCCTTGCTTGCGGGCGCCGCGGATGGCGCCGAGCGCCAGGGTGTCGCTGGCACAGACGGCGGCGGTGGCCCCCGCCTCCAGCAGCGGCCCGATCGCCGTCTGCCCACCGGCGATGGAGAACATCGTGTGCGCAACCAGCTTCTGCCGGTCGGCGCCGTCGACGAGCCGCCGGAACTCCGCCAGCTTCCGCTCCGAGGGCACGTGCCCGCGCGGCCCCACGATGAGCCCGATCCGCTTGTGCCCCAGCTCCCGCAGGTGCGTCACCGCCAGGTCCACCGCGACGGTGTCATCCACCCCGACGCGCGGCACCCCGAGGTTCTCGTCGGCCTCGTTGATGAGCACGATCGGCAGCCGCCGGGCCCGCAGCGCCTTGGCCTGCTCCGGCCCCGCGTCGGCATAGCTCGCGCCCACGAAGACGATCCCGGCGACCTTGCGGGCCAGCAGCATCTCGATGTAGTGCGCCTCCGACACCCCGTCGGCCGTGCGCGTGCACAGCACCGGGATGAGCTGCCGTCTCACCAGTGCGCCGGCCATCGCCTCGGCGTAGGCCGGGAAGATCGGGTTGTGCAGGTCGGGAAGCACCATGCCGACCAGGCTGCCGAGCTCGCGGCGATGCCGGGCGGGCCGCTGGTATCCGAGCACGTCGAGCGCGGTCAGCACGGCGTTGCGCGTGTCCTCGCCGATGCCGGGGACGTCGCGCAGCACCCGGCTCACGGTCGCTTCGCTGAACCCCGCGTACTTCGCCACCTCAGCCAGCCTCGTCGCCACGGAGCCCATGTTACGAGCAAGAACCGACGCTGTCACCGCAAGAACTTGCGCTGCGTTGGCTAGTGCTCCCGAGCCCTGCGAAATTCACTTGACCCGGCCAAGGGTCAACCTTGCACTGTGGGCCGGACACCACCAGTCGTGGTGCCCGAATCCCAGGGGAGGCAGCAGCAACAATGGAAATCCGTCCCACGACCGACCAGGACCTCGACGTCTTCGTCGACACACTCCATGCCGCGTTCGGGCTCTACCCGGATACCCCGAACGAGGATGGCGGCGGCGTCTGGTGGTCGGCGTTCGAGATGGACCGCGGGCTGCTGGCCGTGACCGCGGACGGGCGGCCCGTCGGGACCGCCGCCGCATACACATTCGAACTCACCCTGCCCGGCGAGATCCTCGCCCCGGCCGCTGGAATCAGCGCCGTCGGCGTCCTGCCCTCGCATCGACGCCAGGGTGTGCTCACCGCGATGATGCGGCACCAGCTCACCGAGCTGCGGGCACGCGGGGAGTTCCTCTGCGTCCTGCTGGCCTCCGAGGCCCCGATCTACGGCAGGTTCGGCTACGGACCGGCGACCTACACGGGACGGATCACGGTGGCACGCCACCAGGGCGCCCTCGCTGCACTGCGGGCGCACGGACGGGCAGACGCCCCGGCGGCCGACTCGGGTGCCAGCTCGAACAGCGGCTCGGTCGAGGTGATGCGGCGTGCCGAGTGCGGCGAGATCCTTGAACAGGTCTATGACCGGTACCGCCGTGCACAGCCCGGCGCATTGTCCCGGCCGCACCGCTGGTGGACCCTCGGCGCGGGGCAACCCCCGATCGCTCGCGCGCCGCGCTACGTCGCCGTCCACCGCGACGCCGACGGCGTCCCGGACGGGTACGCCAGCTACTCGCTCAGCGACGGCACTTTGACGGTCGACGAGACCATCGCCACCGACGACGCCGTCTCCACCGCCCTGATCGGATTCCTGCTCGGCCACGACCTCGTCACGCAGGTCGCGTTCAAGCACTTCCCGCCCGGGCACCCGCTGCGCTGGCAGCTGGCGGATTTCCGTGCCGCCCAGGTGAGCAGCGATTCCGACTGGCTCTGGGTGCGGCTACTGGACGTACCGCAGGCGTTGACCGCACGCGGCTGGTTCACGGACGGCGAACTCGTCCTCGACGTCGACGACCCGTTCCTCGGCGAGCACCACCGCTACCTGCTGACCGTCCGGGACGGCAAGGCCGACTGCGTTGCTACGGATCGGGACCCGGACCTCTCCCTGGACGTGAGTGATCTCGGCTCGATCTACCTCGGCGGCACTGCGCCCAGCACGCTCGTCCGTGCCGGACATGTCCGCGCCCACCGCCCGGACGCGGCCACCCTCGCCGACATCCTCTTCCACGCCGACCGGCACCCGCACTGCCTGCACTGGTTCTGACCCCACGCCAGCCCCCACCCACCCGTCGACCGGTTCCTTGAGGGCGAGGGTGGGGACTTGGTCGGCTGTCATCCACGGCGTCCACGTACGTCAGCTACACAGCGATCGGGGTTTCGGGCTCCATGTCGTAGGAGGCCTGCAGCTGCCCGGGTCGGGTGCCCAAGCCGTCCTTCGTCTTCCTCTCCCACGGTGCCTGCTGAAGTTTCTTGGTCTCGTCGATCATCTGCTTGGGTTCCAGGTTGCGATACGTGTCCACCTCGCCTGCGGCGACGGCGGTCATCGTGGCGTACACCGGCTCGGGGTCGAACTGTGGGCGAGGAAACGCGAGTTTCGAGTAGTCGAAGAGCCGCTGGGACGGGTCGTCCTCCCAACTCTGCCAAGTCTGGAACATTCGGTCGTTGAAGCCGGTCAGGAACGGTCCGGGATTGATGGTGGCGACCTCGATGCCGAACTCCTGCAGCTCCATCGCCATGGTCTCGGCGATGGCCTCGATCGCGTGCTTGGACGCCGAATAGATGCCGGTGAAGGGATTGACGTTGAGCCCTTCTCGAGAAGAGACCCAGACGATTCGTCCCTTTCCGCGCTTGACCATCTGCTTGGCGATGCCCTGTGTCAGCAACAGCGGCCCGGTGACGTTCACCTCGAATTCCCGGCGGATGTTGCCTGCCGGGATGTCGAGCGTCGAGCCGCCCTCGCCGACGCCGGCGTTGTTCACGAGTACCTCGACATCCCACGTCAACGCCTTGCGGCGATCTCCGTCGTCGGTGACGTCGAGCTTCTCCACCTGCAGGTTCACGCCGCGTTGCGCTGCTTGCTGCTTCAGGGTCTGCACCTGGGCCCAGATCTCCACGGAGGCTATGACGTCGAAACCCTTCTCCGCCAGGCGCATGGCCACCTCGTGCCCGAAACCGGTGCCGCATCCCGTAATGAGGACCTTGGTCATTTCGTTCTCCTAATCCGTTGCCTGCAGCAGTGGCCGATCGAGGCGCTCAGCTGCCGACCGAGCTCCTTCGATCCGGCGCCGTGTTCAAGCTGTTCAGCCGGCGATGCGGGCCGGCTCCGGTAGCAGGCTTACCGTCTCGCCGCGGACCACCGGCTTCACCGTGCCGGCGAGTTCGGTTGCGGCGGCCGCGCGCAGGAAGTTCGACAGTGGGTCGCGGAACACCGTGTAGTCGTCGTAGTGGATCGGGACGATCACGCCGGGGCGTATCAGGCGGGACATGGCCAGGCCCTGGCGGGCGTCCATGGTGACGAGTGCGCCGAGGATGCGGGTGCCGCCGAGGTGCAGCAGCATCGCGTCGATGTCGCCGAAGTGGCGTGGGATGTCGCGCAGGCGCCTGGCGCGGAACAGGGTGTCGCCGGTGATGTACAGGCGCAGGCGCTCGCCCTCGTCGTGGCGCCAGTCCAGGATGGTGCCGATCGTGAGCGGCATCGCCAGGTGGAGGCCGGCCGGGCCGTGCTGGGCCGGGACGGCGGTGATCCGCAGGGTCTCGCCGCCGCGGTGCAGTACGACGTCCTCCCAGTCGCGCAGGCCGACCGTGGCGTCGAAGCGCCACTTGCGCAGCGTCCGCGCGGCGGGGCGGGTGGTGATGACCGGCACGTCCCGCGGCAGCCGCCGCCGGGCGATCCGGTCGAAGTGGTCGCCGTGCAGGTGTGACAGCACGATCCCGTCGAGTGCCGGTAGCTGGCCGGGCTCCATCGCGGGGTCGGTGCGACGGCGGCTCGACAGGCCGTACCCGAGGTGTGCGCGCTGCCCGCGGTGCAGGAAGTTCGGGTCGGTGAGCACCGTGAAGCCGCCCAGCCGCAGCAGGACGGTTGCCGTGCCGATGAATGTGGCCGACGTCCGCATGGCTCTACCCCCTCAGCGTCGGTGTCAATTCGCGGGGGCTACCCGCTTTCGGCGGCGGGATTCGGGTACAGCCGCAGCATCCGGCGGATCGTGGCGGCCATGTGGTCGACCAGCTCCGGCGGGGAGAGCACCTGGGCCTCGGCGCCCAGGCGCAGCAGGCCCGCGGTGGCGTGCGGGACGCTCTCCAACGGGACGGTGGCGCGGTGCCAGCCCTCCTCGTCGGGCGGCCCGAGGGTCTCGCGGGCCAGGCGGGTGGCGCGCGGGCCGAGGACCTCCGGCAGGGCGGACAGGCCGGCGGGGGAGAGGCGCACGACGGCGACCGCGGCGGCCTCGGCGCGCTCGTAACGCTCGACGTGTGTGCGCCAGAACGCGGCCAGGTCGAAGCCGTCGGGGCGGGTGAAGCGCTCCGGCAGCGGGTACACCTCGCGGATCGCCGAGACGCGGTAGGTGCGCGGCTGCTCGTCGCGGGCGGCGATCAGGTACCACACGCCCGCCTTGAGCACGAGGCCGAGCGGGCGCAGGCGGCGGGTCACCTCGCCCGGCTCCGGGGCCCAGCGGCGGTACCGGATCTCGATCCAGCGGTCCTGCCACAGCGCCTCGGCGACCGTGAGCAGGTGCGGCACGGCGTCCGGCTCGCGGTACCAGCCGGGCGCGTCGAGGTGGAAGCGCTGGCGGATGCGCAGGGAGGCGTCGCGGTACGGCGTGGGCAGCGCCGCCATCAGCTTCAGCTCGGCGGCGGCGACGTGCGCGCCGAGGCCGAGCTCGGCGGCGGGCTGCGGCAGGCCGGTCAGGAACAGCGACTCGGCCTCGTCGGCGGTCAGGCCGGTCAGGCGGGTGCGGTAGCCGTCCATGAGCTGGTAGCCGCCGGCCGGGCCGGGCTCGGCGTAGATCGGCACGCCGGCCGCGGCGAGCGCCTCCACGTCCCGGTAGACGGTGCGCGGGGTCACGCCGAGCTCGTCGGCGAGGCGGGCGGCGCTCATCCGGCCGCGGTTCTGCAGCAACAGCAGCAGGGAGACGAGACGGCTGGCGCGCACCCGGCCAGTGTCGCAGACCACTGACAGAAGATGTCAGTGGTACGCCGCCAGGCTGTGCGGCATGAACGACTTCGACTTTCTGATCGGCCGGTGGAACGTCACGAACCACCGCCTGCGCACCCTGTTCGCCGGCAGCGACGACTGGGAGACCTTCCCGGGCGTCGGCACCTGCCGGCAGGTCCTCGACGGCGTCGGCAACGTCGACGAGATCGACTTCCCGACGCTGGGCACCAGCGGGCTCACGCTGCGCCTCTTCGACGTCGAGCGCAAGGAATGGTCGATCTACTGGGCCGCCGGCCGCACCGGCCTGCTCTACCCGCCCGTGGTCGGCACCTTCACCGCCGGGCACGGCGACTTCTACGGCGACGACACCCACGAGGGCCGGCCGATCCGCGCCCACTTCATCTGGTCGGACATCACCACCGACTCGGCCCGCTGGGAGCAGGAGTTCTCCGCCGACGGCGGTGAGACCTGGGAGTCCAACTGGATCATGGAACTTACCCGCTCCGCGTAGTCCCGGCGGTGCTGTCGCGCACGACGAGGACGGCGTTGCCGTAGCGGACGCTGCGCGGCGGGTGGCCGTCGAGCAGCTCGAAGAGCAGGCCGGCGGTGCGCATGCCGTAGTCGGTGATGTTGCGCTGCAGGACCGTCAGGGCCGGGTGGACCAGCTGGCACAGCGGCGAGTCCTCCCAGGCCAGGATCGACACGTCGTGCGGTACCGCGATGTGCATCTCCGCCGCCACGCCCAGCCCGGCCAGGGCCATGAGGTCGTTGTCGTACACGATCGCCGTCGGGCGGGCGGGCGCGCTGAGGATGCGGCGGGTCGCCTGCGCGGCCGCCTCGCCGGTGTAGTCGGCCGGGACGGTGGCGACCTCGAGCAGGCCGGTGGCCTCCAGCGCTCCGGTGCGGGCGCCGGTGTGGGCGAGCTCGGCCGGGCCGCTCACGCGGGCGATGCGGCGGTGGCCGAGCGCGGCGAGGTACCCGGCGATCTTGCCCGCCGCGGCGTGCTCGTCGGTGGAGAGGTTCGCCAGGCCGGGCAGCTCGCCGGAGCCGCCGGCGACGACCGCGGGCAGCCCCAGGTCGAGCACCGCCGCGAGGCGCGGGTCGTCGACGCGCAGGTCGCACAGGACCACGCCGTCGACGCGGCGCTCCGCGTGCCAGCGGCGGTAGATCGCGACCTCCTCGGCGAGGTCCTCGACGAACTGCAGGGCGAGGCCGAAGCCCCTGGCGTACAACTCCATCTGCAGACCGGCGATGAACTGGCGCCGGAAGACCTCGCTGCGCAGCTCCGCCGACGTGCGGTGCAACACCAGGCCGACGATATCGGCGGCGGCGCCGTGCATGGCGACGGCGGCCCGGTGCGCGGTGAAGCCGAGCTCCTCGGCGACCTCCCGGACGCGCTCGCGCAGGTCGTCGGAGACGCCGGGGCGGCCATTGAGCGCGTACGACACGGCGACCCGCGACACGCCGACGCGCCGCGCGATGTCGCTCATCGTCGGTCGCCGCCCTGCCATCCGTGCCCCGTCCGCCATGTTTTGGACGAAGCGTAACCGGCTCAGTGCGCGGGCGGCCGCAGGCGGGCGGTGCTGCCGCGCGGGCTGAGGTGGGCGGGCGCGCCGAGCGTGCTGGCCACCGGCTCCCCGGCGATCGCGGCGAGCAGCAGGTGGGCGGCCCGGCGGCCGTAGTCGCCGATGTCGCGGCTCAACGCGGTCAGCGGCGGGTGCAGCAGCCGGCAGACCGGCGAGTCGTCCCAGGCGATGATCGACAGCTGCGCCGGCACGGCGATGCCGAGCTCGTGCGCGACCGTGAGCCCGGCGACCGCCATGATGTCGTTGTCGTAGATGATCGCCGTCGGCCGGTCGGGCCCGGTGAGCAGCCGCCGGGTGGCCCGCGCGCCGGACTCGCCGGTGTAGTCGGCCGGCACCGTCACCGCGCCGGCCAGGCCGAGCCGGTCGCCGACCTCGGCGAAGGCGGCGGTGCGGATCGCGGTGTGCGCGAACTCGGCGATGCCGCCGACGCGGGCGATGCGCCGGTGGCCCAGCGCCGCCAGGTACTCCACCGCCTCCACCATCGACTGCGCGTCGTCGGACCAGACGCTGGGCAGCGCGCCGCTGGCGTCCGGCGGCCCGATCACGATCGCCGGCACGCCGAGTTCCTCCAGGGCCGGCACCCGCGGGTCGCCGGTGCGCACGTCGCAGACCAGCACCCCGTCGACGCGGCCCTCGCTGAACCAGCGCCGGTAGTACGCCAGCTCCTCGTCGCGCCCGGTGGCCATCTGCAGCAGCAGCGCATACGACTGCCGGGACAGCTCCTGCTCCAGGCCGCTGATGAGCTCCATGAAGAACGGCTCGACCCCGAGCGTGCTCGGCGGCCGCTGCAGCGTCAGCCCCACGACCCGCGCCTTGGCCCCGGCCAGGGCGCGCGCGTTGCTGTCGGCGTGGAAGTTGAGCCGGTCGGCGACGGCGAGGATCCGCTCCCGCGTGGCGGGTGAGACCCCGGGCCGGCCGTTGAGCGCGTATGAGACGGCGCCCTTGGACACCCCGGCCTCGCGGGCGATGTCCGCGATCGTCGGTCGCTTCACCCCGGCCCCCTGCGTCGCTTTCTCGGTTCACCGATGCTAGTCCCCTCGTCGTGTTTGTCCACTCGGGCGATCCATGCCGCTACGGAATGATGGCGTGGCCGGCGGACGACTGAGCCATTCCTCGGGGTCGCGGCCGGCGATGGTGCCCAGGTAGGTGCTGGCCGGGGCGATGCCGGCCAGGCGGCGAAGCTGCGGGGACAAGGCGCGCAGGGCCTCGACGCCGGTGGCCAGGCCGTGGTTGTCGGCGGGGCGCAGCCATGGCAGGACGTGCTCGCAGATCAGGGCTCGGCGCGTGGCCGCGGATCGGTTCTCGCCGGCCGCGTGCCACAACCGGCCGCTGTAGACCACGGCGCTGCCGGCCGGCATGACGACCGGGACCAGTTCGGAGGGCTGCGGACGGCGACCGGCCGGCCACAGATGGCTGCCGGGAGCGACCAGGGTCGCGCCGTTGGTGGGGGTGAAGTCGTCCAGCGCCCAGATGACGTTCGTCTCCGCCTCGACGTCGCGGGGGAGCGGGTAGACGCCGGCGTCGAAGTGCAGGGGCTGTGCGCCCTGGCCGGGGTCGACGGCGGAGAGGAACAGCATGCCGAACTGGTACACCTCGCCGATGGCCGCGGCGACCGGGCCGTGCACCGACGGGTGGGTCAGCAACGGCTCGAAGGGGCCGAGGCGGGACAGCAGGGAGTAGACGCGGCGGGTGCGGCGGCCGTCGAAGTCGTTGTTGCTCCACGGTACGTCCCGGAGCAGCGTGTCGGCGTGCTCGCGGACCGCGGCGAGCTGGTCGGCGGGCAGGAGCTCGGGCAGGATGACGAAACCGTCGTCGCTCATGCACCCTGTGTACGTGATGCCTCCACGGGCGGTACCGTCGGGGCACTGTGGCGCCTAAGGTGCTGCGGGTGACCGATCCTTCCAGCGCGTACCGCAGCGTCGTCGGCGACATCATCGCCGCGCGCCCCACGGCCGAGCCTCCGCCGGACGCGCCGGACCTGCGGATCAGCCGCCGCCGGCAGCCGCAGGCCGTCGCCGATCTCCTGCCCGCGGAGCTGGAGCAGTTGGGAGCCGTGTGGCACGACTGCTCGCTCGATGACGTGCTGGCCGACGAGGAGTACGAGGTCGAGGCCGCCGAGGTCGTCGACGCCGCCGGTACCGTCCGCTTCCGCCTTTACGGATGGAACTTCGGCGTCGGGTACCTGTTCCCGCCGGAGGGCCTGGCCGTCGTGGCGTCCGGCGCGCAGCACGACATCGAGCACTGGCGCCTCGACCAACGCCCGCTGTTCGCGGCCATGGACCGCGCGCTGCGCGCCGGCGGGCACGGCTTCACCCAGCCCCTGCACTTCTGCTGGACCGACGACACGTGCTGGGACGAGATCGCCGGCGCCGAGCCCGGCACGGTCGGCAGCGAGCCGTATCTGCGCGCCCTGTTCGGCGCCTGAAGCGCGCCCGGGCTGTGGCAGGATGGCCGGGTGTCCAAGCCGGTCGATCAGTACGGCCCGCACCGCGCCAAGCGCCTCGAAGGCGTCGCAACCCGGCTGCGCGGGCTCGGCATCGACGCGGAGTTCGGCGTGCTGGTGCCCTACTACGACCTCTACGGCGGCGTGCCCGAGGGCCTGACCGGCCTCGTGGTGCCCGAGCCGGGCGGGCCCGGCCGGATGCAGGTGACCGTCGTGAGCGCCCGGCGCACCGCCCCGCCCGGCGAGGGCGGGATGTCCGCCGACGGGCGGATGTGGGTGCGCGACGTCGACCTGGAGTACGACCTGGGCGCCGACATGGTCTTCGAGGTCACCACCCTGGACGCCTTCGGCGACGGGCCGGTCTGGGCGCCGCGCCGCCACGTCGACACCGAGCAGGCGGTCGTCGACGCGATCCGGCTCTGGCACGGGTACCGCGACACGCTGCGCAGCACGCCCCCGCCGCCCGACCCGCGCCGGCGCTCCGCCCTCGCCCGGCAGGCCAACGCCCGCCGCGCCGCCGCCGCGGCCGCGAAGGTGCGCATCGAGGCCGACGGCGCCCTGCTGCCGGACGACCTCGACCCCGAGCTGCTCTGCTACCACTTCCCCCGCGACCGTAACGGACGTTACGGCCGCACCGCCGTCGTCGCGCTGGCCGGCGACGGCACCGCCCTGAGCAAGCGCGGCCCGTGGCTGGCCGCAAGGGCCGCCGGCGACACCCTCGTCGTCGGCGTCGAGGCGCTCATCGGCGCCAACCAGGACCACCGCTGGGACCGCCTGCCGTGGCTGTGGCGCACCGGCGAGCGCGATGCCCCGCCCACCCGGCGCTGGCAGGCACCGGACGCCGCCGCCGTCGCGCCCATCGCCGAGCTCCTGGCCCGCCACGAGCTGATCGACGCCTTCACCCTGTGCGGCGTCGAGGTCGACGCCGAGATCGGCGCCCTGCTGTCCGGCTACCCGATCGACTATTCGCACGCGCGCTACACCGAGACGTGGGTGCGGGTGCTGTACACCCAGCTGCCCGACTGCGCCCCGTGGCGCCTCGCGGCGGCGTACCGCGCCTGGCAGGACGAGCGCCGTGCGGCCCGCCGCCCCGCGGACGAGCCGATCGCGCTCTTCGGCCTGAAGGGCCTCAACCAGCAGTCGCGCCCCATGGTCGCCCTGGACGCCCGCAACGGCCCGCCCCGCCTCACGATGATCTGGACCGCGAGCAACGCCCGCCTGACCCGAGCCCTGTGGGACTGCCCCGCCGACCTGACGGCGTCGCTGCTGGACACCTGAGGTCGGAATCGGGTGGCCGATCGTCATTGCGGCCCGTCCGGACGGTGCTGTGCGGGCAGTGACGGCGTCGCTACCTTGAGCCGATGACACGGACGAGGCGCTGGATCCTGGCCGGCGCCGCCCTCGCGGCCCTGGTCGCGGCCGGTGCCGTCTGGTGGGCGCTGCGCACCTCCGACCGTCCGCCGGCCGCACGTGGGGCCGCCGCGTCGGACGACAGCGTCCAGGCCGTCGACAGCCTGGTGAGTCGTCTTCCCGAGGCGTTCGCCGCCGGGGACAGCGGCGTGCTGTCCTCCGCCGCGCGGGAGCGGGGCATCGACCTGCGCCAGGCGCTGCCCGCCGGGGCCAAGCTCGCCATGGACCGCTCCACCTGGCGCCGCACGGGCGCCATCGGATCCGCCACGGTGACGATGACCGTCGCGGGCCGGCCACCGGTCCGCTTCGTCGTGGTCGTCATCCGCGAGGACGGCGCCTGGAAGGTGTCAGGCACGTACGACGTGGCTGCCGCATGATCCGCCGCCTGGCCTCGTGCGCCGCCGCAGCCGTGCTGCTGGCCGGCGCCCTGGTCGCGCCCTCCCGCCCGGCGGCCGCGGAGCCCGGCTGCTCGGACGTGCAGCCCGCGACCCGCGTCGACGGCGTCGGCACCCCGGTACCGCACGCCGACGGCAAGTACACCCCGATCGTGCTCGTCCACGGCTTCATCAGCAGCCCCGCCATCTGGTCGAAGCCCACCGTCTACTCGTCGCACACCGAGGAGCGCCCGAACGTCAAGCGCAGCCTTCTGGGCAACCTGCAGGCGCTGCCCGGCGCGATCGTGTACACGGTCGACTACCACGACACCGCGACGCGCTGGTTCACCGAGCCCGGCGCCGGCGGCGCTGTCTTCACCCACGTCTTCGACTGCATCACCGGCGAGGCCCGGTACGCCGGCCACAACGTCGTGGTCGCCGCCCACTCGATGGGCGGCCTGATCGCGCGCTGGTCGGTCACCGACGCACCCGGCGCCGCGGCCCGCCGGGCCAGGATGGGCCTGGCGATCACGGTCGGCACCCCGTACGAGGGCGCCTGGCTGGCCGCGCTCGGCTCCTTCCTGGTCGACACGGCCGCCAACATCGCGACCGGTGTGGTGAAGGCCGAGGCGGCGCCGCTGCTCGAGCTGATGCACCTGGCGATGGCCGCCTGCCGCGAGCACGAGGTGGCCGCCCTCGACCCGTGCACCTACCTCAACAAGGTCATCGAGTTCCTGGCCAGCATGCACGCTTTCGCACCCGGCAGCCCCGAGCTGTCGTCGTTGTCCCCGTGGCCCAAGGGCATGCGCGTGGAGACCCTCGCCAGCAGCTCGGTGGTCCAGGACGTCGGCGGCCTGTTCCTGGTGCGCGGCCCCGGCACCGTCGACCTCGGCGACGTAGTGGTGGGCCGCGCATCCGCGACGTCCGGCGGCCACCAGAGCCACGTCGCCGAGTGCCGCTACACCACAGCGAAGCTGACCGACGACGTGAACAACTTCCTCGAGCCTTTCGGCATGCGCCTGGACTCCGACCCCGCGAAGCTGGTCGGCCTGCGCCCGCTCGGCGCCTGCTTCCACATCCACGAGTCGGTCCTGCTCGACCACACCAGCGAGATCCTGTCCGCGATCGCCGAGGAGCTGCAGCGGTACTCCCTGGAGCTCACTCCGAAGGCGGTCGGCCGGATCGCGGTCGGCGGCTCGGGAACGGCAGCGGAAGAGATGCTGCGCCAGGTGCTCGGCAAACCGGACCGAACCCAGGACAGCAAGGGCTGCGAGCTGGTCTCACCTCCGGAACCGCGCCGCTACCTGTCCTGGGGCGCCCTGACGGTGACGCTGGCCCCGACCGGCGGCGCCGGCCGCCTGGTCGGCTGGAGCGTCGGCAACGGCAAGACGCCACCGGGTCTACGCCTGCCGCACGGCGTGACAACATCGACGACGGTCCGCGACGCCATGCGCACCATCCCCGGCGCAACGGCCGAGTGGGACGACGTGTTCGGCATGTACTCGATCCGGACCGACCGTGAGCCCGAGATGATGTGGTCCGGAGACCACCAGGACGGCTCAGGAAAGATCAGTTTCATCACGAACACCTTCGAACCCTGCGAGTGATCGGTTCTCCGTTCACCTATCCGGGTCTTCCCGGGCGCCGTCAGGTGGCGGCCTTCCATGCCTGCAGCGCTCTGACGCCGGCGGTCGTCTCCGGGTGTTCGGCACCGAGGATGCGTTCCCTGTCGGCGACCGCCTGCCAGAGCAGAGGCGGGGCCGCCACGTTGACGATCCCGCTGATCGCGACGCCGCCGTTCGCGGCGATGGCGTCGCCGGAGCCCGCCACCTTCACCGGGGTCAGGCCTCCCACACGTCCACGGTCGGGAGGCCGCGGGCCGTGCGGGCCTCGTCGACGAGGCGCTGGATCAGGGCCGTCTTGCCGCGCGTGTACGCGTCCCCGTCGAGGTCCGCCGCGGCCAGCGACCGCTTGAGCGCCGCGTACTCCTCGCGGGCCGACGGATGGGACAGGAGGTGGTCGCGCAGGAGGCGCTCGTTGCGGGTTGGCCACGAAGCGGCAGTGACCACGTGCAGGTGGTAGCCCTCGCGGCGGTAGAACAGGCGCTCCGGCATGCCGGTTTCCAGCCGGCGGTACCCGAGGTCGAGGAGACCGGCGAAATCGCAGGAGAGGTCGTCCGTCGAGGCCATCAGGTCGATGACCGGCTTGGCCGCAAGGCCGGGGATTGCGGTGCTGCCGACGTGCTCGATGTCGATGACGGCCGCGCCCGCGGCCGCGCGTACCTCGAGGATGGCGGCGGCCGCGAGCGCGGGCCAGGACGGGTCGTAATCGTGCACCTCGATCGACGTCACCGAGGGACGGTAACAACTACTCCGGCAGGGCGGCGTCCGAGGTGCTGGCGTGGCGCGGGATGAACAGGGCCAGGAGCGCGGCCAGGACCGCGGCGCCGGCGCAGATGGCGAACAGGGTGCGGTAGCCCGCCAGGGACGGCAGGGCGTGGCCGGCCAGCAGGATGGTCTGCGACGCCAGGATCGCGCCGCCGATCGCGCTGGCCAGGGAGCTGCCGACGCTGCGGAACAGGGCGTTGAGGCCGTTGGCCGCGGCCAGCTCTGAGCGCGGTGCGGCGTGGATGATGAGGCCGGGCATGGCGGCGTACGCGATGCCGGTGCCCGAGCCCGCGATCGTGGCGCCGAGCACGACCTGCCAGAGGCTGTCGGTCAGCACGATCCGGGTGGCGAAGCCCGCGGCGATGATGAGCGAGCCGATGACCAGCGCGGTGCGCGGGCGCAGCTTGGCCGACAAGGGGGACAGCAGCAGCATCGCGATGCCGCCGGGGAGCATGCACAGGCCGCCGGCCAGGACGGACTTGCCGAAGCCGTAGCCCGTGGCCGCGGGGGCCTGCACGTAGGAGGCGGTGCCGATGAGGGTGGCGAAGAGCGCGAAGCCGACGCAGAGCGACGCGATGTTCGTCAGCAGCAGGGACGGGCGGGCGGTCGTGCGCACGTCGACGAGCGGCGAGGCGATGCGCAGCTCGACGGCGACGAAGAGCACCAGGAGTACCACTGCGGCACCCAAGAGGCCGATCGTGAGCGGATCGGTCCAGCCCCAGGAGTCGCCCTGGGCCAGGGGGAGCAGCAGAGCGAGCATCGCGGCGCCGAGCAGCGCCGTGCCGATGAGGTCCATGCGGCCCTTGGCGACGCGGGCGGGCTCGCGGACCAGCAGCACGATGCCGGGGACCGCCAGGATGCCGCCGGCCACACAGATCCAGAACAGGAGGTGGTAGTCCGCGTACTGCGCGATCAGGCCCGCCAGCGGCAGGCCGAGAGCGCCGCCGACGCCGAGCATGGCGCTGATGAGGGCGATGCCGGCCGGTGCGTGCGCCTTGGGGAGGGTGACGCCGATGAGGCTGATGCTCAGGGGTACCGCGGCAACGGAGAGACCCACGACGGCCCGGCCGATGATCATGACGGTGAGGTTGTGCGCCACGGCGCAGATCAGGGAGCCGGCGATGAGGGCGACGAGGGTGACCAGCACCATGCGGCGGGTGCCGAACAGGTCGCCGAGGCGGCCGAACGCGGGCACCGCGACGGCGCCGACGAGGAGGGTCGAGGTGAGGACCCAGGCGATGCCGTCGCCGCCGGCGTGCAGGTCGACGGCGATCTCGGACAGGACCGGGACCAGCAGCGACTGGGTCAGCGACACCATGAGCGCCGCGGTGCCGATGACCAGCACGACGACGACCTGGGCGGCGGTCCACGACCGGCCCTCGCTCGCCTCGGTCCCCGGCGCCGCCGTGTCGGCGGCCACCTCGGCGGTGTTTGTCATGATCAGGCTCCAAGGGGCAGCGGTTTCGTGGCACAATCTGCCACGAGGCAGAGCCTGCCACGGAATTGTTGCCGGAAGGTGGCCGGCGGGATAGTTGAGACCCCGGTCACAGGGACCACATCGGAAGGGAGCGGGGCGATCGAGAACCTCAGGGAGCGCAAGCGCGAGCAGAACCGCGCCGCCACCGTCGAGGCGGCGTGGCGGCTGTTCATCGAGCGCGGCTACGACCACGTCACCGTGCAGGACATCTGCGCCGCGGCCGACATCGCCCCGCGGACCTTCCATCGGTACTTCGCCAGCAAGGAGGACGTGGTCGCCGAGCCCGTGCGGCGGATGACCGGCATCGTGTTCGAGCAGATCGCCGGCGCGCCGCCCGGCTCCTCCGACGCGGCCGTCATGCGCCAGGCGCTGCTGGCGGTGGGCCGGTTCGTCGTCGAGCACCGCGAGCTGCTCACCGGGCTGCGCGCGGTGGCCCTGCAGTCCAGCCACCTGCGCGGCTCGTATCCGGGCGTGCGCCCCGACCAGGAGGCCAAGCTCGCCGCCGAGCTCGCCGGGCGGGGCGGCGGCGACCCGGCGGACTGGCGGCGCCGGCTGCTGGTCGCGTGCTCGATCGCCGGGTTCCGGGTGTGGTACGAGGACTACTTCCGCGACGCACCGCCGGACCCGCTCACCCATCTGGAGCGGGTCCTGGCGGCCGCGGTGCCCTAGCTTGCGAAGACGTCCGACAGGAAGCCGGTCAGCTCGCGCCAGCTGCGGCGGTCGGCGACCGGGCGGTACGCGCCGCCGGGCAGGGTGAAGGCGTGCGGCGCCCCGGAGTACACGTTGACCTGCCAGTCCAGGTCGGGCCGGGTGCGCAGCTCGTCCTGGAACGCGGCAATGTCCGAGTCGGGCACGACGTCATCGGCGCCGCCGCTGCACACCAGCACCGAGCCGGTGATCGCGGCGACGTCGGCCGGGTCGTGCGCGACGAGCCCGGCGTGGAAGGCCACCGTGCCGGCCACGGGCGCGCCGGTGCGGGCGAACTCGAGCGCCGCGGTGCCGCCGAAGCAGTAGCCGATGACGGCGATCCGGCCCGCGTCGACCGCCGGGTCGTTCGCCACGACGTCGTACGCGGCGCGCACCCGGGCGCGCAGCAGCGGCATGTTGCGGTAGTACTTCCCGGCCTCCGCCGAGGACTCCTCGGAGTTGTCGAAGCGGCGCCCGGTGCCGTAGACGTCGGCGCAGAAGGCGTAGTAGCCGAGGCGGGCCAGCATCTGGGCGCGTGCCTTGGGGTACTCCCGCAGCCCGGTCCAGTCGTGCACGATCACCACCGCCGGCTTGGGGCCGGCGATCGCGGTGTCGTGTGCGGCGTAGCCCTCCATGGGCTGCCCGTCGTGGTCGTAGGCCACCGTCGCCTCGGCGATCTGCGCGCCCGGGCGCTCGGCTACGGCGTCGATGAGCTGCCGGTGCTCGGCGGAGAAGTCGGTCATGCCCCGACTCTACGAGGCCGACCAGCCCGACCACCGCGCGACGTCTATCGCGATCATGCTTCCCCGGATCTGGTACTGCGGGTAGCGCGCCTCCAGCAGCTTCAGCGCCCGGCGCCCTTCCTCCCCGTCCGGCTCGATCTCGCGCGCGACGCCGTCGGCCCGCACCCACCACAGCGCGGACCAGTCGTCGTCGTAGTGGTCGACGAGGACGGCGGCCCGCGGCTCGGCGGCGAGGTTGGCCAGGCGGCGCAGGGCGGTGTGGCGCTTCGGCTTGGCGTCCACACCGTGGTAGATCGTGTCCCCGTCGAGCGCGAACACGATCGGCACCACGTGCGGCGAGCCGTCCGGGGCGACGGTGGCGAGGCGGGCCACCGCCGCCGCCCCGAACCGCTGCCTGGTCTCCTCCAGGGTCATAACGCCTCCCCTGCGAACTCGGCGATCGCCTGCTCCCACTCCTCCAGCCCGCGCTCGACCGACGAGCGCGGCCCGGACGGCAGCCACCGGCTGGCGCGCTGCACCCCGGCGGCGTGCAGCCGCTCGAGGATCTTCGGGTCGGCCGGTGCGGACAGGACCTGCACGTCGACCGGGCGCTCCGCCCGGGACCGCAGCTCGCGAATGCGGTCGAACACGCTCTCCTCGTAGTTGGGGAACCAGGCGTCGCCGAACGCCAGCACGCGGTCCAGCACGCCGGGGCCGCTGCCGCCGACGAGGACCGGCGGGTGCGGGCGCTGCGCCGGCTTCGGGAAGGACCAGATGCGTTCGAAGTCCACGTACTTCCCGTGGTACGACGCCTCCTCCTGCGTCCAGATCGCCTTCATCGCCTCGACCCGCTCGCGCAGCACGGCCATGCGCACCCGCGGGTCGGTGCCGTGGTTGAGCATCTCCTCGCGGTTCCACCCGGCGCCGACGCCGAACTCGAACCGGCCGCCGGAGAGCTGGTCCAGCGACGCGACCTCCTTCGCGGTGATGATCGGGTCGCGCTCGATGACCAGGCAGATGCCGCTGCCCACCCGCAGCCGGCTCGTCGCCGCCGCGGCCGCGGTCAGGGCGATGAAGAGGTCGTACGTGTGCCAGTACCGCTGCGGCAGCTCGGCCCGCCCTTCCTGGTAGGGCGTGTCGCGGCTGGCCGGGATGTGCGTGTGCTCGGCGAAGAACAGCGCGGACTGCCCGCGCTCCTCGACCAGCCGGGCGATGTCGCCGGGCGCCATGGCGTTGTGGGTTGGGAAGTATCCGACTCCGAAGTCCATGTCTCCATCTCTACCCCGCGGCGCCGCCGGTCCGGCCCGCCACGGGGGATGATGTGCCGGGCTCGACCGGACCACCTCGCCGCCTATGTCGCAATTGTCGGCGGTGCGCCGCACGCCGCTTCCCGCTGCCGGATGAGCGACAGTTTCCGACCCGCGCGCGAACGGTCTTTTCGCTGGTAGCGTGCACGAGCCTAGGGAAGGAGGACGACCATGGCCGACGACGGCATCCGAGGCCGATTCAAGGGGCTTCCGAACACGCCGCCCGCTGCGCAGCAGCCGATGCAGCAGCATCCGGGTCCGATGGACGGCTCCGGCGGTCACGCCGCGCCGACCGCCGCGAACGCCCAGCGCGACGCCCTGCTGGTGCTGACCCTGGCCCAGCGCACCGCCGACGAGCACGTCGCGGGCGCGCACCAGGAGGCGGACCGGATCTTCACCGAGGCACAGGCCGCCGCCGACCGCATCGTGCAGCAGGCCGAGGCGCACGCCGACGACCTGCGCGCCGACGCCGAGGATGTGCTGAGCCAGGCCCGCGCGGACGCCGGCCGGATCGTGCACGAGGCGCGCGCCCACGCCGACAAGACCGAGCAGGCCGCCGACGACCTCCTCGCCGACGCCCGCGCCCGGGCCGCCGAGATCGTGAAGATCGCCACACAGCGCGCCGACGACCTCAAGCACCAGGCCGAGATGCGCTACCAGGACGTCGTCGGCAGCCTGGCCGCCAAGCGCGAGGGCCTGCAGCAGCAGATCGAGTCGCTGGAGCAGTTCGACCGGGAGTACCGCTCCCGCCTCACCGGTTTCATGCAGGGCCAGCTGCGCGCCCTCTGGGCCGACCAGCCCCAGGTCGGCGCGGACATCGACGCCAGCGAGGACGACGACCCGCGCCCCGCCAGCGCCATCCCCACGCAGCGCAGCCTCGAGGCCGGCACTCTCGACCCGGCCCAGTGACCGCCGTCAGAACAGCTGCTCGGCCAGCGCGACGATGATGCCCTCGGGCCCCCAGACGTAGCAGAGCCGGTAGAGGTCCTCGTACTGCACGACCTCGCCGACGAGCTGCACGCCGCGCGCCCGCAGGCCGGCGACGGCGGCGTCGATGTCGTCGACGGCGAACATGATCCGGCGAATGCCGAGCGTGTTCGCCGGCGCGTTGCGCGGCTCGGAGCCGATCGCCGCCGGGTTGCGGAACCGCATCAGCTCGAACCGGCTGTGGCCGTCCGGGGTGCGCACGAAGGCGACGTCGACCTTCACGCCGTCCAGCGCGACGGTGCGGTCCACCCACGGCCCGTGCACCTGCTGCGGCTCGCCCTCCAGCTGCATGCCGAGGTCGACGAAGAACGCGACCGTCGCCTCGAGGTCCTCGACGACGATGCCGACGTTGTCCATCCGCTTGATCATGATCGTTCCCGTCCCTGGTTCGTTCGTTGTCGTCCCCGGGACGGAGCCGGCGGCGCGTTCTCGACAGCCAGGCGCCTTCACCCGCGGGTGGCGTTTGCGTCACGGCGCCGGGGAAGTGCACTGCCATGCGAATGCGCGCCGCCATCGCGGGTATCTCGCTCATCGTCACCCTCGGTGGATACGGGGTGCGCCTTCAGCCGGAGTTCCACGTGGACAACGGGCGGCTCTACGACGCCCGCAACCACGAGTTCGTCATGCGCGGCGTCGGCCACAGCCACGTCGACTACCCGGACCGGACGGCCCGGATGCTCAGCGACGTCAAGGCGCTGGGCGCCAACACCGTGCGCATCGAGCTGTCGACCGGCGCCATCGGGAAGCGCAACGACGCCGCCGACGTCGCGAACGTGATCTCGCTGTGCCGCCGCAACCGCCTCATCTGCGTCCTCGTCGTCGCCGACACCACCGGATGGGGCTACCGCGCCACCGCGATCCCGCAGTCGCAGGCGGTCGACTACTGGATCAGCATCCGCAAGGCCCTGATGGGCCAGGAGAAGTACGTGATGATCCACGTCGCGAACGAGCCGTACGTGCTCGACAACTTCCGCACCTGGCCCGCCGACACGAAGAACTCGATCCGCCGCCTGCGCCGGGCCGGCCTCGACCACACCCTCCTGGTCGACGCCCCCGACTGGGGCCAGGACCTGTCCTTCACCATGCGCGACCACGCCGCCGAGGTCTACGCGGCCGACCCGGACCACAACACGATGTTCTCGATCCACATGTACGGCGCCTTCTTCCGCGCCACGAACCCCCACGACTACCTGGGCCACTTCCTGCGCGCGAAGCTCCCCATCGCGGTCACCGAGTTCGCCTACACGCACCAGGATGGCGACGTCGACGAGGACGCGATCATGTCCGAGACCCAGGCCGACCACATCGGCTATCTGGCCTGGTCCTGGAGCGGCAACAGCGGCGACGTCAGCAACCTGGACATGGCGACCCGCTTCAATGCGGGCGCCCTCACCTGGTGGGGCCACCGCGTCTTCGACGGCCCGAACGGCATCCGCCGGACCTCCCACGAGGCCACCGTGTACGCCCCGTAGCCCGTTGTCGGATTGCCGCCGATGCCGACCTCGGACCGAGGCCGCTCCGCCAACATGATCCGGTGTTCCGAATCGTGGCGGCGATCTTCGCGCTGAGCTGGCTCGTGTTCCCCGGCTTCGGCCTGATCGACCTGTCGGTGACGTGGGACCCGTTCTGGGCGCAGGGACTCGAGGCCGGTTGGGGCCTGCTGTTCACGGTGTTCGTCGCGGCGCCCTTCGCCTGGTTCGCCGTCCGTCCCCGACGTTCGGCCCCGGCCGTCGTGCAGCTGCTGCTGGTGGCGGCCGCCCTTGCCGCCTCCGCGGTGGCCTCGCTCGAATGGCTCCTGCTGCTCGTCGCCCTGGCCGTGGCCGGCGAGGCCCTGCTCGTGGCGTTCGCACCCGGGCACGAGCCGCTCGCGCCGCGGGGCTTCCACGTGGACCGGCCGTTGGCGGCCCTTGCCGTCCTCGCCGCTGTGCCCTGGCTGGTGTACGCCTACGCGATGTACGCGGCGAACCGGGCGGAACTGCCCGTGGACATCAGCATCGGGATCGACCACTACTCGGTGCAGGGCGCGGTCGGTCTCGCCCTCGTGCTGCTGAGCGGCGCGGCGGCGTGCCGGCCGCGGGGCCGGCGCTTCATCGGGATCGGGGTCGGCCTGGTGGCCGCGTATCTCGGCCTCGTCTGCCTCGCCTGGCCCGGCACGCCGGGCGGTTTCGGCCCGGTCTGGTCGGTCCTCAGCATGGCCTGGGGCATCGCCTTCGCCACGCTCGCCACGGTCCGGAGCCGTTCGTTGACCGCAGGGCGTGCAGTAGTCATCGTGAGCACGTGATTCCTCACGGTGATTCGGCCGTCGGCGTCCTGGTGCGGCTCGAGCCCGCCGTGGTTCGCGTGATGGCGTACGAATGCCTCCAGCGCTAGCGGGGGTCGGGGTGCTGGGTGCGCTCGCCGAGGACGGTGCGGAACAGAGCCTCGCGCAGCGCCAGCTCCCGCGGGTCGTCCCACAGGTGGAAGCCGGCGCGGTTCATGGCGTACGCGAAGCCGACGCCCGTCTCCGGGTCCGCGAAGCCGAAGGAGCCTCCGGCGCCCGGCGTGCCGAAGGCCTGGTTGCCCGAAGCGCCGAAGCGCAGGCGTGGGAACGGCTTCACGTAGCCCAGCGAGAAGATGGTGTCGACCCGGAGTACCACATCGGCAAGGCCCTCGGTCGGCGGCTCGGCGGGGCGGATCAGCGCCTGCAGCGTGGCCGGGCGCAGGCCGAGCGCGGCGCCGCCCGTGGCCGCCTCGCCGTACGCGCGGGCGATCGCGCGGGGCTCGCCGGTGCCGTTCGCGGCCGGGAGCTCCAGGGCGCGCACCTCGGGCAGGTTGTAGTTGCCGGTCTGGGACAGGACCTTCGGGTTGGCGAACGAGCGGGCCGTCACGCTGCGCGGGTTGAGGAAGCCCAGGACGAAGCCGCGCGGCATGGTGCCCATGTGCAGCAGCATCTCGGCCGGCTTGAAGCCGTGGACGGTCGCGATGCGCGCCGGGTCGACGGAGGACGGGACGCCGATGTGGAACTGCAGGCCCAGTGGGGCGGCGATCTCCTCGGCGAAGAAGCGGCCCAGCGTCCGGCCCTGCGGGTCCACGCGGCGGATGAGCTCGCCCTCGTACCACCCTAACGAGATCGCGTGGTAGCCGTGGCGCGTGCCCGGTGTCCAGGCGGGGCGCTGCTCGGCCAGGGCGGCGGCGACCACATCCAGGTCGGCGAGGTCGGTCACCGTCAGGGGGCGGTCGATCGCGGCCAGGCCCGCCTGGTGCGCGAGGAGCTGGCGTACCGTCACCGTCTCCTTGCCGGCCTGGGCGAACTCGGGCCAGTACGCGGCCACGGGCGAGTCGTGGTCGATCCAGCCGCGCGAATGCGCGAGCGCCAGGGCCAGGCCGGAGACGCCCTTGGTGGTGGAGAAGACCGTGACGAGGGTGTCCTCCTCCCACGGGGTGCGGGTGCGGCCGTCGCGGTAGCCGCCCCACAGATCGACAACCTTTTTTCCGTTTTGGTACACCGCACAAGCCGCGCCGATCTCGCCGCGCTCGGTGAAGTTGCGGCGGAACGCGTCGGCGACCGGGCCGTAGCCCTCGTCGACGTCGCCACCGATCAGGTCCGGCGGTACGTCAACCTTCAACATCAGCCGACGATAGAGTTTCGGCACTGCCCGTGCAATATAGTTCGTGCAATATAGAGGGCCGTGCCGCGCTATCGAGGATCGGCTATGGTCGGGTCATCACGATTTCGGCGAATCGTGCTTCCACGCCCGTACCGTCTCGAAGGAAACGGAGCCATGAGCACACGGAAGCTCGCCTCCGCCGCGATCGTCGCGGCGCTCGCCATCGGGGGCCTCGCCATCCACCTCACCAGCGCGGCCGCCGCCGCGCCGGCCTGGACCGGCACCTGGGCGGCCTCGCCGCAGTCCAGCGGCACCACGTTCAATCAGCAGACGATCCGCCAGATCGTGCGTACCAGCATCGGCGGGACCGCCGCCCGGATCCGGTTGTCCAACGCGTTCGGCAACCAGCCGGTCACCATCGCCAACGTGCACCTGGCCCGGCGTACCAGCGGATCCTCCATCGACGCGGCCTCGGACCGCGCCGTCACCTTCGGCGGTGCCGCGCAGACCACGATCCCGGTCGGCGGCAGCGTCACCAGCGACCAGGTCGCGTTCACCGTCGACGCGCTCGCCGACGTCGCCGTCAGCTTCTACCTGCCGTCGAACACCGGCAACGCCACGGTGCACGACTTCGGCAACCAGACGAACTACGTCGCCGCCGGCAACGTCGCCGGCAACGCCACGCTGTCCGGGCCGCAGACCCGCAGCAACTACTTCTTCCTGACCAACCTCGACGTGCAGAACGCCGCGTCGGAGGGTGCCGTGGTGGCGCTCGGCGCGTCCATCACCGACGGCGTCGGCTCCGGCGGCAACGCCAACCGCCGCTGGCCCAACGACCTCGCCGTGCGCCTCAACCAGGCCGGCCGCACCATCGGCGTGCTCAACCAGGGCATCAGCGGCAACCGCCTCCTCGGCGACGGCGCCGGCCAGAGCGCCGCCAACCGCTTCGACCGCGACGTGCTGTCCCAGCCCGGCGTCAAGTGGGTCATCTTCTCCGACGACCCGATCAACGACCTCGGCAACAGCGCCGGCTCCGTCACCGGCGACCAGCTCATCAACGCCACCCGCCAGCTCATCACGCGCGCGCACGCCGCCGGCGTGAAGTTCCTGTGCTCCACGCTGACGCCCTTCCAGGGCGCCGGCTACTGGACCCAGGCCGGCGAGAACGGCCGCCAGGCCTTCAACACGTTCGTGCGCAGCGCCGGCAGCGGCTGCGACGGCGTCGTCGACCAGGACACCGCGACCCACGACCCGGCCCGCCCGACGTGGTTCCTGGCGTCCTTGGAGACCGGCGACCACTTGCACCCCAACGAGGCGGGCCTGCAGGCCATCGCCAACGCCGTCGATTTTTCCCTCTTCGGTACGTCAACGCCTCCGGCAACCCGCGTCGTCAGCTTCCGCGCACACGCCAACGGCCGCCTCGTCACCGCGGAGAACGCCGGCGCGGCCCCGCTGATCGCCAACCGCACCGCGGTCGGCCCATGGGAGCAGTTCGACATGGCCGACCTGGGCGGCGGCCGCATCTCCTTGCGCGCCCACGCCAACAACCAGTACGTCAGCGCCAACAACGCCGGCGCCTCCCCACTGATCGCCGGCGCAGTGTCCGTCGGCTCCTGGGAGACGTTCGACCTGATCCACAACCCCGACGGCAGCGTTGCCTTGCGGGCCACGGTCAACGCCAAGTACGTCTGCGCCGAGAACGCCGGTGCGGCCGCCCTCATCGCCAACCGCACCGCCATCGGCGCCTGGGAGTCATTCGACCTTCTTTGACCATGTGGTGAGGTCTATGGCCGGGGCCTCGTCCCCGGCCATGGACGGGTCGTAGGACGGCAGCTCCAGCGCGGCGGTGACCGCCCGGACCGGCAGTTCGGTGGCCCGGGCGATGTCGGCGGTGCTCCACCGGGACCGCACGTCCGCGACATCGGTGCCCTCGAACCCGGCAACCTGGGCCAGGAACTCGGTCACTTGCCGGTACGCCGCCGGGTCGGCCCGTGGGCCGCCGATGCCTCGCGCCGTGCGGTCCAGGCCCCGCACCTCGAGGTCGCCGGCGGCGAGCGCGAGGACCGGGGACCGCAACGGCCCGGGCGCGTCCGACCAGGCCAGCCACGGGCCGTACCGCACCGTGCGGCCGGCGATGCGCTCGGCCATGGAGCCGTCGGCGATCGCCGACGGGCTGACCAGGTCCGCCGGCAGGATGAGGTCGCGGTAGGACGCGAGCAGCGTCGGCGGCCACGAAACGGACAGCTCTCGCGGGTCGATCCGCCCGCCGCGGAGCATGGCCAGGGCCGTCACGTCGGGGTGGCCGGGCAGGAGCTCCTGCAGGCGCTGCACGATGTCGCCGTACCTGGTGTCGGCCTCGCCGGCGATGCGCAGTGCGTGCGCGGCGAGGATGCCGACCATCGGGTCGATCGCATCCGGCGCGCCGAGCCATTCGCCGGCAACGTCGTGGCGGAAGACCGGGCGGCCCTGGCGCAACCCGGCCAGCGCCGCCTCCGTGGCCGTGTGGGCCGGCGCGTCGGCCCGCCACGGCACGTCCATCGGCGTCATGTGCACCGACATCCCGGCGCCCTCCCGGTGGAACACCACCGTCTGCCAGCCCGCCACCAGGTACAGGGACACGTCGGCATTCGCCGGAGTCCGCAAGACGTACCCGCCCGGTTGCAGCAGTGCGCTCCAGGTGGCGAGGAAGCCCTCGGAGACCACCACTCCCTGCAGTCGTCGCAACCTGTCGTCCAGCACCTCGAAGCCGCGACCCGGTCCGGACCGCCAGGTCACCACCACGAGTCCGGCGGTGACGTGCAGCGCGGCCGCGCTGGTAGTGAGCGCCGCGCTGGCCGCCTCCGCGGTCTCGCGAAACCTCGGCGGAGCGTCGCGTGAGGCCGACACCGGTGCGACGGCGGGCAGCGGCAGCCGCACGTCGTCCTCGTCGTGGGCGCCGCCGGGCAGCACCAGGACCACGTCGGTCACGGTGGCCTCGCCGGCGCGGCGCTCGATCTGGTACAGGCCCGGCTCGACCGTCAGATCCAGGCGCTGCGTGGCCGCGGCGAGCGTGGTGAGGCTGCCGTCGCGGACCACGAACTCGACGCCGGGCTGTGCCGCGGACAGGCGGATGCGACCGGGCTGTTTCTCAGAGCTTGACATCGATGTCCGCCCCCGCCACTTGGAACAGCCGGCCGACGACGGGCCCGCCACAATGGCCGCGCACGCCGTACAGGCCAGGCGGCAATGCCCGCCGCCATGGGCCTCGTGTCGTGTCCCACGAGTCGATCACTGCGAGCCGGTCGTCGAACAGTTCGACGACCGCGGGCGTGCCGGCCGGGAAGTTGATGGTGACCTCGTACGTGGCGGGCGCCCGATCCGCGTCCTCCCGGCCGAAGAGCATGTCGTCGTCGCCGTACCAGTCGGCGTGCTGGACGCGCCGGCTGGACTCCGCGAGGTCCGGCAGCGTCCGGTCCACGAACGCCCTGAGCTGGTCCCAGCGCCGGTGCTGACGCAGCCCGCGAAGCAGCGCTGTGGTGAAGAAACCGCGCCGCTGGTCCGGCGGCGTGTCGTCGTGCTCGTCGCCCGGGATGACGTCCTCGTAGGCACGGCGACCGAACCTGGTGGCGTAGCCGATGGCGACGCGCACCTCGCGGTCGACCGTCGAGCTCTGCACGAACGGCGGCGGGGAGGACGGGGCGCCGGGGAAGTCGTTGCGGCAGCAGTCGGCGAAGAGCACCAGTTCGTGGAAGCACCCGCTGCGCCGGTACCACTGCTGGTAGAGCCGCAGATCCAGGTTGTAGCCCGGCTCCTCGCTGCTCGCGTTCGCGGCGAGCAGGGCCGCGTCGCCGTCGGTGGGCAGCAGGCCGTGGCCGGCGACGAAGAAGTACAGCCGCGTGCGGGGCCATACGTCGGGCTGGGCCGCCGTGCGCCGCTGCACGATCGTGTTGAGCTGATGCAACGCGCTGTTGATGTTCCGGGGGTCGGGGCGGGCCTCGTCGGTGGTCAGGTCGGCGTCGTCGTCGGGCGAGGCCGGGACCAGGCGCACGTTCTCCTGCGGCACCGCGCCGCCGGAAGGGTCGACCAGCCACTCGACGAAGCCGGCCGCGTCGTGGACCGGGCCGTTCAGGTCGCTCAGGCCGGGGTAGCGGTTGATGCCGACGACGACCGCGTAGTGCGCGTCATGCATGGTCGGTCGCCACCAGGTGACGCAGGCTCGCGAGGACCAGCGGGTCGTTGTCGAAGTCGGCGTGGGTGAGTGCGCCCGAGCGCATCCCGAGCGGGGCGTCCTGCGACGACGGCGAGCGTACGAGGCGGTCGGTGCCCAGCTCCAGCAGGAAGTCGCGGACGCCGACGAGGTCCGTCGGGGCGTCGGCGCGCAGGGTCAGGTACCGGGCCAGGCCGGCGAGGGGCATGCAGGCCGAGGCGCCGGCGGCGTCGCGCTCGAGGATGCCGGACACGAGGTACAGCAGCGAGCGCGGGTAGAAGGCGCCGAGCAGGCGGTCGGCGCACTCGGCCTCGTCGCTCATGGTGAACATCCGGAACCGCTCGAACAGCCGCGGCTGCCCGCCGAGCACGGCGGCGAAGTGTGCGCTCGTGCACGCCGGGGCGAGGAAGGCGACGTTGCGCACGAGCACGCCGTCGGGCAGGGTGCCGGCGCCGTGCATCCGGCCGAGCTCGGTCAGGAGGTTGTCGATGAACACCGCGCCGGTGCTGTGGCCGACGAGCGTGAGCTGCGGTCGGTGCGGGTCGGTGGCCAGCGCCGCCGCCAGGCCGTCAAGGAAGAGGCGGCCGCCGCGCTGGGTGCCGGCGGCGAAGGTGTCGGCGGTCTCGCCCTTCATCGCCGCCCACACCGCGGCGCCGATGCTGCCGAGGTAGAACTCGCGCAGCAGTTCCTCGACGACGGTGGAGTACACGCCGTGGTCGGAGCCGGCGCGGAACCGGGCGACGACGTGCACGAGGACGGAGGCGCACTTGCGGGCCAGCAGCGCGGTGCCGATGAGCCCGCGGCCGCCCTCGACCTCCTCCTCCCTGGCGAGCTCGTCGAGGACCCCTGGGTCCATGCGGGTGGCGACGGGCGGGCCCGCGCCCTCGATCCCACGGGCGCCGGGCTCGCGGGGGCCGGGCTCGCGGCCGGCGAGCACGGCGGCCGCCTGGGCGCGCAGCTGCGGGTCGGCGGACACGACGCGCTCGAACGCGTCCCGCTCGGCCTGGGAGACCCCGCTGATGTCCGCGGCGCCCTCGCCGGCGAACGGCACCAGGTCGGCGTGGCGGGCGTGCAGGTCGGCGTCGACCTCGTCGCCCGGCGCCGGCTCGATCCCGCCGAACGCGCGCCCGCCGCCGCTCTCGCGCACCTTGCCGACCGCGAACTGCAGCACCCATTTGAGCATCCGGCCGAAGATGTCCTCGGCGAGGATCTCGCGCAGGTTGCCCGTGACCGTCTCCAGGAAGCCGCTGCGCCACACGAAGAAGACCGGCACGGCGCCGGCCTCGGCGTAGACCGGCGCGAGGCCGTTCGCGGTCGCCATCCCGGACGCCTCGTTGACGAGGCCGCCGTGGAAGTGCAGCACGGCCCGCTCGGACCGGGCCACCTCGGCGGCGATGGCCGCGACCTGTTCGGCGCTGGTGGAGGCCAGGGTCCCGTCCGGTCCGGTGTGGATGATCCTCGGTGCCGCGATGTCCGTCATCGGCGCGCCCTCCCGCGAGCTGGGTCGCCGCTCAGCATCCCACCGGGCCGTCACGCACGGTCAGCGGTTCGCGACCCTTCTGCCTCGCCGGGGCACAGAAGCGGATGATCGGCGCCGCCGGTCCGCCGATCAGCCGGGCCGCTCCGGTTCCGAACTGCAGGCAGGTCGCGCAGGAGACTTCCCGTCATCGGGCCGGACGAGATGACCGAACGGCAACAGGAGAGATCGGCGTCCGCATCGCCGTGCGCAGAGCCGCGGTGCGGGGGCCGGTCCAGGTCTGGCTGCACAGCCCAGAGCTGCGCGACCGCGTCCAGCCTCCCGCCGCACCTGCGCGAGCTGACGCTGCTCAGGGCGGCCCGGCACGCAGGATGCGCAGTACTCCTGGAACGCCAACGTCGACAAGGTCGTCGCCGCCGGCGTAGCGGACGCGTTCGGGTCCGGCACCCGGGGGAGCGTGGCGACCACACCGCGCGCGAACGCGCGACGCACGGCGTGCCGGTCGCGGCGAAGGTCTGGGGCGAGTTGCTGTCCGCGGCCGGCAAGCTCGGCGTCGCGCCGCCCGGCCCGAAGGTCTGACACGGGACGTGGCGGCGGTCCTGGCCGGTTTGCTCACCTAACCCTACCCGACGCCACCAAATCATGGATCATCGCCGACACCCAACGTTACCAAGCATGACGCTGCGCGACAGGCGCGAGAGTGCCCACCAAGTAGATGCACCGGCGACAGGGGCGATAACACAAATATCGACCTGCTTTACAGCAACCACGGGCTGTGCCAACATACGGCCCCGGCAGCGCGACCCGCCAGACGCGCTGCCGGGGCGGCCCGGACGACGCGGCCTGGAAAGGGAGCGACGGTGACGCAGGGTGAGACCGTGCCGGCCCGCGACACGAGTTCGCTCGTGCGGGCCGCGCAGGGCGGGGACGAGCGCGCCCTCGAGGAACTGGTCGCCGAGCACCTGCCGCTGGTGTACAACGTCATCGGGCGGGCGCTCAACCGGCACGCCGACGTCGACGACCTCGTCCAGGAGACGATGATCCAGGTCGTGCGCGGGCTGCCGGGGCTGCGGGAACCGGCGCGGTTCCGGTCGTGGGTCGTCGCCATCGCCTATCGACAGGTCCAGATGCATCGGCGCGGTGTGACGCGGCGGCATCCGCCCGCGCACGAGGTGCCCGAGGACCTCGCCGATCCGGGTGGCGACTTCGTCGAGCGCAGCATCACCGGGCTCATGCTCACCGGGCAGCGACGGGAGCTGGCCGAGGCGACCCGTTGGCTCGACGACGCCGACCGGCACCTGCTGGCGCTGTGGTGGCAGGAGGCGGTGGGGGAGCTGAACCGCGCGGAGCTGGCCGCGGCGCTCGGTCTCCGGCAAACCCACGCAGCGGTACGCGTACAGCGCATGCGAGCCCAGCTGGACGCCGCCCGAGGCCTGGTGCGGGCGCTGCACGCCACGCCGCGGTGCCCGGAGCTCGCCGAGGCGGTGCGCCCGTGGGACGGCGCCACCGACGCGCTCTGGCGCAAGCGGCTCACCCGGCACGTGCGCGGCTGCGACCGGTGCGGGCCGCTGTCCGCGGACCTGCTCGCGCCCGAGCAGCTGCTGCCCGGCATCGCCGCGCTGCCGGCGCCGATCTTCGCCCTCGACGCGCTCAAGTCGGCCGCCGCACCCGCGCTGATCACCAAGACCGGACTGATCACGAAGACCGCCGTGGCCGCCGTCGCGGCGCTGGCGGCCGGGGGGATCGCCATTGCCGTCTACGAGTCCCCGCTGACGGGCGACGACGGCGACGCCACGGTCGCGGCCGCACCGTCGGGTGGGGCGGCGGCGGTGCCCGACCCGCCGATGCAGAACGCGCCGACGGCGGCCGGGGCGAGCGCGGTGCCGACGCCGGCGCGCGTCGCGAACGCGGACATCTTCGTTGCGCCCAACGGCGACGACGGTGGCGACGGGAGCAAGGAGCGGCCCTACGCCACGCTGACCAAGGCCGCCGCCGTGGTCCGGCCGGGGCAGACGATCGCGCTGCGGGGCGGCACCTTCCGGCCCGCCGCCCCGATCGCCCTCGACGCGAGCGGCGACGCCGAGCACCGGATCACGCTGAGCGCGTACGGCGACGAGCACCCCGTCATCGACGCGAGCCGCATCCCGGCGGACAAGTGGGCGATCACCCAGCGCGGCTCGTTCTGGACCGTGCAGGGCCTCGAGGTGAAGAACTCCGGCAGCCACGCGCTGGTGTGCCTTTCCTGCCGGCAGAACATCTACCAGCGCCTGTCCATGCACGACAACGTCGAGTCGGGGCTGACCCTGCGCGGCGACGGCACGACCGGCAACCAGGTGCTCGACAGCGACTTCTTCAACAACCACAACCCGGCCGACCAGGGGCAGTCCGGCATCGGCATGGCCATCAAGTTCGGCTCCGGCGACGACAACGTGGTGCGCGGCTGCCGCGCGTACGACAACGCCGACGACGGCTTCGACTTCGGCGACTTCGCCGGCGCCATCGACATCCAGCACAACTGGGCCTACGGCAACGGCGTCAACCGCTGGAACGTCGCCGGCTGGCGCAGCAACGGCAACGGGTTCACGTTCGGCGGCGGCAACCCGCCCGCGAGCGCGAGCCACAGCGTGCGGCACAACGCCGCCTGGAACAACATCCACAACGGCTTCGCCGACGGCGGCAACCCGGCCGAGCTGCGGCTGACGAACAATACCGCGTACCGCAACGGCGCCACCGGCTTCGGCATGCCGACGACACCGGCGACGCTGCGCAGCAACGTCGCCATCGGCAACGACAGCTCCGTGTCCATGAGCGCCGGCGTGCACACCAGCCGCAACACGTGGGACGAGGGCAGCTGGACCGCCTCGATGTTCCGCTCCACCGACGCCACCGCCGCGCAGGGCGCCCGCCGCGCGGACGGCACCCTGCCCGCCACGGACTTCCTGACCACCGGCAACGGCATGGGCGCGTCGATGTCCGAGTCGTGAAACTTTCAGCGGTACCACCTGACTGACGGCGAATGCCGGAAGTTTTCGTTATGCCCCTGACAGCGTCGCCATCTACGGGAGTGCGCATCCCCGCCCCCGAAGAGGAGACGACATGTCTTCACGAAGAACCCGCATCATCGCCGCGGTGGCCGTCACCGCCGCGGTGCCGGTCGCCGTGCTGGCGGTGACCGTCTGGCCGTCGCAGGCGGCCACGACGCCAACCGGCGACGGCGTGTACACGATGGCCTCCGGCGCCAGCGGCAAGTGCATCGACGCGGCCGGCGCGTCGATGGACAACAGCGCTCTGCTGGTCCAGGTGGCGTGCAACGCGTCCGCCGGCGACCAGCAGTGGAGGGCCGTCGCGCGCAGCAGTGGACAGTTCAACCTGGCCAACGGCAACAGCGGCCGCTGCATCGACGTGCCGAGCGCGTCCACCACGTCCGGCACGCAGCTGCAGCAGTACGGCTGCGGCGACGGCTCCAAGACCAACCAGCTGTGGACGTTCGGCGCCTCGTCCGCCGCGTCCGGCAAGTACCTGGTCAAGAGCGTCGCCACCGGCCTGTGCATCAGCGACAAGGACGGCTCGACGGCCGGGAACAACCCGATCGTTGAGGAGACCTGCTCCGACATCGCCCGGATGCAGTGGTCGTTCAACCCTGGCTCCGGTCCCACGTCGGGAACGAAGCCGACCGTCGCCGCCGACGGCAGCGGGACGTACCGCACCGTCCAGGCGGCGATCGACGCGGTGCCCGCCGGCAACACCGCGCGCCGGACCATCACCATCAAGGCCGGCACGTACCGCGAGAACGTGATCATCCCGTCGAACAAGCCCTTCATCACGCTGCAGGGCCTGGGCTCCGGCCCGGGCAACGTGCTGATCGTCAGCAACAAGGACGCCGGGACCTACGGCACGCACGGCAGCGCCACCGTGTACGTCCAGTCGCACGACTTCATCGCGACGAACCTGACGTTCAGCAACGACTTCGACGAGAACCAGCCGACGACCGGCGCCCAGGCGCTGGCGCTGGACCTCAACGCCGACAAGCAGCAGCTGCTCAACGTCCGGCTCCTCGCCGACCAGGACACGTTCCTGATCAACGACGCCGCCCGGGTGTACGTCAGGAACTCCTACGTCGAGGGCACCGTGGACTTCATCTACGGCGGCGGCGTGGCCGTGTTCCAGGGCTGCTCGATCTACGAGAAGCGCTCCACCGGCGGCCCGATCACCGCGGCCAGCACGCCGGCGAGCCGGATGTACGGATTCCTGTTCTACCAGTCGGCGATCACCGGCGCGACGGCGAACACCACCACGCTCGGCCGGCCGTGGCGCGCCGACGCGCAGGTGCTGTACCGCGAGTCCAGCCTCAGCAACACCATCAGGACCGCCCAGCCGTGGACCGACATGTCCACCAACTCATGGAAGAACGCGCGATTCATGGAGTACCGCAACACCGGCGCCGGCGCCGGGACCAACAGCAACCGCCCGCAGCTCAGCGACGCGCAGGCGGCAAACTACACCCCGGCGAAGTACCTGGCCGGCACCGACGGCTGGAACCCGCTGTGAGCGCCCGGCGGAGGTTCGCAATCGCCGCGGCGGCGGCGACGGTACCCGTGACCGTGCTCGCGGTCGCCGTCTGGCCCTCGGCGGCGGCGACGACCCCGGTCGGCGGCGGCGTCTACACCCTCGCGTCCGGCGCCAGCGGCAAGTGCGTCGACGTCACTGGCGCCTCGATGGACAACAGCGCGCTGCTGGTACAGGTCGCCTGCAACACCGCGGCGAAGGACCAGCAGTGGACGGCCACCGCCCGCTCCAACGGCCAGTTCAACCTGGCCAACGGCAACAGCGGCCGCTGCATCGACGTCCCCAGCTCCACGACGGTCTCCGGGACGCAGCTGCAGCAGCACGGCTGCGGCGACGGCACGAAGGCGAACCAGCTGTGGACCTTCACGGCCTCGTCCGCCGCCTCCGGCAAGTTCCTCGTCAAGAGCGTGGCCACGGGCCTGTGCATCAGCGACAAGGACGGCTCGACGGCCGGCAACAATCCGATCGTGCAGGAGACCTGCTCGGACGTGGCCCGCATGCAGTGGTCCTTCAACGCCGCCGGTGCGGGCACCGGACGCACCTGGTCGAACACCGCGGACGGGTTCGCCCAGGGGACCACGGGCGGCGCGGGCGGGACCACGGTCACCGTGACCACCTACGCCGACCTGCTCAAGTACACGACCAGCAGCGCCGCCTACGTCGTGCGGGTCAACGCCACGATCACCGTGCCGACCTACGGGTACGAGATCCCGGTGACGTCGAACAAGACGATCGTCGGGGTCGGCAAGAGCGGCCGGATCAAGAACGGCGGCTTCTTCCTCGGCGCCGGCGTGCACAACGTCATCATCCGCAACCTGACGATCGGGGACACGGCGGTGGCGTCGGACGACCCGGACGACAAGGACTTCGACTACGACGGCGTGCAGATGGACACCGCCGACCACGTCTGGATCGACCACAACACGTTCACGAACATCAACGACGGGTACATCGACTCCCGCAAGGACACCAGCTACCTCACGGTGTCGTGGAACGTGCTGGGCAACCACAACAAGACGTTCGGCATCGGCTGGACCGACAACGTCACCGCCCGCGCCACGATCCACCACAACTGGATCCACGACACCACCCAGCGCAACCCCAGCGCCGACAACCTCGCCTACGCGCACCTGTACAACAACTACCTGCAGAACATCAGCAGCTACGGCAACTACTCGCGCGGCGCGACCAGGATGGTCATCGAGAACAGCTACTTCGACCACGTCAACAACCCGTTCTACCCGGACAGCGGCGCGCAGCTGCGCCAGTCGGGCAGCATCGTGGTCAGCTGCACGGGGCGGCAGGACACGTCCGGCTCCGCGTTCACCCCGAGCAGCTTCTACTCCTACACCCTCGACCCGGCCGCCGACGTGCCGAACCTGGTCAAGACCTACGCCGGCCCGCAGGCCGACATCGGGGTGTAGCGCTACCCCCCTGCGCTACACCCCCTGCGCTACACCCCCTGCGGCACCGGTGCGGGCCGCTGCGGCACCTCCGCGGCGGCCCGCACCGCGAAGCCCCTGGCGAGCAGCCAGACGGCCAGCACCAGCTCGTTGAGCGCCAGCGGGGCGTACATGGCCGAGTTGACCGGCGACGCCGGGTCCACGACGCCGAAGAGCACGATCACGGCGCCGGCCACGTACGGTGCGATGGCGACCAGCGCCCACCCCGACAGCCAGCGCGGCACCAGGCGGGCCCGCCACAGCAGCGTGTAGAACAGCACCGCGCCGAGGCAGAAGAACAGGGTGCTCGCCGGCTGGCCCCAGCGCTCCTCGGTGCGCACCAGCGCCTCGACCGGCGGCGAGGGCGCCGCGACCGCCATGAGCGGGCCGGCGGCGGCCGGCAGCAGCATCACCACCTCGAGCAGCCGGGCGGCGACGTAGCCGAGCGCCCGGGCCTCGCCGTAGCGGCGCAGCACCGGGAACAGCGTCGTCGGGATCAGCGCGATGGCGCCCGCCATGATCAGCACCATGAGGGCGCCGGCCTGCCGCGCGTGGGGTCCGTTGTCCGGGGCGATGAGGGGGACGCTGATCACGCCCGCGACCGTCGCGGTGAGGAAGAGCGCGCCGGTCACCCGTGCCTGGGGCGGCCCGCCCTTCGCTGGACTGGAGGCGCACGGCCTCGCCGCCGTCGTCGTCGGCCTGACCGAGCAGTGGCTGGGCGCGGTCGAGGCCGACCTCGAGCGGCGCGCCGACGCCGGCCCGCGGGCCGCCGTGGGGCCCCTCGCCGAGATCGTCGAGCGGCACCCGCTGCGCGAAGGGCTGTGGGCGCTGCTCATGACGGCGCTGTACCGCGCGGGCCGCCAGGCCGACGCCCTCGCCGCGTACCGCCGGGCCCGCCACCACCTCGTCGCGCAGCTCGGCGTCGAGCCCGGCCCCGCCCTGCGCGCCCTCGAGGCACGGATCCTCGGCCACGACGAGCGGCTCGGCGACGGCGGCGCCGAGCACCGCGGCCGGCTGCCCGAGCGGATCGGGCCCCTCATCGGCCGCGACCGCGACCTGCGGGCCGTCGCCGGCGCCCTCGCGGCCGCCCCGGTCGTGACCCTCGTCGGCACAGGCGGCATCGGCAAGACCCGGCTCGCGCTCGCCGCCGCCCACCGCGGCGCCCAGGCGCACGGCGGCGACGCGTGGCTCGTCGAGCTGGCCGAGATCGCCGCACCGGCGGACGTGCCCCGCGCGGTTGCCGACGCGCTCGGCGTCGCCCAGCGCCCCGGCCTCGGCGTGACCGGCTCGATCGTCGCCGCCCTGCGGTCCCGGCCCGGCGTGCTGCTCGTCGACAACTGCGAGCACGTCCTGGACGCCGCCGCGGAGCTCGTCGCCGCCGTCCCGGCCGGCTGCGCGTCCGTGCGCGTGCTGGCCACGTCCCGGGAGCGGCTCGGCGTCGCCGGCGAGCAGGTCCTCGTCGTCGAGCCCCTCGAGCCCGGCGCCGCCGCCGAGCTGTTCCACGCCCGCGCCCTCGCCGCCGACCGCGGCTACGACGCCGCCGCGCACGCGGCCCCCGTCGAGGAGATCTGCCGCCGCCTCGACGGCATCCCGCTCGCGATCGAGCTCGCCGCCGCCCGCGTGCGCAGCCACCCGCCCGGCGACCTCGCGGCCCGCCTCGACGGCCGCCTCGACGCGGCCGGCGCCCGCCGCACCGGCGCCGCCCGCCACCGCACGCTGCGCGCCGCCGTGCAGTGGTCCTACGACCTGCTCACACCGGCCGAGCGCACGCTGCTGGAGCGCCTGTCGGTGTTCGCCGGCCCGTTCGACCTCGCCGCCGCCGAGGCCGTCGGCGGCGGCCCCGACGCCGGCGACCGCCTCGCCGGCCTCGTCGAGCGCTCGATGGTCACCGCCGGGCCCGGCCCGCACGGGCGGCGGTTCCGGCTGCTGGAGCCGATCCGCCAGTTCGCCGCCGAGCACCTGCGCGAGCCCGCCGCCGCCGACCACGCCCGCTGGTGTACGGGCGAGGTCGAGCGAATCCACCGGCGGCTCACCGGCGCGGACGAGGTCGACGGCGTCGCACGCCTCGGCGAGCTGTGGCCCAACCTGCGCGCCGCCGTCGCCTGGGCCCTCACCGACGGCGAGCCGGGCGCCGCCGACGCCCTCGTCCGGCCGATCGTCACCGAGCTGCCGCTGCGGGGCCGGCAGGAGATCGGCGCGTGGGCGGAGCGGATCCTCGACGCGACGCCGCCGGACGAGCCCGACCGGCGCGCGTTCTGGCTGCTGTGGGTCGCGGAGCGGTACACCCAGAACGCGAACCCCGACGGCTACCGCCGCGTCGCCGACCGCCACGGCGACTCCGGGCGGGCGCTGAGCCGCTACGCCGCCGCGTACGCCCGCGGCGACGGCGCGGCCCTGCGCGACTGCCTGCCCGGCGCCGCCGCCGAGCTGCACGCGCAGGGCGAGCCGCACGCCGCCGCCTACCTCGGCCTCGCCGCGTCGGGCACGCTGCTGGGCATCGGCGGCTTCGCGCAGGTCGACGCCGCCGTCTCGGCCCTGGCGCACCGCTTCCGCGCCGGCGGCCCGCCGACGCTGCTGCACTGGGCGCTGCAGACCCTCGCGTACTCGGCGTCGTTCCAGGGCCGCACCGCCGAGGCCGAGTGCCACTTCGACGAGGCGGCCCGCATCGAGCTGCCCGCCGGCACGCTGTCGGCCAACAAGACCGCCGAGGCCCGCTCCGCGTTCCGCCGCGGCGAGCGCCGCACGGCCTTCGCGACCCTGCTGTCGTACGTCGACGAGCAGATCGAGGCCGGCAACGTCATCGCCGCCGTCGTCATCGCCGTCGAGTTCGTCAACATGACCGCCGAGGCCGGCCGCCTCGCCGAGGCCGCCCGCGCCCTGGCATACCTCGGGTCCGCCAACGACTTCGGCGCCCTCGCCGCCCGCACGCTGGCCGCACCGGGCGCGGCCCGCATCGCCGCCGCCTCGGCGGGGCCGGAGCCCCCGGGAGAGCCGCTCGACGACCGGGCGGCCCTGTCCTACATGCGTTCCGTCCTCGCCGACCTCGCGGTCAGCACTGCCTGACGAACGTGCCGTGCCGGCCGCCGGCGTAGTACAGCTCCGGCGGCCGGCGGCCCAGCCCGCATCCGCTCAGAAGTCGTCGTCGAAGGTGACCGTGCCGGTGACGCCGACCTGGTAGGCCGATACCCGTCGTTCGAAGAAGTTCGACAGCTCCTGGACGTCCTGCAGCTCCATGAACGCGAACGGGTTGCGGCTGCCGAACATCGGCGTCAGGCCCAGCTGGGCGAGGCGCCGGTCGGCGACGTGCTGCAGGTACTCGCGCATGTCGGGCAGGGACAGGCCGGAGATGCCCTGCTCGAGCAGGTCGGCGGCGAACTGGACCTCGCACTCGACCGCCTCGGCGAGCATGTCGCGGACCTGCCGCTCCATCTCGGCGTCGAACAGGTCCGGCTCCTCGGCCCGGACGGTGTCGACGACGTCGAAGGCGAACGCCATGTGCATGGACTCGTCGCGGAACACCCAGTTGGTGCCCGACGCCAGGCCGTGCAGGAGGCCGCGGGAGCGCAGGTAGTAGACGTAGGCGAAGGCGCCGTAGAAGAACAGGCCCTCGATGCAGGCGGCGAAGCAGATCAGGTTGAGCAGGAACGCCCGCCGGTCCGCCCGCGTCTCCAGCCGGCGCAGCGCGAAGACCGAGTCGATCCAGCGGAAGCAGAACTCGGCCTTCCGGCGGATCGACGGGATGTTCTCCACGGCCGCGAACGCCGCGAACCGCTCGGCCTCGTCGGGGACGTAGGTGTCGAGGAGGTTCAGGTAGAACTGGACGTGCACGGCCTCCTCGAACAGCTGCCGTGACAGGTAGAGCCGGCCCTCGGGCGAGTTGACGTGCTGGTAGAGGTTGAGCACCAGGTTGTTGGCGACGATCGTGTCGCCGGTGGCGAAGAACGCGACCAGCCTCGACACGAGGTGCCGTTCGGCCGGGGAGAGGTTGGGCAGGTCGGCGAGGTCGGAGTGCAGGTCGACCTCCTCGACGGTCCAGGTGTTCCTGATGGCGTCGCGGAAGCGGTCGAAGAACCGCGGGTATCGCATGGGGCGCAGCGTCAGGTCGAGTCCGGGGTCGAGGAGGCTCACTGGCACGCCTCGCACGACTCGGGGTTCTCCAGCGAGCACGCGACGGCCTCGGCCGGCTGCACGAGCGCGACCGTGGCCTGCTGGATGCGGGTGGCCGGGCGGGAGCGCAGGTAGTAGGTGGTCATCAGGCCGGCCTTCCACGCGTGCAGGTACATCGAGGACAGCTTCCCGATCGTCGGCGCGCTCAGGAACAGGTTCAGCGACTGCGACTGGTCGACCCACGGCGCCCGCGCGGCGGCGAGGTCGATGAGCGCGCGTTGCGGCAGCTCCCAGGCGGTGCGGTACAACATCCGGATCTCCGCCGGCAGTTCGGCGATGCCCTGCACGGAGCCTTCCGCGCGCTTGATCCGGTCCCGGATCGCCGCCGTCCACAGCCCGCGCGCCTTGAGCTCACCGACCAGGTGGGTGTTGACCTGCAGGAACTCCCCGGACATCGTCTCGCGCTTGAACAGGTTGGACACCTGCGGCTCGATGCACTCGTAGCAGCCGGCGATCGAGGCGATCGTCGCCGTCGGGGCGATCGCGACGAGCAGCGAGTTGCGCAGGCCGGTGGCGGCGATCCTGGCCCGCAGCGCGGCCCAGCGCTCGCCGCCGGCCGGGGCGCCCCACAGGTCGGGGTGCAGTGCGCCGGCGGCCGCGCGGGTCTCGGCGAACGCCGGATGCGGCCCGAACCGCTCGGCGAGCCCGGCCGAGGTCTCCAGCGCGGTCAGCAGGATCTCCTCCTGCACCCGAGTCGACAGCTCCCGCGCCTCGGGCGAGTCGAACGGCAGCCGCAGCGTGAAGAACGCGTCCTGCAGCCCCATGAGGCCCAGCCCGACCGGCCGCCACCGCGGGTTGGACGCCGCCGCCTGCGCCGACGGGTAGTAGTTGATGTCGATGACCCGGTCGAGGAAGACGACGGCGGTGCGCACCGTTTCGCGCAGCCGCTCCCAGTCGACGCCGCCGGCGGTGACGTGCGCGCCGAGGTTGATCGAGCCGAGGTTGCACACGGCGGTCTCGTCGTCGCTGTTGACCTCGAGGATCTCGGTGCACAGGTTGGACAGGTGGATGACGTTGCCGGGCGCGCCGGTCTGGTTGGACAGCGCGTTGGCCCGGTCCTTGAACGTCATCCAGCCATTGCCGGTCTGCGCCAGCGTGCGCATCATCCGGCCGTACAGGTCGCGGGCCCTGACGGTCCGCACCGCCCGCTTCTCGGCGGCCCGGTATGCCTCGTCGAAGGCGGCGCCGTGCAGGTCGGGCAGCTCCGGGGCGTCGGAGGGGTCGATGAGCGACCAGTCGGCGTCGGCCTCGACGCGGCGCATGAACTCGTCCGGGACCCAGTTGGCCAGGTTGAGGTTGTGGGTGCGCCGGGCGTCCTCGCCGGTGTTGTCGCGCAGCTCGAGGAACTCCTCGACGTCGGGGTGCCACGGCTCGAGGTACACGCACGCCGCGCCCTTGCGCCGCCCGCCCTGGTTCACCGCGGCGACGCCGGCGTCCAGGGTCTTGAGGAAGGGCACGATGCCGTTCGACTTCCCGTTGGTACCGCGGATCAGCGCGCCCCGCCCCCGCACGCGCGACCAGGAGATGCCGATGCCGCCGGAGAACTTCGACAGCTTCGCCACCTGGTGGTAGCGCTCGTAGATGGAGTCGAGCTCGTCCGTGGGGGAGTCGACGAGGAAGCAGGAGGACATCTGGGTGTGCCGGGTGCCGGAGTTGAACAGCGTCGGCGAGCTCGGCAGGTACGCCAGCGACGACATGAGCCGGTAGAAGCCGATCGCCTCGGCCGGCGTCTGCGACAGCCCGCAGGCCACCCGCAGCAGCCAGTACTGCGGCGTCTCGACGACGAGGCGGGTCTCGGGGTGGCGCAGCAGGTACCGGTCGGCGACGGTGCGCAGCCCGAAGTACTCGAAGCGCAGGTCCCCGTCCGTGTCGACGGCGTCGTCGAGCTCGCGCGCGTTGGCGGCCACGAACGCGGCCGTCTCGTCGCCGATCAGGCCGAGCTGGTGGCCGTAGCGGATGGCCTGGCTGAAGCCGGCGACCTCCTGCCCGCGAACCTCCTCGTCGACGAACGCGGCGAGCAGCCGGGCGGCGAGGCGGGAATACTGCGGCTCCTCGCCGATGAGCTCCGCCGCCGTCTGGATCGACAGCTTGTCCAGCTCGGCGGTCGTGGCCCCGTCGTAGAGGCCGCTGATCGTCCTGGTGGCCACCCGCAGCGGGTCGACCTCGTCGAGGTCGCCGGCCCACCGCTCGACCGCCCTGACGATGAGCTCGGCGTCGACCGGCTCCAGGTCGCCGTTGCGCTTGCGCACCTGCATCGTGTGTTCCCCCTCGGCACCGTTCACGAAGGCCGGAAGGAGCGCGCAGGGGGACGCCGCCGGGCGGCACGGCGTCGGGCCGGCACCTGGCTGTGGCGTCGGCCGTCCCGCGCGGCCTCCGACCGCCGCGCACCCGGACGGGCGTGCGGCGCGCTGGCAGGTCTTCGGACTCGTGGGCGTGACCGAGGTCGCCTACCGGCCGTCGCTTCCCAGACCGGATGGTCCAGTGCTTCGTTGACGGCGTTCGTTCCCACTCACCGCTGCGGGGCAGTCCCGGACTTCCACCGGGTTCCCTCTTGCGACGCCCGTCCTGGCGGGACGAGCGAACCAGCTGCGGGCAACACCATATATGGGAGACATCGAGAAAGCGAAACACCAGATCGTGTGTCGGCGTGTCGCGGTCGCCGCCACCGGGGTCAACGCCAGACCGGCAGCACGACGTCCACGTTGGTGCCGGCGCCCGCGGGGCTGGTCAGGGTGAGGTGGCCGCCGTGTGCCTCGACGCGGTCGCGGATGCCGGCCAGGCCCGAGCCGCGGCCCGGGTCCGCGCCGCCGACTCCGTCGTCGCGCAGGGACAGGTGCAGGCGGTCGCCTTCGCGGGCGACGGACACGTGCACCACCGTGGCGTGGGCGTGCTTGACGGCGTTGGCCAGGGTCTCGGCGACCACGTAGTACGCGGCCGCCTCCACGGGCTCCGGCAGGCGCTCGTCCAGGCGGACGTCGACCTCGACGGGCACGCCGGACCGGCGGGCCAGCGCCTTGATGGCCGAGGCCAGGCCCCGGTCGGTGAGGATCGTCGGGTGGATGCCGCGGCAGATCTCGCGGAGGTCCTCGATGCTGCCGGCCAGGCCCGCCGCGACGGTGGTGAGCCGGTCGCTCAGACCGGCGGCACCGTCCGGGACGCTGTCCCGCGCCGCGCGCAGCTGCAGGCCCAGCGACAGCAGCCGCTGCTGGACGCCGTCATGCAGGTCGCGCTCGATGCGGCGGCGGACCTGGTCGGTGGCGAGCACCACCCGGGCCCGGGAGGCGACGAGCTCGGTGCGGGCCTGCGCGTTGGCGATCGCGATCGCGACGAGGTCGGTGCAGTCGGCCAGGCGCGCCTCGGCGTCCGGCGGCAGCGGCTCGTCGCGGACCATCGAGGCGGTGACGACGCCCCACAGCCGCCCGTCGACGTAGATCGGCGCGCCGACCGCACTGCGGATGCCGTGCTCGCGCAGGAACGTCGCCAGGGGGCTCGGGTCCACGTGGTGGTCGTAGCTGTCCATCCGCGCCGCCCGGCCCGTCCGGCGTACCGACGCCGACACGCTCGGGCCCTGCAGCGACAGGCGCGTGCCGACCGGCAGCAGCTCGCCCGGCCAGCCCCACATGGCGACGATGATGCCGGAGCCGTCCGCCTCGTACCGCACGATGTTCGCCCCGTCGGCGGCCACCAGCCGGCCGAGCTCGGCGGTGACCGCGTCGAACACGTCGTTCGGCGCCGCGCCGCGGGCGACGAGCATGGCCACCCGCCGCAGGGCGGTCTGCGCCTCGACGAGCTGCGCAAGGCCGCCGAGGCTGCGCCCGAGCGACGTGCCGAGGATGTTCACCGACCGGCCCAGTCGGCTGATCTCGCCGAGGCCGGTGTGCACCAGCCGCGGGTCGAGCTTGCCGCCGGCCAGCTGGTCGGCGATCAGTGCGGTGCGCCGCATCGGCTGGATGACGACGCGGACGAGATAGCTGGCCACCAAGGCGACCGCGACGGCGGCCGCGAGCAGGCCGAGCCCGACGCCGACGGCCGTCGCCGCCGGATCCAGCGGCAGGTCGAGGTGTGACACGTCGAGGACACCCGCAAGTCGGCGGACCGTCATTCGGCGACACCCCTTCCGCCGCCCGTCAGCCTCCCATCGTGGTCCGGGCGCGGTAGGGCCTCCCACACCACCCGAGGGTGACCCGGCCCGGGTCAGCGCCCCTGCCGGCCGCGGGTGCTGTTCGCGGTCCGGCCGCGCACGATGCCGATCATCTCCTCGACGAGGTCGCTGTGGCCGTCGCGCGGCCAGGCGAGGGCGACCGCGGAGGCCGGGGCGTCGCTGACCGTCCGGTACTTCAGGTCCCGCCGGTGGTACAGCCGCGCGAGCGACTGCGGCACGACGAGCAGCCCGACGCCGGCGGCCACCCACTCGACCGCGGCGGCCGTCGTCTCCGGCCGTTGGACGCCCTCGGCCGGCGGCGTGTCCCAGGCCAGCACGTCGTCGAGCGGGCGCAGCAGCGCGTCGCCGAGCTCGACGGCCTCGGCGAGGGTGAGCTCGTCGGCGGCGTTGAGCACGTGGTCGCGGGGGATGATGACGACGGAGGCTTCGGTGTACAGCGGAATGGCGTGCAGCACGTCGCGGTCGACGGGCAGGCGCACCAGCCCGGCGTCCGCATGCTCCGGCATCAGCCCGGGCGCGTCGGCGGCCTCGGCGGGCACGAGCTCGAGCCGGGTGCGCGGCTGGCGCTCCGCCCAGGTGCGGGCCCACCGGTCGATGACGACCCCGGGCACCACCGCCAGGCGGAACGCCGCCGGGCGGGAATCCTCGTTGCTGGACACCGCACCTCCCGCGCCAGCCTACCGAGGACCCGCCGACTACGCTGACCGGGTGAGCAAGTCGAAGAAGCCCCAGGTGATGAAGCCCGCCACGGCCGCGCAGAAGCTCGACGTCTACCTGCCGGCCACGCCGCGGGAGTTCCAGGACGGCCTGGTGTCGCGCGACGAGCTCGACGAGCTGCAGCGCAACCCGCCGCAGTGGCTGGCGGACCTGCGCCGGGACGGCCCGCACCCGCGCAGCGTGGTCGCCGCCCGCCTGCGGGTCTCCAACAGCGGCCTGGCCCGCGGCGGCATCACGGAGGCGCTGACCACCGAGCAGATCGCCGCCCTGGTCGCCGATCCGCCGGAGTGGCTGGTGCGCGAGCGGGAGTCGTTCGCGGAGGTGCGCCGCGAGCAGCGCCGCCTCGCCGAGGAGCGCTCCGCCCGGTAGCCGTCAGCACCCCGGGTAGCACACCGACAGGATCGACAGCAGCGCCAGCACCGCCCACGCGCCGCCGAGCGCCGCCCAGTACGGCTCCTTCGGCCTGGCCAGCGCCGAGATCCCGGCCGCGGCGCCGCCGACGACGAGCTGCGCGACCGCGTAGGACACGACGAGCGCGACGAACACCCCGAACCGCTCGCCGGAGCTCGTCTGCGCGCCGCAGCCGAGGGGCCCGCCGGCCGCCCGCAGCGCCAGATAGGCGACGAGGTCGGCCAGGCCGTTACCGACAACGGCGACGGCGATGCCGATGCCGGCGATGCGCACTCGGGAGGACATCACCCCCGATCCTATCGGGGCCGCGGCGCGTGGTGGCAGTTCAGCGGCGGCGCAGGCGCTCACAGGTGTGCAGCGCCTGGGTCAGGAGGCGCTGGACCGTTGCCAGGTCGCCGGTCTCCAGGACGCGGGGGAGCCGGGCCAGGCGGTGGCGGAGCTCCACGACCTCGTCCGACGGGGCCGCGGCCCGGGTCACCCCGCCGCGGACGCGCTGCACGACGCCGGCGTGGGCCAGCTGGGCCAGGTCGCGGTGGACCGTCGAGGCGGAGGCGCCGGTCGCGTCGCGCAGCTCGCCGATGGTGGCGTACTGGCGGGTCGCGACGAGGTCGAGGATCGCGCGGCGGCGCTGGGCCGCCAGTTCGTGGATCATGCCGGAAGGTCCTGGATCATGGTGTACCTCCCTGATCGGTGACCATCACCGCTCGCGGCGCCAGCATTGCGCCGGGGCCGGCGACGGCGCGGACGTCGACGGGCCGGTCGGTGCGGTTGATGAGGAAGCGGTGCGGGCCGCGCACGGCCAGCTCGACGGCGCCGCGCAGGTCGGGCGGCAGCTCGCTGGTCACGCCGGCCCGGGCGGCCAGTTCGGCGAGGACGGGGGTCAGGCCGGCGGCGCCGAGGCGGGTGGAGACGTAGGCGGCCGAGCCACCGCCGGCGGACCGGCGCGTGACAGCCGCGCGGCCGGCCTGCTCGCCGGTCTTGTACCGGGCCAGGACCTCGGTCGCCGGGTCGGTGACGTCGATGCGGTCGGTCCACAGCGTGCCGGTGGCGCCGTTGTCGAGCTCGGCCCGTTGGCCGTCCAGCAGCGGCGCGAACTCCTCGATGCGGATGCCGAGCAGCTCGCGCAGCGCGCCGGGGTAGCCGCCCAGCCACACGTGTTCGTGCTCGTCGACGATGCCGGAGAAGTACGTGGTGACGAGGTGGCCGCCGGCGGCCACGTAGCCGGAGAGCCGTTCGGCGAGGGCGGACGGCACGACGTACAGGATCGGGGCGATCAGGAGCTCGTAGCCCTCCCACACGCCGCCGGCGGGCACGACGTCGGCGCGGATGCCGAGCTCGAGGAAGGCCGAGTACCAGTCGAGGGCCTCCTGCCGGTAGCGCAGCCGGTCGGTGGGGTGCGAGTCCTGCTCCGACGCCCACCACGAGTCCCAGTCGAAGACGATCGCCGCGCGGGCCGGGGTGCGGGGCGTGCCGGCCACGGCGGCGAGGCCGCGCAGGGTCGCGCCGAGCTCGACGACGGCGCGGAAGACGGCGCTGTCCTCGCCGGCGTGGGGGATCATCGCGGAGTGGTACTTCTCGGCGCCGCCCGCCGACTGCCGCCACTGGAAGAAGCACACCGCGTCGGCGCCGTGCGCCACGTGGGTGAGCGAGTCGCGGGCCATCTCGCCGGGGGCCTTGGCCACGTTCACCGGCTGCCAGTTGACCGCGCTGGTGGAGTGCTCCATGAGGTACCACGGACGGCCCCCGGCTAGGTTGCCGACCAGGTTGGCGGAGAAGGACAGCTCGTCGCTGCCCTGCGGGCCGGGCTCGACGTAGTGGTCGTTGGCCAGGAAGTCCAGCTCCACGGCCCAGCCGGCATAGTCCACGCCCCGGGTCTCGCCCATGAGCAGGAAGTTGGTCGTGACCGGTACCTCGGGTGTCGCCTCCCGCAGCACGTCGCGCTCGGCGCGCAGGTGTGCCAGCAGCGCGTCGGACGAGAAGCGCTTGAAGTCCAGCTGCTGCGTGGGGTTGGGGTGCGAGGCGGCCAGCCGCGGCGGCAGCAGCTGCTGCCAGTCGCTGTACTGCTGCGACCAGAACGTCGTCGCCCACGCCCGGTTGAGCTCCTCGAGCGTGCCGTAGCGCTCCCGCAGCCACACCCGGAACGCCGCGGCGGCGTCGTCGGAGTAGTCGTACGCGTTGTGGCACCCGAGCTCGTTGTTCACGTGCCAGGCCGCCAGCGCCGGGTGCTCGCCGTAGCGGGCGGCCAGGGCCCGGACCAGGCGCAGCGCGTGCTCGCGGAACACCGGCGACGTCGCCCGCCAGTGCTGGCGCGCGCCGGGCCACACGGTTCGCCCGTCCCGGTCCACCGGCAGGATCTCCGGGTGCGCGGCGGTCAGCCACGGCGGCGGCGAGGCCGTCGCCGTGGCCAGGTCCACCGCGATGTCGTGCGCGTGCAGCAGGTCCATCACCTCGTCGAGCCACGCGAAGTCCCACGCGTCGGCGCTCGGCTGCAGCCGGGCCCACGAGAAGATCGCGAGCGACACGATGTTGACCCCGGCCGTCCGCATCGCCCGCACGTCGTCGCGCCAGACGTGGCGCGGCCACTGTTCGGGGTTGTAGTCGGCGCCGAACGCGAGCCGCGGGCGGTGCGGGTCCGTCGGCCAGCGCAGCCATCGATGCACGAGGTTACTCCCGGTAATGGTTACGTGAACATTTACTTGACGGTGAAGCCCTGGTCCTTGCCGTACTTCAGCGACGCGTCCTGCCAGGCCTTGAGCGCGTCCTGCAGCGGGGTGGCGCTGACGTACGCCTTGCCGGCCGTGTCGCCGTAGATGCTGTTGGCGTACACCTGGAACGGCAGGTACGACCAGCCGGTCGCGACCTGGGTGGCGGCGTCGGCGAGCACCTGGTTGACCTTCTGCCCGCCGAAGTACGACAGCTCCTTGTCCCGGAACGCGGGCGTGTTGAGCTGCGCGATCGTCGCCGGGAACGCGCCGTTGTCGGCGCGGGACTGTGCGCCGGCGTCGACGGTGGCGTACTTCGTGAACGCCCACGCGAGGTTCTTGTTGCCGCCCGCGGTGGGCAGGGCCAGGGAGCTGCCGCCGTTCTCCGCGGTGACCTTGCCGCCGGCCTCCCACTGCGGCATCGGCGCCACGCGCCACTTGCCGTCGGCGGCCTTGACGCCGGACTCGAGGTTGGCGGGCATCCAGGCGCCGATGACCAGCGAGGCGATCGTGCCGTCGCCGAGGCCCTTGTACCAGCCGTCGCTCCAGCCGTTCACCGGCGACAGCAGCTTGCCGTCGATGAGCTTCTGCCACAGCGCCGTGAACTTCTTCGTCCCGGCGTCGGTGAAGTCGATGCCGACCGTGGTGCCGTCGACCTTGTAGGGGCGGCCGCCGGCCTGCCAGATCATGCTCGTGGTGAAGCCCGCGTCGCCGGTGTCGCTCGTGATGTACACCTTGGGATCCGCGGCATGCAGCTTCTGTGCGGCGGCGTAGAAGTCGTCCCAGGTCGCCGGGACCGCGACGCCGTGCTTGTCGAAGACCTCCTTGTTGTAGAACAGCGCCATCGGGCCGGAGTCCATCGGCAGGCCGTAGAGCGCGCCGCCGGCGTGCACCGCGTTCCACGGCCCCGGGGTGAAGGTGCCGTCGAGCTTGGCGGAGCCGAAGCCGCCGAGGTCGGTGAGCGACTTGGCGAGCGCGAACTGCGGCAGCGCGTAGTACTCGATCTGCGCGACGTCGGGCACGCCGCTGCCGGCCTTGATGGCGTTCTGCAGCGCGGTGTACTGCTTGTCGCCGGTGCCGGCGTTGACGAGGTTGACCTTCACCTTCGGGTACTTCGCCTGGAAGTCGGTGACGACCTGCTTGAGCGTGGGCTCCCAGGCCCACACGGTGATGGTGCCGCCGGCGTCGAGCGCGGCCTGGATGTCGGCGTCGGAGCCCTTGGGTGCCCCGCCGCCTCCGCCGGACGCGGCGTCGTCGGAGCCGCACCCGGCGGCGAGGAGCAGGGCGGAGGAGGCGGCGCCGAGCAGGAGCGAGCGGCGACTGATGGCCGTCATCGGGGTGTTCCCTTCGGTGGGGAGTGTCGTTCGTCGGGGGGTGTCATTCCTTGACGCTTCCGGCGGTGAGTCCGGACCGCCAGTACCGCTGCAGCAGCAGGAACGCGGCGATCAGCGGCACGATCGTGAGCAGCGAACCGGTGATCACGAGGTTGAACACGACGTCGCCGCCCGCGGTGATGGCCTGCTGGTTCCAGGTCGACAGGCCGAGCGTCAGCGGGTACCAGTCGGGGTCCTTGAGCATGATCAGCGGCAGGAAGTAGTTGTTCCAGGTGGCGACGACGTTGAACAGCAGCACGGTCACGGTGCCGGGGCCGAGCAGCGGCAGCGCGACCGAGAAGAACGTGCGCGCCTCGCTCGCGCCGTCGACGCGCGCCGACTCGAGCAGCTCGTCGGGGACGGCGTCGCGGGCGAAGGTCCACATGAGATACAGCCCGAACGGCGACACTAGCGACGGCACGATGATCGCCCACGGCGTGTTCGCGAGGCCGAGCTGCGAGAACATCAGGAAGGTCGGTACCGCGAGCGCCGTGCCCGGCACCGCGACGGCCCCGATGACGACGGCGAAGACGCCGCCGCGCCCCGGGAAGTCGAACTTCGCCAGCCCGTAGCCGGCCAGCGCCGCGAGCAGCGTGGCGCCGCCGGCGCCGGCGACGACGTACAGCAGGGTGTTGAGCAGCCAGCGCCCGAAGATCCCGTGGTCGTAGGCGAACGTGTCGGCGATGTTGCCGCCCAGGTGGAAGTCCCCGGCGAACCACAGCCCGAACGAGTCGAACAGCCCTTCCTGCGTCTTGGTCGCGTTGACGACCAGCCACACCAAGGGCAGCAGGGCGTAGACCAGCACGAGGCCGGTGAGCGCGGTCAGCGTGACGCTGCGGCGGGCGCGCACGTCAGGCCGCCCGGCGCAGGCCGCGCAGCTGCACCGCGTACGCGACGATCATCGTCAGGACCCCCATGATGATCGCCACCGTGGCGGCGTAGTTGTACTGCTGCCCGGAGAAGGACAGCGAGTACGCGTACAGGTTGGGCGTGAAGTACGTCGTGATCGCGTTGGGCGCCAGGGTCTTGACGATGCTCGGCTCGTTGAACAGCTGAAAGCTGCCGATGATCGAGAAGATCGTGGCGATGAGCAGCGGCGCGCGCAGCGCCGGCAGCTTGATGGCTCGGATGATGCGCAACTGCCCGGCACCGTCGATGGCGGCGGCCTCGTACAGCGCCGGGTTCACCACGCGCAGCGCGGAGTAGAGGATCAGCATGTTGTACCCCACGAACTCCCACGTCACGACGTTGCCGATGGCGGCGAGCACGTACTTGGGGCTGAGCGGATCGGGCAGCGTCACCCCGAGCCGGTCCTGCAGGTTGCCGACGAGCCCGAAGCGGGTCCCGTACATGAACCCCCACATGAGCGTGGCGACGACGGCCGGCACCGCGTAGGGCAGGAAGACGGAGATGCGGAAGAACCCGGCGCCGTAGAGCCGCCCGCTGTCGATGGCCAGCGCCAGCAGCAGCGCCACGAACAGCATGATCGGCACCTGCACGGCGAGGAACAGCGCGACCCGCCCGAACGCCGACCAGAACTGCGCGTCGCTCAGCGCGTCGGTGTAGTTCTGCGCGCCGACGAAGGCCGTCCCGCCGATGAGCCGGGTGCGGAACAGGCTGAGATAGATCGAGTACCCGATCGGCGCCAGGAACACGAGCGCGAACACGGCCATGAACGGCCCGACGAACCGCCAGCCACCCCACGACCTCCTTCGACGTGCCACCCGCACCCCTCCCTTGTTTACGTAAACATCGACCACCTGGGCGTGGCGATGTTTACGTAAACATGTGTTGCGGTATCGTGGCACTCCTCACCAAGGCCGTCAAGGAGCGACGATGGATCTGGACGCCCGAACGGCCCACCGCGGCGGCTCCGGCGTGCCGGGCGACCGCCGCAAGCAGCGCGTCTCGATGGCCGACGTCGCGCGCCTGGCCGGCGTGTCGTCCCAGACCGTCTCACGCGTCTCCAACGGCCACCCCGGCGTGGTGGAGTCGACCCGCCACCAGGTGCTGTCCGCGATGCGCGAACTCGGGTACCGCCCGAACAGCGCCGCGCGCGCCTTGCGCTACGGCCAGTTCAACACCATCGGCGTGATCCTCTTCGGCCTGTCGTCGACGGGCAACAGCCGCACCGTGGAGGCCATCGCCACGCAGGCCGCGGCGGAGGGCTACGCGATCACCCTGATCCCGGTCGGCGTCCCGACGCAGGACAACGTGCTCGGCGCCTTCACGCGCATGGGCGAGCTGGCCGTCGACGGCGTCGTGGTGATCATCGAGGTCCACCTGCTGGACGCCAGCACCGTGGCCCTGCCGCCGGGCGTGCACGTCATCGTCGTGGACTCCGACGCCGGCGACCGCTACCCGGTCGTCGACACCGACCAGGCCGACGGCGCCCGCCAGGCCGTCCGCCACCTGCTGTCCCTCGGCCACGACACGGTCTTTCACGTGGCCGGCCCCGCGGAGTCCTACGCCGCCGAGCGCCGGGCGGCCGCCTGGCGCGAGATCCTGGAGGCCGCCGGCCGCCCGGTCCCGCCGATCGAGCGCGGCGACTGGTCGGCCGAGTCCGGCTACCACGCGGGCCTGCGCCTGGCCGCCGACCCCGGCTGCACCGCCGTCTTCGCCGCCAACGACCAGATGGCCCTGGGCGTGCTGCGCGCCTTGCACGAGCGCGGCCGCCCGGTGCCGGCCGAGGTCAGCGTCGTCGGCTTCGACGACATCCCGGACGCCGGCTCCTACCTCCCCCCGTTGACCACGGTCCACCAGGACTTCGCCGAGGTCGGCCGCCGGTGCGTGCAGGCGCTGCTCGCGCAGATCCGCGACGAGCCCGCCGGCCCCGGCACCGACCTCGTCCCGACCCGCCTGGTCGTGCGAGGCAGCACCGCCTCGGCCCCGGCCCGGCGCCGTACCGCCGTCAGGTAGCGGGCGTGTAGACGCCGGCGTGCGCGGCTGCCGCGGCCGCTTCGGCGGCCCGGTCCGCGGCGGCCTCGTCGATGGGGTCTCCGCTGACGAGCATGCGGTAGTAGAGGGGCGCCGAGACGGCGCGGATGACCTCGGCGGCGTCCGTGCCCGGGGGCAGTTCCGCCCGGCGCACGGCCTGCTCCACGCAGGGAGCCCACTCGGCGATGCGGATGGCGTAGAAGCGGTGCAGGGCCTCCGCGGCACGGGGGTCGCAGGTCGCGGCGACGATGACCGCCCGGAACAGTGCACCCTGGCGCGGATCGACCAGGGTGCGCTGCACGAGCCGCGCATTGGCACGCAGGTCCCCGATCAGCGATCCGGTGTCGGCTCGCGGCAGCGACTGCTCCGCCATGTCCGTCAGCAGGTCGGCGACGAGTCCGGCGACCGTGCCCCAGCGGCGGTAGACCGTTGTCTTGCCCACCTCGGCGCGGCGCGCCACGTCGGCGAGGTCGAGATGGTCGAAGCCGTGCTCGACGAGCGCGTCACCGGCGGCTCGGAGCACGGCGGCGCGGACCCGGGCGGTCCGCCCCCCGGGCCGGATCGCACCAACGGCCATAACGGGTCTCCAGTTCCCTTAATTGCGGATGGGTGCTAGCGTAGTCCATGTCTTAACGGAACCAGAGAACCTTTAACGAGAGGCTGTCATCGTGGAGTACCGACGACTCGGGGCATCCGGACTCACCGTGCCCGCGCTCAGCTTCGGCGCCGGCACCTTCGGCGGCTCCGGACCGCTGTTCGGCGCCTGGGGCAACACGGACGCCCGCGAGGCAAGACGCCTCGTGGACATCTGTCTGGAGGCCGGGATCACCATGTTCGACACCGCGGACGTGTACTCCGACGGCGCGTCCGAAGAGGTACTGGGCCAGGCGATCAAGGGCCGGCGCGACGCCGTCCTGATCTCGACCAAGAGCGGCCTGCCGACCGGCGACGGACCGAACGACGCGGGAACCTCACGCTCCCGGCTCATCCGATCGGTCGACGCGGCGCTGCGCCGGCTCGGCACCGACTACATCGATCTGTACCAGCTGCATGCCTTCGACGCCGCGACGCCCGTCGAAGAGGTCGTTTCGACCCTCGACGACCTGGTACGGGACGGGAAGCTCCGCTACCTCGGCGTCTCCAACTTCGCCGGCTGGCAGCTCATGAAGTCCCTCACCGCCGCCGACCGGGACCACCGCAGCCGGTACGTGGCACACCAGGTCTACTACTCCCTGATCGGCCGGGACTACGAGTGGGAGCTGCTACCCCTGGGCCTCGACCAGGGCGTCGGAGCCGTGGTGTGGAGCCCGCTCGGCTGGGGACGCCTCACCGGCAAGATCCGCCGCGGCACACCGCCACCGCCCACGAGCCGGCTGCACGCGACCGCCGCCTACGGCCCGCCGGTCGACGACGAGCACCTGTTCCGCGTCGTGGACGTGCTCGAGGAACTGTCCCGCGAGACCGGCCGAGCGGTTCCGCAGATCGCGGTCAACTGGCTGCTCCAACGACCCACCGTGGCCACCGTCATCATCGGCGCCCGCAACGAGGAACAGTTGCGGCAGAACGTCGAGGCTGTCGGCTGGTCACTCACACCCGAACAGACGGCCCGGCTCGACGCTGCGAGCACCCGTACCGCGCCCTACCCGTACTTCCCGTACCAGCGACAGGAAGGCTTCGCCAGACTCAACCCTTCGCCGGTCGCGATTCCCGCCTGAGCGACGTTTGTGCGGCGGCCGGCGACGGCACCCGGCTCGACATCGGTGCTACGTGTAATCGTGGCTGGGGCGCTCGCTGCAATCTGTTACGGCACTGATCAGGTTGAATGACCACCATGACAGTCCCGGAGCGCTACGGTGAATCGGTCCTGAGCCCCAACTGGCACGCAGAACTAGAGCGGCTCATCGCGATGGCGGAGGTCGCCGACCGCACGACCACGCGGACCCTGCACGAACTCGGCCTTCGCCCTGACTGGCAGTGCCTGGAAGTCGGCGCAGGCGCCGGCACAGTGGCGACATGGCTGGCGGGACAGGTTCCGGACGGCAGCGTCCTCGCGACCGACATCGACACGCGATGGCTCGAACCCGCCGCCGCACCCAACCTGCGGGTCTCGAAGCACGACATCGTCCTCGACCCCCTGCCCGTATCGACGTTCGACCTCATCCACGCCAGGTTCGTACTGGAACATCTGCCCGAACGGGACACCGTCATCGCCAAGCTGTGCCGATCGTTGCGTCCCGGCGGCCTGCTGGTGATCGAGTCCATCGCCAGCTTCCCCATCGCCTCCTGCGCCACACCGGCCTTCCGCGACGCCATGCATGCCATCGAATCAACGCTGGCCGCGACCATCGGCACCGACGCCGCATGGCCGCGCGCCTTCCCCGCGCCCTTGCAGCAACATGGGCTCGCGCAGGTCTCAGCCTCGGTGCATATCCCGGCAACCGGTGGCAGGAACGCCTCGGCTCGCTGCTGGTCCCACACCCTCACCCAACTACGCCCACGAATCGCTGAACACACGCCCCAGGCGCTGCCCGCGGTCGACGAGGCACTACGCCTCCTGGACCTCCCGGACTTCTTCGACCTCGCCTTCGCAACAGCCATCTGTTGGGGCCGCAACATCAAGACTCAATAGCCCCGACATGGGGCAGTCGAAGCCCGCAGCAGCCGAGCAGGCCGCACTGCCATCGGCAAAGTCCTGCGGTCTGCCCGCTCGACCGTCCCGCGGGGTGATGCCCGTTTAGTGGTCGCGCGGGGTGGTATGGACGTGATCAGGACGTCTTCCAAATCCGCCAGAGTGGAGCAGTCTCGTGACAGAACCTGCGCCCCGCATCGACTTCGCCAACCTTCCCGTGCCCGCCGAGGGCATGCTAATGACGTTGTTCATCACTGTCCGCAATGTAGCGCGGTCCCGCGATTTCTACTCGCGCATTCTGGGCGGCACCGTCGTGCTGGATGAGAACCCGTGCATCGTCAGGCTGTCCAATTCTTGGATCATCATGAACCCTGGCGGGCCACCCACTCCCGACAAGCCTGGCATTTCGGTGGTCGACTACCAGCCCGACAACACCACCTCGATCTTCCTGAACTTGCGGGTCGCTGACATCCAGGCCTGCTACGAGGAGTGGAGGGCGAACGGCGCAGAGTTCGTGACACCGCCGATCGATCGCGGAGCTGAGATCCGCTGCTACATGCGGGACCCGGACGGATACCTCATCGAGGTCGGCCAGTCCACTGGGCTGCGGCAGGGCGAGCTTGCCGCAAAGCGCCCCGAGGATCTCCCGGGCTGAGTCGGCGCGGTCGCCCTCTCCGTGCTCCACCTAGCTGCATGGTGCCATAGCCGAGCCGGCTGACCGGCAGGCTGCCACGGATCAGGTACCAGGGCCATTGCAAAGTCGTCAGGCAGCGCCTTGACCAGCTGAGACGCGATAGCCGGCCCTTCTTACGGATCGCTGCGGCCTTGGCGTCGACCCTGCCAGGCTTGGTTCACAGGATGTCGGCGTGTGGCAGGTACGGTGCGAGCGGGCCGGTGTTGCCCTGGCGGCATAGCGGCCCCATCGGCGCAAGCCTCAGCCCCGCGCGGTGCGCCACGTCGATCGCCCGCTGCTGGTCGGCACGTAGGATTTCCACTGTCACGGCATGTTCACCGCTCTCCGCGAACCCGGCCCGCTGGTAGCACCGCATCGCCTGCGGATCCAGCGAAGAGTGCAGCAGACGGCCGCGCGCGTCGGGGCCGTAGCGCAACGCCGCTTCGAGCAGCCGCCGGCCGATGCCGCGGCCCTGCTGGCCCGGCCGGACGTGCAGTTCGCGTCGACGCTCTTCGCGACCGCCTCGCGCTGGTCGGCGGTGCAGCGGGCGAGGGGCTTGACGGCGGTAGCGGAGTCCGCGGCCCAGGTGGGTAGCGGCAAGCGCAACGCCACGTTTCGTTGGGCCGGACGGCGTGAAGCTGCACTCAGGGTGCCGATTCTTTCGGGACCTTGATTTCCGGCTTAAGGTTCCCGTGCTGACCTTCCCTGAGCAGCCCGAACGGCGCGACGCTGTGTGCTGCTAGCGCACGTGATCGGTGTTCGTGGAGGATGTTCAGTGGCAAGGTCGAAGCACGTACGGTCCCGCCGGTTGACGGCGATCACGGTGTTGACGTGCGCGCTGCTCGCCGGTGGGGCACTGACCGCGCCGTTCGCCTCCGCGTCGGTCAGGGGCGACGACGGGTCCGGCGCCGGCCTCGTCCAGCGGTGGTTCTCCTGGTACAGCGGCCGATCGGGCCATGCGTCCCAGCCCGCCGCCGAGCCGGCATCCTTGCCGACGTCGTGGCCGACCGCATGGCCGGCCCAGCCGGGCGTGAGCGGCATCGGTACGGCACCCAGCATCGCCGCGACATCGGCGGCGCCCACGGCACCGGCTACCGGGGCCCCGGCCCGCGGCGGCAACTGCGCTGATGTGGAGGTCGTGTTCGCGCGGGGCACCGGTGACCTTCCCGGCCTCGGTGTGCTGGGCACCCCGCTCGTCAGCGCGATCCGCTCCGCGCTGCCCGGCCGCACCGTGAACGCGTACGGCGTGAACTACGCCGCCGACGCGTCGCAGGCCAGCGCCGGGCCCGGCGCCACGGACATGAGCCGGCACGTGCGCACCGTCGCGGCGGCGTGCCCGGGCACCAGGTTCGTGATCGGGGGGTACTCCCAGGGCGCGACCGTCACCGACATCGCGATCGGCATCCCTTTCGGTGCATCCGCCGGCGAGGCGATCCCGGCCGGACTCGCTGCGCGGGTGGCGGCCGTAGTCGTCTTCGGCAACCCGCTCGGCATCATGCACCAGACCATCAGCCAGCGCAGCCCGGTCTACGGGCCCAAGACCAGGGAGTTCTGCAGCCTCGGCGACCCGATCTGCGGCAACGGCGCCAACTCGGCGGCCCACCTGCAGTACATGACCGACGGCTCGGTCCAGCAGGCCGCCCAGTTCGTGGCCGGCAAGGTCACCGGTGCCTGACTTGACGTGGCCGCCGACGGGCCGGGATTGCGTGCCGGGCACGGCTTTGGCAGCGCCGCGATTGGGCAGGGTAGCGGTGCCAGTCGTGTGAGTGACCACCCCGGGAGAAGACGCCGTGGCGGATCGGGAACGTTTCAGCCTGCGAAACCTGTATCTGTATCTGGTCTGCCTGATCACGTTGGTGATCTCGATCTTCGCGGTGGTGAACGTCGTCCGCAATGCGGTCGAGTTGTTCTACCCCGACCCCGCGTACTACGCCCAGGTGCCCACGAAGGAGCCGACGACAGGTGCCGAGGAACAGCAGCGCCTCCAGCGGGCACTGCGGGATTCGCAGCACCGCCAGTCCGTCCTCGGCTTGATCAGCTCCGGCGCGCTGCTGCTGATCGCCGGTCCCGTCTATGGGTACCACTGGCGGCGCATCCAGGCGGAACTGCCGTCGCGGCCGGCATCGCCGGAGGAGTCGCGACCATCGGCGTAAGAAGCTGCCCGGTCCTCGACGGGTGGGCCGCCGAGGACCGCAGCAAGAAGAAGAAAGTCAGCCGATGCGGGCGTTGATGAGGTCGGCCAGTTCCTCCGTGGCGCGGTGGCAGGCCTTCGAGTAGCGGGTGAACTGTGGGAAGCCGTGCGTCAGGTCCGGGTTGTGGACGTACGTGATGTTGTTGCCGGCGGCGGCCAGTTTGCGGGCATACGCGTGGCCGACGTCGCGCAGCGGGTCGAAGCCGTTCGTCACCAGGATGGTGTCGGGCAGGTCCGCGTGTGACGACGCGTTCATCGGCGTGACGTAGGGGTCGCGGCCGTCGTCGGTGTTGTTCAGGAGGTTGCGGACCATCTCGTAGATGCCGTTCGTCTCCAGGTACAGGCCGCTGCGGTTCTCGCTGCCCGCCAAGGTGTCGCCGGGGAAGGCGGCCTCCGGGAACAGCGGGACCTGCACGGCGAGCTCGGGGCCGCCCTTGTCGCGCAGCTTGAGGGCGATCACGCAGGTCATGTTGCCGCCGGCCGAGTCGCCGCCCAGCCCGATCTTCGTCGGGTCCACGCCCTGGTCGGCCGCGTTGTCGAAGAGCCAGCGCACGACGTACTCGATCTCGTCGATCTGGGTCGGGTACTTCGCCTCCGGGGCCAGCTGGTAGTCGACCACGTACGTGGCGATGCCGGCGCGCTCGGAGATGATGCGCATCGCGGTCTCGAACTCGTCCAGGGTGCCGTAGGTGAAGCCGCCGCCGTGGATGTAGACCAGCGCGCCGAGCGGCGTGCTCGCGGGGCGGGTCGGGGTGTGGCGGCGGACCGTGAGGGAGCCGTGCGGGCCGGGGAGGACCAGGGTCTCCACGGCGCCGATCTGGGGCCAGGGGCCCTCGCCGAGCATGGCGTGGTCGCGGCGGCCCTGCGCGATCGGCACGTCGGCGCCGAGCGTCGGGCCCTTCGGCAGCCAGGCGGCGAGCTCCGGGTCGAGCTTGCCCCGGCCGACGGTCTGCGGGATGGTGTTGCGGTCGTACACCGGCATGACGCCTCCAAGATCCTCGACGAAATCAGCAGATGCCCTGGCGGGCGCGCGTATCCGCCCGCCGCGAATGAAAAGGGGGTGACGGGCGCGCGGGTAGCTTCGGGAGGCGTGATGCCGTCCGAGTTTGACCGGCGGTACGCCGCCGAGGTCCTCGAACCGTACCGGCGCACGGCTCGGTACGCGGGGGAGACGCCGACGATGCCGATGATCGACCTCGCGCTGAGCAAGGAAGGGGCGCTGCTGCCGCACCTGTGGGGGTTGCTGTACGACGGGTGGCGGCCCGAGCCCGTGCTGGCCGGCGCCACGGTGTTCGCGCAGGCGTACGAGCATCGCGGGCCGGACAACCGGCGCAAGCGCATCCTCATGTCGGCGATGACGCCCGACCTGTACGACCGGTGGTACCGCGCGAAGGTCGAGGCGTATCTCGACGGCGAGACGGACTACGACGACCTGTTCTGGGACCTGCACCTCGGGGCGAAGGCAACGGCCGAGGTGCGGGAGTTCGGCGCGGCGTTCGACCTGGTGCTCGCCCACGCGTCGCCCGACGAGCCCGGGGTGCGCGACGCCTACGCGACCGCACACGAGCGGCTCGGCGAAGTGCAGGCCTGGATCGGCGGGCGACTGCGGGAACTGCTCGACGGCAGGACGCCGGCGCCGGAGGCGACGTTCGCGCACTACTGGGCGCGCAACGGCGGGCTCGGCGGCGCGGCCGCGGACTTCGGGCCGGGCGACGTCGCCGTCGAGTGCCTCCACGACCGCATCGCGATGGCGCAGTGGCCCGTCGCCGCGCGCCAGATCGAGGCGCGGCTGGACGGCGACGACGCGGTGCGGGGCTGGTTCGAGCGCACGATGGCCGAGGCGCCCGACCGGCGCGACGGCGGGCCGTTCACGCCACTGGACCGCTTCGTCATGGAGCTGCTGCGGACCGCTCCGCCCAACCCGGGCAGCCTCTCGACGCTGGTCGCCCGCAAGGCGCCGGCCGAAGACCCGGTGGCGTTCGCGGTCACCGACCACCTGGCGGCGAACACCGACCCGCGGCACTGGGCGCGGCCCGAGCCGTTCGACCCCGAGCGGTACAGCACGGCGCCGACCTCGGCCGACGACGGGCGCTCGGCGCGGGCGGGGCTGGCACGGTGCCCGTTCGAGCCGCAGCCCTACCCGGTGCCGGACGGGCGGCCGGTGACCCTGACCAACAGCGTGTTCGGCGCCGTGTACCCGGTCGGCGCCCCCGTCTGCGACAGCGCCGGCTACGCGCCGTTCGGGTTCGGGTACCGCCGCTGCCCGGCCGAGCACCTCACCGTGGCGTTCCTGAAGGACGTCCTGCGCCGCAGATGGGCCGCATAGACTCAACTGCGGCCCGCAGCGTGAAAGTTGGTTTCAGAAGGCCGACAGGCGGGAGATCTCGTCGCAGGCGGCCAGCACGACCGGCTTGAGCTCGCGCACGATGCGTTGCGTCGACCAGTCCCGGGCCGGCACGGCCAGGTTGACGCCCGCGACCACGCCCCCGCCGGCGCCCGTGATCGGGCCGGCCACCGAGCGCAGCCCGTGCGCCAGCTCCTCGTCCTGCATCGCCCAGCCCTGCTCCCGGATCTGCGCCAGCTCGCCGCGCAGCTCGTCGAGGGAGACCTTCGCGTTGGGGCCGTGCTGCGCCGGGAACGACGCCTCGGTGATGCGGGCGGCCAGGTCGTCCTCGTCGAGGTGGGCCAGCAGCAGCTTGCCGATCGAGGTGTGCACGGCCGGCAGCGTCGAGCCGACCTGGATGTTGGCGGTGACCAGGTCGGAGTTGCGCAGCCGGACCAGGTACAGCACCCGGTCGCCGTTGAGCACGGCCAGGTTGACCGTCTCGCCCGTCGCCTCGGCGAGGCGCTGCAGCCGCGGCGTGGCCAGGGCGACCAGGTCGAGGCTGCGCAGCGCGGCGCCGCCCAGCGTCAGGGTGCGCACGCCGGGGCGGTACTCGCCGCCGGGCAGGTGGTCCAGGTAGCCCTCGGCGGTGAGGGTCATGACCACGCGGTACACCGTCGGCATCGGCAGGCCCGCGGCCGTGGCCAGGTCGGTGACCCGCCACGTGGGGCGCTGCTCGGTGAACAGGCTGAGGATGCGCAGGCCCTTGGCGAGGGCCTCCACCCGGTACTCCGGCTTGTCGGCCGGCGCCTCGGCCGTCTCGCTCTGCCTCGTGCGTGGCATCCGGTCACCTACCCGCGAAATCGAAAGAAGCAACGACGCGCCAGCCTACGGCCACGGCGCGAGCGGGGCCTGGACACTCCCCAGCCGCTGGACTACCGTATCGGATAGTCACTTTCATGATGTGAGAATAGCAGGCGGTGGGCATATGCGGGACTGGCTAGCGCTGCACGATCGGCCGGCACTCGTCGTCGGGGCCGGCGGCCTCGGTGGCGCCAGTGCCGTCAGCCTCGCCGCACAGGGCGCCCGCGTCGCGCTCGTCGACGTAGACGAGCGCCGGCTCGAGGCGGTGGTCAGGGCGGCGAAGGAGGCCGGCGGTGAAGGCACTGTCGAGCCGATCGCGTGCGACATCCGCTCCGCCGAGCGCTGCCGGGCCGTCGTGGACGAGGCCGTCCGCCTGGTCGGCACCCCGCAGGTGTTCCTGCACGCGGTCGGGCGCAACGTGCGCCGGCCGGTGCTCGACCTCGGCGACGCCGACTGGGCCGACCTGCTGGAGCTCAACCTCTCCACCGCGTACTGGCTGGGCCAGCAGGTCGGGCGGCTCATGGTCGCCGCCGGCTACGGCCGGATGGTCTTCGTCTCCTCGGTCTCGGGCCTGCTCGCACACGCCGACCACGCGCCCTACGCGGCGACCAAGGGCGGGCTCAACCAGCTGGTGCGGGTCATGGCCCGGGAGTGGGCGGCCAGCGGGGTCACCGTGAACGCGGTCGCGCCCGGCTACATCGAGACCGACCTGACCAAGGACCACCTGGACCGCAACGGCAACCGGGAGACCCTTGCCGGCCTCGTCCCGGCGCGCCGCCTCGGCGTGCCCGAGGAGGTCGCCGACGCGGTCACCTTCCTCGCCTCCGACCGCGCCGGGTTCATCACCGGGCAGGTTCTCTACGTGGACGGCGGGCGCGTGCTCGTCTGAGAACGACCGATCAAGCAAAGGACAATGACGTGCCTCTGTCTCCAGTTCCGATTCCCCGCCGCTTCGAGGGCCGCAGCGTCGTCGTCACCGGCGCCGGCACCGGCTTCGGCGCCGAGATCGCCGTGCGCGCCGCGCAGGAGGGCGCCCGGGTCGTGGGGGTGCACTACCGCGCCTCGAAGGCCGGCGCCGAGCGCACCGCCGAGCGGGTCCGTGCCGAGGGTGCCGATGTGGTACTGCTGCAGGCCGACATCGCCGAATGGCCAAAGGTCGCCGGGCTCGCCGAGGAGGCCTTCGAGCGGCTGCAGGGCGTCGACGTCGTCGTGAACAACGTCGGGGACGTCGCCCGCGAGCAGATGTCGTGGCGGGACATCACCGAGGAGTCCGTCGACCACGTGCTCGCCGTCGACATCAAGGGCACCATGGCCTGCGTCCACGAGTTCGGCAAGCGGATGCTCGAGCAGGGCCACGGCAGCATCGTCAACATCGGCTCCACCGTCATCGTGCGCGGCAGCGCGCGGGCGCCGCAGTACGCCGCGGCGAAGTACGGGCTGCTCGGCCTCACCAAGTCCTACGCGCACGCGTTCGCGCCCACCGTGCGGGTCAACGTGTTCGCGCCCGGGTTCATCGAGACCGAGGCGACGCTCGGCCGCGAGGACTGGAAGTCCGGCCGCGGCGACCAGCTGCGCCGGATGACCCCGATGGGCCGCATCCCCGGCCCCGCGGAGCTCGCCGGCACGGCGCTGTTCCTCGCCACTGACGACGCCGCGCACATGACCGGCTCGTACATGGTGGCCGACGGCGGGTACAACATGGTCGGCGCCTGATGGGCGCCCACCCGCGCGACCTGGCCCTGGCCGAGGCCCGGCGGCTCGCCGGCCGGGCCGTGGACAAGGCCGAGCAGCTGGGCCTGCGCGGCGCGGTCGCCGTCGTCGGCGCGAGCGGCGCGATCGTCACCGCCTCGCGCATGGACCGCGGCGGGCCGGGCGGCATGGCCCGGGCGCGCTCCAAGGCCTGGATCTCGGCGACCCAGCAGATCCCCAGCGCCGAGCACCTCGCCCGGATGACCACGCTGCCGGCCCCGATCTCGGCCGGCTTCGTCGCCGCCTCCCCGGAGGCGCTGTTCCCGGGCGCCGGCGGCATGCCGGTGCGCGACGCCGCCGGCGCGGTCGTCGCCGGCATCGCCGCCTCCGGCGCCACCGTCAGCCCTTTCCTGCCCGACGGCGTGCCGCCGGAAGCGCTCAGCGCCGCCGGCGAGCCGGCCAACCCCGAGGACCTGCTCATCGCCTACGCCCTCGGCGTGCCCTACGCGGGGCAGCACGGCGACGACATCGCCCGCTGGCGGGTGCGCTTCGGCGAGCTGCTCGTGCGGGCCGAGGACGCCCTCGGCACGCGCCCGGCCCCGCCGGCCGCCGCGCAGCCCGAGCTGTACTGGGCCGTCGGGCTCGCCGACCGGGTCATCGCCGCCGCGGCGGAGGCCGGGCTGTCGGTCGCCGTCGCCGTCGTCGACGCCGGGGGAGACCCGATCCAGCTCGACCGCATGGACGGCGCGCCGGCCGCGAGCGCCGACGTCGCCGAGGCCACCGCCCGTGCCGCGGCCCGCTTCGGCGTGCCCAGCGAGCGGCTCGCCGAGTGGTACGGGGCCGCCGCCGCCCGCCTGCACCACGCCCCGGTCCTCGCGGTCCCCGGCGGCCTGCCCGTGCTGGCGGACGGCCGGGTCGTCGCCGGCCTCGGCGTCGGCGGCGCCGAGCCACGCTGCTGCCTCGAGCTGGCCCACGCGGCACTGGGCCCATGAGCGGCCAGGTGCGGGTCGCGGTCCTTGGGTGCGGCGCGATCGGCAGTCTGTATGCCGCCCACCTCGCCCGCCTGCCCGGCGTCGAGGTGTGGGCCGTCGACCCGTGGCGCGAGCACGTCGACGCCGTCAACGAGCACGGTCTACGGGTCACGGGCCGGGCGGATTTCGTCGCCCCGGTACGAGCCCTGCCCGACGCCGGCGGGCTGCCGCCGTGCGAGCTGGGCATCGTGGCGACGAAGGCGGCACACACCGCCGACGCCGTCGCGGCGGCCCGGGCGGCGCTCGGCGACGCCGGCGTGGTCAGCCTGCAGAACGGCCTCGGCAACGAGGAGGTCGTCGCCGGGGTGCTGCCGAGGGTCATGCGCGGCACCATCGTCACCGCCGGCACCGTCACGGAGCCGGGCGTGGTGCGCTACGACGCGCCCGGCGACTCCTGGATCGGCCCGTTCGAGCCGGCGCCGGCCCGCGCCGGGGAGATCGCGCTGCTCGCCAGGTTGTTGACCGACGGCGGCCTCGTCACGCACGCCGTCGCCGACGCCCGCGGGCCGCAGTGGACGAAAGTCGTGTTCAACGCGGCCACCAGCCCCCTGGCCGCGCTCACCGGGCTCACCGTCGGGCAGGTCTGCACCGACGCCGGCCTGCGCGAGCAGGTCGACCGGCTCGTCGCCGAGGCCCTCGCGGTCTGCGCCGCGGCCGGCATCGCGCTCACCCGCGACCCGGGCGAGAGCGTCGCCGAGGCGATCCGGGAGGCGTACCACCACAAACCCTCCATGCTGCAGGACGTCCGCGCCCGCCGCCCCACCGAGATCGGCGTGCTCAACGGCGGCATCGCGGCCGAAGGGCGCCGGGCCGGCGTGCCCACGCCCGCACACGACGCCATGGTCGCGCTGGTCCGCGGCCTGGAACGGTCCTGGACCGGCAGCTAGGCCGACCGCACGGCCCATGGACATCCGGACACCGGTCGCCTATGTTCGACAGCAAGCGGAAAACAACTTTCATCATACGAAAGTGATCCCCTCTAACACCCCCTTTGCCTAGAGGAGTCCGTCCCATGAACCCTTCCCGGTGGCGCCGCGGGCGCGCCGTCCTCCCCATCGCCCTCGCCCTGCTCGCCGCGGCCGCCTGCAGCAAGGGCACCGCCACCCCGGCCGCCGGCGGTGGCGGCGGCGCCCTGCCCAAGACGCTGGTGTTCTCCCCGCTGTCCCTCGCGCCGCCGGCGCTGAAGGGCCTCTCCGAGGGCGTCAAGGGCTACGCCTCGTCGAAGGGCTGGGAGGTCATCGTCCAAGACCCCAACTTCGACGCCACCAAGCAGACCCAGCAGCTCAACGAGGTGATCAGCTCCGGGCGCGCCGGCGCGGCCTGGATCATCGCCGTCGCACCGAAGTCGATGGGGCAGATCCTCAAGACCGCACAGGCCAAGGGCGTGCCGGTGCTCGTCAACGGCCAGCCCGGCGAGTACGGCTACTCCGGGCCCCAGCCCGGCATCACCTTCGACTACATCGACTACACCGCCGGCGGCAAGGCCCTCGGCGAGCAGCTCGGCAAATGCATGAACGAGAAGCTCGGCGGCAAGGGCAAGGTCCTCTTCGCCGTCAGCACCGAGGGCCAGGCCGGCAAGGCCGAGTTCGAGAAGGCGGCGCTGGACGCGCTGAAGGCCACCGCGCCGGGCGCGACCCTCGTGCAGAACGTCATCGCCGCCGACCGCACCAAGGCGCAGACCGACATCGGCAACGCCCTGCAGGGCAACCCCGACCTCGCCGCCGTCATGGGCGCCAACGACGAGGGCGCCCTCGGCGCGCTCGGCGCCTTCTCCGCCGCCGGCAAGCCGCTCACCTGCGTCACCGACTTCGGCGGCAACGACGAGGTGCTCAAGGACGTCACCGACGGCAAGATCTACGCCTCGGTCGCCCTGCAGTTCCAGGCCGACATGACCCAGTCGTTCGACACCCTCGTGAAGATGCAGGCCGACCCGAAGGCGAACGGTGAGGTCCTCATCGTTCCCCAGAAGGTCGTCACGAAGAACGGATGAGTGGAAGGCCGTGACCGTGACCGCCCTGCCCGCCCCGGCCGTCGCCGAGCGCGACCCGGCGCACATCCGCTGGCTCATCTTCACCCGCGACCGCGGCATCTTCGTGCTGTGGGTGGTGCTGCTCGCCGCGTTCAGCCTCTGGGCCAGCCCGTACTTCGCGAGCCTCGACAACGCCATCCTCATCGCCAACGCCGCCGCGCTCACCGCGATCTTCGCGGCCGGCGTCGCCGTCGGCATCGTCTGCGGCGCCCTGGACCTGTCCATCCCGGGCACCGCCGCGATCGCCGCCTGCGCCTGCGGATGGCTGATGACCCACGGCGCGCCGGTCTGGGCGGGCATCGCGGCCGCGCTCGTCATCGGCGCCCTCGTCGGCCTGGCCAACGGGCTCATCGCCCTGCGCGGCTTCAACCCGATCGTCGTCACGATCGGCACCCTGTCGGTGATGACGGGCCTCGCCGCCGTCATCACCGGCGGGTACACCGTCCCGGGCCTCGACGCCCTGTCGTTCATGGGCACCGACCGGCTCCTCGGCGTGCCCGGCCCGGTCTGGATGGTCGCCGTCCTCTTCGCCGCCGGCACACTGTTCCTCACCCGCACCCGCCACGGCATCCGGCTCATGGCCGTCGGCGGCAGCGCCGAGGCGGTGCGCCGCTGCGGCATCCACGCCGAGCGGTACAAGGTGCTCGGCTTCGTCATCAGCGGCTTCTGCGCCGCGCTCGGCGGCCTCGTCACCACCGCAGTGGTCACCGAGGCGAGCCCGGCCGCCAACCCCGGCATCATCTTCAACGCGCTCACCGCCGTGGCCCTCGCGGGCGTGGCGCTCAGCGGCGGCCGAGGCTCGCTGCCGCGGGTCCTGGTCGGCGCGCTCATCCTGGCCACCATCTCCAACGCCCTGACCATCAAGGGCATCCAGCCGTACTGGGGCACCGCCGTCACTGGCCTGCTGCTGCTCGCCTCGCTCGGCCTGGAGAAGTGGGTGTCCACGACGGTCTCCCGCCGGCTGGTCGCCACCGCGCAGGCCTCCGCGCACACCGGAACGAGGTGAACCCCGCGATGACGAACCCGAACGACCCGCCGGCGCTGGAGCTGCGCGGCATCGACATGCACTACGGCTACGTGCGGGCGCTGGACGGCATCGACGTGCAGGTGCGCGGCGGCGAGGTGCTCGGCCTGCTCGGCGACAACGGCGCCGGGAAGTCCACGCTGCTCAAGGTGATGTCCGGGGTACACCGCCCGACCGGCGGGGAGATCCTCGTGCACGGCGCGCCGGCGCAGTTCACGTCGCCCGCGGACTCCACCGCCGCCGGGATCCAGATGGTGTACCAGGACCTCGCCCTCGTCGACGCGCAGGACATCGCCACCAACCTGAGCCTGGGCCGGGAGATCCTGCGCCGCGGCCCCCTCGGCTGGCTCGGCTTCGTCGACCACAAGGCACAGCGGCGGCGCGCCGCCGCCGAGCTCGACCGGCTCGGCGTGCGCACCGCCGCGGTCACCCGCCCCGTCGAGATGCTCTCCGGCGGCCAGCGGCAGGTCGTGGCCCTGGCCCGCGGCGCCACCCGCGTCACCGGCGAGCGGGGCGGCGTGCTGCTGCTCGACGAGCCGACCGCGGCGCTCGGCTACGAGCAGACGGAGCAGGTGCAGCAGCTCATCCGCCGCCTCGCCGCCGACGGCATCGCGCTGGTGCTCGTCACCCACAACCTGCCGCTCGCCCTCGCCGTCTGCGACCGGATCGCGGTGCTCAACCGCGGCCGCAAGGTCGCCGACGTCCCCGCCGCCGAGACCGGCAACGACGAGCTCGTCGGCTGGATCACCGGCGCCCGAGCCTCGATGTTCGCGCCGTGAGCCGCCCGTTCCCGCCGGGCTTCCTGTTCGGCGCCGCCACTTCCGGCCACCAGACCGAGGGCGGCAACGACAACAGCGACACCTGGTTCGCCGAGCAGGTGCGCCCGAGCGTGTTCCGCGAGCCGTCCGGCCCGGCCTGCGACTCCTACCGGCGCTGGCGCGACGACGTCGACCTGGCCGCCGGCATGGGCCTCAACGCGTACCGGTTCTCCCTGGAGTGGGCCCGCATCGAGCCCGAGCCGGGCCGTTTCGACCGGGCTGCCCTGGAGCACTACGGCGCCGTGATCGAGCGCTGCCGGTCCAGCGGGCTGGCGCCGATCGTCACGCTCAACCACTTCACCTGCCCGCACTGGTTCGCCGCCCGCGGCGGCTGGCTCGACCCCGAGGCGCCCGAGCGGTTCGCGGCCTACTGCGCCGAGGCGGTCGCGGCGATCGGCGCCGGCATCGCCTACGCGGTCACGCTCAACGAGCCCAACCTGCCGCGGCTGCTGACGTGGGCCGGCCTGCCGCCGTTCGTGCGCGACCTCGAACGCGCCACCCTCGAGGCCGCCTCGCGGGCGGCGGGCGTCGCGCGGTACCGGCTGGGCAACGTCGTGCTGCCCGAGGAACTCGACGCGATCGAGGACGGGTATGCGGCCGCGCACGCGGCGGCGCGCGCCGCCGTGCGCGCCCGCCGCCCGGGCCTGCCGGTCGGGCTCAGCCTCGCCCTCGTCGACGACGTCGCGGACGGCGACCCGGCGGTGCGCGACCGCAAACGGGCCGAGGTGTACGCACGCTGGCTGCGCCTGGCCCGCGACGACGACTTCCTCGGCGTGCAGAACTACGAGCGGGTGCACTACGGCCCCGACGGGCCGCTGCCACCGCCGCCGGGCGCGGTCGTCAACGGCATGGGCTCCGCGGCCGACCCGGCCTCGCTCGGCGGCGCCGTGCGCTACGCCCACGCCGAGGCGGGCGTGCCGATCCTCGTCACCGAGCACGGGATGGCCACCGACGACGACGCGCACCGGGCCGCGTTCATCGAGCCGTCCCTCGCCGGGCTGCTCGACGCGGCCGACGACGGCGTGCCCGTGCTCGGCTACTGCCACTGGAGCCTGATCGACAACTTCGAGTGGGTGTTCGGCTTCGCGATGCGCCTCGGCCTGCACGCCGTGGACCGCGACACGTTCGAGCGGATCGCGAAGCCCAGCGCCGGCGTCTACGCCGCGATCGCTACAGCGGCGTCGCTTCGCCCGCCGTGAGGCGCCGCACCACGCCGTCGGGGCCGAACGCGGCCAGCATCCCGAAGTACTTCCCCGGGTCCGTCGTCTCCGCCTCGTGCATCGGCACCGCCACCCGCGGGCGCACCGCACGCACGTAGTCGACGGCCTCGGCGAGCTTGAGCCACGGCCCGTCCACGGCCACCGCGAGCACGTCGACGTCGGCGGCCGGCACCAGGAAGGAGTCGCCGGGATGCAGGAACGCGCCGCCGTCGACGAGGTACGCCGCGTTCGTGCAGCCGGGCACGTCGCCGTAGACCGGGGCGTGCAGGCCGCCGAGCACGTCGACCCGCGCCCCGCCGAGCTGCAGGCGGTCGCCGGGCCGGGCCACGGTGTGCTCGGGCAGCCGCGCGCCGAGGGCGGTCGCGGTGTCCGCGTCCACCACCAGGCGCGCGCCCGGGTTGGCGGCCAGCAGCGCGCCGAGCCGGGCGACGTCGACGTGGTCGGGGTGCTGGTGCGTGACGAGGACGGCGTCGAGGTCGCGCACCGCCTCGAAGCCGGACAGCGTGCCGGGGTCGACGAGCAGCCGCGCCCCGGTCTCCACGAGCAGGCACGCGTGCCCGAGATGGGTGACCTTCACGGCCGACAGCATAAGCGACTTTCGTTTTGAGAACACGGCTTGCGCACAGTGAGAGGAGTCGCGATGGGGCGGCTGGACGGCAAGGCGGTGCTCGTCACCGGCACCGGCGGCGGGATCGGGCGGGCGACCGCGCTGGTGTGCGCGCGGGAGGGCGCGCACGTCGTCGGCTGCGACCTGCACGCGGCGGCGTCGGCGGAGACGGTCGCCCTGGTGCGCGCCGCCAGCGGGCGCATGGACGCCCTCGCGCCGCTCGACGTGGCCACCGAGGACGGCGCGGCGGCGTGGGTCGAGGCCGCCGCCGGGCTCGCCGGCGGCGTGGACGTGCTGGTGAACAACGCCTCGGCGATCCGGTTCGGCGCGATCGACCGGCTGTCGTACGCCGACTGGCGGTACACCGTCACCAACGAGCTCGACATCGTCTTCCTCGTCACCCGCGCCGCCTGGCCGCACCTGGCCCGCTCCGCGGGCGCGATCGTGAACGTCGGCTCGATCTCCGGATCCCGCGGCGCGTTCTTCATGCCGCAGAACGCACACGGCGCGGCCAAGGGCGGCGTGCTCGCCCTGACCCGGCAGCTGGCGGTCGAGGGCGGGCCGGCCGGCATCCGCGTCAACGCGGTCAGCCCGGCGATGACCGAGACGCCGCACACCGCACCGATGCTCGCCGACCCCGACGGGCCCGGCGCGGCGATCCGCGAGCGCACCCCGCTGCGCCGCTGGGGCCGCCCCGAGGACGTCGCCAACGCGATCCTGTTCCTGGCCAGCGACGAGGCCTCGCACGTGACCGGCGCCAACATCCCGGTCGACGGCGGCGCGGCGGCCGTCGGATGAGCGGTCCGGAGCGAAGCGGAGGGGCCGCTCATCATGGAAACAGGTTCAAGTTCAGCCGGCCGGAGCGAAGCGGAGGTCGGATGAACGGGCGGCTGTACGTGCGCGGCGAGGACGGCTACGAGGCCGCCCGGGTCGGGCGCGTGTTCAATGCGCGCCGCCCGGACCGCTACCCGGCCGCGGTGCTCCTCGCGGCCGACGCCGGCGACGTCGCCGCCGGGGTGCGCCTGGCCGCCGAGCGGGGCTGGACGGTCGCCGTCCGCTCCGGCGGGCACTCGTGGGCGGCCTGGAGCCTGCACGACGACGCCCTCCTCATCGACCTCGGCCGGCTCGACGGCCTTGGCTACGACCCGGACACCCGCGTGGCGACCGCCGGGCCGGCCGTGCCCGGCGGGCTGCGCCTCGCGCCGTTCCTCGCCGGGCTCGGCCGTGCGTTCCCCGGCGGGCACTGCCCCCGCGTCGGGCTCGGCGGTTACCTGCTGCAGGGCGGGCAGGGCTGGAACGGCCGCAGCGTCGGCTGGGCGTGCGAGAGCGTCGCCGCCGTCGACGTCGTCACCGCCGGCGGCGAGCACGTGCGCGCCGACGCCGAGCACAACGCCGACCTGTACTGGGCCGCCCGCGGCGCCGGTCCCGGCTTCCCCGCCGTCGTCACCCGCTTCCACCTGGACACCCAGCCGGCGGCCGGGCGGATGTGGCACGACACGTGGACGTTCGCGCCCGGCGACGCCGCCGCCGTGCTCGCCTGGCTGCACGAGTTGCTGCCCGGCCTCGACCGGCGCGTCGAGCCGGTCCTCGCGGCGACGCGGCTGCCCGCGGTACCACTGGATGAAGGAAAGGATCATCCGGGCACCGCGCTGCTGCTGCACACCACCGTCATGGCTGTGGCTGATGATGAAGCAGCCAGGCTGCTGGGCCCCTTCGACGCCGGCCCGCCCGGCGCCCGCGCGCTCGGCCACGCCCGCGGCCGCACCACCATCGAGGCGGAGAACCGGGCGCAGGCCGAACAGAACCCCGACGGCCACCGCTACGCCGTGGACTGCACGTGGAGCGACGCCCCCGCCGCCGTCCTCGCGCCCGAGCTGTCGCGGCTGTGGTCGGAGCTGGACACGCCGCACTCGTTCTCCATCTGGTACGGCTGGGCGCCGCACCGCCCGCTGCCCGACATGGCGCTGACGGTCGAGGCCAACGTCTACCTCGCCACCTACGCCATCTATACCGACCCGGCCGACGACGAGCGCTACCGCACCTGGGTCCACGAGCGCACCGCCGCCCTCGCCCGGCACGGCGCCGGCGTGTACCTCGGCGACACCGACTTCACCCGCCGGCAGGACCGGTTCCTCTCCGACGCCGCCTACGCCCGCCTGCAACGGGTCCGCGACCACTGGGACCCGGACGGGCGGATCGCCTCCTACCTCTGCCACGACCCGAAGGCGCTGAACGCCCATGGCTGACCAGCCGCGCCTGGACCACGCCGGCCTCTCCGTGCGCGACCTGGCGGGCGCCGCCGAGTGGTACTGCGCAGCCCTCGGCTTCGACCGCGAGCTCGCCCTGCGCGTCGACGCCATCGACCTCGACATCGTCATGCTCATCCACCCCGCGCACGGCGACCGGCTCGAGCTGCTGCACCGCGCCGGCTCGTCGCCGGGCCCGCGACCCGCCGACCCGGCGCAGGCCGCCCTCTCACACGGCTACGGCCACGTCGCCTTTGACGTCGCCGACCTCGACGCCACCTACGCCCGCCTCGTCGGGCACGGCGCCCGCCCGGTCATGCCGCCCGGCGACTCGCCCGAGCCCGGCGTGCGCATGGCCTTCGTCGCCGACCCCGAGGGCAACCTCGTCGAACTGCTCTGCCGGAGGCCGAGATGAAGATCCTGGGCATCAGCGCCGGCGCGGCCGGCGGCAGCGCCGAACTCCTGCTCACCGCCGCCCTGCGCGCCGCCGAGGGCGCGGCCGACGTCGGGCTCGTGCGCCTCGCCGGCCTGCGCATCCCCGCCGAGCCGGGCGGCGACGACGCCGACCTGTGGTGGCTGTGGGAGCGGCTCGTCGAGTGCGACGGCCTCATCGTCTCCACCCCCATCATGACCCGCACGATCGCCGCCCGGCTCAAGCTCGTCGTCGACCGCCTCCTCGGGCCCAACGCCGACGCCGCCATCATCGAGGGCCTCGCCGCCCAGCGCCGCGCCGGGACCGAGCCCGCCGTGCCGTTCCGCGTCGACGAGCGCGTCCTGCGCCCGCGCGTGGCCGGGTTCCTCGCCGTCGGCGGCGCGCTCACCCCGCAGTGGCGGACCCTCGCCCTGCCGCTGCTGCACTCGGTCGCGTTCTCCATGCACATCGCGGTCGCCGACCAGGCGCTCTTCGGCGGCGCCGGCACGCCCCGCTCGATCGTGCTCGACGACGGTGCCCTCCCGCGGGCGGCGCGCCTCGGCGCCAACGTCGCGGGGCAGCTCGGGAAGGCGTTCGAGGACGTGGAGTACCGCGGCGAATCCGGACTCTGCCCGATGTGCCATCTCAGCGTCGTGGTCCTCGACGGCCCCGCCGTCGCCTGCGCCACCTGCGGCGCGACCGGCGAGCTGACCCCGGAGTTGTCGGTGCGCTGGACCGACCTGTCCACGTCGGTGCTGTCGATGGCCGAGAAGCGGGCACACGCCGCCGAGATCCAGGACACCGCGTGCCGGCAAGCCGCCGATCGGGACCGCATCGACGCACTCGCCGCCGCCGTCGCCCCGATCACGCCCCTGGCGCCGAGGTGAGCGCGCCGCACGGGCTGCGCGTCGAGCACCTCGACGAGGCCCTCGGCATCCACGTCCGCTCGCCCCGGCTGTCGTGGCGGCTGCCGGCCGGCGCGGCCAGACAGGTGGCATACCGGATCGAAACCGGCAACGGCTGGAGCACCGGCCGGGTCGAGGGCGAGCACAGCCTCCTCGTGCCCTATGAAGGGCCGCCGCCGGGCTCCGCCGAGCGCGTCGACTGGCGGGTCAAGGTCTGGACCGACCTCGGCGAGAGCGACTGGTCGGCGCCCGGCTGGTTCGAGACGGGCCTGCTGTCGCCGTCTGACTGGGTCGCACGGTGGATCGAGCCGGACGATACGACGGGGGAGCGGCCCGCGTACCTGCTGCGCGGGGAGATCCGGGTCGACGGGCCGGTCGAGCGGGCCCGCCTCTACGCGACCGCACACGGCATCTACGAGGCATGGTTGGGCGGCGCCCGGGTCGGCGACGCGGAACTGACGCCGGGGTTCACGCAGTACCGCACCCGGCTGCAGGTGCAGGCCTACGACGTGACCGAGCTGGTGCGGGCCGGCGCCGACGAGCTCACGATCGTGGTCGCCGACGGGTGGTACCGCGGCCAGGTCGGCGCCGTGCGCGCCGTCGACCAGTGGGGCGCGCGCGTCGCGGCCCTTGCACAGCTGCGCGTGACGCTCGCCGGCGGCGCGGTCGTCACCGCCGGCACCGGCCCCGACTGGCGGTGGGCGACCGGGCCGGTCCGCGCCGCCGACCTCATCGCCGGCGAGCGCGTCGACCTGCGGGCCGAGCCCTCGGTGTGGGCACCCGTCGTCGTTGCCGATTTCGGGTACGACACTCTTGTCGACTCGCCGGCCCCGCCGGTGCGCCGGGTCGAGGAGATCGTTCCGGTCGCCGTCACCCGGCCCGCGCCCGGCCGGCAGGTCATCGACCTCGGCCGCAACGTCAACGGCTGGGTGCGGCTGACCCGCCTCGGCCCCGCCGGCACCCGGCTCACGCTCACCCACGGCGAGCACCTCGGCGCCGACGGGGACGTCACCACCGACCACCTCCGCCCCGACCTGCCGTTCCTGCCCGAGCCGCTGCCGGCGGGCATGGTCGACGAGGTCGTCGCCGCCGGCCGGCCCGGGGAGGCGTTCGAGCCGCGCCGCACCACCCACGGCTTCCGGTACGTGCGCGTCGAGGGCCACCCCGAACCGCTCGGGCCGCAGGACGTCCGCGGGGTCGTCGTGCACACCGACATGCGCCGCACCGGCTGGTTCGCGTGCAGCGACCCGCGGCTGAACGCGCTGCACGAGGCGGCGGTGTGGAGCCTGCGCGGCAACGCCTGCGACATCCCGACCGACTGCCCGCAGCGGGAGCGGGCCGGCTGGACCGGCGACTGGCAGGTCTTCGCCCGCACCGCCGCGTTCCTCTACGACGTCGCGGGGTTCACCACCAAGTGGCTGCGCGACGTCGCCGCCGACCAGTGGCCCGACGGCACGGTCGCGAACATGAGCCCGTGCCCGCCGGCCGAGGGCCGGGACTCGCCGGTCGCCGCGCTCAACGGCTCCGCCGGCTGGGGCGACGCCGTCGTCATCGTGCCCTGGCAGCTGTACCGCGCGTACGGCGACGAACGCGTCCTGGCCGAGCTGTGGCCGGCGATGACCGCGTGGCTCGCCCGCGCCGAGCGCATGGCCCGCACCGGCCTTTGGAACACCGGCTTCCACTGGGGGGAGTGGCTCGAGCCGGGCGGGGAGCCCGTCGACTTCGCGGCGTTCGCGGCGGCGGACAAGAGCGACGTCGCCACCGCGTACCTCGCGCACTCCGCCGGCCTGGCCACCCGCATCGCCCGGGTGCTGCGCCGCCCCGCCGACGCCGCCCGGTACTCGGCCCTGGCCGGCCGCGCCGCCGACGCCTGGCGGCGCGAGTTCCTCCAACCGGACGGCCGGCTGACGCCCGACACCCAGGCCAACCACGTCCGCTCCCTCGCGTTCGGACTCATCCCTGCGGCGTTGCGCCCGGCCGTCGCCGCGCGCCTGGTCGAGCTCGTCCGCGCCGCCGACACGCGGCCCGCGACCGGCTTCCTGTCCACCGCAGACCTGCTGCCGGTCCTCGCCGACGCCGGCCACGCCGACGTCGCCTATGAGCTGCTGCTGCGCACCGGGGAGCCGTCGTGGCTGGGCATGATCGAGCGCGGCGCGACGACGATGTGGGAGCGCTGGGACGGCGTCGACGCAGACGGCGTGGCGCACGACTCGCTCAACCACTACGCCCGCGGCGCCGTCGTCGGCTTCCTGCACCGCTACGTCGCCGGCATCGAGCCGGTGGAGCCCGCCTACCGCCGCTTCCGGGTGCGGCCCCGGCGCGGCGGGGGGCTCGCCTGGGCCGAGGCCGCACACGAGTCGCCGTACGGGCGGATCGAGGTGCGGTGGGACAGCGAGGGCCTGCACGTCACGGTCCCGCCGGGCACGACGGCCGAGGCGACCCCGCCTGGCGGGCCGGCCCGGGTCCTGGGCCCGGGCCGGCACCTCATCTGAAGGTCTGGCGGATCTCGCCGATGTGCTCGACCCGGCTGACCAGGGTCTCGCCCGGGCGCAGGTACCGCGGCGGGTTGCGGCGGTTGCCGACCCCCGCCGGAGTGCCGGTGAAGATCAGGTCGCCGGGCAGCAGCGGGCACACGGCCGAGATCCGCGCGACGAGGTCGTCGACCGGGAAGATCATCTCGCTGGTGCGCCCGCGCTGCACGACCTCGCCGTCGAGCAGGCACTCGAACCCGATGTCGGCGCGGTCCGGGAACTCGTCGGGTGAGACCGACACCGGCCCGGTCGGCCCGAAACCGGGGTGGGACTTCGCGAGGGAGAACTGGGCAGGTGAGCCGCGCAGCTGCCCGGCCCGCTCCGACAGGTCCTGCCCCACGGTCAGCCCGGCGACGGCGTCCCAGGCGCGCTCGCGCGGGATGCGGTGGCCGCCGGCGCCGATGACGGCGACCACCTCGATCTCCCAGTCCGGCTTGCCGCCGGGCAGCGTCACCTCGGTGACCGGCCCGGCGATGCAGGACGGGAACTTCGTGAAGATGAGCGGCTCCTCCGGTGCGGTGAAGCCGGCCTCGGCGGCGTGCGGGCGGTAGTTGAGCGCCACCGCGAACACCTGCCGCGGGTTGGGCACCGGCGGGCCAAGCTCGGCGTCGGTCACCGGCCGGGCCTTCGACCAGTCGGCGGTCGCGGCCCACGCGGTCAGCTCCGGCCAGCGGGCCAGGGCCGCGAGGACGTCGCCGGGCACCTCCAGCGCGGCGTCGTTGCGGACGAGCACCATCCGGCCGTTGAGGGTTCCGAATCGCATCGCCGGCCTCAGGTGTACAACGAGCCGGTGTAGGGCGGCGTGTCGTGCGCCTCGGCCCACGCGGCGACGCGGTTGCGCAGCAGCCCGACGCCCTCGATCTCGGCCTCCACGACGTCGCCGGGCTTGAGGTAGAACGCGAACGGGTCGGGCTGCACGGCGGCGACGCCGGAGATGGTGCCGGTGGTGATGATGTCGCCGGCGGAGTAACCCTGCGGCGAGTGGAACGCGACGAGCTGCGGGATGGTGAGGACCATCTGGTCGGTGTTGCCGCTCTGGCGGACCTCGCCGTTGACGCGCAGCTGCATCGCCAGCCGCTGCGGGTCGGGGATCTCGTCGGCGGTGACGATCCACGGCCCGATCGGGCAGAACGTGTCGATGCCCTTGGAGAAGGAGAAGACGCCGGACTGCATCTCGCGGCGCTGGATGTCGCGGGCGGTGATGTCGTTGAAGACGGTGTAGCCGGCGATGTAGCCGGGCGCCTCGTCGGGGCCGAACCACCGGCCCGACCTGCCGATGACGACCGCGAGCTCCAGCTCGTAGTCGAGCTCCCGGGTGAGGCCCTCCGGGTAGACGACGGCGTCGTCGGGGCCGATGATCGCGTCGACGTTCTGGAAGAACACGATGCCCTTGTGCACGGGGTGCGACCAGTTCACCTTCTGCAGCTCTTCATGGTGTACCGCGAAGTTGCCGGCGGTGTGGAAGAACTTCTTCGGCACGATCGGCGCCCGCAGCCGCACCGACGCCAGGGGCAGGCGCTCGCCGGTCTCGCCGACGTCGCCGCCGCGCTCGAAGTACTCCCGCGTCGAGGAGCAGGCCAGCTCGACGACGGTGTCGTCCTCGAGCCGCCCGACCCGCCCCGCGTCGAAGGTCACCAGCCTCATGTCCCACCACTTTCGCTGTATGAAAGTATCTTTCGCACCGAGTCTATGGCGTTTCCGGCTCCGCGCGGAAGACCCGCAGCTGCAATGCCAGGGTGGCGTAGTAGCCGACCAGCGTGGTCAGCTCGAACACGGCGGGCAGCCCGAGCCCGTCGCGCGCCCGTGCGAACTCGGCGTCGGTGAGGTCTTCGTGCTCGGCCAGGGCGGCCGCGGTGTCCACGACGAGCCGCTCGGCCGGGTCGTCGCTGTAGAGGGTGCGCAGCTCGTCCTCGCTCAGGCCAGCGGCGCGGCCGACCGCCTCGTGCGCGCTGCGCTCGAACGCGCTGTTCTGCGCCCGCGCCACGACCAGGATGGCCAGCTCCCGGGCGCGGTCGCTCAGCGCGGTCTCGTAACGCACCGCGCCGCCGAGCGCCTGCAGCGCGGTGCCGAGCGCGGGCTGCAGCAGCATCGCGTTGAACGGGCCGTTGAGCGCGCCGTCGGGGCCGGTGAGCGGGAACGGTGATCCGCCCGCGGCCCGCCGCCCGCCGGCGATAGCGTCGTACAGCGCCCGCTGCGCCTCGTCGAGGCCCTCCGGCGTCACGCGGGCCAGCCGTTCTTCGGAAGTCGCTTTCATGGTCCGAGAATAACGGCATCGTGTGGTGGTTGACACACGTCGGCCGCCGCGAAACACTCGGGAAACACGGTGTGGGAAAGCGGTTCTCACTGTGCGAAAGTCGAGGGAGTGGACGTGGCGCGGACGGTGTTCACCAACGGGTTGGTCTTCGACGGCTCCGGCGGCGCGCCCGCACCGGGCGAGGTCGTCATCGAGGGCGAGCGCATCGCCGAGGTGCGCACCGGCTGGCACGGCGAGCACGACGCCGATCAGGTGGTCGACGCGACCGGCTGCACGATCATGCCCGGCATGGTCGAGTCGCACTGCCACCTGACCTTCCCGTCCGCGGTCGGGCACATCGACCCGTCGTTCAACCCGCCCCTGGACGTGTCGTTCTTCCACCACATCGAGGGCCTGCCCGCCGAGCTGGCCCGGGCCGAGCGCAACGCCGCCATCCTGCTCGACCACGGCTTCACCTCGGCGTACTCGGCCGGCTCCATCCTGCCGATGCCGACCGAGGTCATCCTGCGCGACAAGATCCGCGCCGGAGCGGTGCCCGGCCCGCGGCTGCGCGCGGCCAGCATGGAGCGCGACAACCACCCGGTGCGCCCCGACGGCCACGTCGAGCCCGACTGGCAGGGCCCCGACGCGTGCCGCGCGTTCGTGCGCGAGCAGGCGGCCATGGGCTTCGACGCCGTCAAGTTCCTGCTCAGCAACGACGACGTGTTCGTTCCCGGCGGTTCGCACATCACGCAGTACACCTGGGAGGAGGCCCGGGCCGCGGGCGAACAGGCGCGCGAGTCCGGCGTGTGGCTCAACTGCCACGCCCAGTCGGCCGAGTCGGTGAAGCTCGCCGTGCGGGCCGGCTTCCGGTCCATCTACCACTGCACGTACGCCGACGAGGAGGCCCTGGACCTGCTCGAGTCGGTCAAGGACACCGTGTTCGTCTCGCCCGCGCCCGGCATCATCTACGCCAACGTCCACGAGGGCGAGGAGTACGGCATCACCCGCGAGGTCGCCGAGCGGATGGGCTCGGTCGCCGCGCTCGAGGGCATGGCCGCGGTGTACCCCGAGATCCGCAGGCGCGGCATCCGCGCCCTGCCCGGCGGCGACTACGGCTTCCCGAACAACCCGATCGGCCGCAACGCCCGGGACCTGCAGCTGTTCGTCGAGGTCCTCGGCTACACCGCACTCGAGGCGCTCACCGCCGTCACCCAGCACGGCGGCCGGCTCATGGATCTCGGCGACATCGGCATGCTGCGCCCCGGCTGGGTCGCCGACGTGCTCATGGTGCGCGGCAACCCCGCCGAGGACGTGCGCATCCTGCAGAACAAGGACAACCTCCTCGCCATCGTGCAGGCCGGCCGGTTCCACAAGGCGCCCGCGGCCCTGACCGCATGATCGAGGTCCGCCGCGACGTCGCCTACGCCGGCCCGGGCTCGCCCGCCCTGGACCTGTACCTGCCGCCGGCCCCGCGCGCCCTGTGCCTCTACCTGCACGGCGGCGGCTGGCGGGTCGGCAGCCGCCGCGACGCGCCCGGCGGCTCCTTCGAGCGCATCGCCGCGCAGGGCCTGGCCGTGGCGACCGCCGACTACCGCCTCACCGCCGAGGCCACCTTCCCGGCCCAGCTCGACGACGTGACGGCGGCGCTGGCGTACCTGGCCGGCCTCGGCGTCCCGCGGCTGGTCGCCTGGGGCGCCTCGGCCGGCGGCCACCTCGCCGCGCTCGCCGCCCTGACCACGCCGCCCGGCTCCCTGGCCGCGGTCGCCTGCTGGTACGCGCCGACCGACCTCGACGCCCTGTCCCGCGACGTCGACGCGGCCGGCGGCTCCGGCGACCGCACCGCCACCTCCCGCGAGGGCATGCTCGTCGGCGGCGCGCTCGATGCTGCTTCGGATGTCGTCGCCGCGGCCAGCCCGGTCACGCACGCCCGGGCCGAGGCGCCGCCGTTCCTGTTCGTGCACGGGACTGCCGATGTGGCGGTACCCCTGCGGCAGAGCGAGCGGCTCGCCGCCGCGCTACACGGGCACGGCGTCCCGGCGCGGGTCCGGCAGGTTCCCGGCGGCACCCACATGTTCCCCGGCCTGCCCGCCGCGGAGCTCGACGCTCTCGTCGACGAGACCGTCGCCTTCCTTCTCGTCGGCTCCACTCGTCTTTTCGTCGGCCCTGACCAGGGCGATCCCGGCCAGGACGACGAGGCCGCCGGCTAGCTGCCAGGCGCCCGGGGCCTGTCCCAGCAGCGCCCAGGCGATGAGCACGGCGAACAGCACTTCGGTCAGCCCGGCGAACGATGCGACCTTGGCGCCGAGCAGCCGGGACGCGGCGATGCCGGCCGCGTAGGCCAGGGCGGCGGCGACGAGGGCGAGGCTCGCGATCGGCACGACCCAGCTCGTCTGCCGGTTCAGCAGCGTGACCGGCGCCGTGCTGGTGTGGAACGGCAGCACGCCGACGGCGGCGGCGATGCCGAGCGCGACCGCGCCGACCGCCATGCCCGCCCACGCGAGCACCAGCGGCGGCACCCTGCTCTCGGCGGAGCCGGCCATCGTGAAGTACACGGCGAGGGCGACCCCCGCGAGCCCGGCCCACAGCACGCCGACGGGATCGAGCCCGCCGCCGGCCGGGTCGAGCACGAGCGCGAGCCCGGCGAGCGCCGCGACGCCGCCGATGACGGTGAGCCGCCGGGGCCGATGCCCGTGCCGCAGCCACATCCAGCCCACGACGAGCAGGATGCCGCCGTACTCCAGCAGCAGCGCCACGCCCACGTCCAGCCGCTTGACGGCGTTGAAGAACGTCAGCTGTCCGCCGGCCACGGCGACGAGCCCGAAGGCGAGGATCTCGCCCAGCCCGGCCCGCAGCGAGACCTTGTGCCGGCGCAGGGTCAGGATGGCCGGCACGGTGAGCACCAGCGCGGCGATCCCGATCCGCAGCGTGACCACGGCCCCGGGCGACCACCCGGTCGCCATCAGCGACCCCGCGAACGTCCCGGCCGTGCCGAACGTGGCGGCGGACACCAGCGCCAGCCCGATCCCGAGCAACCCCCGCCGCCCGTCATCACCAAAACGCGTTATGCTCATGACAGAGACGCTACTGCGACGTCGAATAAGGAGTCAAGATGCTTTTTGCTCATGACACCGAGGTCTCCCTGGTTGCGGCGGCCGCCTTGATCAACACCAGCGGCAGCGAGGAGCTCCTTCCCGACCCCGCCGCCCTGGACGCCTTCCTGGCCCCGTGGACCTGGACCGGCAAGCGCACGCACGACGAGGAGGAGGTCTCGGCGGTGCGGGCCCTGCGCCCGAAGCTGCGCCAGGTGTGGGGCGCGGGGGAGGACGAGGCGGTGGACCTCGTCAACGCGATGCTGCGCGAGTCCCCGGCGCTACCGCAGCTGGTGAAGCACGACGGCTGGGACTACCACATGCACGCCACGACGCCCGACGCCGACCTGCACGTGCGCATGCAGGTCGAGTTCGCGATGGCGATGCTGGACGTGATCCGCATGAAGGAGCTGGACCGCCTGCGCTTCTGCGCCGCCGACGACTGCAACGACGTCGTCATCGACCTGTCGAAGAACCGCTCCCGCCGTTTCTGCGAGAACGGCTGCGGCAACCGCACGAACGCGGCGGCGTATCGCGCCCGCAAGGCTGATGCGCTAGCTCGCTCCGCTCGCCCCCGAACCCCCTCAAAGGCGGCAGCGTCGCGCGCGGAGGACGAGTAGGTTGGCCGGCACGGGCCCGGACTACCGGGGTTGGGGGCTGCTACCGCTCGAGGATGCCTTTCAGCGTGCCGAGATTGTCCCGCATCCCGCGCTTGAAGAGTCCCTCGGCCAGCGGCCCGAGGAACGCGGCCGGGCCTCGAAGCCCGGCTCCGCTGATCGTGCCGTCGAGGATGAGTCGCGTCGCATCCCGCACGGGCTGGACGAGGTACTGATAGACGAACGGGGTCGGCCCGCTCAGCGACGTGAAGGTGACCTCTTCGCCGTCCGAATAGCCGGTGATCGCCACTTCATTGAGGGCAGGCCCGCCGGGCAGATCTCGATACACCTCGTATCGCGTTCCGAGCCCGCCGGAGCCTTCGACGCGCTGCACACGTTGCACCGCGGAGTACCACCTCGGCATGGTCGTGAAGTCGGCGACGAACTCGAACACCCTGGCCGGCGGTGCGGCGACGTCGAGGTTCAGCTGAAAGGTCATGTTGTTCTCTTTTCTTGGGCGGCGAGACGGTTCGCCAGGGCAAGTCCGGCCGGTGACTGCCGGGTGAATGCGTGGAGGAACGTGATGAGAGCGTCGGTGTCCGTTCCATCGGTGGCCCGGTCGAGCAGGTCGTAGAACCGGTTCTCGATCTCCTCGACACGGTGGGCCATGTCATGACCTTGTGCGGTGAGGGTGAGCCTGACCTGTCGCCGGTCGTGCTCGCCGGCGGTCTTCTGCACGAAGCCGGCGGCAACGAGGCGGTCCACGATTCGGCTCGGGCTCGTGCCGGTGTCGCATACGAGCATGTCGCCGAGCTCTACGAGAGCGAGCGGCCCGTGATCGGCGATGATGCGCAACGCCTCTGATTGCGCCGGCGTGACACCGAGCTCGGACAACGACGCGGTGAGCTGACGGTTGCCTTCTCGTTGCGCCGCGAGAATGAGGTAACGAAGCTGCTCAGCTGTTCTCACGCTCGTATCGTCCCGCGTGCCGCAGCGAGGCGGCCGGTCCCTCTGTTGTCGTGAAATCCGTGTCGTGACATCCATGTCATGACACGGATTAGATACCGGTGCGGCACCTCTGTCAAGCCGCGCCGCCCGGTGCGAAGCGTCTCCGGCCGCGAACCGACGTTGGAGTACTACGAAGCCGCCCGCAACGACGCCAGGAGCTGCAGCCGGTCGGCGTCGGGGCTGCCCGGCTCGGCGGTGAAGACCAGCATGAACGGGCCGGGGCTGCCGGGCAGCGGATAGGTGTCCCAGTCCAGGACGATGTCGCCGACCTCGGGGATCCGGAAGGTCTTGGTGCCGCTGACCGACGCGCGTACGTCGTGCCGGGCCCACAGCCTGCGGAACTCGGCGCTGCGGATGCTCAGCTCGCCGACGACCGCGGTGGCGCGCGGATGGGTGGGGTCGGTGGCGACGGCAGCGCGCATCATGCCGATGTAGTCCAGGGCCTGCCGCTCCCAGTCGCGGCAGCTGCGCTGGTTGGTGAGCGTGTCGTCGAACATCAGCAGGAGCATGTTGAGCCGGTCGGGCGGGTACGCGGCCGGGTCGCCGAGCAGCGCCTGCGCCATCGGGTTCCAGGCGAGCAGGTCGAGGTGCCGGCCGAGCACGACCGCCGGGGTGTCCAGCACCCGCAGCAACCGCCGCGTGCTGTCCGGCACCCGCTCCGGGCCGTGGTCCACCCGGGCGGGCATCGGCCGGCGGGCGGCGCGCGCCAGGGTGAACAGGTGCCGGCGTTCCTCGTCGTCGAGGCCGAGCGCGCCGGCGAGGGCTTCCAGGATGTCGTCGGACGGGTGTACCTCCCGGCCTTGTTCCATCCGCTGGTAGTAGTCGGTGCTCAGCCCGGCCAGCAGGGCCAGCTCCTCGCGCCGCAGCCCGGCGACCTTACGCCGGCCGCCGGGCTCCAGCCCGACGTCGTGCGGACGCAGCCGGCCGCGCCGGGCGCGCAGGAAGTCGCCGAGCTCGCGGGCGTACGGATGGGTCATGCCGCAAGTGTGCCGCCGTACCGGGCGCCCAAGGTAGGTCCCGCGGACCTAGGCAGACGCGTACGACCGAACCGGCTCGCGTCGCGCCTAGCGTCGTCGGTCGACCGCACCGACAACCCCCGCAGGAGCAGCAGATGACCGGATGGACCGCCGACCGCATCCCCGACCAGCACGGCCGGATCGCCGTCGTGACCGGCGCGAACTCGGGCCTCGGCCTGGTCACCGCGACCGAGCTGGCCCGCCGCGGCGCCCATGTCGTGCTCGCCGTGCGCAACACCGTCGCCGGCGCGGAGGCCGCCCGCCGGATCGGCGGCGGCGCCGAGGTCCGCGAGCTGGACCTGGCCTGCCTCGACTCGGTACGCGCGTTCGCCGCCAAGCTGTCCGCGGACCATCCCGCGATCGACCTGCTGGTCAACAACGCTGGCGTGGTCCTGCTCGGCCCGCGCCGGACCTCCGCGGACGGCTTCGAGCTGCAGCTCGCCACCAACTTGCTGGGCCACTTCGCGCTGACCGGCGCGCTGCTGGCCAATCTGACCGCGGCGCGAGCGGCCCGGGTCGTCAGCCTCAGCTCGATCACCCACAAGACGGCGCACCTCGACTTCGCCGACCTGATGTTCGAGCGCGACTACCGGGCCGCCCCCGCCTACGGCCGGTCCAAGCTCGCCACCACGATCTTCGGCGTCGAGCTCGACCGGCGCCTGCGCGCCGCCGGATCGCCGATCGTCAGCGTCCTGGCCCACCCCGGCCTCACGCGCACCAACCTGACTCCCCGGGCCTGGGAGCACCGCGGCCGCATCGGCCGGCTGATCGCGCGGTTCGGCCTGCTGGCCACCCAGCCGGTGGAGCAGGGCGCGCTGCCGCAGCTGCGCGCCGCGACCGACCCCGGCGTGCGCGGCGGGCAGTTCTTCGGCCCGTCCAGGCTCTGGGAGACGCGGGGCCCGGTCACCGAGGCCCGGCTCAGCCGTGAGGCGGCCGACCCGGCCGTCGGCAGGCGCCTCTGGGCCGCGGCCGCGGCGCTGACCGGCATCGGCTACCTCTGACCGCGAGGTTTGGGCAGGCCGGCCTCAGCGGCCAGGACGGGCGCCGAACTGCTCCGGGTGGTCGGCGATCCACCCGGCCTGCGCCTGGTGGATCGCCACCCGATGACCCGGGCCGAAGTCGCCGTCACCGACCGGCCGATCAGCCGGACGCTTGCGCACCAGCGTTGCGTGCCAGGTCCTGCAGCAGGGAGCGGACGGGGATGGGGCGGCGGCGCAGGAGCCGCTCCAGCGTCGGGTCCGTGGTGGCGAACTCGCCGCGGCGCGACGCCGTGAACATGCCGAGAAGCATCGATGCCTGCTCGGCCGGGACGCCGTGGGACGTCAGGGACGCCGTCCACTCCTCGTCCTCGGCGACCACGCGGCGCACGGTGCGGCCGGTCAGGTCGGTGAGGAGCGCCGCCACGTCGGCCAGGTCGAGGGCCTCCGGGGCGGTCAACGGCGGCGTCGGGCCGTCGGCGTCGAGGGGGTTGGCCAGGATGGCGGCCGTCGCCTCGGCCAGGTCGGCGTGCGCGGTCCACGACACCGGGCCGTCCGCGGGGGCGATCAGCTCGCCGGTCTCCAGGGCGCGGCCCAGCAGGTGGGCGATGGTGCCGGCGTAGAAGCCGTTGCGCAGCGCCGTGTACGGGACGCCGGTGCCCGCCAGGTGGTGCTCGGTCGCGGCGTGGTCGGGCATCGGGGCGAACGCCGAGGACGCTGCGGCGGCCTGGTGGCTCGTGTACAGGATGCGCTTGGCGCCGGCGGCACGGGCCGCGTCGATCGCGGCGGTGTGCCGGGCGATCGCGGCCGGGCCGGTCTGGTCGACGGACACCACGAGCACCTGCTCGGCGCCCGCGAACGACTCGGCGAGGGTCTCGGGATCGGCGAAGTCGCCGCGGCGCACCCGTACGCCGCGGGCGGCCAGGTCGGCGGCTCGGCCGGGGTCGCGCACGCTCACGCCGATGCCCTCGGCCGGGACGCGGTCGAGGAGCCGTTCGACGATCTGGCGGCCGAGCTGGCCGGTAGCGCCGGTAACGATGATCATGTCGCACCTCTCGGTTGTGGTTACGACGATAATATCAGCGTTAGCAACGTTGATTACAACCTGGCGTTATCATTGGCAGCATGATGGAGGTCAGGCGGGAGCGGACGCGGGCGAACATCGTCGAGGTGGCCGCGCAGCTGCTGCGCGAACAGGGCGCGGCGGCCGTCACCACCCGGGCGGTCGCGCAGGCGGCCGGGATGCAGGCGCCGACCATCTACCGGTTCTTCGAGGACAAGGACGCGCTGCTCGACGCGGTGGCCGAGCACGTCTTCGCCACCTATGTGTCGGCGAAGGAGGTCGCCGCACAGGGTGCCGACCCGATCGAGGACCTGCGCGCCGGCTGGGACGCGCACATCGCGTTCGGGCTGTCCAACGCGGCGCTGTTCGGGCTGCTCACCGATCCGGCGCGCGGCGGGCGCTCGCCGGCCGCGGACGCCGGGCTGGAGGTGCTGCGCGCCCGCGTGCACCGCGTGGCCGCGACCGGGCGGCTGCGCGTGCCGGAGGCGCGGGCGGTGGAGCTCATCCACGCCGCCGGCATCGGTACCGTCCTCACGCTGCTCGCCGCGCCCCCGCACGAGCGCGACCCGGGCCTGGCCGACGCCATGTACGACACCGTGATGCGCACGATCCTCAGCGACGCACCGGCCCTGCCCGCCGCCGACCCGGCCTCGGCGGTGAACGCGTTCCTCGCCGTCGCCCCGACGCTGCCCACGATCACCGCGGCGGAGCGTGCCCTGCTCGCCGAATGGCTGACCCGCCCGTCCCCCTGACTCGCGCGTGCCGCGCACGCCGCGCGAACGCCGCGCACGCCGCGCGAACGCCGCGCACGCCGCGCGAACGCCGCGCACGCCGCGCGAACGCCGCGCGAACGCCGCGCGTGCCGCGTAAACGCGGGCGGTGTCCGTCGGGCGGGTTCGCGGCGGCCCATGCGTTGCTGTCGCGGCGCTGTACAGGGCGGTCGGCCCTCGGCGTCGGCTCGCGCCGCGGGCCGGAAACGCGAGGTGGCCGGGCCCTGTCGGGCGCCGGCCACCTGCGGAACGAGAACCGCTGGGCTATCTCGGGCGGCGGCTCTGCGACGTGCTCGGGTTCGGGATGCCGGGCCCGGTCTGGCTCTGGCCCGGGTTCGGGAAGCCCGGGTCCACGGGCAGGCTCGGCTGGGGCGAGATGCCGTCGCCGACGTCCTTCGAGCCGGTGCCGCGCGCCGGCGGGAACTTGAGCTTCGGCGTGTTGATCTTCTTCAGGGCGGCGTCCATGAAGTCTCTCCAGATCGGGCCGGGGAGCTTGCCGCCGATGATGGGCTGGCCGTTGGTGAACTTGATCGCCTGCTCGTCGCCCTTGTTGCCGACCCAGACCGCCGCGGCCAGGCCGTTGGACTTCTTCGACGGGTCGTACGGGACGAAGCCGCCCATCCAGGCGTGCGCGTTGCCCTTCGACGTGGTGTTGCCCAGCTGCCAGGTGCCGGTCTTGCCGGCCAGGTTGTAGCCGCCCGGCGACACGCCTTGGTTGTTCGTCAGGCCGTAGTGCTTCGGCACGTCCTGCAGGATGTACGCCAGGTCGTCGGCCATCTGGTCGGTGAAGCCGGGGATCTTCTGCGGCTTGATGACCTCTTGGTAGGTCTTCTTGTTGTCCTTCCACACCTCCTTCAGGAAGTGCGTCTTGACCGCGACGCCCTTGGCGGCGAAGGTCGCCAGGCCGCCGGCGTGCTCGAGGACCGTGATCGGATACTGCCCGAACGCCACCTCGTTGCTGAAGTACTTCGGCGACACGTCCGCGCCGGTCTTCGTCCTCAGGTCGATGCGCTGCGGCAGCGCCTGACCCTGCACGGTCGCCCACATGTCGGTGATGCCCGCCGCGCGCGCCGTGTCGATGACCTTCGGCGCGCCGAGGATCTCGCGGGTCATCGCGTAGAACGGCACGTTGAGCGACTGGACGGTGATCTCCTTGAGCGTGCACCACTGGCCCGAGCCTGAATCGCAGTTCGGCACGGGGCCCTCGGTGGCGTTCTTGACCTGGTTGCCGAGCTTCGCGGTGCGGTCCGGCGGGAAGTCGCGCGGCACGCCGTTCCACATCGAGTCGGTCTTGTACCCGGCCATGAGCGCCGTGGCCAGGGTGTACACCTTGAACGTCGAGCCCGGTGGGTGACCGCCGCAGCAGCTGTCCTTGCCGTTGCCCAGGACCGGGTCGTTGTAGTAGGCGGCGTAGTCGTTGCCGTTGCCGTTGTCGCCGCCGTAATACGCCTTCACGCCGCCCGTGCCGGGCTCGACCGCGACGAGCGCGGCCTGCAGGTTGGGCGGCTGGTTGTTCATGTTCGAGTCCTTGTTGCGGCTCGCCTCGCGCACCGCGATCGGCTGCATGTCCTTGTCGATCGTGGTCACGATCTTCAGGCCGCCGTTGCGGATCTTGTCGAAGTTCTTGTCGCCCTTGGCGTCGATGTCCTCGTAGAGCAGCGAGCCCGTCTTCGGGTCGGTCAGCGCCGCGACCTCGCCGAGCACGTGGTGGACGATGAGGCCCTCGGGCTTGCTGAGGTTCTGCGACTGCGAGGAGTTCGCCCGCCACTCCGCGGGGGTGACGACCTTCTCCGGGTACTTCATCTTCGTCGGCGCGTCGGCGTCGGAGCAGAACTTCAGCTTGAGCATCTGCCCCTTGATGTAGTCGAACCGGTCCTGGGCCTGCTTCTTGTCGATGTTGGGGTCGAACGGGCTGCCCTTGCCGCTGCCCTCGGGGTTCTTGATCAGCCCGGCCAGGACCATGCCCTCGTTCATCTCGAGCTTGTCGGCGGACTTGCCGAAGTACGCCTGAGCCGCCGCCTCGATCCCGTACGCGCCCCGGCCGAAGTAGACGACGTTGAGGTACATCGCCATGATCTCGTCCTTGCTGTACTGCTGGTTGAGCTTCAGCGCGATCACGGCCTCGCGCAGCTTGCGGGCGTAGGTGACGCCCTCCAGGTCCGCCCAGCGGCGCGCGTACTGCTGGCTGATCGTCGAGGCGCCCTGCCGGTCGCCGCCGCTGATGTTGTTCCAGGCCGCGCGGACGACGCCCTTGTAGTCGACGCCGTCGTTGGTGTAGAAGCTGTTGTCCTCGGCCGCGACGACCGCGTGCTGCACGTCCTTCGGGATCTTGTCCAGCGGCAGCACGGTGCGGTTCTCGCCGATGCGGGCCATCGGGGTCACGCCGTCGGAGTAGTAGATCGTCGTGGACTGGTTGAGCGAGAGGTCGTCGGGCAGCGCGACGGTGTCGAAATAATACGTGCCGGCGACGATGCCGATGCCGAAGATCATGATGAACGCGGCGATCGAGGCGATGATGATGTTGCGCCGGCGGCGCCGCTTGGCCTTCGAGACCGAGGACTGCTTGCCCGGCTTGATCGGGTCGCCGTCGGCCCCGGGCTCGCCGCCGTCCGGCCCGCCCACCGACGCGCGGCCCACGGAGGCCCGGCCCGCGGCGCCCATGGCGGCCGGCACGGAGGCCGACGCCCGTGGCGGAGCGCCGAACACGGACGCGCTGCCGGAGACCGACGCGCTGCCGGAGACAGATGCGCTGCCGGAGATTGACGCGCTGCCGGAGACCGATGCCCGGCCGGCGCCGGGACCGCCCACCGACGCGCGGCCCGAAGAGCCGCCGACGGAGGCGCGGCCCGACGAGCCCGTCGGCTGCTGGGGCACCGGTGGCCGTGCACGCCCCGTAACCCCGTCCGGCGGGTCAGCGGGCCCGGGAATCCGGGCCCGGCCTGCCGCGGGGCCGCCGGGATCGCGCGGGCCGCTCGCGCCCATCATGCCGTTGGCGTCGTTGTCCACGCTTCATTGCCCCCACGTCTGTGCACGGTCAGTGTTGTCGGATTGGATCATGGCCGCTCGGCGGCTCAGGCCGCACGCCCCCGGAAACGGGTCAGAGACAGCCATCGGGTGCGCATGCGGCAGAGGGTACGTGGTCCCGCCGGAGAGAGCGACCCCCGTCACGATCGGTGATGATCGAATCGACAGGACGACACGGCCGGGATCAGCCGGCGATGGGCAGCCCCGCGTAGTTCTCGGCCAGGCCCGCCGCGCCCGCCGGGCTCGTGGTGACCCAGCGCAGTTGCGAGAGCTGCAGCTGGGCGTCGAACGGGTCGCCCGAGGCGTGCAGCATGGTGGTCATCCACCACGAGAAGTGGGTGCAGCGCCAGACGCGGCGCAGGGCGTCGTCGGAGTACCGCTCGGCGGGGCCGGCGTCGCCGTCGCGCAGCAGGGCGGTCAGGGCCCGGCTGAGCAGGGCCACGTCGGCGATCGCCAGGTTGAGGCCCTTCGCGCCGGTGGGCGGCACGATGTGCGCGGCGTCGCCGGCCAGGAACAGCCGGCCGTGGCGCATCGGCGACTGCACGAGGCTGCGCATCGGCAGCACGCTCTTGTCGGTGATCGGGCCCGGCGTCAGGGTCCAGCCGTCCTGGCCGTGGCCGAGGCGCCCGGCCAGCTCGTCCCAGATGCGCGCGTCGGACCAGCCGGCGACGTCCGTGCCGTTGGGCACCTGGAGGTACAGGCGGCTGACCGTCGGCGAACGCATCGAGTGCAGCGCGAAGCCGTCCGGGTGCCATGCGTAGATGAGCTCGTCGGTCGACGGGGCGACGTCGGCGAGGATGCCCAGCCACGAGTAGGGGTAGGTGCGCTCGAAGGTCTGATGGGCTTGCGGCGGGACGGCGGCGCGGCTGGGGCCGAACGAGCCGTCGCAGCCGGCGACGACGGCCGCATCCAGGCGGCGGGCGACGCCGCCGGCGTCGACGTAGGTCACGTAGGGCCGGTCGGTCTCCAGGTCGTGCAGCCGGGTGTCGCTGGTCTCGTAGAGGACCGCCTGGCCGCCGGCGGCCCGCGCGGCCACGAGGTCCTTCTGCACCTCCGTCTGCCCGTACACCCACACGCTGCGCCCGGTCAGGTCCACGAAGTCCAGGTGGTGCCGCTCGTGCGGCCACTGCAGGTAGATGCCGCGGTGCTCGTGCCCCTCGGCGCGCAGCCGCCCGCCGAGCCCCGCCTCGGTGAGCAGCTCGACGCTGGAGTGCTCGAGGATTCCGGCCCGGATGCGCGAGGCCACGTACTCCTGCGACCGCGTCTCCAGCACCACCGACTCGATCCCGGCGCGGGCAAGCAGGTGGGACAGCAGCAGCCCGGCGGGGCCGGCGCCGATGATGGCGACCTCGGTACGCATGCCCTAAGCCAACCGGGTGCGCGCCGCCGCCGACAAGACCGGGCTCCCGTTCAGTGGAAGATCGTCCGGCCGATGCCCTGCGCGGCGACCCGCAGCGCCGACACCAGCCGGGGTTGCTGGCGGCGCAGATCCGGCACGACCAGGCCGAGCGCCGCGATGACCTCGCCGTCGGGTGAGCGCACCGGCACCGCCACCGAGCAGGCGCCGAGCGTCATCTCCTCGGCCGTGGTGGCGAAGCCGTCGGCGCGCACCCGGCGCAGCTGGTCCAGCAGCCGGGCGGGCTGGGTCACCGTGTACGGCGTGACGCGCGTCAGGGCCCCCAGCGCCGCGGCCAGCACCTCCTCCGGGGCGTAGGCCAGGAGCACCTTGCCGACCCCGGTCGCGTGCATCGGCAGCCGGCTGCCGACCTTGCTCACGATCGGCACCGACGCGTGCCCGGACAGCCGCTCCAGGTACAGCACCTCGCCGCCGTCGCGCACGGCCAGGTGCACCGTGGCCAGGGTCGCCGCGTAGAGGTCGTGCAGGAACGGCGCCGCCGCCTCCCGCAGCCCGGTCTGCACCGGCGCGAGCAGGCCGAGGTCCCACAGGCGCCGGCCGATGACGTACTCCCCGGACTCGACCCGCTCCAGCGCGCCCCACCGCTGCAGCTCGCCGGCGAGGCGGTGCGCGGTCGCCAGCGGCAGCCCGGCCCGCCGCGCCAGGTCGCTCAGCGTCAGCCGGCGGTGCTCGGCGTCGAACGCACCCAGCACCGCCAGCGCCCGCGACGTCACGCTCGCCACGAAACCCTCACCGCCGTTTCCACCCAATGGAAGGTAACCGTCGCGGCGAGGGCCCGCCGCGCCTACCGTTCGCACGTGACCAACTTGCCGTCGCAGGCCGACATCTCCGCCGAGATCGCCGCCGCGCAGGCCGGCGCCGGTGGCGCGCAGCCGCGGCTGGACTATCCGGCGTACCGCAGCACGATCCGGCGCCACCCGAAGCACGCCCTGCACCCGGTGGACCCCGAGGGGGTCGAGCTGTGGGCGCCGGTCTTCGGCCCGCAGGACGTCGCCGACGACGAGGCCGACCTCACCATCCAGCACTCCGGCGAGCCGATCGGCGAGCGCATCACGGTGACCGGCCGCGTCCTGGACGGTGACGGGCGGCCCGTCGCGCACCAGCTCGTCGAGGTCTGGCAGGCCAACGCCGCCGGCCGCTACCGGCACCAGCGCGACCAGCACCCGGCGCCGCTGGACCCGAACTTCACCGGCGTCGGCCGCTGCCGCACCGGCGCCGACGGCAGCTACCGGTTCACCACGATCAAGCCGGGGCCGTATCCGTGGCGCAACCACCACAACGCGTGGCGGCCCGCGCACATCCACTTCTCGCTGTTCGGCGCCGAGTTCACGCAGCGCCTGGTCACGCAGATGTACTTCCCGGGCGACCCGCTGTTCGGCCTCGACCCGATCTACCAGTCGATCACCGACCCCCTCGCCCGGCAGCGGCTGATCGCGGCGTACGACCACGACCTCACCGCGCCGGAGTTCAGCCTCGGCTTCCGCTGGGACATCGTGCTCACCGGCTCCCACCGCACCCCGTTCGAGGAAGGGGACGCCGCATGAGCGGGGAGGTCACGCCCGGGCAGACCGTCGGGCCGTTCTTCCACCTCGGCCTGCCGTACCGCGGCGGGAACGAGCTCGTCCCGGCCACCCACCCCGGCGTCCTGCGCCTGCACGGGCGCGTCCTCGACGGCGCCGGCGACCCCGTCCCCGACGCGCTGCTGGAGCTGTGGCAGGCCGACCCGGCGGGCCGGGTGAGCCGCGAGCCCGGGTCGCTGCGCCGCGACGGCTGGACGTTCACCGGCTGGGGCCGCGCCGGCACCGACGCCGCCGGCCACTACTGGTTCTCCACCGTCGCGCCCGGCGCCGCCGAGCCGGGCCGGGCGCCGTTCTTCGCGCTCACCGTCTTCGCCCGCGGCGTCACCGACCGGCTGTACACCCGCGCCTACCCGCCCGCCGACGCGGCCGTCCTGGCCGCCGACCCGCTGCTGGCGAGCCTGCCCGAGGACCGCCGCGCCACCCTGCTCGCCACGCCCGACGACAGCGGGTCGCGCGCCGGGCTGCGCTTCGACGTGCGGCTGCAGGGCGGCGGCGAGACCGTGTTCCTCGCCTTCCCGCGCAACCGGGAGCCGTGGACGTGACGGCAGCGCCGGGCCGGCTCGAGATCGCGGGCACGCCGCTGGGCGGGCGGCCCGACCGGCCGCTGCTGCTGCTCGGCCCGTCGCTCGGCACCACCGCCGAGGCGCTGTGGGGCGAGTGCGCGCGGCGCCTCGGCGACCGCTTCCACATCGTCGGCTGGGACCTGCCCGGCCACGGCCGCAGCGCCCCCGCACCGCGCGGGTTCGGCGTCGCCGGGCTGGCCGCCGCCGTGCTCGACCTCGCCGAGCGGATCCGTCCCGATGAGCCGGTGTGGTACGCCGGGGACTCCATCGGCGGCGCCGTCGGCCTGCAACTGCTGCTCGACGCACCCGGCCGGGTGCCCGCCGCGGTCCTGCTGTGCACGGGTGCGCGCATCGGCGAGCCCGCCGCCTGGCACGCCCGCGCAGCCGCGGTCCGCGCCGAGGGCCTCGGCCCGCTCGCCGACGGCGCCGCCGCCCGCTGGTTCTCGCCCGGCTTCGCCGAACGCGACCCGGGCACGGCTGGAGCGCTCGTCGCCGCCCTGCGCGCCGCCGACCCCGGCAGCTACGCTCAGGCGTGTGAGGCGCTCGCCGGTTTCGACGCGCGGCACCGGCTGGCCGGCATCGGCGCGCCGGTCCTCGCCGTGGCCGGCGCCGACGACGCTGTGACCCCGCCCGAGCTGCTGTCCCAGCTGGCCCGGGGCGTGCGCCGGGGCCGGCTGCACGTGCTGGACCGCGCCGCGCACCAGGCGCCCGCCGAGCGGCCCGGCGCCGTGGCCGCCCTCATCGCCGAGCACCTCGGGGAGCGGGGCGGATGAGCGTCCTGGTGTGCGGCGCGGCCGAGGCCGTCACCGCCGTCCGCGACGGCGACACCGTGCTCGTCGGCGGCTTCGGCCTGGCCGGCATGCCGTTCGCGCTCATCGACGCGCTCATCGACCACGGCGCCGGCGAGCTCACCGTCGTGTCGAACAACGCCGGCAACGGCGACACCGGCCTCGCCGCGCTGCTGGCCGCCGGGCGCGTGCGCAAGGTCATCTGCTCGTTCCCGCGCCAGTCCGACTCGTACGTCTTCGACGGCCTCTACCGCGCCGGGCGCATCGACCTCGAAGTGGTGCCGCAGGGCACCCTCGCCGAGCGGATGCGCGCCGCCGGGGCCGGCATCGGCGCCTTCTACTGCCCGACCGGCGTCGGCACCCCGCTCGCCGAGGGCAAGGAGACCCGCCGCATCGACGGGCGCGACTACGTGCTGGAGCATCCGATCCGCGGCGACGTCGCACTCATCCGCGCGCATGTGGGCGATCGGGCGGGCAACCTGGTGTACCGCAAGACGGCTCGCAACTTCGGTCCGGTCATGGCCACGGCCGCGGCCCTGACCATCGCGGAGGTCGGCCGCGTCGTCGAGCCGGGGGGCCTGGACCCGGAGGCGGTCGTGACGCCGGGCATCTACGTGGACCGCCTGGTGGAGGTGGCGGCATGACCCTGACCCGCGACGAGATGGCCCGGATCGTGGCCCGCGACATCCCCGACGGCTCCTACGTCAACCTCGGCATCGGGCAGCCCACGACCGTGGCGGCGCACCTGGCGCCCGAGCGCGGCATCGTGCTGCACACCGAGAACGGGATGCTCGGCATGGGCCCGCCTCCGGCGAGCGCCGACCTCGCCGACCCGGACCTCATCAACGCCGGCAAGCAGCCGGTCACGGAGCTGCCCGGCGCGGCCTACTTCCACCACGCCGACTCGTTCGCGATGATGCGCGGCGGCCACCTCGACGTGTGCGTCCTCGGCGCCTTCCAGGTCTCCGCCGCAGGCGACCTCGCCAACTGGCACACCGGCGAGCCGGGCGCGATCCCGGCGGTCGGCGGGGCCATGGACCTGGCCATCGGGGCGAAGCAGGTGTACGTCATGATGACCCTCTTCACGCGGGAGGGCGAGCCGAAGCTGGTGCCGTCGTGCACGTACCCGCTGACCGGCCTCGCCTGCGTCAGCCGGGTGTACACCGAGCACGCCGTCTTCCACATCACGCCGAACGGCGTCGTGGTGGCCGAGACGTTCGGCACGACGATCGACGAGCTGCGCGACCGCCTCGACGTCCTTTAGGCGACCACCGGCGCGGCGAGGCGCGACTTCAGGGCGCTCCAGCAGGCCAGGCCGATCGGCAGCACGCTCCAGCAGGACAGCACCCGGTAGATGAGCACCGCCGCGGTGGCCGGCGCGGCCGCGGCCCCGGCGGTGGTGAGCGCGACGATGAGGGCGGCCTCGATGACGCCGACCCCGCCGGGCGTGGCGGGGATCTGGCGGACGAGCTGGGCCACGAGGTACCCGATCGCGGCGCTCTGCCACGGCACGTGAAGTCCGACCGCCTCCATCGCCGCGAGCAGGCAGGCGAGGTCGGTGAGCCAGTTCAGCGCGGCGATCGCCAGCACGCCCAGCCACCGCCGCGGCGGCACGGCGGCGGCCAGCCGCAGCGTGTGCCGCACCCGCCCGCCGGCCCGCTCCGGCATCTCCGCGTCGACGGCCGGTCGCGAGATCCGGGCCAGCGGCAGCGCGACCGCCGCGAGGAGCCACAGCGTCCAGCGGAACTCGATCACCATGTACACCAGGGCCAGCCCCGCCAGCGACGCCACGCCGGACAGCACGATCACCGCGCCGGCGGTGGCCTGGCCGGCGCCGCGCGCCCGGAACTGCCGGAACGCGTAGCCGGCCGAGATCGCCGAGCCGGCCGGCAGCGAGGCCGCCATCGCCGAGCGCGCGTAGGTCAGCGCGAGCGACACCCGCGCCGTCATCCGCACCCCGAACGCCGAGAGCAGGTGCCGCTGCTGCTCGGCGAAGGCCGCCATCGACAGCATCGACAGGCCGCCGGCGGCGAGCAGCCAGGCCGGCGACGCGCCGCGCAGGGCGTCCCAGGCGTCGGCGGGGGAGGGCAGGTGGCCGCGCAGCGTCCACGCCGCGGCCGCCAGCGCGGCGACGAAGACGATGGGTCGCCACCAGCGGGCCGAGAACAGCCGGGTCACTGCGCGCTCCTCACGGGGAGTGAGATCGTGATGACGGTGCCGTGCGGTGTGTTCGGCGCGGCGGCGACGCTGCCGCCGTGCTGCGCGGCGACCTGCGCGACGATGGCGAGGCCGAGGCCGGAGCCCGGCATCGAGCGGGCCGCGGCCGCGCGGTAGAACCGGTCGAAGACGTGCGGCCGGTCGGCCTCGTCGATGCCCGGCCCGGTGTCGGCGACGGTGAGCACGCCGTCCTCGCCGAGTGAGATCGCGACGGTACCCCCCGGCGGGCTCCACTTCGCCGCGTTGTCGAGCACGTTGACGACCATCCGCTCGAGCTCGCCGGGCCGCCCGTCGACGATCACGGGCGCCAGGTCGGCGGTGTACGTCAGCCCCGGCGCCCGGATGCGCACCCGCTCGATCGCGGCCGCGACCACCTCGGCGAGCCCGACCGGCTCGGGCCGCCCGCGGGCGGCCTCCTCCCGGGCGAGCTCCACCAGCTCGGTCGTCAGCGTCGCGAGCTCGCCGACCTGCGCCTCGAGGTCGGCCAGCAGCTGGGCGCGCTCCTCGGGCGGGAGCCGGTGCGCCAGCTCCGGGCGCCGCTCGACCGCGAGCAGCAGCTCGACGTTGGTGCGGATGCTCGTCAGCGGGGTGCGCAGCTCGTGCCCGGCGTCCTCGACCAGGGTGCGCTGCGCCCGGCGGGACGCGTCGATGGCGCCGAGCATCGTGTTCACCGACCGGCCGAGGCGGGCGATCTCGTCGGCGCCGTGTACGGGTACCGGATGCGTGAGATCCATGGTGACGGAGACGTCCTCCACCGCCTGCGTGAGCCGCTGCACCGGCCGCAGCCCGGCCCCGGCCACCGCCCGCCCGAGCACCGCCGCTCCCGCGATCCCGATGGCGCACGCGGCGACGAGCAGCGCGCCCAGCTGGGCCAGGGTCCGCGCGGCCGGGTCCTGGTTCAGCGCCACCTGCGCGACCCCGCCGCCGGTGGCCGGGACGGTGAGCATGAGGTACCGGTCGCCGGCGATGACGATCTGCTCCTGCGCCGAACGCCGCTGCCCGGCGAGCACGGCCCGCACCGCCGGCGTGATCGGCAGCGACGCGGTGTCGCTGACCGCTTTTCCGTCGGCGTCGATGATCTGCCACCGGGTGCCGAGGTCGCGCGGCCGGTGGTGCGCGCCGCCGGGCCCGGGCGGCCCCGGCAGCTCGGGCAGTTCGGTGGTGCTGGCCCGCCACTGCTCGGGCTGCGCGGCGATGGCCTGCGCGTCGGCGTTGAGCTGCGCCTGCAGCTGCCGGTGCTGGATCTCGGCGACGGCGGCGAAGGCGACGACCGCGACGGTCAGCACGGCGACCGCGACCGCCCCGGTGACCAGCAGCGACAGCCGGGCGTGCAGCGTGCGACGGTGCCACCACGCGGTCACAGCGGCTCCTCGCGCAGCACGAACCCGACCCCGCGCACGGTGTGCAGCAGCCGGGCCTCGCCGTCGGCCTCGAGCTTGCGCCGCAGGTAGCCGAGGTAGACGTGGATGCTGTTGGAGGTCTCCCCGAAGTCGTACCCCCACACGTGCTCGAACAGCACCTCGCGCGTGAGCACCTGCCGTGGATGGCGCAGGAAGACCTCGAGGATGGCGAACTCGGTCCGGGTGAGCCGCAGCGGGCGCCCGCCGCGCCACACTTCCCGGGTCTGTGGGTCGAGCCGCAGCCCGGCGAAGCTGAGCCCGGCCTCGCCGCCGTTGCTCTTCGTGGCGTTCGCGGTGGAGCGCCGCAGCAGCGCCCGGATCCGCGCGAGCAGCTCCTGCAGCGCGAACGGCTTGACGAGGTAGTCGTCGGCGCCCGCGTCGAGACCCGCGACCCGGTCACCGACGCTGTCGCGGGCGGTGAGCATGAGCACCGGCACGAGGGCACCGCCGGCGCGCAGCTCCCGGCACGCCTGCAGCCCGTCGAGCACCGGCATGCTGACGTCGAGGATGACCGCGTCGGGTTCGTTGCGGTGCAGCTGTTCCAGGGCCTCTCGCCCGTCGGCGGCGGTCTCGACCTGGTAGCCCTCGAACCGCAACGTCCGCGCCAGCGAGTCCCGCACCGCCGCGTCGTCGTCGACCACCAGAATCCGCACGCTCACACGTCTATCACGGGCCACGGAGTTGAAAACCGTGCCGCGCGTGGCATAAGAGTTCGATAAGAGCGGCCCTCTCACGCTTTTCTTAGGATTGCGCTCCCGGTCCCCTTAGGCTTCGCTCCCAATCTGGACCCTGCAGTGGCCCGTACCTCCCCCTTGGAGCCCACTATGAGCGACGACGCCGCGCCCCGCCCTGCGGACGATTCGCCTGATGTATCCGAATCCGCCGCGGCTGCACAGCCCGCGCCCGAACCCTCTTCACCGCCGCCTCCGGCTTCACCGCCGCCGCCGCCCTCACCGCAGCCGGCGGCACCCTCGCCGCATCCCGGCCCCGGCCCCTGGCGCGCCGAGTGGCGCGGCTGGCGCGGCGGGCGCCGCGGCCCGGCGATCGTCGCCGTCGCCCTGCTGCTGGGGTGCGTGCTCGGCGCCGGCGCCACCGCCCTCGGCGCGGCCGTCGTCGGCGTGCTCGGCCACCACGGCGACCACGGCCGCCACGACGTCCGCTACGAGCGCCGCGGCCCGGACCGCTTCGACCGCGACGGCCGCGGACCCGGGTTCGGCCCGCGCGACCGCAACCGCCCGCCCGCACCGCCGGCCGCCACGCCGACCAAGGCCACGCCGGCTCCGACGGCCTCCTAGCGCCCGGCGGCGTGGCGGTCAGCCGTGCCGGCCCGGAACCCGGCCCGCGATGTACTCGTGTACCAGGCGGGCCGCCATGGCGCCGTCGCCGACGGCCGAGGCGACCCGGCGTACCGCACCGTTGCGCACGTCGCCGACCGCGAACACGCCCGCCCGGCTGGTCTCCAGCAGGGCCGGCTGCGGTTCGCCGGGGACGGGCTGCAGCGCGGCCGGGCCCGTGCGGACGTAGCCGTGCTCGTCGAGCTCGAGGGTGCCGGCCAGCCAGTCGGTGCAGGGCGTCGCGCCGGTGAAGACGAACAGGTGCTCGGCCGGCAGCAGGCACTCCTGGCCCATCGCGGTGATTGTCACGGCGCGCAGCGAGTGGTCCAGGCCGGACACGTCGTGGATCTCCGTCGCGGGCAGGACCCTGATGCGCGGGTGGCGTTCGATGCGCTCGGCCAGGTACCGCGACATGTCCCGGTGCAGATCGTCGTGGCGTAGCAGCAGCGTCACCGCGGCGGCCGACCCGGCCAGGAACAGTGCCGCCTGGCCGGCCGAGTCGCCGCCGCCGACGATGGCGACCGGCCGGCCCTGGCAGCGGCGTGCCTCGACGAACGTCGCGGCGTAGTGCAGTGAGGTGCCGGCGTACGTGTCCTGGCCGGGGAGGTCCAGGGTCCGGTAGCACGCGCCGGTCGCCACGATGACGGCCTGCGCGCAGACCTCGGTGCCGTTGTCGAGCATGACGCCGTGGCCGGCGGTGTGGCGGGTCAGGGCCGCCGCCTTCGCCGGGACGTGCAGCGTCACGCCGAAGCGCTCGGCCTGGATCAGGGCCCGGTCGATCAGGTCCGCGCCCGAGACGCCGGCGGGGAAGCCGGGGTAGTTCTCGATGAGCGGCGTGGCGCCGGCCTGGCCGCCGGCGAGGTGGGCATCCAGCAGCACGGTGTCCAGGCCGTCCGACGCGGCGCACACCGCCGCGGCCAGGCCCGCCGGGCCGGCGCCGATGATGATGACGTCGTGCGGCGGGCAGTCGGGGAACTCCGGCAGGACGAGGCCGATCGCGAGGGACAGCTGGGCGTTGGTCGGGTTGCGCAGCACGATGTCGTCGCAGCGCAGGACCATCGGGGTGTCTTCGGGGTCGACGCCGAAGGAGGACAGCAGGAGGTCGGTGTCGCTGTCCTCCTCGAGGTCGGTCCAGCGGTACGGCAGGTGGTGGCGCTCGGCGAAGTCGCACAGGCGGCGGGTGTCGGGGGTGTACCGCGAGCCGATGATGTGCATCGAGCTGACCTCGTCGATGAGCATCTCGCGGCGGCGGACCCAGGCGCGCACCACCGAGTCGGCGAGCAGCGGGTCGTGTGCGGCGGCGCGGCGCAGCTGCTCGAGGGGAACCTCGAGGACCTCGCCCTCGTCCAGCACGACGCCGGTGAGGATCGACGGGCTCTCGGTGAGCAGGCCCATCTCGTCGAGGAAGCGGCGCGGGCCGTGGACACGCAGCAGGCGGCGGTCCGGGGAGTGGTACCGCTCGTAGACCCCGACCGTGCCGCCGAGCACGACGGTGAAGTCGCGCTCGCGCTGGCCCTCGCGGATCAGCACGGTGCCCGCCTCGGCGGGGCGGCGGCGGCCGACGGTGATCAGCCGGCGCACCTGCTCCTCACTCAGCCGCGGGTAGGCCCCGCAGAAGTCGGGAGTCTCGGCCTCGGTCACGACGGCAATACTCTCCGCTGCCGGGGTGAGGCCGCTTCACCCGGGGACGCGCGGCGATCCGAAACGGGGCAGAATGCGGATCATGGCGATCGACACCGACTACGGCCCCACCGACCACCTGCTGACGGCGGTGTGAGCGCGCCCCGCGCGGGCGTCCTCGCCCTGCTCGCAGCCGCGGCGCTGGCCTCGCTCGCGTGCGGGCCGCAGCTGGACGAGCCGGTGGTGTATCCGACCGTCAACGACCGGCCGATGGGGACCCGGGAGCCGTCGCCGATCACGAGCCAGGCGCCGCCGCAGTGCCTGCCGCCGGGCGTGTCGATCCGGGAGAGCCAGGGCGACGGCTCGGCCGGCGGGCGCCGCGACATCGAGCTGGAGCTGACCAACTGCGGCACCAAGCCGTATACGGTGCAGGGCGCCCCGGTCGTGCGCGTCCTCGACGCCGCCCGGGTGCCGTTCGACATCAAGGGCGGCCAGTACTACAGCGTGCCCGAGGGCTACGGCGGCGCACCGCAGCGGCTCACGATCAAGCCCGGCGAGCGCCTGGTCGCGTGGGTGGCCTACCGCAACATCGTCGAGGCGTGGGCGAGCGTCGTGCAGGGCACCTACCTCGAGGTCGCGCCCGCCGAGGGCCAGCCGGCGCACGTGCTGACCCGATTCAGCCCGTATCAGCTGGGCAACTCCGCGCAGATCACCGTCGGCCCCTGGGTCCGCCCGCCGGCGACGGGGTAGGCCGGCTCAGATCGGCACCGACCAGGTCACCCGCGTGCCGTGCGGGTCGACGACGGCGACGGTGCACTCGCCGCCCAGGTCGGCGGCGCGTGCCCGCATGTTCGGCACGCCGTGGCCGGTCGCCGCCTGGCCGCCGGTCGTCTCGCCGGCCTCTGCCGGGCCGACCCCGTCGTCCTCGACGCACAGGTCGAGGCGCCCGCCGCCGGCCGCGATCGTCACGCGGGCGGAGGTGGCGCGGGCGTGCTTGGCGACGTTGCTCAGCGACTCCCGCAGTACCGCCAGGAGCGCGGTTCCCGCCGGATCGGGCACCGCCGTGTCGACCGGCCCGTCGACGCGTAGGGCGGGCCGGAAGCCGAGCGCCTCCGTGGCCTCCTCGACGAGCTCGCGCAGCCGCCGGCGCAGGCTGTGCCGGTCGGCGCCGCGCAGCTCGAAGATGGCGCCGCGGATCTCGCGGATGGTGGTGTCCAGGTCGTCGGTGACCCGGCCGATGCGCTCGCGCACGTCGTCCTGGGCGCTGCGGTGCGCGGCGCCCTGCAGCTGCATGCCGGCCGCGAACAGCCGCTGGATGACCACGTCGTGCAGGTCGCGGGCGATGCGCTCGCGGTCGCCGACGACGGCGAGCATCTCCCGCTCGTCCTGCGCGCGGGCCCGCTCGAGGGCGAGGGCGGCCTGTCCGGCGAACGTCTCGACCATCGCCAGCTCCATGCCCTCGGTGATCGGGGTGCCGTCCTTGCCGAACGCCACGACCAGGGCGCCGAGGGCCACGCCGCCGACGGCGAGGGGTACGAGCAGCGCCGTGCCGGTCGGCAGCAGGATCGGCCAGTTCGCGGCCGCGCCGAGGTCGGTGATGACGGCCACGTGGCGGCGGGCCAGGACGTCGGCGAACTCGCTGCCGGCGACGGGGATCGACCAGCCGGCGGCGTCGCGGGGGCCGCCGATGGCAACCTCGACCGTGAGCCGCTCGGCGTCCTCGTCGGCCAGCAGGAACATGGACAGCTCGGCGCCGGCGACGTCGCGGGCGCGGGTCGCCACGAGCTCGAGGGCCTCGGTGCGCCGGACCTCGCCCAGCAGTACCGACGTGATCTCCGCGGCGGCGACGAGCCAGCGCTGCCGTCGCTCCGCCTGCGCGTAGAGGCGGGCGTTGTCGATCGCCGCGCCGGCGGCCACCGACAGCGCCGCGACCAGGTTCTCGTCGTCCTGCGTGAACTGCTCCCCGCCGCGCTTCTCGGCCAGGTACAGGTTGCCGAACACCTGGTCGCGGATGCGCACCGGCATGCCGAGGAAGCTGTGCATCGGCGGATGGTTGGGCGGGAAGCCGTACGCGCGCGGGTGGCGGGTGATGTCGTGCAGCCGGATCGGGCGCGGCTCGTCGATGAGCAGGCCCAGCACGCCGTGGCCGCGCGGCAGGTCACCGATCGCGGCGCGCTCCTCGGCGGTGACGCCGTGGTTGATGAACTCGACCAGCATCCGGTCGGGGCCGATGACCCCCAGCGCGCCGTACCGCGCGTCGGCCAGCTGGCAGGCCGCCTGCACGATGCGCTCGAGGGTGCTGTGCAGGTCGAGGTCGGAGCCGATGCCGACGACGGCGTCGAGCAGCGCGCGCAGCCGCTCGCGGCTCGTCATCACCTCGCCGACGCGGGCGAGCAGCTCTTGCAGCAGCGCGTCGAGGTCGACGCGGGACAGCTCGGGCAGCGGCAGGGGCGACGTCACGGCTTCTTTTGTAACAGCCTTGACGCCAGCACCGCCGCCTGCGTGCGCCGTTCGAGCCCGAGCTTGGCCAGCAGGCTCGACACGTAGTTCTTGACGGTCTTCTCGGCCAGGAACATCCGCTCGGCGATCTCGCGGTTGGTCAGGCCCTCGGCGACGTGCAGCAGGATCTTGCGCTCCTGCTCGGTGAGGTCCTTGAACTCGTCGGGCTGCTGCGGGCCGTTGCGGATGCGCTCGAGCACCCGCGCGGTCACCGCCGGGTCGAGCAGCGACTGCCCGGCCGCGACCCGGCGCACCGCGTCGACGAGGTCCGTGCCGTGGATCTGCTTGAGCACGTACCCCGACGCGCCCGCCATGATGGCGGCGAACAGGGCCTCGTCGTCGTCGTACGACGTCAGGATGAGCGCGTTGATCGACGGGTCGACGGAGCGCACCTCGCGGCACACGTCGATGCCGCTGCCGTCGGGCAGCCGCCCGTCGAGGACGGCGACGTGCGGGCGCAGCGCCGGGATCCGGTGCGCGGCCTCGACCGCCGAGCCGGACTCGCCGACGACCTCGATGTCGCCCTCGCGCTCGAGCATCTCGCGCAGGCCGAAGCGGACGACCTCGTGGTCGTCGAGCAGGAACACCCGGATCATGAATACCTTCTTACCTGGAGATTGTCGCCCCACGCCAGGGCACAAGGCCCCGACTTCGGGACTTTCGGCCCTGTCCGGCGAATTCGGCGAGGCCCGATCGTGGCGACGTGCAGAGCATCACACTCGCCGCCCGGGGCGTCCAGCCCCACGAACGCGCGTGCGCCGAGGCGCTGTTCTCGGCCGTGCTGACCCGGCACGGGCTGCCCGGCGGGCTGCGGCTGCGCCTGACCGGGGCCGCCTGCGCCGACGGGCCGTTGCTCGTGCAGGCCAACCTGCGGGTGCACGGCGCGCCGGCCCGCATCCAGGTCGCCGGCCGCGACGCCGCCGAGGCCCTCGCCGCCGGCGCCGCCCGCCTCGACCGGCAGGTCCGGCGGCTGCGCAGCGACTGGGAGCCGTGGCCCTGGCCCGACCCGGAGCGCCGCGCCCTGGCCGTGCCGGGGCGCACCGGGCTGACGCGGGTCAAGGTCGTGCGGCTGTACCGGCGGCGGGTCTGCCAGGCCGCGGCGCGCCTGGCCGCGATGGACTACGACGCGTTCCTGTTCACCGACGCCGAGACCGGCGAGGACGCGGTGCTGCACCGCGCCGGGCCGAGCGGGCTGCAGCTCACGCGGCAGCACAGCATGCACCCCGCCGCCGTGCCCGGCGTCCCCGAACCGACGGTCAACCCGCGCCGCCCGCCGGTGCTCACGCCCGAGGAGGCGGCCGAGCGCATGGCGGAGGGCTGGCTGCCGTTCCTGTTCTTCACGGACCGGGCCAGCGGGCGCGGGAACCTGGCGTACCGGCGATATGACGCGGGCACGGGCCTGGTGGTCCCGTCGCGGACATGACCTTTGGCCCTGCGCCGTCACCCCGCAGGTGCCGAGAATCGCCCCATGGACACGCTCGACCTGGCGCGGTGGCAGTTCGCGATCACCACCGTGTACCACTTCATCTTCGTGCCGATCACGATCGGCCTGTCGGCGCTGGTCGCCGGGCTGCAGACCGCGTGGGTGCGCACCGGCCGGGAGGAGTACCTGCGCGCGACGAAGTTCTGGGGCAAACTGTTCCTGATCAACTTCGCGATGGGCGTGGTCACCGGGCTCGTGCAGGAGTTCCAGTTCGGCATGAACTGGAGCGCCTACTCGCGCTTCGTCGGTGACATCTTCGGTGCGCCGCTGGCCATCGAGGGGCTGCTCGCGTTCTTCCTCGAGTCGACGTTCCTCGGCCTGTGGATCTTCGGCTGGGACCGGCTGCCCAAGCGCGTGCACCTGGCCACGATCTGGCTGGCCTCGTTCGGCACGATGCTGTCGGCGTACTTCATCCTGGCCGCGAACTCGTGGATGCAGCACCCGGTCGGGTACACCGTCAACGCCGAGCGCGGCCGCGCCGAGCTCACCGACATCGGCGCGGTGCTCACCAACAGCACGGCCCTGGTGACGTTCCCGCACACGATCACCGCCTGCTTCCTCACCGCCGGCGCGCTGCTGCTCGCCGTGAGCGCCTGGCACCTGCGCCGGCGCAACCAGGTCGAGGTGTTCCGCCCCGGCCTCAAGCTCGGCGCCTGGGTGGTCCTCATCTCCGGCGTCGGCGTCTTCATCACCGGCGACCTGCAGGCCCGCATCATGACCGAGCAGCAGCCGATGAAGATGGCCGCCGCCGAGGCCCTCTACGACACCAGCCAGCCGGCGTCCTTCTCCGTCTTCACGATCGGCTCGCTGAACGGCCGGGAGGAACTGGCCAGCGTGCGCATCCCGTCCCTGCTGTCGCTCCTGGCGACGGGCAGCCCGTCCGGCGAGGTCGAGGGGATCAACGACATCCAGCAGCGGTACTCCCAGCAGTACGGCGAGGGCGACTACGTACCCTACGTGCCGGTCACGTACTGGTCGTTCCGGCTGATGATCGGCTTCGGCGGGCTCGCCATGGCGATCGCCGCCCTCGCACTGTGGAGCACCCGCAAGGACCGCCTGCCCCGCGGCCGCTGGCTGTGGATCGCCGCGGTGTCCGCGGTCGCGATGCCGCTGCTGGCCAACTCGTTCGGCTGGATCTTCACCGAGGTCGGCCGACAGCCGTGGACGGTCTTCGGGCTGTTCAAGACCGCGCAGAGCGTCTCGCCGTCGGTGGCGACGAGCCAGGCGGCGACCTCGGTGATCGTCCTGACGCTGTTGTACGGCGGGCTGGCGGTCATCGAGCTCGTGCTCATGCTGCGCTACGCCCGCGCTGGGGCGCCCGAAACCGTCGTACCCCCCGACGAAGATGACCCCGACCGCCCGCTCGCGTTTGCGTACTGAAAGGAGGAACCCGTCATGGCACTCACCACCGTCTGGTTCGTACTCATCGCCGTGCTCTGGGCCGGATACTTCCTCCTCGAGGGCTTCGACTTCGGCGTCGGCATGCTGCTGGGTCACCTCGGCCGCGACGATCGCGAGCGACGCCTGCTCATCAACACCATCGGCCCCGTCTGGGACGGCAACGAGGTCTGGCTCATCGTCGCCGGCGGCGCCACGTTCGCCGCGTTCCCGGAGTGGTATGCGACGCTGTTCTCCGGCTTCTACCTGCCGCTGCTGATCATCCTCGTCGCGCTGATCCTGCGCGGGCTCGCCTTTGAGTACAGGGGCAAGGTCGACAGCCCACGGTGGCGGCGCCGCTGGGACGCCGCCATCATCGGCGGCAGCCTCGTGCCCGCCGTGCTGTGGGGCGTCGCGTTCGGCAACATCGTGCGCGGCGTGCGCCTCGACGCGCACCACGAGTATGCCGGGACGTTCTTCGACCTGCTCAACCCCTACGCCCTGCTCGGCGGCCTGACCACGCTCACGCTGTTCCTCCTGCACGGCGCCGTGTTCCTCGCCCTGAAGACCGACGGCGAGATGCGCGAGCGCGCCGGCAAGCTCGCCGCCCGCCTCAGCGTCCCGGCGATCGTCGTCGCCGCCGCGTTCCTGCTCTGGACGCAGCTCACCCACCACGACGCCTGGGGCTGGGCCCTGTCCGCCGCGGCCGCCGTCGCACTCGTCGCCGGCGCCGTCGCCGCCCGGGCCCGCCGCGAGGGCTGGGCGTTCCTGGCCACGGGCATCACCCTCGTGCTCGCCGTCGCCGCGCTGTTCGTCACGCTCTTCCCCGACGTCATGCCGAGCACCCTGCCCGGCGGCGCGAGCCTCACGGTGACCAACGCCGCGTCCACGCCCTACACGCTGAAGGTCATGACCTGGGTCGCCGTGTTCTTCACGCCGCTCGTGCTGCTGTACCAGGGCTGGACCTACTGGGTCTTCCGCAAGCGCCTGCGGATCGAGCACATCCCGGTGGGCCACCCGTGAGGCCCCTCGACCCGCGCCTGCTGCGCCACGCCCGGGCGACGCGCACCTACCTGGTGCTCTCCGTCGCCCTGGGCGTGGCCCTGGCCGCCCTCGTCGTCGCACAGGCGACCCTGCTCGCCGACGCCATCACCGGCGTCTACCTGCACGGCGCCACCGTCGCCGGCATCGCCCCGGCGGCGGGCTGGCTCACCGCGGTCGTCGCCCTGCGCGCCGCCGTCGCCTGGGCCCAGCAGGCCAGCGCGACCCGCGCATCGGCCGCCGTGAAGCGCGAGCTGCGCGCGCGGCTCCTCGCGCACGCCGCCCGCCTCGGCCCGGCCGCCGCGCCGCCCAGCGCCCGCGTCGCCACCCTCGCCACGCGGGGCCTGGACGCTTTGGACGCGTACTTCGCGCGGTACCTGCCGCAGCTCGTCCTCGCCGCCCTGGTCCCCGCCATCGTCCTGGCCCGCATCGTCTCCGTCGACGTCGTCGCGGCGGGCACGATCGCGCTGACCCTGCCGCTCATCCCGCTGTTCATGGCGCTCGTCGGCCTGCACACCGAGGCCGCCAACCGCTGCCAGTTCCGCCTGCTGTCCCGCCTGTCCCAGCACTTCCTCGACGTCGTCGCCGGCCTGCCCACCTTGCGCGTCTTCGGCCGCGCCAAGCGCCAGGCCGCCGTCATCGCCGAGATCAGCACCCGCCAGCGCCGCGTCACCATGCGCACCCTGCGCGTCGCACTGCTCTCGTCCCTCGTCCTGGAGCTGCTCTCGACGCTTTCGGTCGCACTGGTCGCCGTCGGCATCGGCCTGCGCCTGGTGGACGGCGCCCTGCCCCTGTCGACCGCCCTGCTGGTCCTGATCCTGGCCCCGGAGGCATACCTGCCCCTTCGCCAGGTCGGCGCCAACTACCACGCGAGCGCCGAGGGCCTGGCCGCCGCAACGGAGGTCTTCTCCGTCCTCTCCCTCCCGGTTCCCCCTCGCGCTGCCTCGCGGCCGGCCGGCGCGGCCCCACTGGACTTCGACCACGTCGTGGTGCACTACCCGGGCCGGCCCGCGCTGCCGCCCTTCACGGCCACGATCGAGCCCGGCGAGCTGGTCGCGCTGACCGGGCCGAGCGGCTGCGGCAAGTCCACGATCCTCTCGGTCCTCATGGGCTTCGCCGCTCCTTCCTCGGGCCGGGTGACCGCCGGCGGCGTTGCGCTGTCCACCGCGGACATGGACGCGTGGCGGGCCCGGGTGGCGTGGCTGCCGCAGCGGCCGTGGCTGGGCGCCGGCACCATCGCCGACAACATCCGCCTCGGCGCTCCGCGGGCCGATGCGGCAGCGATCCGCCGGGCGGCCGCCGCGGCCGGCGCTCTGCCCTTCATCGACGCGCTGCCCGCCGGGCTGGACACTCCGCTGGGCGACGACGGGGCCGGGCTGTCCGCCGGCCAGCGGCAGCGCATCGCCCTCGCCCGGGTCTTCCTGCGTGACGCCGACCTGGTGCTGCTGGACGAGCCCACGGCGGGGCTGGACGCCGCCACCGAGGCCGACATCCTGGCCGCGATTCGCAGCCATGCCGCGGGCCGGACGGTCATCATGGCCGCCCACCGCCCGTCACTGCTCGCGATCGCGGACCGGACGATCGCTCTCACGCCTGCGACGGTGCCCGCATGACCCCCACCAGCGCATCCCTTTCAGCCGCCGCGCCGTTCTCGGACGCCGCGCCGTATTCGGACGCCGCGCCCGTCTCGGGTGCCGCGCCGATCTCCGGTTCCGCGCCGGTTTCGGATGCCGTGTCGGTTTCGGGTGCCGCGTCGGTCTCCGGTTCCGTGTCGGGTTCGGGTGCCGCGTCTGTCTCGGGCGCGTCGGTCTCAGGTGCCGCGGCTGGCTCGGGTGCTGCGGCGGGTTCGAAGGCTGCGGATGTGGCCGGTGCCGTGGCGGTGCCCGCCGGTGCGCTCGTGTCGGGTGTTGCACCGGAAATGTCCGAACACTTCGTGTCCGGACATTTCCGACTTTTCGGTTATGCGCCAATCAGGGCCGCGCTGCGGCTCTGCCGTCCTGCCGCCGGGCGGCTCGCGTTGTCCGTCGTGGCCGGCGTCGCCGCGGCGGCGTGCGCGGTGGGGCTCATGGCCACCTCGGCGTGGCTCATCTCGCGGGCCGCGATGCACCCGCCCGTCCTGCACCTCATGGTCGCGATCGTCGCCGTGCGGGCGTTCGGGATCGGGCGGGGCGTGCTGCGATACGTGGAGCGCATCACCGGACACGATGCCGCGCTGCGGGTGCTGGGGGAGTTGCGCGTGCGGGCGTACCGGCGACTGGAGCGCCTGGCGCCCGCCGGTCTGGCCGGGTTCCGCCGCGGCGACCTCGCGACCCGGCTCGTCGACGACGTCGAGTCGGTCGTCGACGTCGTCGTACGCGTCGCGCTGCCCGTCACCGTCGCCGCCGTGACCGGCCTTGCCACGGTGCTGCTCGTCGGGTCGCTCCTGCCGGTCGCCGGCCTGGCGCTGGCGGTGGGGCTGCTGGTGGTCGGCGTCGGCGTACCGCTGCTGCAGTCCGCCCTCGTCCGCCGCGCCGACGCGCGGCTCGCACCGTTGCGCGGCGCGCTCGCCGCCGGGACCGTCGACCTGGTGCAAGGCCTGCCGGACCTCATCGCGTACGGGGCAGCCGGCGACGCCCTCGACCGGCTCGACCGCATCGACCGCGAGCTGGTGGCCGCGACCCGCCGGTCGAGCGCGGCGACGGGCGTGTCGGCCGCGGTCACGGCGCTGTGCACCGGCCTGAGCGTCATCGCGGGCCTCGTCGCCGGCGCGGTCGCGGTGCGCGCGGGGACGCTGCCGGGGGAGCTGCTCGCGGTCGTCGTGCTCACACCACTTGCGGTGTTCGAGATCGTCGGGGCGGTACCGCAGGCGGCCCAGAGCCTCGCCGCGGCCCGCTCCGGCCTCGGCCGCCTCGCCGAGATCGCCGCAATGCCCGACCCGGCTCCCGACCCCGTCACCCCGTCCTCGCCGCCGACCGTCTCGTCGGCCGTTCCGGAGCCGCTCGCGGCGGGGAAGGGGGCGGCTGCCCTTTCGTTGTCGGTCAGCCCGGCGTCCTCGGGCCCGCCGGAGCCGCTCGCCGCGGAGGGCGGCCTGCTGCGGCGGCTGCCGGAGCTGCGGGTCGACGGGGTGGCGGCCGGGTGGGTTGCCGGGCGGGACGTGGTCGAGGGCGTCTCGTTCACGCTGCGGCCGGGTGCTCGGGTCGCGCTCGTCGGGCCCAGCGGTGCGGGGAAGAGCACCGTCGCGGCGCTGCTGGTGCGCTGGCTCGATCCGAGTGCCGGGCGGGTGACGCTCGACGGGGTGGACCTGCGCGCGCTGCGCGGGGACGACGTGCGGCGCGTGGTCGGGTACCTGGGCGACGACGCGTACCTGTTCGACACCACCATCGGGGAGAACCTGCGCATCGGGCGGCCCGGCGCCACCGCGGCGGAGATCGACGGGGCGCTGGACGAGGCGCGCATCGGCGACTGGGTGCGCGGCCTGCCCGACGGGCTCGGCACGTGCGTTGGGGAGCACGGGGTCGCGGTGTCCGGCGGGCAGCGGCGGCGGCTCGCCCTCGCGCGGGCGCTCCTCGCCGACTTTCCGGTGCTCGTGCTCGACGAGCCGACCGAGCACCTCGACGAGCAGACCGCCGAGGAGCTGTTGCGCGACCTGATGGCCGCGGCCCGCGGGCGCAGCGTGCTGCTCATCAGCCACCGGGAGGACGTCCGGCGGTACGTCGACGAGGTGGTCACCCTCGGCGCATCCCGACCGACGACCTGACGTGGTGACCCTCAGCGCAACGTGACCGACGACCCGCCCGGGTGCGGGTGAGGGTGTTCCGAGGAGACGGCCTCGTCGGGTGGACGTGAGCGTTGACCGGTCCGGGTGCGTTGCGTCGAGGAGGTGGTCCCGCTCGGCGTGTCGTCGTGGCGAAACGACCCGCCCGGGCGCGGGTGCGACGAGAACGGGGTCACGGTCGGGCGGACCCCAGGGTCCCGGGCGGGTCGTGACCAACGGCCCTGCCCGGCGCGCCGGGGTGGACCGATTGTGGAGGGCAACAACGAGTACCGACTAGGGAGCCCGCCATGACCAGGAACCTGCGCGACGACATCGACCTGGTCGCCCAGGCCTCGATCGCGGCGCTGCGCGCGCCGTCCGTGCTCAACACGCAGCCGTGGCGGTGGCGGCTCGCCGGTGCGCACGCCGAGCTGTGGGCCGACCGGTCGCGCCAGCTCGAGGGGCTCGACCCGGACGGGCGGCTGCTGCTGCTCAGCTGCGGCACGGCGCTGCACCATGCGGCCGTGACGCTGCACTCCGAGGGGTACGACGCCGACGTCGACCGTCTGCCCGACCCCGAGCGGCCCGACCTCGTGGCCCGCGTCCGCCGCGGCGCGGAGCGGCCCGCCGAAGGGCGGCTCGCCGCCGCGGTACAGCGCCGCCGCACCGACCGCCGCCCGTTCGCCGACGAGCGGCCCGCCGACGAGGTGCTCGACGAGCTTCGTGCCGTCGCCGAGCGCCACGGCGTTCACCTGCACATCGTCCGCGAGGACCAGCTGACGGCCTTCGCCGCCGCGGTGGCACGCGCCGGAGCGGTCGAGCACGCCGACGCCCGCTTCCGTGACGACGTGCGCGCCTGGACGACCCGCCCGCGTGTCAACGGCGACGGCATCGCGGCACACAGCGTCGTGGCGGCCGGGCGGCGTACCATCGCGCCGCGCGACTTCGAGATGGACGCCCCGCCGTTCGTGGACGCGGGCGCCGGCACCGACCGCGGCACCGTCTACGCCCTGCTCGTCACCGACGGCGACGAGCCCCGCGACTGGCTGGCCGCCGGCGAGGCGATGTCCGACGTGTGGCTGACGCTGACCGACCGCGGCCTGGCGGCGTCGCCGATCAGCGAGGTCATCGAGGTCGTCCCGGTGCGCCAGGCCCTGCGCGCCCTGCTCGGCGGCGTCGGCAACCCGGCCATCGCGATGCGCATCGGCGTCCCGGTCTCGTCCGACGCCCCGATGTCGGCCGAGCAGCGCCGCCACCTCGCCAACTCGTGACCGCCGGCATTTTCTCTCCACGTTCACGCCGTTTCGTGCGGGACAAATCGGACACGGCCACGGTCGTGGAGACATAACGTATCCCCCTGTACGTTATGTCTCCACCATCGCGGCGATGCCCGATTTGTCCCGCGCATTTTGGCTCAACGAGTGCCCGACTTGTCGCAAAGGCCCCGCATGCGGCTTGACCTGCGATGCGGCGCCGATCCCGATCAGCCTGAGCGAGCGCGGGGGAGTAGCCAGGCCAGCAGCAGGCCGATGAGGGCGATGCACACCAGGATCGTGACCGAGGCCGCGTACGGGTGGCTGCCGGGCCGCGTGCCCGCCGCCACGATGATCGAGCCCGCGAGGGCCGTCCCGAGCGACGAGCCCAGGTTCGACACGGAACGGGACAGGCCCGAGATGTCGCCCTGGTCGCGGTCGGGGAAGGCCGACTGCACGATCGTCACGGACGAGGTGAGCATCGTGCCGAGGCCCAGGCCCGCGAGCAGGAGGCCGGGCGCGATGGCCAGGATCATGGAGTACTGGCCGACCAGCGTCAGCTGAAGGATCATCCCGGCGGCGGTGAGGACGAAGCCGGCGACGACGAGGGTGCGCTGGGCGCGGCGGCGGGCGAAGCGTTCGGCGGCCGCGGACGAGACCAGGATGCCGAGCGTGGCCGGGGTGAGGAGCAGGCCGGTCCTGATGGCGTCGTAGCCGCGGGCGTCCTGCAGGTACACCGCGGTGACGAAGAACGAACCCTGCATGACCAGCCACTGGACCGTCTGCGTGCCGAGGCCGAGGTTGGCGGTGCGGTCGGTGAAGAGGCGCAGGGGCAGCAGGGGCTCGCGGCCGCGGCGCTCGCATCGGCGCAGGTGCAGGAAGAACGCGGCGAGCGTCAGGGCGCCCAGGGCCGTGGTCGGCCAGACGGGGGAGATGCCGCCGGCGGGGATGATGACGTGGCCGGCGATCTCGAAGTCGTGTTTGGCGCTGCCCCAGCCGTACGACGAGGACTGCAGGATGCCGAGCACGACGAGGAACAGGCCGACGGCGGACAGGATGGCGCCGGTGACGTCGAAGCGGCCGGTCGCCGGGCGGCGGGCCGGGTCGGGCAGGCGGCGGATGAGCACGATGATCCAGGCGATGACGAGCACCTGCAGCAGGAACGAGGCCCGCCAGCTGATGAGGCTCGTGATGAGCCCGCCGACCAGCGGGCCGGTCGCCGCGCCGAGGCCGCCGGCCCCGCTGACGACGCCGAAGTACTTGGCGCGCGTGGCGAGGTCGTCGAACGCGACGGTGATGAGGATGTAGATCGGCGGGATCATGAGCGCCGAGCCGACGCCCTCCAGCAGCGCGTTGCCGAGGATCATCACGCCGAGGCCGGGCGCGACGGCGGCCAGGAGTGCCCCGACGCCGTACAGCAGCAGGCCCGCCACCAGGCAACGCTTGCGGCCCCAGATGTCGGTGAGCTTGCTCCCGGGGATCATGAGCGCGGCCATCGTGAGCGTGAAGAGCGTGATCGTCGCCTGTACGCCGAACACGCTGGTGTGCAGGTCCCGCGCGATCGGCGTGATGGCGACGTTCATCGCCGTGCCGGCGTAGCTGCAGATGAACTGCGCGAGGGCGAGGGGCAGGACCATCTTCCGGGCGTCCGGCATTCACCGATCCTGATCGGTGCCGCGGTGGCGGTGCGCCATCCGCCCGGGGTGAACCCCCCGCATGGCCTGACATCAGCCGGCTGGGTCCTGACGGTCCAGCTCGCGCAGGGAACGCGCGAGGCTGCCCGCGACCGCGACGGCCAGCATCACCGCGAACAGCACGAGCAGGCTGCGCACCGGCCCGGCCGCCTGCACCAGGGCGCCGCCGGCGAGCGAGCCCAGCGGCAGCACCCCGGCGGACACGGTCAGGGCCGCGCTCATGACCCGTCCGCGCAGCTCGTCGGGGATGTGCGTCAGGGTGTACGCGCCGATGACCACGTTCCACAACGGCCCCACGAACGCGCACGCCGCGCCGATCGCGCCCAGCAGCACCGGCCGCCCGGTCAGCGCGAACAACGGCAGCAGCGCCGCCCAGACCCAGTTCACCCCGACGACCACGGCCCGCGGCGTGATGTGGCGGTACAGCCGCGTGGCCGCGATGGCCCCGAGCAGCCCGCCGCCGCTGTACAGCCCGAGCATCAGGCCGACCTGCGCCGAGGTCGCACCGTGGCGGGTCGCCTGCACGATGAGCACGAGGATGAGCGCCTGGAAGACGAGGTTGCTGGCCGCGACGAGCACCACGGCTGTGCGCGCGAACGCGTGCCCGAGCAGGTACCGCAGCCCCGCCACGGTGTCCTGCCACGGCGACGTCGGCGGCCCGTTGCGCACCGGCCGCAGCTCGTCGCGCACCAGCAGCAGGCAGGCGGCCGCGACCGCGTAGGACACGGCGTCGGCAACGAACGGCACCGCTCGCCCGAGCCCGAACGCCACCCCGCCCAGCGGCGGCCCGGCCAGCGCCGCGCCGCGCATCTTCGCCTCGTTCTGCGCGAGCGCCGCCGCCAGCAGCGAACCGGGCACGATCTGCGGCAGCGCGGCCCGCTCGGCCACCCCGAAGCACACCGCGCACGTCCCGTCGACGAACGCCGCCACCGCGAGGTGCGCGATGCTGATCGCCCCGGCGAACACCGCCACGGCGACGCTGCCCATCGCGACCCCGGCGACGATCTGCGCGGCCAGCATGACCCGCCGCCGCGGCCACCGGTCGACGAGCGTGCCCGCCGGCAGGCTCAGCAGCAGGTGCGGCAGCGTGCCGGCGGCGGCGACCAGCCCCGCGCGCCCCGGCGACCCGGTCGTGGCGAGCACCAGCAGGGCCATCGCCGTCGCGCTGAGGTGGGAGCCGACGGTGGAGACGATCTGCCCGCCCCACAGCGCGAGGAACGCCCGGTTGCGCCACAGCGACTCCCGCGTCACGCCCCCTCCTCGGGCGTCGGGAACATGTAGAACAGCGCGGTGACGTGCCGGGCGCCGGGCGGGGCGTCGGCCGGGTCGCGCTGCCAGCGGTTCAGCAGCGCGATGTACTCCTCGGCGAACTGCCGCAGCTCGTCGGGGGTGAGCACGGCGGCGCCGAACGACCCGGTCGCCGCGTGCGCGAACTCCCCGAACTCGTCGCGGTGCGCGTCGAAGTACTCCATCGCCCGCTGCCCGCGCTCATGCCACAGCCGCAGCACTTCGTCGGCGGCGAGGTTGAGCTCCTCGTCGTCCTGGCGCGGCGGCAGCCGCAGATCCTGGGGCACGTACCGCCAGAACCGCCGCCGCCCGTGCCGCTCGGGTTCGTCGGCGATGAACCCGTACCGGTGCAGCTGCCGCAGGTGGTAGCTGGCCGCACCGCGATCGACCCCGAGCCGCTCGGCCAGCATCGCCGAGGTCGCCGCGCCGTGCAGTTGTAAGTGCGCGAGCATCCGCTGCCTTAGCGGGTGCGCCAGCGCCTTGAGCGCATCGACATCGGTGATCACGCGGGGGTCCGGCATGATGAGAAGATATCTTTGCAAAGACTTCTTCTCAACCCCAATTTTTTGTCGTACCCCAGGTCTAATCTCCGTCCCATGAGGCAACGAGTGGCTTGGGTGACCGGCGCGAGCCGCGGCATCGGCCGGGGCATCGCCATCGGCCTGGGCGAGCAGGGCTGGACGGTTTGCGTGAGCGCCCGCTCGACCGCGTCGGCGACGACGTCACACCTGCCCGGCACCGTCGAGGAGACGGCCGCCGCGGTCACGGCGGCCGGCGGCCACGGCATCCCAGCCCCCTGCGACCACCGCGACGACGACCAGGTCCGCGCCGTTGTGGAGCGCATCGCCACCACCCACGGCCGCCTGGACCTGCTGGTCAACAACGTGTGGGCCGGCTACGAGCGCCTCAACGCCGGCGAATGGGAGGAGTGGAACGCCCCGTTCTGGCGCCAGCCCCTCGCCCTGTGGGACGCGATGCTGACCGGCGGCGTGCGCGCACACTACGTGGCCTCGGCCCTGTCCGCCGACCTGCTCCGCAGCGCCCCCGCCAGCGCGATCGTGACGGTCTCGATGGAGGCCGGGGCGGCACACACGCCGGCGTTCGGCGTTGCCTACAGCACCGCCAAGGCCGCCGACGACCGCCTGACGGAGGCGATGGCCACACAACTGCGGGCCGACGGCGTGGCGGTAGTGTCGCTGCACCCCGGCCTGGTCCGCACCGAGGGCGTCATGCAGTTCGCCGAACACCTCGACCTGAAGGATTCGCAGTCCCCCGAGGGCATCGGCCGGGTGGTCGCCGCCCTGCACGCGGACCCGTCCCTGCTGTCCCTCACCGGGCGGGCTCTGTCGGTATCCGACCTGGCCACCCGCTATGCCGTAGACCTTGGTTTGCTGGAACGCTGACGCTCATACCTGACGGACAGGAGCCCGAGGTGCCCGAGACGACGGTGGCGCAGGTGCTGGCCGAACTGGCCGCGCTGGAGGACCCGAAGGCCCGCGCCGTGAACGAGAGACACGGCGACGACCACGGCGTCAACCTGGGCAGCCTGCGCGCGGTGGCGAAGCGCTTGAAGACCCAGCAGGACCTGTCCCGACGGCTCTGGCAGACCGGCGACACCGCGGCGCGGCTGCTGTCGCTGCTGATCTGCCGCCCGAAGGCCTTCGAGCGCGACGAGCTCGACACGATGCTGCGCGAGGCTCGCACGCCGAAGGTGCACGACTGGCTGGTCGGCTACGTGGTGAAGAAGCACCCGCAGTGCGAGGCTCTACGCCTGGCCTGGTTCGCGGATGCGGACCCGGTGGTCGCGAGCGCCGGCTGGGCCCTGACCGCCGATCGCGTCGCGAAGCAGCCCGAGGGCCTCGACCTGCCCGGGCTGCTCGACGTCATCGAGTCGGACATGAAGGACGCCCCGTCGCGCCTCCAGTGGGCGATGAACCACTGCCTGGCCCAGATCGGCATCGACCATCCCGGCCACCGCGCCCGCGCCATCGCCATCGGCGAGCGCCTGGAGGTGCTCAAGGACTACCCGACGCCGCCCAACTGCACGTCCCCGTTCGCCCCAATCTGGATCGCCGAGATGGTCCGCCGCCAGCCCGGGTAGGAGGGGTCGCTGTGGGCCGGATGTCCGCCCATCTGGATCGCCGAGATGGTCCGCCGCCGGCCCGCGGGGTAGGAGGGGTCGCTGTGGGCCGGATGCCCGTTTGGCTGCTCGACGTCGACGGGGTTGTCAACGTGCGCCGCCCGACGTGGGGCCCGGACCTGTGCCGCGGGATCGCACATTCCGACGGCGTCGACTGGCCGATTCGGTGGGCGCCCGCCCTGATCGCGCGGATCGGGCACCTGCACGGCAGCGGCGTCGTCGAGGTGCGCTGGTGCACGACGTGGTGCACGGACGCCGACGAGCTGGAGCGACTGTTCGGGCTGCCGGCGCTCGGCCGGGCGCTCGGCGCCGACGACCTGGACGGCACCGAGGCGACGGACGCCCGGAAGCTCGCCGCCGCCCGGCGTGTCCTCGCCGCCGGCCGCCGCCTGGTGTGGACGGACGACACGGCCGTGCCTCGATCCGGCCCGATTTTCGACGAGCTGACCCGCGGCGGGAGGGCTCTGCTGATCCGGCCGCATCCCCGCCGCGGTCTACGGCCCGCGGACATCAACCGCATCCGGGCGTTCGCGCGCGGCGGCGCCGTCCGGCGGCCCGGTAGGTCAGCCGTCGTCGCCGGCCGAGGCGAGAGCCCGGGTCTGGGGCGGGCCGGCCAGTCCTAACACGCGCCGTGCGCCCCGTGCAGACCAACGTCGTTCAGGACTTGGCGCCGGCCGCCCACTGGATGTCAGAGCGCGCCCTTGTCGGCGGTTCCGGCCGGGTGCGGTTCGAGGACCTGGACGTCGAGCGTCCCACGGAGCTTGCCCTGCAGCGCCGAGAGTAGGCCGGCCAGGACCGGACCCTGGCCGTGTGCGGACATTGCCGCCTCGGACTCGTACTTTTCGATCATGACGAGCCGGTCGGGTCCTTCGTGGAGGGCGTAGAGGTCGACGCCCGGTTCACCGTGCGCCCCGGCGATCGCGGTCTCGAAGGCCGCGATCGCTTCGGCGCGGTGCTCGGGGAGGGGATGGGCCGTGGCAACGACGACGAGACTCATGGTCCGTGTTCCTTCCGTTCGGTTGGCAGGGCGTGAGCCCCTCCGTCTCCAACATCGCACCCGTTGCGGATCGGGCCGTGCGGCACGGGACGGTTCGCCCGGCGCGGGTGGGAAGCGCTCACCCATGCCTCGGGTGGTGCCGCTTGTGTCACTACCGTTCCATCTGTATATAGTGTGCATGTACAGCAAGGCAGGAACGGGCGATGGTGGGGACTTTCGTGCGGGTGGTGTTGTCCAACAGCGCAGGCGTGCCGCTGTACCAGCAGATCAAAGAGCAGGTAGGAACGGCCATCCTGTCGGGTGACCTCGCCGAGGGCAGCGCCCTGCCGTCGGTCCGTGCCCTCGCACGGGACCTGCGGATCAGTGTCATCACCACCACCCGCGCCTACTCCGAGCTGGCCGCCGAGGGCTTCATCGCCACGGTTCCCGGCAAGGGTGCCTACGTCCTGCCGCTGGACTCGGCGCTCGTGCGGGAGCAGCTAATGCGCCAGGTGGAGGACGGGCTGCAGGCCGCCCTGGATGCCGCCCGGCGGGCCGGCCTCCAGCGCGACGGTCTCATCCAGATCCTGGACGGGCTGATCCATGCCGAGCAGCAGGACGCGATCCGGTAGCAGGGGAACGCCTGAAATCCGAAGGAGCCATCAGTGAGCAGAGACCTCGCGTTCGCCCTGCGTGGCGTGGGTACCGCGGTGGGAGACACCTTCGCGTTGCGCGATGTGAGTTTCGAACTGCCGACGGGCTACGTCATGGGCCTGATCGGCGCCAACGGTGCCGGCAAGACAACGACGATCCGCTGCCTGCTGGGCATGCGCCCGATCGACACCGGCGAGATCGAGCTACTGGGGCACCGAGTTCCCGGACCTGTCGCCCTGCGCGAGGACGTCGGGGTGGTGCTCGACCACACCTACCTCGTCGGCGACTGGCGGCTGGCCGAGGTCGAACGGACGCTGCGTCCCTTCTACGACCGCTGGGACGGGGTGCGCTACCGCCGGTTGCTCGACGAGTTCGGCCTCGACCTGCGGGCCAAGGTCAAGGACCTGTCCCGTGGCATGGCGATGAAGCTCATGATCGCCGTGGCGCTGTCGCACCAGGCACGGCTGCTCGTGTTCGACGAGCCGACCAGTGGTCTGGACCCGGTCAGCCGTGACGAGCTCATCGGCATTCTCGGGGACTTTCTCATCGACGAGGGACACAGTGTCCTGTTCTCCACGCACATCACCGCCGATCTGGATCGCATCGGCGACTACCTGACGCTCATCCACGGCGGCCGCATCGTCCGGACCGGCACCAAGGACGACATCCTGGAGGCCTACCGGGTCGTGCGCGGCGGCCCGGACGACCTGGACGAACTCGTCGGCGTGCAGCTGATCGGCGCCCGGAGGACGCAGAGCGGGGCACAGGCGCTCGTGCACACCGAGGAAGCCGACCTGATCGGCGGGCAGGTGCTCGTCGAGGCGCCCACCCTCGAGGAGATCGCCATCCATATCGGAGCCGGCGTTCCCCGGCGGGATCCGGATCCGGGCGCCGGCCGGCGCCGTTCCGGCACTTCGATGTCCACCCGGGGGATCGCATGACCACGATTGCCCGCATGGCCGTGCTGGACCTGCGCACCGTCTGGCCATACCGTTACTACTGCCTCGCGGTGTTCGGCCTCGGTGCGCTGGTGTTCGCCAACAAGCCCATCTGGTTCGTGCCGGGGCTCGTGCTGCTGTTCACCTCGCAGGTCGCCCCCTACCCGTTCAACGTCTCCGACAAAGCGGGCCTGGAGACGCTGTACGCCGTCCTGCCGCTGTCCCGCCGCTCGGTGCTGTACGGGCGCTACGCCTGGGCCACGGCGTGTTTTGCCGCCACCGCCACCGTCGGTACTGTGCTGGCCCTGCTCCTCGCCCGGATCCAGGCCTTGCCGTTCGGCGGTCGCAGTCTCGCGACGATGCTGACGGTGTCCTGGGCGTTGTTCGCCGGCAACATCGCGATCCAGTTCCCCTTGCTCGTCCGCTTCGGATACACCCGTGTCAGTGTCCTGGGCACCGTCCTGCCGTTGGCGGTGGTCGTGGGGACCGTCTACAAACTGCACCTGGACCTGGCGTCGATGCGGCACTGGCTCCCGCTCCTGTGGGTAGCCGGCGTGGCCGCAATCGTGGCGTCCGTGGCCGTGGCGACAGCCGCCGACCGCCGGCGCATGCGCTACGGCAGGCGCAACGCGACGACCTGACCGGCCGGCCCCGGCCGCGCCGCAGAGGCGCTCAGCGCGCTGCCGGACGAGCGAGGAACTCGCGGGCGCCGCGGAGGCGGGTGGTCAGGCGGGACTGGGTCAGGGTGCAGTCGAGGCGCACGTCCAGGGGGCCGGGCAGGTCGGTCTCGGCGCGCAGCGCGCGCGGCAGGCGGGTCTCGTCCAGGCCGTCGCGGCGGGCGATCAGGGTGGCGAGCTCGTGGCGGCTCACGGCGTCCGGGCCGGCGACGTGGTGCACACCGCAGTGGTCCGACGCGGCCAGCTCGAGCAGGGCGGCGGCGAGGTCGGTGACGTGGACGGGGCAGCGTACGTCGTCGGTGAAGTGGGCGGCCAACGCGTGGGCGCGCTGCTCGTGCAGCGACTCCCCGCCGCCGATGATGAGGGACGTGCGGGCGATGACGGCCGAGGGGTCGAGGCCCCGGGCGGCGGTCTCGGCGGCGGCCTTCGCCGCGCCGTACGGGGTGATGGGGTCGGGCGGGCAGGACTCGTCGTAGCGCGCGGCGCCGCCGGAGAACACGGCGTCGCTGGAGACGTGGACCAGCCGCGCGCCCGTCGCCGCCGCGGCCGCGGCGACGTGCATGCCGCCGTCGGCGGTGGTGGCCCAGTCGGACTGGCGGTACGCCGCGTTGACGACCGTCGCGGGGCGAACGCGCGCGACCAGGGCGGCGACGTCGTCGCGGCCGCGAATGTCCAGCGGCAGCCAGTCGACGTCCTCGATCGCGGCCGGGTGCCGGTGGAACGTCGCGGCGACCCGCCGGCCTGCCGACCGGGCCTGCCGGACCACCTCCCGGCCGAGCAGGCCGCTGCCGCCCACCACCAGGACGTCCACGCTCAGGCCTCCAGCGGTACCGCGCCGAGCAGCGACCAGTCGTGGCCGATGTCCGCCGCGGCTCGCAGCAGGAGCGGCAGGTGGTGCTCGAGCAGGTGCTCGACCGACGTCTCGGCGGCGTGGACCGTCACGTTGATGGCGGCCACCACGCGGCCGTCGCCGTCGCGCACGCCGGTCGCAACGGAACGGATGCCGTGGGCCAGGTCCTGGTCGGCCAGGGCCCAGCCCTTGGCGCGGACCTCGCGCAGGGCGGCGTCGAGCTCGTCGCGGGACGGGCGCCAGCGCGGGGTGATGCCGGAGCGGCCCGGCTCGGCCAGGACCCGGGTGAGGTCGGCGGGGGAGAGGGCGGCCAGCAGGACCTTGCCCATGGAGGTCGCGGGGGCCGGGAAGCGGGTGCCGATGGTCACCGCCAGGGTGACGAGCTTCGGTACCGCGACCCGGGCCACGTAGACGATGTCGCCGCCGTCGAGCTGGGCCATGGAGGTGGACTCGCCGGTCTGCTCGACGAGGCGGCGCATGTGCGGGCGGGCCACGTCCCACAGGCTCAGGGCGTTGACGTACGCCATCCCGAGTTCCAGGACCCGCGGGGTGAGCGCGAACCCGCGGTCCTCGGTGCGGACGTAGCCCAGTTCTTCGAGGGTCAGCAGGATGCGCCGGACGGTGGGGCGGGCCAGGCCGGTCTCCGCGGCGATCTCGCTCAGCGTCATGACCGGCCGGCCCGCCCGGAAGCAGCGCAGCACGTCGAGACCGCGGGCGAGAGCCTCGATGAAGTCCGGTCCCGCCTCGCGTGCCATCGACGTCCTCTCGCGCTCAACAAACAAGCTCGCGCTCAAACAGCAACAGAAACGCCGTCAGTCGGCCGCACCATGCTTCCACTGGGCGGATCCGGCGTTCCACTCGGTGTACGTGTACGGATTGTCCATCACCTTCGTCTCCGGAATGTCCGGGTTCATGCCCTTCGCCCAGGCGTCGCGGCCCATGGTGTCGACGAGGTACTCGATCGTGCGCTCCACGTCCGCGCGGACCTTGGCCAGGTCGGCGCCGACGAGGCGGTGCTCGTGCTTGACGAGGCGGCCGTTGACGATGACCGAGTGCACGTCGGCGCGCTGGGCCTGGAAGGCGACGTGGCCGTACGGGTTGAGGATCGGGAACATCACGGGCGAGGCGTCGTTCTTCAGCAGTACCACATCCGCCTTCTTGCCCTTCTCGAGACTGCCGACGGCGGAGTCGAGGCCGAGGGCCCGGCTGCCGCCCCGGGTCGCCCAGTCCACGACCTGCTCGGCGCGCAGGTGCAGCTGGGTGACGGTCTCGGCGCGCTCGTGCGCGGCCATGTGCTCGCGGGAGCGGTCGGCGCCGAGGGTGGTGCGCATCGCGGAGAACAGGTCGCCGCTCCACCAGACGCTGGTGTCCATCGACAGCGAGACCGGGATGCCGTGGTCGCGCAGCTGCCAGGTGGGCGGGTAGCCCTGGCCGGCGCTCTGCTCGCTCTCCGTGGAGACGGAGACCGAGCCGCCGGTCGCGGCGATGCGGTGGTACGAGTCGTGCGTGAGCGTCGCCGCGTGCACGTAGACGGTCTGCGGGGTCATGAAGCCGTGCTCGTGCATGAGGCGGATGCCGTCGTCGTTGGTCGCGCCCCACACGCCGGCGTGCGTGGTGACTGGCACGCCGAGCTCGCGGGCCACCTCGAAGGCCGCCCGCTCCGGGAACGCCGGGTCTCCGGTGACGTCGAAGGCCATCTGGAAGCCCAGCATGTCGCCGCCGCGGATGCGCCGGGACACGAAGTCGCGGAACTCCGGCGCGGCCGACCACTGCCACGGGCCCTGCTGGATGTTGCCGTAGGCGAGCACGAACCGGCCGGGGACGCTCTCGAGGGCATCCACGGCGGCGTCGGCGTGCTGGGTGGTCTGCAGGCCGTGCGACCAGTCGACCGTGGTGGTGACGCCGGCGTCGAGGGCCTCCCAGGCGGCCAGGACGTTGCCGGCGTGGATGTCCTCGGGGCGGAAGTGCTTGCCCGACTCGAGGTAGTACCAGACGAAGTACTGTGTGAGGGTCCAGTCGGCGCCGTAGCCGCGCATGGCGGTCTGCCACATGTGGCGGTGGGTGTCGATCATGCCGGGCATGACGATGCCGCCGGTGGCGTCGATCTCGACGGCGCCCTCCGGGGCGGTCAGGCCGACGCCGATCTCGGCGATGCGCTCGTCGACGACGAGCACGTCGGCGCCGGGAAGGACGGTGTGCGAGTCATCCATGGTGAGGACCAGGCCGTTGCGCAGAAGCACGGCGCTCATGTGGAGGGCTCCAATCTCGGACGACAGTCCGTCAGGCGGTCAGATTGGGCAGGTGCTGGCATTCTCTTCCCGGTGTTGTATCGTGTCAACGACTAGCGGACGGATGTCCGCTGGACGGTCAGGAGGTGTCGTGGGTCCACTCGACGGGCTGCTGGTGGCCGACTTTTCGCGGATTCTCGCGGGGCCCTACGCGACGATGCTGCTGGCCGACCTCGGCGCCGACGTCATCAAGGTCGAGGGGCCGGGCGGCGACGACACCCGCACCTGGATGCCGCCGACGCGCGACGGCGTGTCGACGTACTACCTCGGCATCAACCGCAACAAGCGCTCCATCGCCCTGGACCTGCGCGACCCGGAGGACCTGGCCGCCGCCCGCGAGCTGGCGGCCCGCGCCGACGTGTTCATCGAGAACTTCAAGCCGGGCGGCCTGGCCCGCTTCGGGCTCGACTACGCCACGGTGTCGGCCGGCAACGAAGGCGTCGTCTACGCCTCGATCAGCGGCTTCGGCTCGGGCGCCGGCGCGGCGCTGCCCGGCTACGACCTCATGGTGCAGGCGATCTCGGGGCTGATGAGCCTCACCGGCGACCCGCACGGCTCGCCCTACCGGGCCGGCATCTCCGTCTTCGACGTGATGGCCGGCATGCACGCGAGCATCGGCATCCTCTCCGCGCTGCACCACCGCTCGGCCACCGGCCGCGGCCAGCACGTCGAGGTCAACCTGCTCTCCTCGGCGCTGTCCGGGCTGGTCAACCACAGCAGCGGGTACGTCGCCGGCGGCACGGTGCCGTTCCGCATGGGCAACGCCCACCCGAGCCTGTTCCCGTACGAGCCGCTGCCGACCGCCGACGGCGAGCTCATCGTGATCGCGGGCAACGACGGGCAGTTCCGCAAGCTGTGCGCCGTGCTCGGCGTCGAGCACCTCCTCGACGACCCGCGTTTCGGGCGCAATCAGGACCGCACCGCCAACCGCGAGGCGCTGCGGCCGCTGCTGGTCGAGGCCCTGGCGGCCAAGGGCAAGGACGAGTGGTTCGCCGAGCTGATCGCGGCCGGCGTGCCCTGCGCGCCGATCAACACCATCGACGGCGGGGTCGCCTTCGCCGAGTCGCTCGGGCTCGACCCGGTCGTCGAGTCGGGCGCGGTGCCCGGCGTGCGCAACCCGATCAGGTTCTCGGCCACCCCGGCGCGGTACGAGCTGCCGCCGCCCGGCCTGGACGAGCACGGCGAGGAGATCCGGCAGTGGCTGAAGAGCTGAGCTTCCCGACCGGCATCGGCACGTCCGACGCCGACCACATCCGGCTCCTGGGCCAGGACCTGGCCGCGGACCTGATGGGCAAGGTCGGCTTCGGCGAGCTCGCGTTCTGGCTTGTCGCCGGCCGTCGCCCTTCGCCCGGGGAGACGCGGGTCTTCGAGGCCGTGCTGGTCGCGTTGGCCGACCACGGATTTACGCCGACTGCCATTGCCGCTCGGGTGACCTATGCCTCCGCCCCGGAGGCGTTGCAGGGCGCCCTGGCCGCCGGTCTGCTCGGTGGAGGTTCGCGGTTCCTCGGCGTGACCGAAGACGTCGGCAGGTTTTTGTCCGCGTATATCGGACAAATCAATAAGTATCCGGAAATGGACGCCGAGTGGGACGAGATCGCCACCCGGGCGGTGTCGGAAACCAAGCGCATTCCGGGCCTTGGACACCCCGTGCACAAGGTGCAAGATCCCCGCACGCCGGTGCTCATCCGAATCGCCGAGGAAGAAGGCCTCCGGGGCCCGCACCTGAGGCTGTTCGAGGCGATCGGCCGGGTCCACCCCGCGATCCTGGGCAAGACCCTGCCGCTCAACGGCGCCGGCGTCTGCGGCGCCGCACTGGCCGACCTCGGCCTGCCGGTGGAGATGCTGCGCGGCTTCGCCCTGCTCGCCCGCGCCGCCGGGCTGCTGGGGCACCTCGCGGAGGAGCGCCGCACCAACCTCGGCCTGGAGATCTACCGCACCGTCGACAGGAATGCCGTCTACAGGGAGGAGACGCCGTGGCCACCATCGTCGCGGTGATCGCGTCGACGCACCATCCGTTCTACTACAAGGCCAGCACGTCGACCGGCGAGGACCGCCCGCCGTTCGCCGACGAGTGGGTGGCCAAGATCCTGCGCTTCCGCGAGACGCTGACCAAGGCCGCGCCCGACGTGCTGGTGATGGTCGGCTCGGACCACTTCCACCAGCTGTGGCTGGACAACATGCCGCAGTTCCTGGTCGGCAAGGCGCCGATGTATGACGCGAACTGGTACAACGAGGAGCGCGAGTTCGGGCTGCCGCGGCTGCTGCTGCGCGGGCAGGAGGACCTTTCGGCGTACATTCTGCGTGAGGGCCTCGACGCGGGCTTCGACCTGGCGTTCAGCAACGAGCTGCGCATCGACCACAGCATCACGTGCCCGATCATCACGCTGCGGCCCGAGGCCGACCTGCCGATCGTGCCGATCTACACCAACATCTTCGCGCCGCCGCTGCCGCAGCCGAAGCGGTTCGTGCAGCTCGGGCAGACGATCCGCGAGCTGGTCGAGTCGTGGCCGAGCGACCTGCGGGTGGCGGTCATCGGCACCGGTCACCTGTCGCTGGAGCTGGGCGGGCCCCGCCAGTTCGGCCCGCACGGCCCCGACCCCGAGTTCGACCGGCGAGCGGTGGAGTGGATCGCCACCGGCGACCTCGACGGCTGCCTGTCCGAGGTGACGCTCGACAGCCTGCACGCCCCGGGCAACGCCACCCACGGCTTCATGGACTTCATGCTGATGATGGGCGTCGCCGGGGCCGGCCGCAAAGCCGACTACGTCGACACCTACGACCTGTTCCACACCATGGAGGCGTACTTCACCTGGTACCCGAACGGAGCACCAGCATGAGCAAGTACTTGCTGAACAAGTTCCTGTACACCGTGGACCGGGACCCCGACCTCGTCGAGCGCTACCGCGACGACCCGGCGGGCACCGTCGCCTGGTGGGAGTCGACGCTCGGCGCCACCCTGCTCAACTGCCACTCCGGCGAGGCGACGACGTGGCTCGCGTTCACCGACGAGGAGCGCGGCGCCCTCGCCGCACACGACCACATCGCCCTGTTCGGCCTCGGCGCGCACCCGTTCCTGACGCTGACGCTGTTCATCGCCATGTTCGAGCGCGACAACACCGAGCCGCTGCAGTACCAGAAGCGCTACGGCGAGATGCTGCGCCACTACTCGCTGCCGTACCCGGACATCGCGACCTGATGCGCGCCGCCCTCATCGTGCAGTGCGGGCGGCCGCCGGTCGTCGCCGAATACGAGGCGCCGCAGGACGGTCCGGACACGCGGGCGGTCACCGTGACCGCCGCCCCGATCACGCCGCTGGACGTGCTCTGCGCCAGCGGCACCTCGTACTTCGGCGCGCCCGCCGTTCCGTACGTGCCCGGCGTGCAGGGCGTCGGCACCCTCGACGACGGCACGCCGGTGTGGTTCGCCACCGACGCCGGCATGCGCCCCGGCGACGGCAGCCTCGCCCAGCGGGCGTCGGTGCCCGCCGAGGACGTCGTCGAGCTGCCCGCCGGCGCCGACCACCGCCTCGTCGCCGCGCTCGGCCTGTCCGCCGTCGCCGCCTGGCAGTCGCTCACCGCGTGCGGCGGCCTGCGCCCCGGCGAGCAGGTCCTCGTCCTCGGCGGCGGCGGGATCGTCGGCCAGGCGGCGATCCAGATCGCCAAGCTGCTGGGCGCCGGGCGGGTCGTGGCCGCCTGCCGTTCGCCGCTGGCGCAGGAGCGGGCCGCGCGGCTCGGCGCCGACGCCGTGGACCTGCGGGGGGATGCCGCCGACGTCGTCGCTGCCGCCGCCCGGTTGCGCCCGGCGCTGGACGGCCCCCTCGACCTCGTGCTCGACCCGCTGTTCGGCGTGCCGGCCGCCGCGGCGCTGCGCACGCTGCGGCCCGGCGGGCGCCTGGTCAACCTCGGCGGCTCGGCCGCGCCGACGGCGCCGATCGACTCGGCGACCCTGCGCAGCGGGTCGTTGCGGCTGCTCGGGTACACCAACAACGCCCTGACCAAGCCGGAGCGCGCCGAGACGCTGCGCGCGGTCGCGGCGCACGCCGCCGCGGGCCGCCTCACCGTCGCCTACGACGCGGTGCCGCTCGACGACGTCCCGGCCGCGTGGGCGGCCCAGGTGGGCGGCGCCGCGACGGCCCGGACGGTGGTGCTGCCGGGTCGCTGACGTACGACCGGGCGTCAGCCCTCGACGGTGAGGACGACCGGGCCGACGCCGATGGTGTCGCCGGGCGTGACCGGCGCCGGGGCGAGCACCGGCTCGTCGTTGAGCGTCGTGCCGTTCGTCGAGCCGAGGTCCGTGACCGTCAGCGCGCGCCCGTCGTACTGCAGGCTCGCGTGCCGCCGGGACACCCCCTCGTCGCGCAGCCGCAGGTCCGCCTGGCGGCCGCGGCCGATGACGGTGGTGCCGGCCTGCAGCGAGTACCGCCGCCCGTCGCCGACGACGAGCCCGATGCCGCGCCCGGCCTCCTCGCCGCGGCGGGTCCGCGCCCGGCGCACGTCGGCGACGACGCGGACCTCGCCGGGCGGCACGTCCTCGTCCGGCTGCATGTCGACGACGACCTTGTCGCGCACCTGCCAGCCCTGCTCGTCGAGCCAGCCGGCGTGCGCCAGGGCCAGCGACTCGGCGAACGGGAGCAGGCCGGGGTGATCGTCCGGCGCCACGAGCACGAGGTAGCTGTTCGGGGCCAGGGTCTGTTCCCCGACCTCGGCCTCACGCTGCATAGCGCGCAGGATCGCCAGCCGGTGCGGCAGACTCATGCCGGCGAGTCTACCGACGGCCCCTGGCCGTACGCCGCGCGTGTCAGGCCGACGAGGTCGTCGAGGCCGGCGGGCGGGTCGTCGCGCCACCACGCCAGCCAGACGTGGATCGGCGGGGCGTCGCGGACCCGGCGGTACGCCACCCCCGGCCGCGGGTTCTGGTTCGCGGTCGCCTCCGAGGTGAGCCCGACGGCCTGACCGGCGGCGATGAGCGTGAGCCACTCGTCGACGCCGCGCGTCGCGCGCACGGTCGCCGGGCCGCCACCGGGCGGCCACAGGTCCATCGTGGTGGTGCCCGTGCGATCGTCGATGGCCATCGTGTACCGCACGAGGTCGTCCAGCCGCACCGAACGCCGCCGCGCCAGGGCGTTGTCGGTCGACACGGCCGCGTGCCGGGACTCCACGCCGACGAGGGCCGTGTCGAAGCGCGGGTCGTCCAGCGCGCGGCGGATCACGGCCACGTCGGCGCTGCCGTCGGCCAGGCCGGCGGCCGGCGTGTTGGAGTACACGAACACCAGCGGCAGGCCGGGGTGGCGGGCGGCCCAGGCCCGCTGCAGCCGGCGGGTGTGCTTGCCCATCGCCGCCCACGCGTACCCGATGCGCAGCTCGGTGCGCGAGCGCTCGACCGCCCGGCGCAGGTGCGCCACCTCGTCGAGCACGGCGCGGGCCCGGGCGACGGCCTGCGTGCCGGCCGCGGTGAGCCGCACCTGCCGGGTCGTGCGGTGCAGCAGCCGCACGCCCAGCGCCGCCTCGAGCCCGGCGACCGCGCGCGACACGGCCGCCTGCGACAGCCCGAGCGCCGTGGCCGCGTCGGTGAACGTGCCGGCGTCGACGACGGCGACGAACGCGCGCAGCTGACGCACCTCCGGATCCATGCGTCCAGCGTATGAATAGCGCGCCCCGCGTATTTCTCAGGGACCCCTCGACGTCGCCACACTGGCCCTCGTGAACAGGCCGAATCTCGATACGGGCGGGGCGCTGGCGACGATGGTCGCCGCCGCCGCGGGCAACCAGGCGGGCGCCGCGCTCGGCGCGCGGGCGTTTCCCGACATCGGGCCGGTCGGCGTCGTCGCCGTGCGGCAGTTCGTCGCCGCGGCGGTGCTGCTGCCGGTGGCCCGGCCCAACCTGCGCCGCTTCACGTGGGGGCAGTGGTGGCCGACCCTGCTGCTGGGGCTGGTCTTCGCCACCATGAACCTCAGCCTGTACACCGCCGTCGATCGCGTCGGACTCGGCCTCGCGGTGACGCTGGAGTTCCTCGGCCCGCTCGCCGTCGCCCTTGCCGGCTCCCGCACCGGCGGCGACCTGGCCTGCGCCGTCGTCGCCGGTGCCGGCGTCTACGTGCTGGTGCTGCCCGGGCCGAGCAGCGACTTCGCCGGCGTGGGGCTCGGGCTGCTGGCGGCGGTGTGCTGGGCGGCGTACATCCTGCTCAACCGGCTGCTCGGGGCGCGGCTGCCCGGCCTGCAGGCCCCGGCCGCGGCCACGGCGGTGTCGGCCGCGATGTACCTGCCGGTCGCCGCCGTCATGGTGGCCCGGGGCGGGTTCGGCGCCGCCGCGATCGGATGGGCGGTCGGCGCCGGGGTGCTGAGCTCCGTGGTGCCCTACGCCGCCGACCTCATCGCCTTGCGCCGCGTGCCGCCGCAGTTCTTCGGCCTGCTGCAGAGCGTCCATCCGGTCTTCGCCGCGCTCGCCGGCGCGGCCATCCTCGGCCAGGTGCCGTCCGCGCACGTGTGGCTCGGCATCGCGATCGTCGTCGGCACCAATGTCGTCGCCGTCGCCCTGGCCGGCGCCCGTGCGGCGCGCGCCGCCGCTCCCGCCCCGGCCACCTGAGGTCTGCGCCGCCACCCGCGCGACGCGCGGCCGTTTGCGGCGGCGGCGCGCGGGTAGCGACTCGCGATGAGGAGGTTGACCCGGGGGGAAGAGCACCGCACGAGCGGCCTCGACCTCGGCGCGATGGAGGAGCACCTGGCCGGTCGCCTGGACTCCGGCGGGCAGGCGGCCCTGGCCGGGCAGGTCGCGTGGCTGATCGGCCAGCCAGGGCCGCCGCCGACGCCGATCGCCGGTGCCCTGGCCCGGATCATGGAGCACGCCGGCGGCGACGAGGGGCTCATCGCCTGGCTGGACCAGTACCCGGGACGGCCGCGCCTGGTGGTGCGCATCCTGCAGCTCGTCGGCCTGCTGGACCGCTTCGGCGACCAGCGCACCGTGGTCTTCGCGCTGGACGGGCTGCGCACCGACGGGCGCTTCCCGCCGCTGCTGGCCGATCGCCTGCCGCCGACCACCGACGAGGCGACGCTGGCGTGCCTCGCCGGCGAGATCAAGCTGATGCTCGCCGGGGACGAGCGCACGCTGGCCCATGCGGGGCGCGTGGCGCATGCCGCTGCGGAGATGCTCGCCGCGATCGGCCCGGGCGTGTCGCGCGTGCCCGGCGTGACCGACCTCGGCGAGCTCGCCGAGGCCTCGCGGCGCGACCTCGCCGAGGCGCTGGAGGACCTGAAGGTCTCCCAGGCCATCTGACTGCGATCGGAGAGTAGTGCGATCGGAGAGTTAAGGAGGAGCCGGTCATGACGGTGACCAAGCACTGGAGCGTGGATATCGAGATCGGCGAGCACAACGGCCAGACCCACGTGGAGGCGCGCCTGAACACCGAGGACGACACGATCGTCACCGGCATCGGCGACGCGCACCTGAACCCGGCCGACGAGGACATCCCGGAGATCGGCGACGAGCTGGCCGCCGCCCGCGCCTTGTCCGACCTCGGCCACCGGCTGTTGATGACCGCATCGGCCGACATCGAGGCGGTGACCGACGAGCCCCTGCCGATCGGGTAGGTCTCGGGTAGGTCTCGTGCAGATGCGGTGTGAAGGCACGCGGTTCGCGGCCGCGGGCCGGGGTGTGCTCGTGCTGGTTACGGCGCCGGCTGTGCGGCCCGGGCGCCGGCCGGGCCGATGACCGCGACGCTCACTCATACTCCTGGCCGCAGCGGGCCAGCTCGGCCAGCACGTCCCAGCCGAGCACGCCGACGGGGTGGTGGCCGGGCTCGGGCTCGGGGCGCAGCAGCGTGTACGGCCCGGGGACCGGGATCCGCAGGCCGTCCTCCTCGTCCCAGCCCCCGAGGGTGCCGGCGACGCCGCACTCGAGGTAGGTGCGCGGGTCGAAGTTGTACCAGCGCCGCATCGTGGCCCGCCGGCAGCCCTCGGGCCGCGGCGCGTCGGTGCCGAAGGACGCCATCGGGTCGAGCGGGCCCTGCTCGGCGAAGTCGGCGAGGTCGGCCAGCTGCGACAGCACGATCGCCTCCCACTCGGCGAACGTGGCCGGCTCCTCGACGTACTCGTACTGCGCCGACCGCCACGCCGGGTCGTCCGCGCCGGGGTCGAGGGTGCCGGCCGCGACGATCATGGCCGCGACCTCGTCGGCCTCCAGCCACTCCCGGCCGTCGAAGGCGCGCCCGGCCAGCCGCCAGCCGCGCAGGAACGCGGCCAGGTCCCGGCCGGAGCCGCGGATGCGCACGCCCTCGGCGACGAGTCGCCGGTAGAGGTCGCGGTTGGTGGCGCAGGCCGGCTCGCCGGGGCCGTCGACGCGATGGTCGGCGCCCGTCTCCACGCGCAGCCGCAGGGCGTGCGCGAGCGCGGCGACGCGGTCGTCGAAGGCGCTGCCCGCGGCCGGCTCGCCGTCGGCGCGGCGGACCTCCCAGGTTTCCACGTCGATACGGTACCGACCCGCGGGAGCCGGCGGCTCACTCAACGGTCGAACTGGAGGGCGACCAGGGCGAGCAGGGCCTCGTGGGTGGCCGCGTCGGCGGCGGCGACGAGCCCGCCGGCACCGGTGTGCACGGGCCCGCCGCGCAGGTTGGTCACCACGCAGCCGGCGGCCTCGCACAGGGCGATGCCGGCGGCGAAGTGGACGCTGCCGCGCAGGTCGCCGTCGGTGACATAGGCGGCGCGGCGGCCGGCGGCGACCCAGGCCAGGGCGAGGGTGCTGGTGGCGACCCGCGGGCGGAACCGGGCCGCGAACCCGGGCTCGGCGAGCAGCCGGGCGGCCAGGAACGCCGGGGCGTTGGGCAGCGGCGGGTCGAGGTTGAGGTCGACGAGGGTGGTGGCGGCCGAGGGGGCGAGGGGGCCGCCGGTGCTGTACACCGCGTCGGCGAACGGGTCGGCGACGGCGGCGGCGGTGACCCGGTCGCCGTCGCGCAGGGCGACGTTCACGGCCACGATCATCGTGCCGGCGGCGAAGTTCAGGGTTCCGCACAGCGGGTCGACCAGCCAGGTGCGCCCGGCGCCGGCCGGGCCGCTCGCGCCGCTCTCCTCGCCGGTGACGGCGTCGCCGGGCCGGTGCTCGCGCAGCAGGCCGAGGATCGCCCGCTCGGCCTCGAGGTCCGCGGCGGTGGCGAAGTCCCCGCCGCCCTTGTCGACGCGGTCGAGGTCGGCGCCGAACCGCGCGCGCACGACGGCCGCGCCGGCCCGGGCCGCGGCGATCGCGAGGTCAAGATCGTCCATGCCCATCGGGGCAGCGTAGCCCGGGGAGCACGCCACCACGCGCCCCCGGGTGCCTGTCACTGGGCGGCGGGTTCGCCCGGCCGGTCGCGCATCATGAACTCGGCGTACCACTCCGGCCAGCCCTCGTCGTAGTGCCCGAGGGTCTTCTCGTGCCGCCCGTGCGCCTCGGCGGCGCGGCGCAGCGCCTTCGCCAGGTCGGCCGCCGAGGTGAAGACGAGGTCGCTCACCGGCCCGGCGCCCGGACCTTGATCTCCTGCAGCACCCAGCCGTTGCCGTCGGGGTCGCTGAAGGAGGCGAACGAGCCGTAGTCGAGCCGCTCCGGATGCGGCCCGGCGACCCGCCCCTCGGTGCCCGCGTGGTGGAACACGCCGCCGGCGTCGTGGAACGGCTCGCTCACGTCCGTGCCGCGGGCGACCAGGTCGGCCCGGGCCTTCTCGATGTCGTACACGGTGAGGTGCAGCCCCTGCAGCGAGCCCGGCGCCGCCGTGGTGAGCCGCTCGCCGAAGATGATCGAGCACTCCGACCCGGGCGGGGTGAGCTGGATCACCCGCAGCCCGTCGGGGGCGACGAAGTCGGCGTCGAGCCGGAAGCCGAGCCCGGCGTAGAAGCTCTTGGCCCGGTCGACGTCGGCGACGGGCAGCACCACTACCTCGAGTTTCATGTCCACGCGCCAACGATCGCGCCCCGGGGTGTCCCCGCCCCGGGGAAGGTCCCCGGTTCACCCCGGCCCCGGCGCGAGGTCACCTGGTTACAGGCCCAGCTCGTTGAAGAGGTACAGCCAGATCTCGCTGCGCGTCGGGAACGCCGGGATCGCGTGGCGCAGGCGGCCCAGGGGCACCTCGCCCACCACGGCGATCGTCGCGGCGTGCAGGAAGTCGGCGACCTCCGAGCCGGTGATGGTGGCGCCGACGATCACCTGGCGCTCCTCGTCGATGAGGAAGCGGCTGGTGCCGCGGGCGCCGCTGCCGTAGTACGAGCCGCCGGCGTTGCCCGACGTCGGCAGGTCGATGACCCGCACGGTGATGCCGGCCGCGGCGGCCGTCGCCGTGGTGTGCCCGACCGCGGCCACCTGCGGGTCGGTGAAGATGACCCGCGGGGCGCCGGTGCCGTCGGCGAGATGGGTGGCGGCCATCGGGCGGCCGAGGATGTGGCCCGAGGCGAGCGCGGCCTGGTACTTCGCCATGTGCGTGAACAGCGCCCGGCCGTTGAGGTCGCCGATCACGTACAGCCAGTCCTTGCCCGGCACCCGCGTGTTCTCGTCGACCTTGATGTAGCCGCCGGCGGGGATGCCGACGGTCTCCAGGCCCAGCTCGTGCGTCTCCGGCACCCGGCCGGTCGCCACCAGCAGCTCGTCGCCGACGGCGGTGGAGCCGTCGCCGAGCGTGACGACGACGGTGTCGCCCTCCCGGTGTACCGACGTGGCCTTCTGTGCGGTCCGGATGTCCACGCCGAGCTCGGTCAGCGACGCCGTCACCTGCTCGCAGGCGAACTCCTCCTCGCGGGGCAGCAGCCGCCGCTCGCCCTCGATGAGGATGACCCGGGTGCCCAGCGACCCGTACGCCTGGCTGAGCTCCGAGCCGACGACCCCGCCGCCGAGCACGACGAGGCGCTCCGGCAGCTGCTTGGCGGTCGTCGCCTCGCGGTTGGTCCACGGCGAGGACGCGGCGAGGCCCTCGATCGGCGGCAGCGCGGGCGCCGTGCCCCCGGCCAGGATCACCGCCCGGCGCGCCTCGAGGACGTCGTCGCCGACGACGACCCGCTTCTCCCCGTCGAGGCGGCCCCGGCCGCGGAACAGGGCGATGCCGCGCTCCTCCAGCCACGGCACCTGGGAGCTGTCGTCGAGGTTGTTGATGAGCTCGTCGCGGCGGCGCAGCACCGCCGCCGCGTCCAGCGGCCCGCTGATCGCCTCCGTCGCGCCCGGCACCCGCCGCGCCTCGGCGAGCAGCTCGCCGGGGCGCAGCAGCGCCTTCGACGGGATGCACGCGAAGAACGAGCACTCGCCGCCGACCTTTCGGTCCTCGACGACGGCCACGTCCAGCCCGGCCTCGGCGAGCCGGCCGGCCGCCACCTCGCCGCCCGGCCCCGCCCCGACCACGACGACGTCGAAGCTGCGTTGCTGCATGACTGATCCCCCTGACGGTCTGCGTGGTTGCTTTTGTACCGTACGCGGCCGCCGGGCCCCGGGTGGAAGGGCGACGCGGGTGAGCGGACCGATCAGGATTCGAGAAGCACCCGCCCGCGGGCGCCGCTAGCGTGAATGCCGGGCCCGAGATGATACGGATACGAATACGAGGAGTGACCAATGAGCGAGGTTCTGGGCGTCCAGACGATCCTGCACCCGGTGACGGACCTGGAGAAGGCGAAGGCGGTGTACACGGCCCTGCTCGGCCAGGAGCCGACCACCGACAGCGAGTACTACGTCGGCTACGAGGTCGCGGGCCAGCAGATCGGCCTGGTCCCCGGCGGCGGGCCGCAGGGCATGACCAGCCCGGTGGCGCATTGGCACGTCACCGACATCGAGGCGAAGATCGCCGAGGTCACCGCCGCGGGCGGGACGGTCAAGGACAGCGCGCGCAACGTCGGCGGCGGCCGCCTGGTGGCCACGGTCGTCGATCCGGACGGTAACGTGCTCGGCCTGGTCGAGGACCCGCAGTAAGCACAGTGTGAGCGACGGGCGGCCGGGGCACGGACACTCCGGCCGCCGCTACCCCCCGCCGACGATCAGGAGAATCGATGAGCAAGGCGCACCCGGCCGACACCCACGACATGATCCGCGTGCACGGCGCGCGCGAGAACAACCTCAAGGATGTCAGCGTCGAGATCCCCAAGCGCCGGCTCACGGTGTTCACCGGCGTGTCCGGCTCGGGCAAGAGCTCGCTGGTGTTCGGCACGATCGCCGCCGAGTCGCAGCGGATGATCAACGAGACGTACAGCGCCTTCGTGCAGGGCTTCATGCCGACCCTGTCGCGGCCCGAGGTCGACCGCCTCGAGGGGCTCACGACCGCGATCGTCGTCGACCAGCAGCGCCTCGGCACCGACCCGCGCTCGACCGTCGGCACCGCCACGGACGTCATGGCCATGCTGCGGATCCTCTTCAGCCGGCTCGGCAAGCCGCACATCGGCGGGCCGAACGCCTTCTCCTTCAACGTGCCCACCGTCCGCGGCGCCGGCTCCCTCACCGTCGAGCGCGGCAACGCCGTCGCCGAGAAGAAGACGTTCAGCCGCCTCGGCGGGATGTGCCCGCGCTGCGAGGGCCGGGGCTCGGTCACCGACCTGGACCTGACGCAGCTCTACGACGAGAGCAAGTCGCTGAGCGAGGGCGCGCTGACGATCCCCGGGTACAGCATGGACGGCTGGTACGGCCGGATCTTCCTCGGCTGCGGCTTCTTCGACGCGGACAAGCCGATCAAGAAGTTCACCAAGCGCGAGCTGCACGACCTGCTGCACAAGGAGCCGACGAAGATCAAGGTCGACGGGATCAACCTGACGTACGAGGGGCTGATCCCGAAGATCCAGAAGACCATGCTGTCCAAGGACGTCGACGCGATGCAGCCGCACGTGCGCGCCTTCGTCGAGCGGGCCGTCACCTTCACGACCTGCCCCGAGTGCGCCGGCACGCGGCTGGCCGAGGCCGCCCGGTCCTCGAGGATCGCGGGCCTGAACATCGCCGACGCGTGCGCCATGCAGATCAGCGACCTCGCGGAGTGGGTCCGCGGCCTCGACGAGCCGTCGGTCGCGCCGCTGCTGGAGGGGCTGCGCCACGCCCTGGGCTCGTTCGTGGAGATCGGCCTGGGCTACCTCTCCCTCGAGCGGCCCGCGAGCACCCTGTCCGGCGGCGAGGCGCAGCGGGTCAAGCTGGTGCGCCACCTCGGCTCGTCGCTCACCGACGTGACGTACGTCTTCGACGAGCCCACCATCGGCCTGCACCCGCACGACATCGCGCGCATGAACGACCTGCTGCTGCAGCTGCGCGACAAGGGCAACACCGTGCTGGTGATCGAGCACAAGCCGGAGACGATCGCGATCGCCGACCACGTCGTGGACCTCGGCCCCGGCGCGGGCACCGCGGGCGGGCAGGTCTGCTTCGAGGGCACCGTGCAGCAGCTGCGCGGCGGCGACACGGTCACCGGCCGGCACCTCGGCGACCGGTTCGCGCTCAAGGACACGGTCCGCAGGCCCACCGGGAAGCTGCCGATCCGCGGCGCGAGCACGCACAACCTGCGCGACGTCGACGTCGACATCCCGCTCGGCGTGCTCGTCGCCGTCACCGGCGTCGCGGGCTCCGGCAAGAGCTCCCTGCTGCACGGGTCGATCCCGGCCGGCGCCGGCGTGGTCTCGGTGGGCCAGGGCGCCATCCGCGGCTCCCGGCGCAGCAACCCGGCCACCTACACCGGGCTGCTCGAGCCGATCCGCAAGGCCTTCGCCAAGGCCAACGGCGTGAAGCCGGCCCTGTTCTCCGCCAACTCGGAGGGCGCCTGCCCCACCTGCAACGGCGCCGGGGTCGTCTACACCGACCTGGCGATGATGGCGGGCGTCGCGTCCGTGTGCGAGGAGTGCGACGGCAAGCGCTTCGAGGCCTCGGTCCTGCAGTACAAGCTCGGCGGGCAGGACATCAGCGAGGTCCTCGCCATGCCGGTGACCGAGGCGGAGGCGTTCTTCGGCGCCGGCGAGGCCCGCCTGCCCGCCGCGCACGCCATCCTCGGGCGGCTCGCCGACGTCGGCCTCGGCTACCTCGGCATCGGCCAGCCGCTGACGACGCTGTCCGGGGGCGAGCGCCAGCGGCTCAAGCTCGCCACCCACATGGCCGACAAGGGCGGCATCTACGTGCTCGACGAGCCCACCGCCGGGCTGCACCTGGCCGACGTGGAGCAGCTGCTGGGCCTGCTCGACCGGCTCGTCGACGCCGGCAAGTCGGTCATCGTCATCGAGCACCACCAGTCGGTGATGGCGCACGCGGACTGGATCATCGACCTGGGCCCGGGAGCCGGACACGACGGCGGCACGATCGTCTTCGAGGGCACGCCCGCCGACCTCGTCGCCGCCCGCTCCACGTTGACCGGCGAGCACCTGGCGGCGTACGTCGGCGCAAGTTGACGTTGCGGGCTTGCGCGGGCGGGGAACAATGCTGCTTGAGGCAACCCCCGGTTTCAGGAGGCACCCGATGCACATCCAGGACTACGTGGCCGCGATCATCTTCGGGGCCGTCATCGGCGTCGTGGCCCGGATCATCCTGCCCGGCCGGCAGCCGATCGGGCTGATCCTGACCGTGCTCATCGGCATGGGCGCGGCGGTCGCCGGCACGTGGGCCGCCGACCGGTGGGACCTGCACAGCAGCAAGCACCTGGTGGTGAGCGGGCACCAGTACGACTGGCTGGTCATCGGCGTCCAGGTCGGCATCGCCGTCGTCGGGGTGGCGATCGCCGCCCTGCTCGCCCGCGCGTTCCGCTCCGACCACGACGACCACGACCACGACCACCACCGCGAGCACTACCGCCACTGAGGAGCGGTCGTGCGGGAGCGATTCTGCGGTGGTCAGGCTGGTGGAACGTTCGCGAATCGGGCATGACCGCGCCGAACTCCCGAGACCCGGCGTACTCTGCCCAAACGCCGGCAAATCCGCGCCCGGCCCGGCGATCTTGCGGCGCGCCCGGGCCGCGTTGCGCGCACGCGACCGGCTACCGTGTCCGCCATGGCGACGATCGGTGACGTGGCGAAGCAGGCGGGGGTGTCCCCGAGCACCGTCTCGTATGTCCTGAGCGGCAAGCGAACGATCTCGGAGGAGACCCGGCAGCGGGTCCTCGCGGCTATCGAGGTGCTCGGCTACCACCCGCACGCCGGCGCCCGCGCCCTGGCAAGCAACCGCTCCAACGTCATCGCGCTGATCATGCCGCTGTACACCGGCCTCTACGTGCCGATCCTGATGCAGTTCGTGATCTCGGTGGTGACCGCGGCCCGCCGCTTCGACCACGACGTGCTGCTGCTGACCCAGGACGAGGGGGAGAAGGGCCTGGAGCGGGTGGCGGCCAGCTCCCTGGCCGACGGCCTCATCGTCATGGACATCGAGGAGCACGACCCGCGCCTGCCCCGGCTGCGCACCCTCGGCCGCCCGTCGGTGCTCATCGGCTTCCCGGCCGACGGCTCCGGCCTGACCTGCATCGACCTGGACTTCGCGGCGGCCGGCGCGGCCTGCGTGGACCACCTCGCCGACCTCGGCCACCGGGAGATCGCGCTCGTCGGCTCGCCGCCGGAGGTGTACGAGCGGGAGCTGGGCTTCGCCCGCCGCACCGCCGCCGGCTTCGACGAGGCGCTGCGCCGGCGCGGCCTGACCGGCTCGACCGTGCCGTGCGAGCCGTCGCCGGAGGCGGTGCAGGCCACCGTCGAGCAGCTGCTGGCGCGCCACCCGGGCCTGACCGGCGTGGTCGTGCACAACGAGCCCGCGGTACCGCTGCTGCTGGACGCCTTCGCGGCGCTGGGCCGGCAGGTCCCCGGCGACGTCTCGGTGGTCGCCATCGGCCCCGACGACCTGGCCGAGCGCTCCAAGCCGCGGCTGACGTCCGTCGGCATCCCGGCCGAGGAGATCGGCCGCCGTGCGGTCGAGCTGGTGGCCGCGAAGCTCGACGGCCGCGCGGTGCCCGCCGGCACGCTCGTGCCGCCGGTGCTGGTCAGCCGGGACAGCGCCGCCCGCACGTGATCGGTTAGCATGGCGCCGCCCCTGAGTTCGTGATCAATCGGAGTAGCGCGCCATGTCCGAAATCTCCTGCCGTATCTGTCACCGGGCGCCCGCCGTGAACGTCCGGTTCCACGGTCACCAGGGCATGCTCGTGATGATGCGGTTCAGCCACGCCGACGGCCCGTTCTGCCGCGACTGCGGCCTGGCCGTCTACCGCGACATGAGCGCCGAGACCCTGGTGCGCGGCTGGTGGGGCCCGTTCTCGCTGTTCGCGGCGGCCTTCGTGCTGGTGCTCAACGCGGTGCGCCGCGGCAAGGTGGCGCGGCTGCCGGCGCCGGAGCGGGGGCGCAACGAGCGCACCCTCGAGCCCGGCAAGCCGCTGCTGGACCGCACCGCCGCCTACGGCCTGCTGGTGCCGGCCCTGCTGCTGGTGTTCGTCGGCTGGTCCCTCGCCAACGGCGGCTGACGCACCGGGGCCGGCGCCCGGCTCCACCACTGCGCCAGGCCGACCGCGGCCAGCACCAGCAGCGCCCCGACCAGGGCGAACCAGAAGCTCAGCTCGGTCTTGCGCTTCTGCAGCGTGACCTGGCTGGGCAGGTCCTGCAGCACGTCGGTGAGGGCCTTGGCGTTGTCGGCCTTGAAGTACTTCGCGCCGGTCATCTCGGCGACCTTCGTCAGCGTCGGCTCGTCCATGTCCTGGAAGCGGCCGCGCCCGCCGAAGCCGAACCCGCCGCCCGGCCCGCCGCGGAACGAGTCGCCGCTGATCTGGTTGCTGCTGCACACCATCGGGGACGGCTGGTCGGTGCCGAAGCCGATCGTGTACACCCGCAGCCGCCGCGCCGCCGCCTGCTCGGCCGCGGTGATCGGGTCGACGCCGTCGGTGTTGCGCCCGTCGGTGAGGATCACGATCGTGTCGGGCTCGTAGTCGCCGTTCGCGGTCCCGCCGTTGGCGCCGTTGTTGTCGGGCACCTCGGCCCCGGTCGGCGGCACGTCCGGGTTGATCTCGGCGATGGCGTCGATGGAGGCGAGGATCGCCAGGCCGATCGCGGTGCCGCGGGAGGTGCGCAGCCCGTCGATCGCCTTGAGCAGCTTGTCCTTCTCCGTCGTCGGCGGCACCAGCAGCCCGGCGGTGCCGGAGAAGGCGACGAGCCCGATCTTCGCGCCGCCGTCGTGGTCGGAGATGAACGCCTTCGCCGCCTTCTGCGCGGCGGTGAGCCGGTTCGGGTCGACGTCGGTGGAGCACATCGACCCGGACACGTCGACGGCGAGCAGGATCGTCGCGGCGTTGTCGGGCACGACGACGGAGGCCTGCGGCCGGGCGGCGGCGGTGCCGGTGACGACCAGGCCGGCGGCGAGCAGCGCCAGCGGCACCCGGCGCCGCCACGACGTGCGCCCGGGCAGCGCCGCGCGCACCAGCGCCACGCTGGACAGCCGCACCGCCACCTTGCGCCGGCGGCGGCGGCTCCACCACCGGTAGGCCAGCAGCAGCGGGAACGCCAGCAGCGCACAGAGGGCCCACGGCCAGGTCAGTGACATCAGAGGATCCGTCCGAACCAGGTGGTCATCAGTATGCCCCCGATGGTGAGCAGCAGCACGGCGATGGCCGCGGCCGCGCCGGTCAGCTCGACCGGCTTGCGCTCGGTTGTCAGGCGCAGGTCCAGGTTCTGGTACACGTCGTGCAGCGCCTGCGCGTTCTCCGCCCGGTGGTAGGACCCGGCGGTGGTCTGCGCGATCTGGGTCAGCATGTCCTCGTCGAGGGAGGTCGCCACCTGATAGCCGTCGACCTCGACGGTCGCGCCGTCGACGGTGCCGACGCCGACGGTCTGGATGCGCACCCCGGCCTTCGCCGCCAGCCCGGCCGCGGCGACCGCGTCGGGGCCGCCGGTGTCTTCGCCGTCGGAGAGCAGCACGATCGTGGCGTTGCCGAAGTACCCCAGCTCCGGCGCCGGCTGCGGCGAGTCCTGCGCCGGCAGGCTCACCGGGTGCCCGACGATGACGGTCAGCGAGGCGAGGATCGCCTGGCCCAGCGAGGTGCCGCCGTTGACCTGCAGCCGCTTGATCGCCGCGGTCGTCGCCTCGTGGTCGTCGGTCGGGTTCTGCGTGGTGAGCGCGCCCTGGTCGAAGGCGACGATGCCGAAGCTCACGCTGTCCGGCTGGGCCTGCACGAACTCGGTGGCGGCGGTCTTGGCCGCGGCGAGCCGGCTCGGCGCGACATCGGTGGCCTTCATGCTGTTGGACACGTCGAAGGCCAGGATGACGGTGCCGGCCGAGCGGGCCACCGGCAGGGTCGCCTCGGGCCGGGCGACGGCGAGCAGCAGCAGCCCGGCGGCGGTGAGGAACATGACCTGCGGCAGGTGCCGGCGCAGCGCGTCGCGGCGCGGCCGGGCGGTGCGCAGCCCCGTGCCGGCGAGCGCCCGGGCGCGGCGGCGGGCCGACATGACGTACAGCAGGATCAACCCGGCCGCGGCGAGGACCGCGACGGCGACGACGAGCGGGTACTGGAATCTCATCGCCGCCGCCGGCGCCGGGCGTCCTGGATCATCGCGACGAGGGCCTGCAGCGGGTCCTCGTCGGTGCCGACGAGGTGCGCGGCGACCCCGGCCCGGCGCATCGCGGCGTCGACGGCGGCCTCCCGCGCGTCGACCTCGGCCCGCAGCCGCTGGCGGAACTGCGGGTCGCCGGTGTCGACGAGCACCTGCTCGCCGGTCTCGGCGTCCTCGACGACGACGAGGCCGAGGTCGGGCAGGTCCAGCTCCACCGGGTCGACGACCCGCAGCGCGACCACCTCGTGGCGGAACGTGAGCCGGGTCAGCGAGGCCTCCCAGTCGACGCCGCCGGCGCCGATGAAGTCCGACACGACGAAGACGAGGCTGCGCCGCCGGGCGGTCGCCGCGGCCAGCCGCAGCATGCCGTCGACGTCGGTGGAGCCGGGCTCGGACGGGCGCGCCGCCGCCTTGTCGATCTCGTGCGCCAGCCGCAGCACGTGCAGGCGGCCGGAGCGCGGGGGCAGGACGAAGCGGTGACGGTTGTCGAAGAGCACCGCGCCGACCCGGTTGCCGCCCTGGGTGAGCATCCGGGCGAGGCACACCGCCAGCTCGGTCAGCGTCGAGTCCTTGCCGCGCCCCTCGCCGCCGAAGCGCATCGACGCGGACAGGTCCAGCACCAGCCAGGCCGTGAGCTCGCGGTCCTCGGTGTACTGCCGCACGTAGGGCTCGTCGAGCCGCGCGGTGACGTTCCAGTCGATGTGCCGGACGTCGTCCTCGGCGGTGTACTCGCGCAGGTCGGCGAAGTCGATGCCGCTGCCGCGGAACAGCGTGCGGTAGGAGCCCTGCAGCTGCCCGTCGAGGCGGCGCACGACCTGCCACTCCAGGCGGCGCAGCAGGCGGTCGGCGGCGGTGGCCACGGCCGTCAGCGGCTTCCGCTGCGCTGCGGGGCCGGCGCCGGCACCGACACCGCGGCGAGCACCCGGGCCACGATCATGTCCGGGGTGACGTCGTCGGAGAGTGCCTCGTAGGACAGTACGAGCCGGTGGCGCAGCACGTCGGTGGCGAGCTCGTGCAGGTCCTCGGGGACCACGTAGTCGCGGCCGCGGATGTAGGCCAGGGCGCGGGCGGCGAGCACCAGGTTGATCGACGCGCGGGGGCTGGCGCCGAAGGTGATGTACCGCGTGAGGTCGCCCAGCCCCACGTCGGCCGGGTTGCGGGTGGCGTTGGTGAGCCGGACCGAGTACTCGATGAGCGACGGGTCCACGTACACGTCCTCGACCTGCGCCTGCATGGCGATCAGCCGCTCCGGGTCGACCACGGCCTGGGTGTCCGGCGCCGGCAGCAGCGACCGCTCGACCACGACGAACTCCTCGGTGGGGCTGGGGTAGCCGACGAGGACCTTCATCATGAACCGGTCGACCTGCGCCTCGGGCAGCGCGTAGACGCCCTCGGACTCGATCGGGTTCTGCGTGGCCATGACCAGGAACGGCTTGGGGATGTGGTGCGTCTCCCGCCCGATGGTCACCTGCCGCTCCTGCATGACCTCCAGCAGGGCGCTCTGCACCTTCGCCGGGGCCCGGTTGATCTCGTCGGCGAGCAGCAGGTTGGTGAACACCGGGCCGAGCGAGGTCTGGAACTCGCCGCTGGGCTGGTGGTACACCCGCGTGCCCACGATGTCGGCCGGCACCAGGTCCGGGGTGAACTGCACCCGGTGGAACTGCCCGCCGATCGCCGCCGCCAGGGCCTTGACCGCGAGGGTCTTGGCCAGGCCCGGCACGCCCTCCACGAGGATGTGCCCGCGGGAGAGCAGCGCCACCATGAGCCGCTCGAGCAGCGCGTCCTGCCCGACGATGGTCTTGCGGACCTCGTACAGCACCTGCTCGACGGCGTTGGCGGGGTTCGGTACGTCCATGGTCTTCCTTACCGAATCGGGTGATGCTTTGGTTCGAAGGTCGTGTTCGATTGCCGATCTACTGTTCGGGCCCGGGGACCCCGTCCCCGTTGCCGCCGGCGCCCAGCGCGGCGCCGATCGGCACGGCGAAGCCGATGCCGACGAACGTCCCCGCCGAGGTCGGGTTGGCCAGGGCCACGACGATGCCGATGGTCTCGCCGCGGGCGTTGACGAGGGGGCCGCCGGAGCTGCCCGGGTTGACCGCCGCGTCGAACTGGATGAGGCCGGTGAGGCGCGTGCCGTCGGGGTTGGCCGCGGTGCGGTTGAGCCCGGAGATGACGCCGGCGGTGGCGCTGCTGGTCAGCCCGAGCTGGTTGCCGATCGCGACGACGTCGTTGCCGACGGCGAGCCGCCCGGAGTTGCCCAGCACCGCCGGGACGAGCACGTCGGGCAGGTTCGCCGGGGTGAGCACCGCGATGTCGATCTTCGGGTTGGACCCGGCGACCTCGGCGGTGGACTCGGTGCCGTCGGCGAAGCGGACCTTCACGGCGGTGGCGCCCTTCACGACGTGGAAGGCGGTGAGGATGTTGCCATCGGCGCTGGCCACGACGCCCGTGCCGGTGGCGATCCCGCCGGGCTCGGTCGACTCGATGCTCACCACCGACGGCGCGACCGCCGCATAGATCTGCGCCGTCGTCGGCGGCCCGGACGCGCTCGGCGAGGCGCCGGCCGAGGGCCGCGCGGCGGGCGCGGGGTCGCCGGAGCCGCCGGCGCGGAACGCGAGCACGGCGGTGACGACGATCGCGAGGACCACCGCGCCGACGCCGATGGCGAGGTCCCGCCGGGTCAGCGCGACGGGCGCACCCGGACCCTTGTCGTCGTCGGCGGCCGGCGCCGGCTCGTCCGCCGGGCGCTCCCCGATGACGGTCACCTCGGGTCCGGCCCACTGATGGGCGGACGGCGCGGGCTTGCCGGCTGGGCGCATGTGTCGAACATAACCGCCGTTGCTCGGAGAACGGTAAGAGCTGCGAGCAACGATGGATCGGTGGCGGACATCTTGCGCGTGGACCTGGGGACCGTCGGCTACCGCGAGGCGGTCGAGGCGATGCGCGGCTGGGTCGCCGAGCGGCAGGCCGGGACGGCGCCCGACCGGCTGTTCCTGCTCGAGCACCCGCCGGTCGTCACCTACGGCCGGCACACCGCGGCCGAGGACCTGCCGCAGGACGGCTCCCTGGAGGTGGTCGAGGTCGACCGCGGCGGGCACGCCACCTACCACGGGCCCGGGCAGCTCGTCGGCTACCTCGTGGTCAACCTGCGCGAGGGCGGGCCCGGCGACGTCGTGCGCTGGCTCGAGCTCGGCCTCATCGACGCCCTCGCCGACCTGGGTCTGGCCGCGGTACGCCGGGACACTCCCCAGGGCGCCGACAGCCTCGTCGGCGTGTGGACGCCGGAGCACCACAAGGTCGTGTCGATCGGGATGCGCATCCGCGGCGGCGTCACCAGCCACGGCTTCGCGATCAACGTCGACTCCGACCTCGGCGTCTACGAACGGTTCACCGCCTGCCGGCTGCCCGGCGTCACCATGACGTCCCTGGCCCGGATGGCGGCGGCCGGCGGCCGCCCGGCGCCGTCGATGGCCGCCGTGCGCGACGCGGTCGCCGCCCGTCTCGGCGCCGCCTGACGCCTGGAAGTTTCCCCTTCGGCGCCGCCCTGGCCTGGGCGGCGTGAATCGCCTGTTGACAGCCGTCGAAGCGCTTCCGTAACCTGCTGTCGAAGCGCTTCGACAAGGTTCTGAACAAACCGGTTCGAAACGCCGCACTACATCGGAGGCTCCCCACACCCCACCCAGGAGCAGACGTGTTCATGCGCATCCGCAACGCCGCGCTCGCCGCGGCGGCCATACTCGCCCTGACCGGAACCCTCGCCGCGTGCGGCGACGGCGGCGAGGCCACCGGCGACGGCAAGACCCTCAAGCTCTGGCACTACGAGGGCGCCAACAGCGCCATGGGCATCGCCTGGAACGAGGCGATCAAGCAGTTCGAGTCGTCCCACCCCGGCGTCAAGGTCGTGTTCGAGGAGAAGAACTTCGAGCAGATCCGCCAGAGCGCCAACATGATTCTCAACTCCAACGACGCACCCGACGTCATGGAGTACAACAAGGGCAACGCCAGTGCCGGCCTGCTGTCCAAGCAGGGCCTGCTCACCGACCTGACCGCCGAGGCCGACAAGCGCGGCTGGAGCAAGGCGCTCACCCCGGGCCTGGCCACCACCGCCCGCTACGACCAGCGCGGCGTCATGGGCAGCGGCAAGTGGTACGGCGTGCCCAACTACGCCGAGTACGTCATGGCGTACTACAACAAGGACCTGTTCGCGAAGTACAACGTGCAGGTCCCGACCAGCCTCGCCGAGCTCGAGACGGCGATGGACACCTTCAAGCGCAACGGGGTCACCCCGCTGTCCGTCGGCGGTGCCGAGTACCCGGCACAGCAGATCCTCTACCTGCTCGCCCTGAGCAAGGCCGACCGGGCGTGGGTCGAGGACTTCCAGCTGTACAAGAACAAGGTCGACTTCCACGGCCCGCAGCTGACCTACGCGGCGAACACGTTCGCCGACTGGGTGTCGAAGGGCTACATCGACAAGAACTCGGCCGGCATCAAGGCCGAGGACATGGGCGTGGCCTGGGAGCAGCAGAAGTTCCCGATCATGATCTCCGGCAGCTGGTGGTACGGCCGGATGGTCAAGGAGGCCACGTTCCAGTGGGGCACGTTCCTGTTCCCGGGCAACAAGCTGCACCCGGGCTCCAGCGGCAACCTGTGGGTCGTGCCGGCCAAGGCGAAGAACAAGCAGCTGGCCTATGACTTCATCGACATCACGATGAAGCCCGAGATCCAGAACCTGCTCGGCAACTCCGGCGGCATCCCCGTCGCCGCGGACACCTCGAAGATCACCGACGCCAAGAGCAAGGAGCTCATCGGCAACTTCGACGCCATCACCAAGGACGACGGGATCGCGTTCTACCCCGACTGGCCGGCCCCCGGCTACTACGACGTCCTCGTCGCCGGCGTGCAGAAGCTCATCAACGGCTCGGCCAAGCCCGACGCCGTCCTCGACGAGATCGCCAAGCCGTACAACGACAACCGGGCGAACGTCGGCGGATGATGAACCGCAAGGGGTACTGGCCGTTCCTGGTGCCGGGCCTGGCGCTGGTGTCGCTCGTCGTGGCGGTCCCGCTGCTCATGACGATCGGCACCAGCTTCACCGAGTGGTCCGGCGTGGGCTCGCCGCGCTGGACCGGCCTGGCCAACTACGACCGGCTCGTGCACGACGAGAACTTCTGGAAGTCCTTCAGCAACATCGTGCTCATGATCGTCGCCATGGCGGTCGTGCCGACGCTGCTGGGGCTCTTCCTCGCCGCCGTGCTGTTCGACTACGTGGCGCCGCGCCTGGGCAACCGCACCGCCCGGGCGCTGCGCTCCGGCCTCTACCTGCCGCAGGTGCTGCCGCTGGCGGTCACCGGCATCGTCTGGGGCTGGATCCTGCACCCGAGCTACGGCGCCCTGAACACGATCCTCGACAAGATCGGCCTCGGCGGGCTGGCCCGCAACTGGCTCGGCGACGACCGCTACGCCCTCTACACCGTCATGGCCGTCATGCTGTGGGTGCAGATCGGCTACCCGGTCGTGATGTTCATGGCCGGGCTGCAGCGGGTCGACCCGGAGCTGTACGAGGCCGCATCGCTCGACGGCGCCGGCTGGTGGCAGCGCTTCACCCGCATCGCCGTGCACCAGATCCGCCCCGAGATCGCGGTCGTGCTCATCACCACGACGATCGCCGCGCTCAAGGTGTTCGCGCAGATCTTCGTGCTGACCCGCGGCGGGCCCGGCAACGCCACCCTCGTGCCGTCCTACTTCGCCTACCAGAACTACTTCGAGCGGGCCAACGTCGGTTACGCCTCGGCGATGTCGACCGTGCTCACGGTCCTCATCGTGGCGCTGACCTACGTCTTCATCCGGGTGCAGCCGCGATGAGGCGCTGGTTCGTGCTCGGGGCGCTGCTCGTCGTGGTGCTGCTGGTCCTCGCACCGTTCGTGCTGATCGTGCTCAACGCGGTGAAGACGCCGCAGGAGTACGCCACCGCCGGCCCCCTCACCGTCCCGCACCACCTGTCGTTCCAGGGGATCGCGGACTTCTGGCAGCGGGTGTCGTTCGGGCAGAAGCTCGCCAACAGCGCCCTGATCTCCGGCTGCGTGGCCGTGCTCGGCGTGGCCTTCTCGCTGTTCAACGCCTACGCGCTGGGCATCGGGCGGGTCCGCGGCCGCAACTGGTTCCTCGGCGCGTTCCTGCTGGCCAATCTGGTACCGCAGGAGGCGCTCATCTACCCGCTGTACTACATCGCCAAGCAGCTCGACCTCTACGACAGCCGGCTCGCGGTCATCATCATCTTCACCGCGATCCAGAGCGCGTTCGGCACCTTCCTGCTCGCCGGCGTCCTGGCGGAGTTCCCGCCGGAACTGCTCGACGCCGCGGCCATCGACGGCGCCGGCCGGCTGCGCACCCTGATCCGGGTCGTGGCACCGGTCAGCCGCCCGACGCTGGGCGTGCTGTTCACGTTCTTCTTCGTCTGGACGTGGAACGAGCTGTTCATCCCGCTCATCTTCCTCATCTCCAACGACAACCAGACCGTGCCCGTCGCGCTGGGCGTCCTGCAGGGCGAACGCATGATGGACGCCACCACGACCAGCGCGTCGGCGCTGCTGGGCATCGCGCCCGCGGTCCTGTTCTTCCTCGTCTTCCAGCGCACTCTGACCCGCGGCGTCACCGCGGGAGCGATCAAGTAAGCACCACACGATGGAGCCCGCATGAAGTTCACCGACGGGTACTGGCAGCTGCGCTCCGGCGTGGAGCCGCTCTACCCCGTGCACGTCCGCGACGTCGAGGTCGGCGCCGACCGGCTCACCGTGTACGCGCCGAGCAAGCGGGTCGCCGCACGCGGCGACACCCTCAACACCCCGCTGCTCACCGTGCAGTGCACGGCGCCGGCACCGGACGTGGTCGCGGTGCGCATCGCCCGGCACACCGGCGGCGTGGACCGCGGCCCGCACTTCCGCATCGAGGCCGACCCGGCCGCCGCGCCGAAGGTGACCCGCGACGACGAGCACGTCACGTTCACCTCCGGCGAGCTCAGCGCCCGGTTCAGCCTCGGCGACTGGCGGGTGGACTTCATCGCGGGCGGCCGCGTGCTCACCGGCAGCCCCCGCAAGGCGATGGCCGCCCTGCAGACCCCCGACGGGCACTTCCTGCGCGAGCAGCTCGAACTCGGCGTCGGCGAGAGCGTCTACGGCCTCGGCGAGCGCTTCGGGCCGCTGGTGAAGAACGGCCAGGTCGTCGACGTGTGGAACGCCGACGGCGGCACCAGCAGCGAGCAGGCGTACAAGAACGTGCCGTTCTACGTCACCAGCGGCGGCTATGGCGTCTTCGTCAACGACACCGGCCCGGTCTCCTTCGAGGTCGGTTCCGAGACCGTGTCCCGGGTGCAGTTCAGCGTCCCGGGGCAGATCCTCGAGTACCTCGTCGTCTACGGACCCACCCCGCGCGACGTGCTGCGCAAGTACACGGCCCTGACCGGCCGGCCGGCGCTGCCGCCCGCCTGGTCATTCGGCCTGTGGCTGTCCACGTCGTTCACCACGGACTACGACGAGGCGACGGTCACGTCCATCGTGGACGGCATGGCCGAGCGCGGCCTGCCGCTGTCGGTGTTCCACTTCGACACGTTCTGGATGCGCGAGTTCCACTGGTGCGACTTCGAGTGGGACCCGGCCACGTTCCCCGACCCGGCCGGCATGCTGGCCAGGCTCAAGGCCCGCGGGCTGCGCATCTGCGTCTGGATCAACCCGTACATCGCCCAGCGCTCCAAGCTCTTCGCCGAAGGCGCGGCGGCCGGCTACCTGGTCCGCCACGCCAACGGCGACGTCTGGCAGTGGGACCGCTGGCAGGCCGGGATGGGCCTCGTCGACTTCACCGATCCCGACGCCCGCGCCTGGTTCCAGGGCAAGCTGCGGGCCCTGCTCGACCTCGGCGTCGACGCGTTCAAGTCCGACTTCGGCGAGCGCATCCCCACCGACGTGGTGTGGGCGAACGGCGCCGACCCGCTGCGGATGCACAACTACTACACCCACCTGTACAACGAGGCCGTCTTCGAGGTGCTGCGCGAGCACCGCGGCGAGGGCGAGGCGGTGCTGTTCGCCCGCTCCGCGACCGCCGGCGGCCAGCAGTTCCCGGTCCACTGGGGCGGCGACTGCGAGTCCACGTTCCCGTCGATGGCCGAGAGCCTGCGCGGCGGGCTGTCCCTGGCCATGTCCGGGTTCGGCTTCTGGAGCCACGACATCGGCGGCTTCGAGGGCACCCCCGACCCGGCCGTGTTCACCCGGTGGATCCCGTTCGGGCTGCTGTCCTCGCACAGCCGGCTGCACGGCAACGAGTCCTACCGGGTGCCGTGGCTGTTCGGCGACGACGCCGTCGCCGTCCTGCACGAGTTCACCCGGCTCAAGGCGCGGCTCATGCCGTACCTCTACGCCGCCGCGGTCACCGCGCACCGCGAGGGCGTGCCGGTGATGCGCCCCATGGCCCTGGAGTTCCCCGACGACCCCGCCTGCGCACACCTCGACCGGCAGTACATGCTCGGCGAGCACATCCTCGTCGCCCCGGTGTTCAGCGCCGACGGCGACACCACCTTCTACCTGCCGGCGGGCCGCTGGACCGACCTGCGCGGCGGGGACGTGCTGACCGGTCCGGGCTGGATCCGGCGCCGGTACGGCATCGGCGACCTGCCGGTGTTCGTGCGGCCCGGCTCGGTCATCGCACTGGGGGCGCGCGACGACCGCCCCGACTACGACTACGCCGACGGCGTCACCCTGCGGGTCTACGAGCCCGCCGACGGCGCAACGGTCACGGTCGAGATCCCGGACCTCCAGGGCCGGCCCGCCGCCACGTTCACCGTGCGCCGGACCGGGACCGTCGTCGAGGTGCGCCGCGGCGGGAGCGCGGCGCCCTGGCGGGTGCAGCTGGCCGGCGTCGCCACGGTGGCGGCCGTCGCAGCCGGCCGGCTCGCTCCCGCAAGCAGCGCCGAACCCGCGGGCGTCCTCATCGAGGCGGACCCCGGTACCGAGCAGGTGATCGTGCACCTCCCCTGAATCAGGAGGCACCGCATGTACACAAGCACCATCGTCGCCACCCTGGTCCTCGCATTAGCGCCACCGGCCGCGGTCGCCGACCGCCCCGCCGAGGACTTCCGCAACCCGCGGCTGCCGATGCGGGTCAGGGTCGACGACCTCGTCGGCCGGCTCACCCTCGACGAGAAGATCTCGCTGCTGCACCAGTACCAGCCGGCGATACCGCGCCTCGGCATCGGACTGTTCAAGTCCGGCACTGAGGCACTGCACGGCATCGCCTGGTCCAACGACTACCAGCACAACGGCGACGTCGTCACCGCCACGGCGACGCAGTACCCGCAGGCGATCGGCCTGGCCAGCACCTGGGACCCGGCGCTGCTGACCCGCATCGGCTCCGCCGTCGGCGACGAGGCCCGATCCCAGCACGCCGCCAACCCCGACGTGTTCGGCCTCAACCTGTGGGCGCCCGTCGTCAACCCGCTGCGCGACCCGCGCTGGGGCCGCAACGAGGAGGGCTACAGCGAGGACCCGTGGCTGACGGGCCAGGTCGCCACCGCCTACGCCGGCGGCATCGCCGGCGACGACCCCACCTACCTCAAGGCCGCGCCGACCCTCAAGCACTACCTCGCCTACAACAACGAGGTCCGCCGCGACACCAACTCGGCGTCCGTGCCGCCGCGGGTGCTGCACGAGTACGACGAGCCCGCGTTCCGCATCCCGCTGCAGGCCGGCGCCGCCACCGGCGTCATGCCGTCCTACAACCTCGTCAACGGCCGCCCGAACACCGTGAGCCCCGAACTCGACGCGATCCGCGCCTGGAGCAGCCAGCCGCTGTTCAACCCCAGCGACGCCTTCGCGCCCGGCAACCTCACCGGCTCCGAGGCCTACTACGCCACCCAGGCCGAGGCCGACGCCGCCGCCATCAAGGCCGGCCTCAACAGCTTCACCCAGGACAACACCGACCCGGCCGCGACCGCCGCCGCGATCCACTCGGCGCTGGACCAGGGGCTGCTCACCGTCGCCGACATCGACGACGCCGTGAAGCAGAACCTGTCGCTGCGCTTCCGCCTGGGCGAGTTCGACCCGGGCGGCGGCCCCTACGGCAACGTCAGGGCCGACCTCGCCGCCGACCAGCGCCTGGCCCGCCAGGCCGTGGCCGAGTCGACGGTACTGCTGAAGAACACCGGCGTGCTGCCCCTGCGCCCCGGCGGCACCGTCGCCGTCGTCGGCCCCCTCGCCGACACCGTCTACAGCGACTGGTACGGCGGCAACATGCCCTACAAGGTGACCCCGCGCCAGGGCATCGCCGAGCGCTCGGCCGTCGCCTTCAGCGAGGGCGTCGACCGCATCGCCCTGAAGCAGGCCGGCACCGGCCGCTACGTCACCGGCGGCGGCGCCCTGCTGTCCGCCACCGCCGCCACCGCCGACCCGGCCGCCCAGTTCGACGTCTTCGACTGGGGCTCCGGCATCGTCACCCTGCGCAACGTCGCCAACGGCAAGACCGTCGGCTACAACTGGTCCGGCTTCGCCGCCGACCAGCCCCAGCCCAACGGCTGGTTCGTGCAGCAGCAGTTCTCCCTCGAGGCCCGCCCCGACGGCAACGTGGTGCTGCGCTACGCCGGCTACGAGTCCGCCTACGACTGGGCGCCGTCCTACCACACCCCGTACGTCGTCGTGCAGCCAGACGGCACCCTCAACCTCGGCGCCGCCACCGCGGACACCGCCACCGAGTTCGCCCGCGAGACCCTCACCAGCGGCGTGGACAGCGCCGTCGCCGCCGCCAAGGGCGCCGACGCCGCCGTCGTCGTGGTCGGCAGCATGCCGTTCATCAACGGCCGCGAGGACCACGACCGCACCAGCCTCGACCTCGCCGCCGGCCAGGAGGCGATCGTGCGCGCGGTCAGGGCCGCCAACCCCAACACCGTCGTCGTCGTGGAGAACTCCTACCCGACGGCGCTGAACTGGGAGCAGGCCAACGCCCCGGCGCTGCTGTGGACCAGCCACGGCGGCCAGGAGACCGGCCACGGCCTCGCCGACGTGCTCTACGGCGACCGCAACCCATCCGGCCGGCTGACGCAGACGTGGTACCGCACCGCCGACGGCCTGCCGTCCATCACCGACTACGACGTCATCGGCTCGAAGCGCACCTTCCAGTACTACACCGGCGACCCGCTCTACCCGCTCGGGTACGGCCTGTCGTACACCACCTTCCACTATGGACGGCCGCAGGTGTCGGCGTCCACAATGGACGCCCGCGGCACCGTGCGGGTCTCCCTCGACGTCACCAACACCGGCGCCCGCGCCGGCGACGAGGTCGTGCAGCTCTACACCCACCAGCGCGCCTCCCGCGTCCCGCAGCCGGTCGAGCAGCTGCGCGGCTTCCAGCGCGTGCACCTGGACCCCGGCCGGACGAAGCGGGTCACCTTCACGCTCGCCGCGTCGGACCTGCGCTTTTGGGACGTCACCCGCGGCCGCTGGGTCGTCGAGGACGCCACGCACGACATCATGATCGGCTCGTCGTCGGCCGACATCCGGGCCACCGCCCAGGTGCAGGTCCGCGGCGAGACGATCCCGCCCCGCGACCTGCGCTCGGTGCGGGCCGAGAACTTCGACGCCTACCAGGGCACGATCCTGACCGACGAGTCGAAGGCGTCCGGCACCGCGGTCGCCGCGACCGCCGCCGGACAGTGGCTGCGCTTCGCCGACGCCGACCTGCGGGGCAACCCGGCGGCGTTCACCGCCCGTGTCGCCGGCCCCGGCGGCCCGACGACGCTGCAGGTGCGCCTCGACGACCCCGTCAACGGCCGCCTGCTCGCCACGGTGAACGTCTCCGCCACCGCCGACGTATACAGCTATGCCGACGTTACGGCGGCTTTGCCCCGCACCGGTGGGCGGCACGACGTGTACCTGGTCTTCGGCGGCCCGGCCCGCCTGTCGACCTTCGCGTTGCGCTGATGATCCGGACCGGCGCCGTTTGTGGGGCGGCGCCGGTCCTCTGTGCTTTCGATCAGCCGGTCAGCCGCTGACATGGGCGGTGTTGTCGAGCCAGTGCTGGGCGAGGTCGGTGTCGCCGTCGACGCTGATGTTGGTGGCTTCGCCGTCGGTGAGAGGGAGTCGTCGGGTCAAGGCCAGCAGCAGCGATCGCGCCGGGCCGGTCACCGTCACATCGGCCTGCCGGGTTCCGGCCTGCCACGTCGCCCCGTCAGGCCGCCGTTCGACGAACCAAGCGCGCGCGTCGTCCGCGGCGTCGATGGCCAGCCACTGCAGGGTCTGCCCGGTGCCCCGGATGGCGTGGGCGGACTCGGACCGCTGCATCTGCCACGAGGGGGAGGTGAGCATCGCGAGGTGGTTGCTGATGAGCGCAGCCGCGATGTCGGCGTTGATGTCGGCCGGTCGGTCCGCCGCGTTGGCTGCATCGAAGCCGTGGACGACCGTCTCGTTGAGGACGCTGGCCATCCAGAATCGCGTCCCTGGCCGCTCGTCCCCCGCGGGGTTGAACACCGGCGCGTCGAGCGCGTCATCGGAGCACGCGCTCGCGACCCGCTGCGCGGAATCCGACAGCCACGCCTGCCACTCGCGGGGGTCGGTGGGGAGTACGGCCATCTCCGTGGGCAGCTGTGCGGGATCGGTGATGCGCCGCTCGATGATCTCCGCGACCCAGTGCTGGGTCTGGCCCACATGCTCGACCAGGTCGGTGATGGTCCACGCCGGGGCTGTCGGCACGGCGGCGTCAGGTCCGGCCGCGGCGGCTGATTCCGCCAGACGTCGGGTGTGTTCGACGATCGCTCGCCGGGCGCGTTCCGCGTTCAGCTCGGTCATTGGATTGACCTCTCTGTAGGTTCGTTGTGCGTCCGATGTGCGGAGTGCGTCAAGCGCGGGCGGCCAGCCGCCGGTCGAGTTCGGCGAGCAGGACGGATGGCCCGGGCGTCAGCATGCCGACGTCGACCACGAAGGCGGGGGCGCCCGACCGGCGGTGCAGCCGTGGCGCCCACGCCCAGATCGGTGCCACGGCGTCAGCGTCAAGGCCGGACGGCGTGACGAGCAGTTCGGTGAACGGGCCGCGATAGCGCAGCCGCACCGCCCGGACCGCCGACCATGGCAGCAACACCGGCTGCCGACGGGTTGCCGCAAGTTCCACGCCGGCCGCCGAGACTCGTACCCAGGCCGGGCGCCGCCTCCAGCTCAGCATGACAACGCTCGCAACTACCGTTGGAAACACCACGACACCCACCGCGGCCGACACGACGTCGAACATGATCGGCGCACGGCCTGACACGGCAACCCTCAGCACCATGAGGGCGACCTGCAGCAGGATCCAGACGGACGCGAAGATCCACAGCAGTGTTCCGAACACCCGCCACCGACGGCTGCGGAAGGTCAGTGCGTCTCCGGCAGGCGCAGGGATGGCATCGACGCTCGACACGTCGGCAATATATACACGGCCGCGCTCAGCGTGCGGTCCCGCCTAGGTCAGCAGCCGCGACCGGGCCAGTTCCTCGGCCTCGAAGGCGGGGGTGGTGCCGTTCGCGGACGCCGCCGTCAGCAGCCCGCGCAGCGTGTCGCCGATGCCCTCGACGCGGGCCAGGGCGGCCTCGTGGGTGGCGCCGTGCAGCTCGACCTGCGTTGCGTACACCACCCCGCCCGCGCTCACCACGTGGTCCGGTGCCCACAGGATGCCGCGGGCGTGCAGCAGGTCCGCGGTCGCCGGCGCGTCGAGCTGGTTGTTGGCCGGGCCGGCGACGGCGCGGCAGCGCAGCCGCGGCACGCTCGCCGGGGTCAGCAGCCCGCCGAGCGCCGCCGGGACGAGCACGTCGACGTCGGCGCCGAGGATCTCGTCCGGTGCGACCCACTCCGCTCCCGGCACCAGCGCCCGCTTGGCCTCGTCGACGTCGGTGACCACCACCCGCTTGCCGGCGGCGAGGAGGCGGGCGGCGATGTCGGCGCCGACGTTGCCGAGGCCGACGACGGCGTGGCTGGCGCCGCCCAGCACCCGCAGGGCCGCCATCACGCCGGCGGCGGTGGCGGGGGAGGAGTCGCCGCTGCCGCCCGCCGCGACCGGGCGGCAGAAGACGTGCCGGGTGCGCTCGCCGATCGCCGCCATGTCCGCCGGGCCGGTCCCGACGTCCGGGCCCGTCGCGTAGCCACCGGCCAGGGATTCGATGGCGTCGCCGACGTCGTGCAGTACCGCCAAACGAAAATCCGCGTCGAGGACGGTCCCCGGCGGCAGCGCCACCACCGTCTTGCCGCCCCCGTGCGCCAGCCCGGCGACTGCGCACTTCGCCGTCATCGCCGCCGACAGCCGCAGCGCGTCGTCCAGACCGGCGCGCCAGCCGTCATACGCCCGGATCCGGCAGCCGCCCAGCGCCGGCCCGAGCCGCGTCGAATGGACGGCGACGATGACGGGCAGCCCCGAGCGGGCGCCCCGGTGGATCACCACCTGTTCGTGTTCCATGCCCAAAACCTAGAGGCGGCAGCGGTACCACATAAGCCTCACCGAACATCGTTCGGCAAAACGCCTACAATGGTGGCCGTGGACGAACTTGATGCGGCGATCGTGGAGCGGCTGCAGCGCGACGCCCGCCAGACCAACCGGGAGCTCGCCGCCGCCGTCGGGATCGCGCCGTCGACCTGCCTGGAGCGCGTGCGCGCCCTGCGGGAGCGCGGCGTCATCACCGGCTACCACGCCGAGGTCAGCCTTCCCGCCCTCAACCGGCACGTCCAGGCGCTGCTGCACGTGCAGATCCGGCCGCTGAGCCGGACCGTCATCGAGGCGTTCAAGGCCTACCTGGGCACCCTGCCCGAGGTCCTGTCGTTCTTCGTCGTCGCCGGCGGCGACGACTTCCTCGTCCACGTCGCCGTGCCCGGCGTCGACTCGCTGCACGCGTTCCTCATGGACAAGTTCAGCAAGCGCCGCGAGATCGTCGGCTTCCGCAGCTCGGTCATCTACCAGCACTCCCGCACACCGGTCGTGGCGCCACTGGACCTGTAGCGGAGCCGGCCCCGGGCCCGCCGAACGGTAAGGTTGACCATCGTGACGACGGCGCCGATCCGGTTGGAGGTCGACGGCCGCGAGCCGCGCCTCGAGGACCTCTACCACCCCCTGCTGACCGGCTACGGCCACTTCACCGCGATGCAGCTGCGCGCCGGCCGCGTCCGCGGCCTGTCGTTGCACCTGTCCCGCCTGGCCGCGGCGACCCGCGAGCTGTGGTCGGTCGACCTGGACACCGACCAGGTCCGCGCCTACGCGGCGCACGCGGTCCGTGACATCGCCGACGCCGCGGTCCGCATCATGATCTACCACCCCGCCGAGCTGCGCGTCCTGGTCCTCGTCCGCCCACCGGCGTCCCCGCCTGCGGCGCCACTGGCACTGCGCTCGGCCCGGTACGAGCGCCCGGCCGCACACATCAAGCACCTGGGCGGCTTCGGTCAGGGCTACCACGCCGCACAGGCGGTCGCCGCGGGCTTCGACGACGCACTGCTGGTCGACCACACCGGCGCGGTGGAGGAGGCCGCGATCCACAACGTCGGCTTCTACGACGGCACGACCGTCACCTGGCCCACGGCGCCGCACCTGGCCGGCATCGCCATGCAGCTGCTCGCCCCACGCCTGCCCGAGGCCGGCATCCCGTCACGGACCGCCCGGGTCGAGCTGTCGGACCTCCCGTCGTTCCGGGCCGCGTTCGTGACGAACTCGATCGGCATCACGGCGGTCCGCCGCATCGACGACGTCGAGTACCCGATCGATCCCGCGCTGATGTCCGCCCTGACGCAGGCGGAATCCACGATCCCGTGGGACGCCCTCTAGCCGGGTTTCGTAAGGGCGGCCGGTTGCGGGCATGGCGGTGTTCGATAACTGAAGAGGTCTCCGGTAGGTGGTTTAGCGACCAAGCAAAACCGAATACCAGACCGGAGACCTCGTGCCGAGCGTATCGGCAGCGAGGCGCCATGACCTGACCCGACGCGCAGTGGGCGGTGCAGGTGCAGGTGCAGAACGTGGTCCAGGCGTTGACGGCCGAGTAGCCGGTGACGGCCGGCACGGTCGACGCGGCGCGGACCGAGGTGCTGCGCCGGGCCGAGGAGGCGACGGCGGAGTTCCAGACCGCGTGGCGGGCGCTGCTAGATGGGATGGGTCGGCCCCGACACTGCTTCCCCGTTGGCCGATGTCAATGGATGGGTTCAGGGAGCCGGGTCTTCGGTGCGACGTTCAAGGGCGAAGGTCCGCCTGTGGATAACGCGTGCGCCGACCCGTTTCGGCGCGCGAGGTCCTGTGCCTCACCCCCACAAATTGCTCGTCGGCGGCTCGGGCCATATTGCTTCGCTGACGTCATTACGCCGAGTATTCGGCATTGACGCATTGCGCTAGGCGTCGACGCACACTAAACTCTCCGTGTGCGGCGCACGGGGCGCCGTAGTCAATTCACGGGGAATTGATTCCGCATTCCGTCGCGGGAAAACGACTGCCAAACGCATGCGGCCGGGCCCGCTGGCCTTTGCCGTGTGCTCGGCGCATGCCTGACGAGTCCGCGCGACAATATCGCTCTGTTGGGAGCATTGATGCGACGTGCCATCGTCTCTATCGCCGTTGCCCTGGCTCTGGTCATGGCCGCCCCGGCGGCCGGGGCCTGGGCCGCGCCGGCCAAGGCAACGGATGTGTCGCCGTACAACATCTTGCACAACGAGCGCAGCGGCAAGTGCCTAGACCAGGACTTCACCAATGGGGTTCCGCATTCGGGCACGCTCGCGTGGGTGTGCAACGGGCAGCCCAACCAGACCTGGGAGTTTATCAAGTTTGGAATCCAGGAGGTGTACACAATCCGCAACGTGGGCAGTAACGGGTGCTTGGACCAAGACTACACCAACGGGGTTCCGCACTCGGGCGTGCTCGTGTGGGTGTGCAACGGGGACGCCAACCAACTGTGGGAGTTGAACAAGCAATCCGACGGTTCCTACAAGCTGCAGAACCACGCCAGCGGGCAGTGCCTCGACCAGGACTACACCAACGGGGTCGAGCATTCGGGCGTTCTCGCATGGCCGTGCGCCGCGAGCTCGACCAACCAGCGCTGGGTGTTCTCCTGATCAGACGCCGCGACCTGCGCGCCCGGAGTGCGCAGGTCGCGGCACTGTTCCTGCCTCGTGCTGCTGCGCCTGGCTTATCTGACTGTCATGAACCGGCTGACCATCATCATGGACCTGCGCCGCGGCAAGAACCCGCTCCCACGTGCCGTCCGCGGTCAACCGATCATGACACGTCTTCCACGGCCCATACCGCTCCGGCGGATCCCTCCACGGCGCACCCGTGTGCAACTTCCACAGAATCCCGTTGATCACCTGCCGTTGATCACGCCACCGCCCGGACCTGGACCCAGGCTGGGGTAACAACGGCGCGATCACCGTCCAGTCCGCGTCAGTCAGCTCGCTACGAGGAACCACCGACACATCGTCGGTAGAAGTCAGCGCCACCCGGCCTGGGTCAGGCGGCTGGCGCGGGAAGGCGCCCGGCCACGGCGTGGACGGCGGCGGCGGTCGGGTCGTCGCTCTTTCGAAACACGACGTAGTGCTGTGACCACAAGCATTGACCAGGTTGGGCAGGTCGCCGAAGGTGCCCGGCCCGGCTGCGGCCAGTTCCCGGCACAACGCTTGATATGACGCCAGCGGCGCATCCCGGCGCTGCCGCCGCCACGCATTGACCTCCAGCACGCACGCCCACACATCACCAGCCGAGCGCAGCAACCCGAAACACCGCCGCCGCCGCGCACGGGTCAGCCGCAACCCGACTTGGGCCGTGCGATACACCACAGGCGACCCTTCCGGATCGCAGCGACGAGGCATACCCGCGGTTTAGCACACAGGTACGAAATAGTCTGGCCGACACCAACCCGGCCAACGCTTGCGGTCACCGCACTAGCCGCTTGCCGAGTTGCGCTTCGCAACCGGGCGGTCGAGTGATCTTGGGATGTCATGGGTGAGCCCGCCGGGAACGGGCAGCTTGTGGGCTGGGACCGCTCGGCCGAGCAGGAGGGTGGGCCGACATGACCAGGTACAAGGTGGGCTACTTCGTCGGCAGCCTCGCCACCGCCTCGATCAACCGCACGCTGTCCAAGGCGCTGATTCGCCTGGCCCCGCCGGATCTGGAGTTCGTGGAGATCCCGATCAAGGATCTGCCGCTGTACAGCTACGACTACGACGCCGACTACCCGGCCGCAGGCAGGGCGCTCAAGGACGCCATCGCCGCCGTGGACGCGGTGCTGTTCGTGACCCCGGAGTACAACCGCTCCCTCCCGGGCGGCCTGAAGAACGCCATCGACTGGGCGAGCCGCCCGTGGGGGGACAACTCGTTCGCGCACAAGCCGTCCGCCGCGATCGGCGCGTCCCCGGGCACGATCCGGACGGCCCTCGCCCAGCAGAGCCTGCGCGGCGTGCTCAGCTACTGCAACTCCCCGCAGATGAGCGCCCCGGAGGGGTACATCCAGTTCAAGCCCGGCCTGATCACCGACGCCGGTGAGGTCACCGACGCCGGCACGGAACGGTTCCTGCGCAAGTTCATGGAGGAGTTCCGGGCGTTCATCATCCGCGAGCTCGCGGTCCTACCGCGGCCGGAAACGACGAGAGCGGAGCCGTCCTCGTCCGGTGCGCTCGAGGCGGATGCGCTGGTTGTCGGTGCCGGTCCGGTCGGGCTGATGGCCGCACACGAGCTGCTGCGCCGCGGGATCTCGGTGCGGGTGGTCGACGCTGCGCCCGGCCCGGCGACCACGAGCCGGGCCGCCGTCATCCATCCGCGCACCATGGAGGTGCTGGACCAGGCCGGGCTCTACGAGGAGTTCAACGCTCGCGCGGTGCAGGGCAGGGGAACCGCCTTCGACGCCGACGGCCGGCAACTGGCCTCCATGGACGCCCACTTCGTCGGGTACCCCACCCGGTTCGACAAGATGCTGCTGCTCGATCAGGTCATCACCGAGGGGTTGCTGCGCACGGCGGTCGAACGGCTCGGCGGCCAGGTGCAGTGGGGCGTACGGCTCGTCGCCGTCGCGCAGGACTCCGGGGGTGTGCGCGCGACGCTGGAGCGCGACGGCGCTACCGAGGAGGTGTCGGTGCCGTGGCTGGTCGGCTGCGACGGCGGGCACAGCACGGTGCGCGACCAGCTCGGGTTGGTGCTCAAGGGCGAGTCCACGGAAACGTGGCTGGTCGCCGACGCCGAGATCACCTTCGATCGGCCGGTCGAGCGCGACCGGATCCGGTGGATTCGGGCCGATGGCACGTCCATGATGCTGTTTCCGCTGGTCGGTGACCGGCGCTGGCGGTTGCTGGACACCGTGGACGTCGACTACGTCGGCGACGATGCCGCCGTCGCCGAGCGTTTCACGCGCAAGCTCAGCCGCGGTCTGGGGAACCCGGCGCACGTCGCGCACCCGACGTGGGTATCGGTGTTCACCATCCAGCAGCGCGCGGCGCCCACCATGCAGTCCGGGCGCTGCTTCCTGGCCGGCGACGCCGCCCACGTGCACAGCCCGGCCAGCGGGCAGGGCCTGAACACCGGAGTGCAGGACGCCTTCAACCTGGCCTGGAAACTCGCCGCGGTGATTAACGACCGGGCACCCGCCCGGCTGCTGGACACCTACAGCGCCGAGCGGGTGCCGATCGCGAAGGCCCTGCTGAGGTCGACCCGGATGGCAACCCAGCTCGTCGAGCTGCGCAACGCCGTCATCGACGAGTACCTGCCCGCCATGTTCGAGATCGTCAACGCCTGGCCCCCGATCTTCGAGGCACTCAACCAGGCTCTGTTCGGTTCGATGTCCGGCCTCGGTATCGCCTACCCGACCAGCCTGCTGACGGTCCCGGACACCGACACCCTGCGGCCCGGACCCGCTGCGGGGCAGCGCCTGGTGCAGATCCGTCACCCCGAGGCCGACACCGCCGGCTGGAGGAAACTTTTCGAGGCGTTGCGCGATCCGGCCTGGCTGCTCGTCACCTCGACCGCACGCACGGCGGCCGACGGCGCGGCACCACCCGAGCTGCCGCGCCTGGCGCGCGGCTGCCCGGTCGACCGGCCCGCCGCCGACACCCTCGGGCTGGACCACGACGGTTGGGTGCTGGTGCGACCCGACGGGTACGTGGCTGCCCGCGGGCACGGGCAGCACGAGCTCGACCACGCCTACAGCAGTCTGCCGCTGTGAGCGCGTGAGGCGGATGACCGGGAGTTCGCGGTCGTGGTCGAAGATGCCGAGGCCGTCTCGGCGCTCAGCCCGACGTCCCCGGCGTGCGCCGGCCGTACCTGCGCACGGCACGTCGGGCGAGCGACATGCGGTGGACCTCCGAGGGGCCGTCGTAGATCCGGAACGGCCTGATCTCGCGGGCGATACGGGCGATCGGCAGGTCGGCGGAGACGCCGGCGCCGCCGCACATCTGCACCGCGCGGTCCGCGACACGATGCACGGCCTCGGCCCCGAAGACCTTGGCCAGCGACGTCTCCTCGCGCCCCGAACCGCCGGCGTCGAGGACCCGGCAGGCGGTGAGCAGCAGCGAGCGAGTGGCGGCGAGGTCGAGCTCGTTGTCGGCGATCATGAGCTCGACCATGCCGTGCCGGGCCAATGGGCCGCCGAAGGCGGAGCGTTCGCTGACGTACGCGACCGCCGATTCGTGGGCGCGCTGCGCCGCACCGAGCCAGCGCATCACATGCGTCAGGCGCGCCGGGCCGAGCCGGACCTGGGCGTAGTGGAACCCTTCGTCCACCGCGCCGAGCACGTCCTGCGGGTCGACCCGGACGTCCGTCAGCTCGAGCTCGCAGTGCCCGCCGAGCATCGACTTGTCCATCGTGGTCACATGCCCCGTGATGCGGATCCCGTCGCGTCCCGCCGGCACGAGGAACATCGTGGCGCCGCCGGGGGAGTCCGGCTCCCCGCTGGTCCTGGCCATGACGATGAAGAAGCCGGCCCCGTCAGCACCGGTGATGAACTTCTTGCGGCCGTTGATCACCCACCCGTCGCCGTCGCGCCGGGCGAGCGTCCGTAGCGCGTTCGGGTCCGATCCGGCGCCGGGCGGTGGCTCGGTCATCGCGAACGCCGAGCGTTGTTCGCCGCGGGCCAGGGGTGCGAGGTAGCGCTCGCGTTGTGCCCCGGCCGCGACACGGTCGAGCAGGTGGAGGTTGCCTTCGTCGGGAGCGTTGATGTTCAGGGCCATCGGGCCGAACAGCGACCGCCCGGCCGCCTCGAAGACCGGCGCACGCTGCTCCATCCCCAGACCGAGGCCGCCGAACTCCCGCGGCGCGTGCGGTGCGAAGACGCCTTCGGCGCGCGCCCGTTGCTGCAGCTGGAGGCGGAGCTGCTCGCCGCCGGCGGCCGCGACGTCGCCGTCGGACTCGTCCTCGACCGGGATCACGTGGGCGTCGATGAAGGCTCGGGTGCGCGCGACGAGGTCGTCGGCTCGGCTGGTCATGGGCACCTCACTGTCGGTGGTCGTGGACCTCGAAGCGATCTTCGTTACAAGAAAGTTTCGCGAAGGTGTTGCTCGTCACGTGTCCGAAGTCCAGACTCTGTGGCTACCGAGCGAGCGCTCGGACTGTAACAAGATGCTACGGACGGAAGGGCGCGTCAATGGCGACGGAGACACACCAGGCGATCGCGGCCGAGGTCACGGCAGAAGCCACGTTCGCCGCGTGGCTGGACCGGTTCACGGCAGCACTCCAGGCCGCCGACGTTGCGGGAACCACCGCGCTGCTCGCCGGCGACTGCTGGTGGCGCGACCTGCTGGCGCTCACCTGGGACCTGGGCACCTACCGCGGCCGGGACAAGGTCGCGACGATGCTCGGCGACCACCTCGCGCCGGATTCGTTCGCGAACATCCGGATGACCACCGAGTTCGGTCCGCGGTACCAGGGCGACGGCGAGATCGTCGAAGGCTTCATCACCTTCGAGACCCCGCTCGGCTTCGGACGGGGGGCCGTCCGGCTCCTCCGGGAGGACGGCGAGTGGGTCGCCTGGACCGTGCTGACCGAGCTCGACGACCTGCGCGACCACGAGCGGGCGATCGGCCCGCACCGGTCCAGGGGGCCGCGGCACAACCCCGCCGACAGCGGCGGGCGCAACTGGCTCCAGAAGCGGCAGGAGCACGTGCGCTACGCCGGCTCCGACCCGGACGTGGTCGTCATCGGGGCCGGTCAGGGCGGCCTGACCGTCGCCGCGAACCTGGGGCTCATGGGCGTCGACACGCTGATCCTCGAGAAGAGCGAACGGGTCGGCGACGGGTGGCGCAAGCGCTACCACTCGCTGGTCCTGCACGACCCGGTGTGGGCCGACAACCTTCCCTACATGCCCTATCCCGACTCATGGCCGGTCTACTGCCCCAAGGACAAGATCGCCGACTGGTTCGAGTCGTACGCCTCGGCGATGGAGCTCAACGTCTGGACGTCGGCCGAGATGACCTCGAGCGCCTACGACGAGGCGACCGGGCGGTGGACGCTGCGCGTGCGTACGCCGGAGGGGGAGCGGGAGCTGCACCCGCGCGACGTCATCCTCGCGACGGGCGCCGCCGGCGAGCCGAACGTTCCCGCCGTCGCGGGGCGCGACCGGTTCGCGGGCACGAGCTACCACTCGAGCCGGCACGGTTCGGCCCAGAGCTGGGCCGGGAAGAAGGCCGTCGTCGTCGGCGCCTGCAACAGCGGCCACGACATCGCGCAGGACCTCTACGAGGCCGGCGCGGACGTCACGCTGGTGCAGCGCTCGTCGACCCACATCATCAGCCAGGAGCACGGCATCCCGGCGATCTTCGGCAGCAACTTCGTCGAGGGCGGCCCTCCGACCAAGTACGCCGACCTGCTGGCCAGCGGCACACCGTGGCCGCTCGTCCTCGAGATGGCCAAGGAAGGCGTCAAGGAGACCGCGAAGAAGGACGCGGAGCTGCTCGCCGCGCTCGACGCGGTCGGCTTCAAGCGCAACGACGGGCCCGACGGCACCGGGCTGATGGGCTACGCGCTGGCGTACGGCGGCGGCTACTACATCAACGTGGGCTGCTCGCAGCTCATCGCCGACGGCAAGATCAAGCTCGCGCAGGGCTCCGGGCTCGCGGAGTTCACGCCCGAGGGCATCCGCCTCGAGGACGGCCGGACCCTGCAGGCCGATCTCGTCGTGCTCGCCACCGGCTACAAGAACATGCGCGAGACGGCCCGCCGGCTCTTCGGCGACGAGGTCGCCGACCGGCTTCCGCTCGTCCTCGGCATCGGCGAGGACGGCGAGATCGGCGGGCTCTACCGGCGCACGGGCCATCCGGCGTTCTGGTACATGGGCGGACCGCTCGCCTGGGTCCGCATCTACTCCAAGCACCTCGCTCTGCAGATCACCGCGAAGCACGCGGGACTGCAGACGCCCTGACGGGCACGACGCCGGCGGAGGGTGGCCCGACATCGTTCGGGCCGCCCCGATGCCGCACGCACCCACCGGCTCCGCCCGACCCACACCCCGCAACCCCAAGGAGTACCCATGAAGCGCACCCATGGCGCGATCCTCCGGGCGGTCATCGCCGGAGGGGCATGCGCCAGCATCCTTCTTGCCGCAGCCTGTGGCTCGAACGACCCCGGCTCCGGCAACAGCGGTTCGCAGTCCAAGCTCGTCTACTTCATGGCACCCAACACCACGCCGACCCGCTACATCCAGCAGGACGGTCCGGCGTTCGAGAAGGCGATCAGGGCGCTAAATCCCAGCATCGACGTCAAGTTCGTCAACGCGGGAGGCGACTCCAGCCAGCAGCTCGCACAGGCCAATGCGGCGATCGCCGCCGGCGCCAAGGCGCTGGTCGTCGTCGCGGCCGACCCGAACACCAGTGCCGGGCTGCTCCAGGCCGCCGCGCAGGCGAAGGTCCCGGTCATCGGGTACGAGAACCCGCCGATCAAGGGCACGCTGTACAGCCAGGTGGTCTTCGACCCGGAGAAGGTCGGCGCGCAGCAGGCCAAGTACTTCGCCGAGCAGGTTGCCAGCGGCAAGCTCGGCGCCAGGCCGGTCAAGGTCGCCCGCCAGTACGGCAACAAGGGCGACGTGTACACGACCCAGATGCTCGCCGGGCAGAACAACGTCCTCGACCCGCTCATCAAGAGCGGCGACATCACGGTGGTCTGCGAGGACTACATCAAGGACTGGGCGCCGGACAACGCCACCAAGGCCACCGAGCAGTGCCTCACCAAGACGCAGAACAGCGTCGGCGCGTTCCTGGGGTTCTACGACGGCATCACAGCGGGCATCATCGCCGCTCTCAAGGGCAAGAACCTCAAGATTCCCGTGTACGGCGGCCAGAACCCCGAGCTGACCGGCCTGCAGTACATGCTCACCGGCGACCAGCAGGACAACGTGCTCAAGGCGTTCAAGGTCGAGGCGGAGGCGGCGGCGAAGATCACGATCGCGGCGATCGGTGGCCAGCAGCCCCCGGCCGACCTCGTCAAGGACACCATCGACAACGGTGCGATGAAGGTGCCCACGGCCAAGCTCGACGCGACGCTCATTCACCTCGAAGAGGGCAAGGACCCCGGTGACGCGGTGCAGCAGGCCGTCGACCTCGGCATGTTCACGTGGCAGCAGATCTGCACGGGCCCGGCCGCGCAGACCGAGACCTGCAAGACCAAGAACAAGTAGCCCAATCCCATCGGCAGGGCGCGGCCGGCAGCCGCCGGCCGCCCCGCGGAGGAAACCATGACCGTGGACAGCGAACCACAGCTGCCTATCCTGCTCGAGCTTACGAAGGTCTCGAAGTACTTCGGTGGGGTACGGGCCCTGCACGAGGTCGACATGTCGGTGTACGGGGGCGAGGTCGTCGCCCTCGTCGGCGACAACGGCGCCGGAAAGTCCACGTTGGTCAAGATCGTGTCCGGAGTGGAGTCCCCGGACACGGGCGAGATCCGGGTGCGCGGCGAGACCGCGCGCCTGGAGTCGCCGCGGGCCGCGGCGGAGGCCGGGATCCGTACGGTGTTCCAGGACCTGTCGTTGTGCGACAACCTCGACGCCGTGCAGAACCTCTTCCTGGGGCAGGAGCACTGCGGCCCGGTGTGGTCCGGGCGGCGGGTCCGTCGCCACCTCATGGAGGAGCAGGCCCAGCGTGTGCTCGCGTCGCTCTCGGTCAAGCTCCGCTCGCTCACGACCCCGGTCGTCGCGCTCTCGGGCGGCCAGCGTCAGGGCATCGCGATCTGCCGCGCGCTCATCAGCGACCCCGCCGTGGTGATCCTCGACGAGCCGACCGCGGCCCTCGGCGTCTCACAACGCGGTGAGGTGCTCGACCTGATCCACCGCCTTCGCGAGCAGGGGCGGGGCGTGGTCGTGATCTCACACGACATGAAGGACGTGCGGCAGGTCGCCGACCGGGTCGTGGTCCTGCGGCTCGGCTCCAAGGTCGCCGAGTTCCGCCGCGGCGCCTACACACCGTCCGACCTGGTCAGCGCGATGACCGGCGCGGACGAGTCGACGAACGATTGAGGACGGAAGACCTGTGAGCATCTCGACATCCCCCGCGGCCGGCGCGCCGGCGGCCCGCCGTACCTCGGTCGGCCGGGCGATCGAGTCGGCGGCCCGCGCGCACCGGAGCATCCCGGTGCTCGTCGTCCTGGCGATCATCTGGACCGTCTTCTACAGCCAGAACTCGGCGTACCTCAGCTTCCAGAACCTCACCAACCTCACCCTGCAGATCGTGACGACCGCGATTCTCGCCCTCGGCGTGGTCTTCGTCCTGCTCGTCGGCGAGATCGACCTGTCCTCCGCCGTGCTGTCCGGGGTCTGCGCCGCGGTGGCCGCCGGGCTGACCGTCAACAGCGGCCTGCCGCTGCCGGTCGGCATCGCGGCCGGGGTGGTCGCCGGCATGGCCGTCACGTTCGTCGAGGCCCAGGTGATCATGTTCGGCATACCGTCGCTCATCGTGACCCTGGGCGGGATGGTCATCCTTCAGGGACTCATCCTGGTCGTGCTGCCGCCCGAGTTCACGGTCAGCGTCGCCGGCACGCCGTTCGCCGAGATCGCGAGTACGACGATACCGGCGGGTTCGAGCTACGCTCTGGCCGCGGCCGGGACGGTCGCGTTCGTGGCGTACCGGCTGTTCCAGCACCGGGAGCGGCTGTCCACGGGCGCGTCGGCCTCGGTGGCCGCGGTCGTCCTGCCCTGCGTGATCGTCGCCGCCGTCCTCTTCGGCGGAGTCTTCACGCTGACGCAGCAGCGAGGGCTGCCGTTGCCGCTGCTGATCCTCACGGCGATGCTGCTGATCGCGTGGTACGCCACGACACAGACCCGCTACGGCATCCACCTGTACGCGGTGGGTGGCGACCGTGAGGCGGCCCAGCGTGCCGGCATCCCGGTCCGCCGCATGGTGCTCTACTCGTTCCTGGTGCTCGGGGTGTGTGCGGCCGTCGCAGGAATGGTCGACGCGTCCCGCCAGCTGGGCGTATCGGTGACCTCCGGTTCCGGTCCGCTGATGCTGAACGCGATCGCGGCGGCCGTCGTGGGCGGCACCAGCCTCTTCGGCGGGCGCGGTTCGATCTGGTCGGCACTGCTCGGCGCCCTGGTCATCGGGTCGATCAACAACGGCGTCCAGCTGCTGGGTCTGTCGACAGAGGTGCAGTACTTCGCGACAGGGTCCGTCCTCATCGTCGCCGTCGCCATCGACGTGGTCCTCGCCCGCGGGTCCCTCCTGCCCAGGCGGCGCTGACCATGACTGCCATCGAACCGAGCTGGCGGCCGGACCCGGCACGGGTCCGGGAGAGCCGGATCGTGCGGTTCGCGACCTGGCTCGACACGCAGGGCCGCGCGAGCCTCGACGACGTGACCGACTACCGCGCGCTGCACGCCTGGTCGGCTGCCCATCCCGGGGAGTTCTGGGCGGCGGTCGCCGACTTCTTCGACGTCGAATGGTCCACCCGGCCGCGTAGCGCGCTCGCCGAACGCCGGATGCCGGGCGCGGTCTGGTTCCCCGGCGGCACGCTCAACTTCGGACAGCATCTGCTGCGCGCCGGCGACGACGACCAGGAATCCGTGATCCTGGTCGCGGAGAACGGCGAGCGGTCCTCGATCACGTACGCCGCGCTGCGCACGCAGGCCGCCGCCGTGGCCGGCCGCCTGCGCGCCCTCGGCGTCGAACCGGGCGACCGCGTCGCCGCGTACCTGCCGAACTGCATCGAAGGGGTCGTCGCGTTCGTGGCGACCGCGATGGTCGGTGCGGTGTGGGCGCAGACGGGCCTCGACTACGCGGCGCCATCGGCCGCGGACCGGATGGCGCAGTTGTCACCCCGGGTGCTCATCGCCGGCTCGGGCTACCGGTTCGGTGGAAAGGTGCACGACCGCCGCGGTGACGTGCGCGACCTGCGCGACCTGCTTCCCGGGCTGCGGCACACGATCACCGTTGAGACCGCGGGGGTCGCCGGCCACGCCGCCGGTCCCGGCGTCAGCACCTGGGCGGACGCGCTCGCCGCCGAGCCCGATCCGATCGGTGTGGTCGTGGGGTTCGACCATCCGCTCTGGGTCCTGTTCACGTCGGGTACGACCGGCAAACCCAAGGGAATCGTGCACGGGCACGGGGGAGTGCTGCTGGAGCAGCTGGTGTCGCCGGGCCTGCACATGGACCTGAGCGGCCGCGACGTGTTCTTCTGGTTCACCACGCCCAACTGGATGATGTGGAACGCCCAGGTCTGCGGGCTGCTCCACGGCGCGACCATCGTGCTGTACGATGGGCGGCCGACATCGCCCGGGCCCGATGCATTGTGGCGGCTGGTCGCCGATCTCGGCGTCACCGTGTTCGGCACGAGCCCGGGCTATCTCGAAGCCTCCCAGCGGGCGGGCCTCGAGCCGGGCAAGGACCTCGACCTCTCGGCGCTGCGGCTCGTCGGCGTGACCGGATCGGTGCTGCCCGGCACCGCCAACACGTGGTTCCGTGAGCATGTCAGCGCGAACGTTCAGCTCGCATCGATGAGTGGAGGCACGGACATCGTCGGGATCTTCGTCGCCGGCGCACCCACGACCCCGGTGTACGACGGTGAGATCAGCGCCCCCGCACTGGGCGCGGCCGTCCAGGTCTGGAACGCCGAGGGCGAGGAGGTCCCGGCCGGCACACCGGGAGAGATGGTGATCACCGAGCCGATGCCGTCGATGCCGCTGCATTTCTGGGACGACCCCGACGGCCGGCTGCTGCGGGACACGTACTTCGACATGTTCCCCGGCGTGTGGCGCCACGGGGACCTCACCGCGATCACGGAGCGTGGCACCGTCGTGATCTACGGGCGCTCGGACGCGACGATCAACAGACACGGCGTGCGGCTGGGCTCGGCGGAGATCTACGAGGCCCTCAGCGGCATGCCGCAGGTCGAGGACGCTCTCGTCGTGGGCGTCGAGGAACCGGGCGGCGGATACTGGATGCCGCTCTTCGTCGTACCGCACGGCGATCACGACCCGGCCGGCCTCGTCAGCCGGATCCGCCGGCGCATCGCCGAACGGGCCTCGCCCCGGCACGTGCCGGACGAGGTGATCCTGGTGACACAACTGCCGCACACGAAGACCGGCAAGCGGCTTGAGGTCCCGGTCAAACGCATCCTGCAAGGCGCCGACGCGGACCGCGTGGTCAACCGCGGTGCCGTCGACAACCCGGAGGCTCTCGACATGCTCATCAGCTCCGCACGCTCGAGGCGGGCGAGGTGACGACCGAGCCGATGTCTGCCGACTCCAACTGGCGGGAATACGGGCCCTTCGAGTCCCCGCGCATTCTCGACGCCGCCCTGCAGGCGTTCCACGAACACGGCTACCACGGCACGACCACGCGTGACCTGGCGCGCCGCTCCGGCCTGTCCGTGCCCGGCGTCTACCACTACTACCCGTCCAAGCAGGACATCCTCGTCGACCTCATGATGGTCGTCATCGACGAGCTGCTGACCCGCAGCCGCCAGGCGCTGGAGAGCGCGTCCCACGACGCCCGCTCGCGGTTCGACGCGCTGGTCGAGTCGCTGCTGCGATTCCACATGTACCGGCGCACGGGCGCCATGGTGTCGACGGCCGAGCTGCGCAGCCTCGAGCCGGGCAACCGGGAGCGCTACGTCGCCAAACGGGACGAGCAGCAACGCATGCTCGACCGGGTGATCCTCGAAGGTGTGCGCAACGGCGAGTTCTCGACGCCGTATCCGGAGCATGCGAGCCGGGCGATTGTGTCGCTGTGCGTAGGCGTCGCGTCGTGGTACCGGCCGGACGGCACACTGCCGGTCGAAGCGCTCCTCGATCGCTACCTGACGATCGCGCGGTCGATCGTCGGGATCGGCGAAGGAGGCTCTGGCGAGACAGCCTCGATGACGACCACCACCGAACCCTCGGTCGGACGGTCGGCGGCGACCGATCATGAGCCGGCGCGGTCCGCGATCGTCACCGGCGCGTCCCGCGGCATCGGACGCGGCATCGCGCTCGCGCTCGCCGCGCGTGGATGGCGGCTGACCCTCGCGGCTCGCGATCCGAACCGCCTGGCCGCCGTGGCGGCCGAGGCCGAGGCGGCCGGAGCGGCGCAGGTGGACTACATCGACGTCGACCTCGCCACACCGGACGGGCCCGCAGCGGTCGTCGCCGCGCACGCCGCGCGGCACGACAGCCTGGACGCCCTCGTGCTTTCGGCGGGCGTCGGCTCGGCCGCGCCGCTGGACGGATATCCGGTATCGCGGTACGAGAAGCAGTTCGCGCTGAACACACGCGCCCCCTTCCTCATGATCAGCCAAGCGCTGCCGCTGCTGCGTGCCGCGGCGCAGCGGCGTCCGTCCAGCGGAGCGAGGGTCATCGCCCTGGCGTCGATCGGCGGGGTGTACGCCGAACCGTCACTCGCCGTCTACGGGGCCGCGAAGGCGGCCCTGCTGGCCCTGTGCCGCGGGCTCAACGCCGAGGAGTCGGCCGGTGGCGTCACCGCGACGGCGATCGCGCCCGGGTACGTCGACACCGACATGAGCGCGTGGGTGCGCGATGCGGTGCCGCCCGAGTCGATGATCCCGGTGGACGACGTCGTCGCCACGGTGACCGGGCTGCTCGACCTGTCGCCGCGCAGCGTGATCAACGAGATCGTGCTCAGCCGGGCCGGGACAACGGGATACCAGGCATGAGTCCCGACCCGTCCGTCCTCGACGTCCGCAGTGTGGCCAGGTTCCTCGAGCGCCAGGGCGTCCACGCGACCGGACCGCTGACCAGCGAGCTGGTCAGCGGCGGAAAGTCCAACCTCACGTACGTCGTCACGGACGGCACGCACCGCTGGGTCGTCCGGCGGCCGCCGATGTCCGGTCTCACCCAGTCGGCGCACGACGTCGCGCGGGAATGGCGGGTCACCCAGGCCCTGCAGTACAGCGCCGTCCCGGTTGCTCCGGCGGTCGCCCTGTGCGAGGACCCGGCGGTCATCGGCGCGCCCTTCGCGGTCACGGGCTTCGTATCGGGCCAGGTCGTGCGCAGCCGCGCGCAGCTGGACGCCTACACGTCCCGCGAGCTCGAGTCCTGCGTCACGGAGCTCGTGCGGGTCCTGGCGGACCTGCACTCCGTCGACGTCGCCGAGGTCGGACTCGACGGCATGGGCAGGCCCGACGGTTTCCTCGGGCGCCAGGTCCGCCTGTGGTGGCGACAGTGGAACGAGGTCAAGAGCCAGGACCTCGCCGACGCGACGCGCCTGCACGCAAACCTGCTCGCCGCGCTGCCGAGCGGGTCGGGGCACATCGGCGTGGTCCACGGGGACTACCGGATCGACAACGCGTTGCTGGACGGCTCGGACATCACCAAGGTGCTCGCGGTGGTCGACTGGGAGCTCGCCACCGTCGGCGACGTCCAGACGGACATCGCGCTCATGTGCGTCTACCGTCAACCGCAGCTCGATTCGATCCTCGGGTTTGACGCAGCGTGGGCGAGCGATCGGCTGCCTGATGGTGACGCGATCGCCGAGGCGTACGCCCGCCGGCGCGGTGTCGACCTGGACCACTGGCCGTTCTACCTGGCCCTTGCCAACTTCAAGCTTGCCGTCATCGCGCAGGGGATCAGCTACCGCGCGCGGCGGGGCGCGGTGGCCGATACGACCTCGGCGTCGGCCGAGCAGGCCGTTCCCGCGCTCCTCGCGGCCGGCCTGCGGCAACTGCCGACGTCATAGGCCGGTGTTCGTCGTTCGCAAGCCGGCCGGTTCGACTACCGCACAGACAGCCCCACCCAGCGGCAGAGCTGCCTCTGTCCTCTTCCCGCGGGCCGGCTGCAGGTGAGCAACGGGGGCGAATCGTGCGGCAACGGGCGCTGCCCGTCCAGGGCGATCTCCGACCTGGATCAGCCGCGCGATCGCGGCAGACAGCACTTCTTGTATTTGCTCCCGGACCCGCACCAGCACGGCTCGTTGCGCTCGGGCGGCCAGTTGATCTGTCTTGAGCCGGCGGCCAGCTGGCGGGCGTAGCTGGCCCGGGTCTTCGGATCGGCCGGCTCGCCGTCGCGTCCGGCGTACCCGATCAGGCCGGCGACCGAGCCGGGGAGCAGGGTCAGGCCGGTGCGGCCGGTGCCGGCCAACCGGACCAGTTCGCGCTCCAGGCGGGCGCGGTGCTGGTCCCAGGTCCCGCCGTACGACTGGGACAGAGCCGGCCACTGCACCACCATGCTGTCGAACTCGGCGTGCGGCCAGAACAGCAGGTCGTCGGCCGACTCAGCGGCCGCGGAGGCGCCGGCGCGGGCCAGCTTGCTCTCCAGCCGCTCGGCGAGGTTGTCGTGTGCGTCGTGCGGCCGGCCGATGGCGTGACGGATCCGGTGCCGCTGCTGCAGCAGGAAGAAGAGGAGACCGGCGTCCTCCGCGCTGACCGGCTCGGCGGACTGCTCCGTGGAGGCGGCGCGTTCGGCAAGCGCGACCCGCACCGCCTCGGTCAGCCATTCCTCGGCGACCTGGTTGCGCCCGCCGACGGCCAGGGCGGCGCCGAGGTACGCCGCCGCATCGGGATACCGAGTGAGTAGCGGGCGCAGGGGTTCGAGTTCGGCCATCGCCTCGTCCTCGCGGCCGGACCGGAACAGGATCCGGGCCCGCAACGCCCGGGCAGCGCCGACCTCGCTGTCGTCCCGCGTCGCGTACGTGTTGACGGCCCGCTCCACGTATCGGAGGGCAGCATCGAGCTTCGTCCGGCTCTCGGCGATCTCGGCGGCCAGCATGAGGGCGAACCCAGCGTCGTTCTCGTCGGTCAGTCGCCCGGCATCCACAGCGTCGGCCAGCTCGGCCGCGATGCCGAGAGGATCGGCAGCGCCGAGGGCGGATTGCCGGATCTCACGAAGATCCGCGCTGGTCAGAGCAGTATGTGTTGGCACACCGCCACGCTACTGCGACCGGTTCACCTGCGGCTGTTGATCTGAGTCTCACTTCCCGGTCCGACCCCGGGCCTCCGCAAACCGGTGCCAGCGGTCGAGGACCGGTGGATCTTCGTACCGGGCGTTGTCCTGTCTCTCGACACGGTACGCCGATGACCTCTGGCATACCGGCCATGACGTACGGCGGATGCTGAACCAGCATCCGACACACGTGCGATGCTGAACAGCCGCGGCCGATCTCGCGAGTCGGTGCACATTCATGCCAATGAGCGCGTGTTCAGTCAACCCGTGTACCCACGGTCACCGGGCATGGGTTGCACTGTGACGCCCGCGGCGGTGAGGAACTGACGGATCTGGGAGGCGTGCTCAACGACGTGCAGCGGCATGCTGCCGACAATCACCGCGAACAGCATTCCGTGGTATCGATGGGCGCTTGGAAGTGGCCGAGCGGCCATCTCCTCGGTGAGGCCGTCAAGGGTCTGGCGTACGCGTACGCGGCACCAGTCGACGTACCCGAGAAGCTCGGGCTTCGTGAACTTGCGGTTGGGGAAGCCGTAGGTGTTGTCGTCAAACGGTTGTGGCGGTGCCCACGGCTCGAACTCGCCGGCCAGGTCATAGTCGAGCGTATTCAGCGCGTGGTAGCCGAGGAACCAGGGAGCCGAGCCGTGCAATCCCCCGTGCGGCGTCGGAGCCGTAGGCGCCTCGTCGGGCCACAGGTCCGTCTGCCACAGCTCGTCGGGGCAGTCGGTCAGCGCCGTCTCCATCAGCCGCAGCGCCTGTTCGAAGTTGTGGGCCATGCTCTGCACAAACGCGTTCGACACACTGCCGGTATACCGCATATCGGCGGATCTCGTACGGGCACATGGCATGGGCGCGGACACTTGCTCGTGCCGCCGCCCGTGCAGCAGCAGCTCCACACCGAGGACCATGGACCATCCACCTCCTGGCAGGGTCCGCACCAGCCGCTGCATGTGTTGAACTGGGATATGCAGATGCGTCCCGCAGAACTGGCGGCGATCCGTGCCGGCGAGGTCGAGGTGGCGTTCCGCCGCTGGGAACGGCCTCGTGTCAGGGTCGGTACTCGGATGCGTACCGCAGTCGGACTGATCGAGGTCACGTCAGTCGACCGCGTGGCGGTGAGCTCGTTGTCCGCCGCAGACGCCCGCCGGGCCGGCGCGGTGTCGCTGGCCGCGCTCCGGCAGGGGCTGGACCGCCTGCACCCCGATCGGCCGGTGTATCGGATCGGGTTGCGGTACGCGGGCGTGGACCCGCGGCACGCGTTGCGGGAATCAGTGCCCGACGCTGCGGAGATCGACGAGATCGTCGCGTGGCTCGATCGGCTTGACCGCGCCTCACCGGCCGGGCCTTGGACCCGGGCGACGCTGCTGCTGATCGACGAACTGCCGGCGACCCGAGCACCCGACCTCGCACAACGGTTGGGGCGTGACACCCCGGCGTTCAAACAGAACGTGCGCAAGCTGAAGGAGCGCGGCCTGACCGAATCGCTCGACATCGGGTACCGGCTCTCGGCGCGCGGCGCCGCCGTCCTGGACCAGGAGGGGCATCGCCGTCCGGTCCCCGACCGGCCGGTGCCGGTGCCGGGCATCCCGCTGCCACATCTGGGTGCAGCCGCGACCCGTGCGCTCACCTCGCACGGCGTGGCCAGCCTCGAACAGGTTGCCGAACTCAGCGAGGCCGAGGTGCAGGCACTCCATGGAGTCGGGCCCTACGCCCTGCGCCATCTTCGAGCCGCGATGGGTGCGGCCGGGCTGACCTTCCGCGACGATCCCGGCGGATCGCCGGCGGCTGGCAGCACAACAGAGATGTCCTGAGTATCGAAGGCCAAGCCACTGGTGGACCGCATGGGACCCGAACCCCTGCGGAGCGTGAGACCGCGCTACGGCAGGCGACGCAGGTGCGTGCGCCTGCCGTCGTGGTCGAAGATGCCGAGGATTTCGGCCGGGCCCTCGTGGGCGCCGAACGCGTGCGGCACCATCGTGGAGAACTCCGCCGCCTCGCCCGCCTCGATCAGGATCAGGCGTTCGCCGAGCATGAGTGCGATCGTGCCCGAGAGGACCGTGAACCACTCCCAGCCGGGGTGGGCGCGCAGCTGATCGGGCGACGGCACGGGGCGCTCGATGCGCATCTTCGCCACCGTCGTGCCGCCGGGGCCGGCCTCGTGGCGCAGGGTCCAGGTGGTGATGCCGCGGTCGGGCTCGTGCTTCGGGCGGATCACCACGTCGGCGTCGGCGGACTCGACCAGCTGGTCCAGGGTTGTGCCCAGAGCGCGCGCGATCGCCGTCAGCTGGTCCAGGCTGATGCGGCGGTGGCCGGTCTCGATCCGGCTCAGCGTCGACGGGCTCATGAAGCACGCCGCCGCCAGGTCGTCCAATGACATGCCCAATGCCGCGCGCAGGCCGCGGATGCGTTTGCGGACCAGAGCGTCCAGGTCGCCGTCTTGCGTCATACGCAAGATAGTATGCGATAGGAGCAAGGCGTGCCTACAGTAAGAGCATGCACGCGGACCATCATCACCACCATCCTCACCACGACAACCAGCATCAGCATCACGGCGGGCTGGCCGAGATGCTCGACCTCGATGCCGTCGTCCTGCGCGAGTTCCATGCCGAGATCGTGTCGTGGGTGAAGGGGCACGTACCGGACGCCAAGGTCATCGTCGACATCGGGGCGGGGACCGGGGCCGGCACGTTCCAGCTGCTGGCGCACTTCCCGGACGCGCACGTCGTGGCCGTCGACAGCTCCGACGAGATGCTGCACCGGCTCGACGAGCACGCGGCCGGGCAGGACAGGGTGCGAACGGTCGTGGGGGATCTCGACCATGGCTGGCCTCACGATGTACCGAAACCGGATCTCGTGTGGGCGTCCAACTCCATGCATCACATGGCGGACCCCGCCAAGGTGCTGCGGGCCATCCACGATGCGCTGCCGCCGGGCGGGGTGCTCGCCCTGCTGGAGATCGAGGGGTTTCCGCGATTCCTGGCCGACACGGCCGACGCCGAGGTCGAGGAGCGCTGCCACGAGGCCATGGCCCGCCGGCGCGCCGTCGACATGCCGCACATGGGCGACGACTGGGGGGCGGCCCTCGCCGCGGCCGGGTTCGAGGTGCGGGACGCGCGGCGGTTCACGGCGCACCTGACGGACCCGGACCAGGAGGCGACCGCGCAGTACGCGCGCGCCACGTTCGAGCGGATGCGCGACAGCGGCGACCTGCCGGACGAGGACATGGCAAGGCTCGCGGCGCACCGCACCGGCCTCACGGTCCGCGCCGAGCGGCTCGGGTGGATCGCGGTCCGGCAGGCCTGACCGTTGCGGGCTGGGTAGGCTCCCGGCATGGGAGACTGGAGCCTGCTGGGGGCCGCGATGACCGCGGTGCTGGCGGTGTTTCCCGTGCCGGTGCGCGAGCCGTCGGCGCCCGCCGACGTGCCGTGCCCGTATGCGTCGATCGCCGCCATCCCGCCCACGCCGCCGTCGCCGGAACGGGATCCGAGCAAGCCCGTCATCGGCGGGGAGCGGCTGGCGACCCGCGGGCTCGCGGTGCCCGACGGGGCGCCCGCGCCGCCGACGCTGTCGGCGATGTCGTGGGTGGTGGCCGACCTCGACACCGGCGAGGTGCTCGGGGCATGCGCGCCGCACCTGCCGCGGCGGCCGGCCAGCGTGCAGAAGCTGCTGCTCGCCGCGACCGTGCTGCCAAAGCTCGACCCCAACCTCGTCGTCGAGGCCACGGACGCGGACCTGGACCTGCCGTCCGACAGCTCGGCCGTCGGGATGATCGTCGGCGGGCACTATCCCGTCTCCACGCTGTGGTACGGGCTGCTGCTGCAGTCCGGCAACGACACCGCCAACGCCCTGGCGCGGGTCGCGGGCGGCGACGGCGGGGTGCCCGCGACGATCGCGGCGATGAACGCCGAGGCGCACCGGCTCGGGGCCGACGACACCCACGCGGTCACGCCGTCCGGGCTCGACGGGCCCGACCAGCTCACCAGCGCCTACGATCTCGCGCTCATCGCCCGTGAGGACTTCGACCGGCCGGAGTTCCTCAAGTACGACACCATGCCCGTCTTCCAGTGGCCCGCCCAGCCGCCGAAGGACCCCAAGGGCTTCCAGATCCAGAACGAGAACAAGCTGCTGACCGAGTATCCGGGCGCGATCGGCGGCAAGACCGGGTTCACCGACGAGGCCCGCCACACCTACGTCGGCGGCGCGCAGCGCAACGGGCGGCGGCTCGTCGTCACCATCATGGGCGCCGAGATCGTCCCGGCCCGGGCGTGGAAGCAGAGCACGCTGCTGCTCGACTGGGGGTTTGCGCGGCCCGCCGGCAGCAGCGTCGGACATCTCGTCACGCCGGCCGAGGCGGCCGAGCTGCACAGCCCGCCGCCCTCGGCCGTGGCCGCCATCGCCGCGCCGGCCGCGAAGGCCACGACACCGGGCAAGCGGACGCCGACCGGGCCGGCCCTGGCGCTCGGCGGGGCCGCAGTGGCCCTGGTCGGCGGCGCCGCCATCGTGTTCGTGCGGGCCCGGCGCCGCCACCGTTGACGGCCGCTGTTGGCAGGCTGCCAAGAGGCGTAGAGTGCCGGCATGGCCTATCCGGCGGAGCCCTGGTCGCTGCGCGGCCGGATGTACGTGTCGGTGTTCCTGCTGCCCGCGGCCGATGTCCCCGAACTGCCGGCACAGCTTGCCGGCGCGATCAAGGTGGTGCGCCTGGGCCGGCGCGCGGTGGTCGGCGCGGCCTGGGTCGACTACCGGCCGGGCGGCGACATGAGCTACCGCGAGCTGCTCGCCGCGGTGCTGGTGCGGGCGGGCTGGCGCCCGCGCGTGACGATCACCCACATCTGGGTCGACAGCGAAGACTCCCGCGACGGCGGCCGCGCGCTGTGGGGCATCCCGAAGGACCTTGCGACGTTCGAGCTGTCCGACGACCGCGCGGAAGCGGCCGGGCTCGCCGCCGCCGACCTGCGCATGCGGGGCCCGAAGATCAGGCTGCCGATCGGCTTCCGGGTCGTGCAGGAGCTCGCGGGCGCGCCGAAGACGACGCCGGTGCGGGCCACCGCGCGCTGCGGCCTCGCCCGGGTCGGCTGGCACATACAGGAGCCGGCGTTCCTGGCCGGCCGCCGCCCGCTGCTGTCGTTAGTCGCGGACGAGTTCCGTATGCAGTTCGGCATAGTCCGCGTGCCGCAGTAAAGCCGTCCGGGCGCGGTATTCCGACGCCATCCCCGGCCAGTTGGTCACGACGCGCCCGGAGCCGGTGCGGTACCAGCTCGTGCACCCCGCCCACACCGAGCCGGACAGCCGCCGTTGCATTTCGGCGTCGAAGGCCGCCGCGACGGAGGGCCGCACCTCCAGGGGCCCGGTCGCGGCGATCGCCTGCACCGCCTGCACGATGTAGCGGGCCTGGGCCTCGTGGAAGTACACCACCGAGGTGTTGCCCGTGTTCGTGTTCGGCCCGTACATCAGGAACATGTTCGGAAACCCCGGCACCGCGATCCCCAGGTGCGCGTAGGCCCCGTCGCGCCACGCGTCGGACAACAGGAGCCCGTCGCGCCCGAGCACGCGAAGCGGCGTGAGGAACTCGGTCGCCGCGAAGCCGGTGGCGTACACCAGAACATCGCAGTCGTACACGGCCCCGTCGACGGTGTGCACGCCGGCGCCGGTGATCTGCAGGATGTCGTCGGTGACGAGGTTGACGTGGGGTGCGCGCAGCGTGCGGTACCAGTCGCCGGTGAACAGCACCCGCTTGCACCCCATCGCGTAGTCCGGCGTGACCCGGGAGCGCAGCCGCCGCGCCTGCACGAACCGCTGCACGTCGGAGACGGCCCGCACCAGCCGCTTGGCGACCGGCCGGCCGGTCATGGCCCGCCCGGTGACGACGGTCAGCGCCCACGTGCCGCCCCGGGACGCGCGCATCAGCCACGGCAGGGCGCGGTTGAGCCGGCGGCGGGCGCGGCCGTAGCGCCGGTTCGGCTTCGGCAGCGTCCAGGGCGCGGTGCGCTGGAACACGGTGATGCGGCCGGCAACGCCGGCGATGGCGGGCACGAGCTGGATGGCGCTGGCGCCGGTGCCGATGACCCCGACCCGCTTGCCGGCGACGTCGATGGCCGGGTCCCAGCCGGCGGTGTGGGTGGCGAGGCCGGCGAAGTCGTCGGCGCCCGGGATCGACGGGATCACCGGCCGGGACAGCTGCCCGGTCGCTGGGACGAGGACGTCGAACTCGTCGGTCGTGCCGTCCTCGAGCGTCAGCCGCCACGCCGTGCCCGTCCAGGCCGCCTCGGCGACGCCGGCGCCCAGCCGCAGGTGCGGCTCGAGGCCGAAGCGGGCGACGCAATGCCGCAGGTACTCGAGGATCTCGGTGTGCGGCGGGAAGCGTTGCGACCAGTTGGGGTTGAGCGCGAACGAGTACGAGTACAGCGGCGCCGGAATGTCGCAGGCGCACCCCGGGTAGGTGTTGTCCCGCCACACCCCGCCGACGTCGCCGGCCCGCTCGAAGATGGTCAGTTCGGTGAACCCGGCCCGCCGCAGCAGGTGCGCCACGGCGATGCCGCCGAACCCGGCCCCGATGACGGCCACGCGCGTCACGGCAGCCGCCCGATCGCCTTCGGGAACACGTCCTGCACGAGCGTGATGAGCATCGTGGCCAGCAGCGCGTGCACCTGCGCGCGGTCCAGGGCGCCGCGCTCCAGCCACTCCCGGGCGGTCGCCTTCGCCAGCCCGCAGTAGGCGCGGATCATCGCCCGCAGCTCGTCGCGATGCTCCTCGACGCCGGCCAGGCCCACCGCGACGAGGATGCTCTCCGCCGCGATCTCGTCGGCCTCGGCGAGCACCCGCTGCACGTCCGGGTCGCGGCCCACGCCGCCGCCGTCGACCGCGGCGAGCCACGACGTGCTGTGCCGCGACACCACGTCGAGGAACCAGGTGACGCTCGCGTCGACGCGGGTGGCGAGGTCGCCCTCCGGCAGCTGCTCCACCGCGACCGCCGGTATCGTCACGAGGACCCGGACCGCCTCGATGAACAGGCCCTTCTTCGTGCCGAAGTAGTGGTTGATGAGGCCGCGGGCGACGCCGGCGGCGTTGGCGATGTCCGTTGTGGACACCTCGGCGTAGGGGCGGCGCCCGAACAGCCGCACGGCGCACGACAGGATCTGCTCCCGGCGTTCGTCGGGCTCCAGGCGACGGCCCCGCTCGGCCACGACCTCAGTCACGCTCATCATGCTCCATCGGTACCGCGGGACGCTGCGCCGCCACCGGATCGCAGCGCTTGTAGGGTTCGCCCAGCGGCGGGCGCGGGTCCGGCCCGCCGCGGTTCGGCCACAGGGCGACGGCGCGCTCGGCCATCGCGCAGATCGTCAGCGACGGGTTCACGCCGAGGTTCGCCGTCACCGCCGCCCCGTCGATGACGTGCAGGCCGGGGTGGCCGTAGACGCGGTGGTACGGGTCGATGACGCCGCGGCCGGCGTCGGCGCCGATCGCCGCGCCTCCGATGAAGTGCCCGGTGACCGGCCGGCCGGCGAGCTCGGTGACCGACCCCAGCGGCACACCGTCGATCTTCTCCGCCACGCGCCGGGCGACGTCGTGCGCGACCGGGAGGTACACCGGATTCGGCTCACCGACCCCCGGCCGGCTGGTGAGGCGGCGCCCGCCCAGGGGACCGCGGCGCGGCCCGACGGTGATCGAGTTGTCCTTCGGCTGCATGGCGAGCAGCACGATCGTCTGCTGCGACCAGCGGCGCACCCAGAACAGCCGCGGCCAGTCCCGCCAGCTCGCGAGGGTGCGGCCGATCGCCGCCAGCCAGCGCGGGGTGCGGCCGGTGTCGCCGACGAGGACCGCGCCCATCAGCCCGAGCAGGTTGCTGCCGGGCCCGTAGCGGACCGGCTCGATGTGCGTGTCGGCGTCCGGGTGGATCGACGAGGTGATGGCCACGCCCTGGCTGAAGTCGGCGTCGCGGGCCCGGGCGCGGGGGCCGAGGATGGACTCGGAGTTGGTGCGGCTGAGCTCGCCGAGGCGCGCCGAGAGGTGCGGCAGGTCGCCGCTGCGGCGCATGTGGTGCAGCAGCCGCTGGGTGCCGACCGCCCCGGCGGCGAGGACCACCTCGGTGGCCGTGAAGGTGCGGGGGCGGCGGCGCACCTTGCCGCCGGTGCGCACCGTCCGCACGGTGTAGCCGCCGCCGGCGCGCGGTGTCACGCGCACGACGGTGGTCAGCGGGTGCACCTCGGCGCCGGCGCGCTCGGCCAGGTACAGGTAGTTCTTCACCGTCGTGTTCTTCGCGCCGACCCGGCAGCCGGTCATGCAGGAGCCGCAGAACGTGCACGTGGTGCGCTGCGGGCCGGCGCCGCCGAAGTACGGGTCGGGCACCGGCTCGCCGGGGCGCTCGCCGAAGAGCACGCCGACCGGGGTGCGCCGGTAGGTGTGCCCGACGCCGAGGTCCTCGGCCACGGCCCGCAGCACGTCGTCGGCGGCGGTGGTGCGCGGGTTCTCGGCGACGCCGAGCATGCGGCCCGCCCGGTCGTAGTGCGGCCCCAGCTCGTCCTTCCAGTCGGTGATCCCGGCCCATTGCGGGTCGTCGAAGAACACGTCCGGCGGCCGGTACAGCGTGTTGGCGTAGCCGAGCGAGCCGCCGCCGACACCGGCGCCGGACAGCACGAGCACGTCGGGCAGCAGCGTCATGCGCAGGATGCCGTAGCAGCCGGCGGCCGGCGCGAACAGGTAGTCGCGCAGCCGCCACGAGGTGCGGGCGAAGTCCTCGTCGGCGAAGCGCCGCCCGGCCTCGAGGACGCCGACGCGGTACCCCTTCTCGGCCAGCCGCAGCGCGCAGACGCTGCCGCCGAAGCCGGAGCCGATGATGATGACGTCGTAGTCGACCTCCGCCGTGGGCATGCCAGCACGGTGCCCGGTTGTTGTCGGGCTGTCAACAACCTACGATCCGTCCGTGGCGCTCTCGCTTCATCTCGGCGGCCGCGGCGAGCTCCTCGTGCTGCTGCACGGGATCGGCAGCCGCTGGCAGGTGTGGGCGCCGGTCCTGCCGCGCCTGGAGGAGCGCTTCGAGGTCCTGGTGCCGACCCTGGCCGGCGCGAGCGTGCCGGAGCTCGCCGACGAGGTGCTGCGCCTGGCGGGCGACGGCCCGTTCCACGTCGCCGGCAGCTCGATGGGCGGCGGCGTCGCCCTCGAGCTCGGCCGGCGCGGCGCGGCCCGCTCGGTGACGGCGTTCTCGCCGATCGGCTTCTGGGGCCCGGCGTCGCGGCGCTGGTGCCAGGCGTCGGTGACCGCCGCCCGCGGCTGCGCCCGCGCCCTGGCCCCGGCGCTGCCCGCCCTGTCGCGCACCGCGGCCGGCCGGGTCGCGCTGTTCGGGCTCTTCTTCGGCCACCCCACGCGCGTCGATCCCGAAGCCGGCCTCGCCGACGCGCGGCATCTGGCCGACGGGCCCGGATTCGCGGTCGCCCGCGCCGCCTTCGCCCGCCATCGCTTCGCCGGCGCCGAGGCCCTCGCCGGCATCCCGGTCACCATCGCGTGGGGCACGCGGGACCTGATCCTGCCCGCGTTCCAGGCCCGCCGGGCCGAGCGCCTGCTGCCCTCGGCCAGGCACGTGCGGCTGCCCGGCTGCGGCCACCTGCCGTTCGCCGACGACCCCCGCACCTGCGCGGACCTCATCGTCCAGGGTCCGGCGGAACGCTAGTTGGCCTGGGGGAGTCCGAACAGTATGTCGGCGGCGTCCGCGGTCATCGGTTTGCCCAGCGCCCGGCCGAGGCCATGGTCGCAGTCGAGCAGCTGCAGCGCCGTCGTCTGCCCGCGATGGTCGACGCCGGTGGCGGTCACCGAGATGGAAAGGTCGTGGAACATCGAGATGAGCCACGTCGCCATCGACAGGTTGGACCGGTGCGCGGGCTCGTTCGGGTCGAGCCCGGAGATGAGCTGCGGTTCGAGCCGGACGCTGTGCACCGGCGTGGCGGTCAGGTTGGCGTGCCCGATGCCGACCTGCGTCACCGCGATGCGCACCCCGGCCCGGTCGAGGCCGTCGAGCGCGAACGCGGCCGCGTCGGTGGGGTCGTGCAGCGCGTGCTCGGGCACCGCCAGGTGCAGCCGCCCCGGCGCGAGGCCGGTTTCGCGCAGGATGTCGATGACGGTGTCGGCGAAGTCGGGGTGACGCAGCTGCGCCTCGGCCACGTCGAGGGTGACGATCGGCGCCCCGTCGCCGGGCTGCCACCGTCCGGCCCGTTCGTCGTGCGGGTCTTGCTGTCCGGCGCGCCAGAGATACTTTCCGGCCTCGCCGGTGCGCCAGTCCTCGGCCGCGTCGCCCGGCCAGAGCGTGGCCCCGTCGCCCGGTCCGTCGCAGTGCCATTGCGCCGCCGGGTCTTCCACCGCACCGGGGCCGGCCTGCCAACGCGTGGCCCGGTCCTGCGGACCGGCGGCGCCGAGCCGCCGCGAGGCCCGGTCCAGCGGCCCGGTGTCGTCGAGCCGCCACCGGGCGGCGCGGGCGCACGCCTCGGCGAGCAGCCGGTGGCCGAGCGGCACCAGCAGGCCGCTCTGCTCGGCCAGGCGCAGCAGCTCCGCCTCGGGCACCGGCCCGGTCGCGGGGTGCGCCCACCGCGGCAGCGCGTGCATGCCGACGATGGCGTGGTCGTGCAGGCGCACGATCGGCTGGAACGCCGCCGTCACCGCCCCCGCCGCCAAGGCCTCCGGCAGCGCGTGCGCGCGCTGGTGGCGGCGCAGGTGCGCCGTGGCCCTCCCGGAGTTGTACACCGCCCACGCCGAGCCGTCGTGCCGCGCCCAGTCCAGCGCCATCGACGCCTGCCGCAGCAGCTCGTCCGGCGAGGCGGCGCCCGCCGCGCTCTCCACGACGCCGGCCCGCCCCGAGACCGGCACGTCGTGCCCGTCCACCGGCCACGACGCCGGCAGCGCCCGCAGGACCGCGTCGGCGGCCTTGACCGCCTCGTCGGCCCCGGAGACGCCCGTCATGACGAGCACGAACGTGTCCCCGCCGAGGTGCGCGAGCTCGTCGCCGCGCTCGGCCGCGAACGTCGCCAGCCGCTGCGCGATGCCGACCAGCAGCCGGTCGCCTGCGTCGTGCCCGAGCAGCTGGTTGACGGCGCCGAAGCGGCGCAGGTTGACGATGCACAGCGCCCGCCGCGCCGCCCGGTGGTGCCGCCCTTCGCCCAGCATCGCGATGAGCGCCGCCCGGTTCGGCAGCCCGGTCAGCGGGTCGTGCATGAGGGCGTGGTGCACCTGCCGCTCGAGGTCGCGCTGCCTGTCCCGCCACGCCGTCCGCTCGCCGCGCCCCAGCGACTCCGCGGCCACCCACACCTGCGTCCGCATCGCCGTGGCGAACCCGTGCGCAAGCTCGTCGAGCAGCTCGGTGAGCCGGCTCGCGGCCCGCGCGTCGCGCAGCCCGACGGCGCCGAGCAGCTGTTCGCGCAGCAGCTGGGAGCTGGCCAGGAGGATCTTCGGATCGGCGAGCGCCTCGAGCACCATGTCCTGCCCGACCCGGTAGCCGTCCCGCCGGTCGAACTCGGCCGCTCGCACCGCGGCGACGAGCCGCGCGGCGAACCCTTCGAGCAGCTGCCGGCGCCGTGCCCGGCCGCCGCGCACGAAGCTCGTCCCGGCGGGCAGCGTCCGTTCCCACGTGACGGCGAACGCCGCGATCCGCTCGTCGCCCTCGCCGTGCTGCATGGCAGCGAACGCGGGCTCGTTCATCTCCCCGCGTTGCGTGATGGCAAACGCCACGATTCGCTCGTCGACCTCGCCGTGCTGCGTGCCGGCGAACGCCGGCTCGTCGACCTCGTCGCGTTGCGTGATGGCGAACGCCGGCTCGTCGACCTCGTCGCGTTGCGTGGCCGCGAACGCCGGCTCGTCGACCTCGTCGCGTTGCGTTACGGCAAACGCTGTGGTCCGTTCGTCGACCTCGCCATGCCGGCCTGTGTCCGCCCGGCCGTCGCCTTCCTGGATCACCCGCGGCCACCCGCGGCCAGCGCGTGCGGCATCGCGCCGCACGTCGATCCGGTGGAGCTTGCTGATCTGGACATGGCAAGGCCGGGCTTCGTCATGTGGGCGACCCTTTCCAGGACATGACGCACTAAACCGGAGCCGAGAATTGCTTGTCTCCAACAAGTGATTATGACGGGCCGCGCCCCGGCGAATCCAGTACTACCGCCGCATCACGGACGATCCGGTGTCCCTTTGCGGGCGACGGCGGCGAGCACCGCCGGCTGCGGAGCCTCGTCGTCGTCCGGATCCGGCCGCCAGCCGGTGATCGGCACCAACCCAGGCGGCACCAGGCTCCACCCGTCGACCAGCGCCGAAACCCGCTCCGGCGTGCGCAGGTGCACCGACGTCGGCGTACGCTGGTACAACGTCCGCACCTGATTCTGCGCGTCGGCCTGCACCTCGGCCGGAATCCCGTGCGACAGCGCGACGTAGCTGCCCGACACCGTGGCCTCGTCGAACCGCTTGATCATGTCACCGGGCGAGTCCTCGTCCGGCACGAAGTGCAGCACCGCCATGAGCAGCAGCGCGACCGGCTCGGAGAAGTCGAGCAGCGCGAGCACCTCGGGATGCGAGAGAATCTCATCGGGCCGCCGCAGGTCCCCGCTGATCGCGCTGGCGTGCGGGTTGCCAGCCAGGATGTGCCGGCTGTGCGCGACGGCGACAGGGTCGATGTCGACATACATGACCCGGGCGCCCGGCACGGTGGCCTGCGCGACTTCGTGGACGTTGCCGAGCGTCGGAATCCCGGACCCGATGTCGAGGAACTGCCGCACCCCTTGGTCGGCCAGCCACTGCACGGCCCGCCCCAGGTAGGCCCGGTTGGCGTGCGCAAGCTGGAAGATCCCCGGCCACGCCCGCTGCGCCGCCTCGGCGAACTCGCGGTCGACCTGGAAGTTGTGAAACCCGCCGAGCGTGTAGTCGTAGACCCGCGCCGCGTTCGGCGTGGTGATGTCGACCCCGTCCGGCACCCACTCCGGCAGTCCCACCGCACCCTCCCGTCGTCAGTTCGCCCGATCGACGATACATCGACGCGGTTCCCCCGGGCTGCCCCCGAAAACTGTCGTACCCCCAGAGCAGAATCACGCCCATGAACCACAACGGGGCCCTGACACCATTCCGCGACCCGGCCGACCTGCGGCGCATCCTGACCCTGCTGCTCGACCTCCTGGACCCGCGGGCGCAAGGCTTCGAATACCGCCTGGTGGGCACCGCGGCCGCCCTGGCACAGGGCGTGCCCCTGCCAACGGGCGACATCGACATCCTGATGCACCACCGCGCCGACGTCGACCGCTTCGCCGCCGCGCTGTCGTCCTATCGCTGCCTGTCCCCGCCGGAGTGGCTCCCCGCCGCGGCCCAGTACTTCACCCATTTCGACCTGGAGGGCTACGAGGTAGGCGCCAGCACGGTCGAGCACCCCACCTCGGCCGACACGCTGGAGTGCATTGGCACCGGCCCGTGGACCCACTACGTCGAGGTCCCACTGGACCGCCACACCGTGCCCGCGGTGCGCCTGGAGCTCCGCCTGGTCTCGGAACTGGTCCGCAACCGCCCCGACCGCTACACCCCTCTGCTGGCGCATATGCGCACCCACACCCCCGATCGCGCGCTGATCGAGCGGGCCATGCACGACCGCAACGTCCCGGAGGACCTGCGCCAGCACGTGACGGCCCAACTCACCCCGGCCTGACCCACCGACACCGGGAGCCCTCGAAGGCCGGGCACCGAGAGCGGTCATGGCGGCTGATGGAGTGTCGGTGACGTGCAGGCCGGCGATGGGACGGAGGATGGCGGGATGGATACGGACACACCGGCCGTGAGCGCTGCCGATTCGCGGGTCCGGCGCCCGCCGACGGCTGACGAACGCACGACGCTCGTGGCGTTCCTGGGCTGGCACCGGGAGACGCTGCGGGTCAAGTGCGCGGGGCTCACAGCCGCGCAGCTGGCGGACCGAGTGTTGAGCCCCTCGGGATTGTCGCTGCTCGGGCTCGTACGGCATGCGGCGGAGACCGAGCGGTTCTGGTTCCGCACGGTGATGGCCGGGGAGCCGTTCGAAGGGCTGTACGCCGGCGACGGGGCGTTCGACGTGGCGCGGGCCGATGAGCGGACCGTGGACGAGGCCTGGGCGGCCTGGCGGCGGGAGGTCGAGTTCGGCGAGCGGTTCGTCGACGAGGCGCGCGATCTCGACGTGGCGGGGGACGAGCCCGGCGAGGGTCCCGTTTCCTTGCGGTGGGTGTTGATGCATCTGCTGGAGGAGTACGCGCGGCACAACGGCCACGCCGATCTGCTTCGCGAGCGGCTCGACGGCGTCGTCGGGCTCTGACGGGCTCTGACGGGGGTCGATGCTCGGCGGCCCTGACACCGCGACACGCGGCGCGCCGCCGGCCCGCTCCGCGCTCCGTGCTCCGCGCGAGGCCGTTCCACGCGAGGCCGCGCCGCCGGCCGGCTCCGCGCTCCGCCGCGGCCGCTCCGCGCTCCGCGCGAGGCAGGGCACGGCGAGCACCTGGTGGGCGGTCGGCGCGCTCGGTGCAGGTTCAGTGCTGGTGATCGTTGCCGGGTGAGGTGCTGAGGTCGTCGTTGCGGAGGCAGGCGACCAGGATGCCGAAGTGCCGGTCGGCGATCAGGCGGGTTACGGCGGGTTGCTCGGCTTGGACGACGCCACGCTCGACCGCGTCCGCGCGGCGGGCACCGTCTGATGTCCACATTGGACCACGACTGCGCCCGGCCCGGCCTCGCGCGCCGCCTCGGCTGGGGCCCGCGCCCGGCAGTGCTGCCCGTCGACCATCGAGGCGGCGCGCCGCGCGGGCCGCCCGGTGGCGTTCAGCGGTGTGCGGCACAGCGACGAGTCCCGCGGTCGTGCCCGAGCCCTGCGCCGACCGCGCCCTCGGCCCGCACGAGTCCAATCTGTTCGACCCGGACGCCAAGTACGCCGACGCCGTGTCGCTGTTTTCCGCGGAGGGCCGATTGCGGGCCTGATTGTTGTTGTATTGCGTTGCGTTGCGTTGGGTGCCGTTCGGCTTTCGGCCTTCGGGGAAAGGTTTTCCGTCCCTGGGTCAGCCGAACGGGCATTTTGCGTGACCGGGACCACGCCATGCCGCAAGTACGGGCTTATCGTGGCAGCGCTAACATCAACTGCGGGGGGAGGGACATGCGCGCAACCAGCCACAACCGGGCCGCCGTCATGAACGACGTGGCGAGGCTCGCCGGTGTTTCACACCAGACGGTGTCCCGGGTCCTCAACGACCACCCCAGCGTCAGCCCCGCAACGCGCGAGCGCGTCCTCGAGGCCGTGCGCCAGCTGAACTACCGCCCCAACGCGATGGCTCGCGGCCTGGCCGGCCGCCGCTCCCGCGTCGTCGGCGTCGTCTCCTTCGACACCATCCTCTACGGCCCGGCCTCCACCCTGCTCGGCATCGAACGCGCCGCCCGCGCGGCCGGCTACGGCGTCAGCATCGTGACCCTGGAGCGCGTCGACCACACCGGCATGGTCTCGGCCCTCTCGGCTCTGGCCGACCAGTCCGTGGCCGGCGTCGTGGTGATCGCCCCGCAGACGGCCGCGGCCGCCGCCCTGCACAACATGCCGCTGGGCATGGCCGCGGTGGCGGTCGAGTCCGACGTCGGCGGCGAGGTCCCCGCCATCTCCGTCGACCAGGTCACCGGCGCGCGCATGGCGGTGCAGCACCTGCTCGAGCTCGGCCACCGCAAGGTCTGGCACCTCTCCGGCCCTCGCGACTGGCTCGAGACGCACGGCCGCATCGAGGGCTGGCGCCTCACGCTGGAGGAGGCCGGCCTGCCCGCCCCGCCGCTGATGACCGGCGACTGGAGCGCCCGTTCCGGCTACACCGCCGGCCTGGAGCTCGCCGCGCGCGACGACGTGACGGCGGTCTTCGCCGGCAACGACCAGATGGCTCTGGGCATGATGCGCGCCTTCCACGAGCGCGGCATCCGCGTCCCGGACGACGTGAGCATCGTCGGCTTCGACGACATCCCCGAGGCCGAGTTCCTGTCGCCGCCCCTGACCACGATCCGCCAGGACTTCGACGAGGTCGGCCGCCGCTGCATCGCCGCGCTGCTGCGCGTGATCGAGGCCGATCTGCGCGAGGGCCCCGACCGCCCGTCTCCCGATCCACGCGTGGAGCCGACCCTGATCCTGCGCCGCAGCTCTGCACCTCCTCGCTCTGCGTGACGCCTTTTCACGCCGGGTAGCCGCCTGCGCCGGTGATTTGGTGGCATGGGCTAGCGTGGAGGAGAACTGAGCGGGCCGGCCCCGACGGTTGCCTGTCACGTCCGGTCCTGGTTGCGGCGCCTCGAGGTTCGCCGTTACGGCAACGACCTGCGGCTTCGGTCGCGCGCGGTCCACGGTGGTCGCCGGGAGCCCTCCGTGCCAGCGGGGCGGCCGTCAGTGGTCCGGGCCGTCCGCCACCGACAACACGCGGACCCGATCATGGAAAACCGGCCCGAGGCGGGGTCGAAAACGCATCATCGTGGAGAGAAAATGCTGGCGACGGCGCTGGAGCGCACGCTGCGGCGCTGCCGCGCTCTGCGAGTGGTGCGCGCTCATCTGGGGCGGCGGTCTCCCGCGTGAGTTAGATTGCGGATAGAAAGCGCGGTCTCACGGGGCGGAGTTGGCCGAGGCGCGGACGACCAGGTGCGGTGACAGGTGGACCGGGCCCACCTCCGGGGTCGGCGAGCCGGCCAGCTGTGACACCAGTAGGTCCACGCTGCGCCGGCCCAGCTCCGCGAAGTCCTGGTGGATCGTCGTCAGGGGCGGCAGGAAGTATCCGGACTCGGGCGTGTCGTCGAAGCCGACGACGCTGACCCGGCCGGGTACCGGGCGGCCGGCCTCGTGGAAGGCGCGCAGCACGCCCAACGCGATGTGGTCGTTGCCGCAGAAGACCGCCGTCACGCGGGAGTCGGCGGCCAGGCGCTGGCCGCGCAGGTAGCCCGAACGGGCGCTCCAGTCGCCGGGCTCGATCGGGGGGACGGGGGCGCCGGCGGCGTGCAGGGTCTGGCGCCAGCCGTCGATGCGGTCCCGGGCCTCCGGCCAGTCGGCCGGGCCCGGGATGTGGTGGACGGTTCCGTGGCCCAGTTCCAGCAGATGGCTCGTGGCCAGGCACGCGCCGCGGACGTTGTCGACGCGCAGCATGGGGACGAAGCCGTCGTCGGCGCCGCCGACGCCGACGGCCGGGGTGCCGAGCGGGACCTGGGTCAGGGCGTCGGCGACCGAGTTCTTCGGGGCGATCGCGATGATGCCCTCGACCGCCTGGGCGCACAGCTGCTCGACGGCGTCGAGGACGGCGTGGCGCTCGAGGGAGCGGATCGTGGCGATGCTGACGTAGTAGCCGGCCTCGCGGGCGGCCTTCTCGATGCCGTAGATCATCGAGGCGGGGCCCGCGAGGGTGGTCTCGAAGCCGATCAGGCCGATGGTGCGCGAGCGGCTGGTCACGAGGGTGCGCGCGGCCATGTTGCGGCGGTAGTTGAGCACGCGGACGGCGTCCAGGACGCGCTCGCGGGTTGATGCGCTCACATTCGGCAGGTCGTTGAGGACCCGGGACACCGTCTGGTGCGACACGCCGGCGAGGCGTGCGACGTCGCGCATGCCGACCTTGCGCAGCGGGGGTTCGACCGCGTCCAGGCCGGGCCCGCCGCCGGCGTGCGCGACCGGCCCGGGGCGACCGCGGTCCGGTCCGATGACTGCAGCCACGGAGTGTCTCCTTCCGGCAACTTTCCGACCGGTGCTACTTGACGCCCGGGATGAGAACGCTAACACTCTCGAAATACAACCGCGACGGCCAATGCATTCGGGCCACAAGCGCGGCCAGGTCACCGCCAAACACCCCAGGCGTGTGGCCATCCGCTCGTAGATGTGAACGTTAACGCTACGCGAAGGGAAGACGCAGTGCTCAAAAGATGGTCCGCCGCCGTCCTCGGCGGTGTGCTCCTCGTCGGCGCCCTGGGCGCCTGTGGCGGGGAGAAGAGCGGCGACTCCGCCGGCAGCGGCAGCACCCCCAAGGGTGACGGCAAGATCGTCATGGGCTTCGCGCAGGTCGGTGCCGAGAGTGGCTGGCGCACGGCCAACACCAAGTCGGTCCAGGACGCTGCGGCGGCCGCCGGTATCGAGCTCAAGTTCTCCGACGCGCAGCAGAAGCAGGAGAACCAGATCAAGGCGATCCGCAGCTTCATCGCGCAGAAGGTCGACGTCATCGCGTTCTCGCCGGTCGTGGAGTCCGGCTGGGACACGGTGCTCAAGGAGGCCAAGGACGCGAAGATCCCGGTCATCCTGACCGACCGTGCGGTCGACTCCAAGGACACCACGCTGTACAAGACCTTCCTCGGCTCGGACTTCGTGCTCGAGGGCAAGAAGGCCGGCGAGTGGCTGGTCAAGGAGTACCAGGGCAAGACCGATCCGGTGAACATCGTCGTGCTGGAGGGCACGACGGGTTCCGCGCCGGCCAACGACCGCAAGTCGGGCTTCGCCGACGCGATCAAGGGCAGCCCCAACCTGAAGATCATCGCGTCGCAGACCGGTGACTTCACGCGGGCCAAGGGCAAGGAGGTCATGGAGGCCTTCCTGAAGGCCAACCCGAAGATCGACGTGCTCTACGCGCACAACGACGACATGGGCCTGGGCGCCATCGAAGCGATCGAGGCGGCCGGCAAGAAGCCCGGCACCGACATCAAGATCATCACGGTGGACGCGGTCAAGGACGGTATGACCGCCCTGGCCGCCGGCAAGATCAACCACATCGTCGAGTGCAGCCCGCTGCTTGGCCCTCAGCTGATGGACCTGGCGAAGAAGGTCGTCAAGGGCGAGACGGTGGAGCCGCGCATCCTCACCGTGGAGAGCGAGTTCACGCCGGAGCAGGCGAAGGCCGCCCTCCCGGACCGCAAGTACTAGACGAGAGCCTGACTCGAGAGTCTGACAAACCATGCTGACCATGACCGGCATCACCAAGCAGTTCCCGGGTGTCATGGCCCTGCAGGACGTGGACTTCCGCCTGTTGCCAGGCGAGGTCCACGCCCTCATGGGCGAGAACGGCGCCGGGAAGTCCACCCTGATCAAGGTGCTCACGGGTGTCTACAGCAACGACGCGGGCGAGATCGTCCTCGACGGCACCCCGGTGCGGTTCTCCGGGCCGCTGCAGGCCACCCAGGCCGGCATCAGCACGGTCTATCAGGAGGTCAACCTCTGCCCCAACCTCTCGGTCGCCGAGAACGTCTTCATCGGCCGGGAGCCCCGCACGTTCGGCCACATCCGCTGGGGCGAGATGCGCCGGCGGGCCGCGGCGCTGCTGCACCGCCTCGAGCTCGACATCGACGTCTCGGCGCCGCTGTCGGAGTACTCGATCGCGGTGCAGCAGCTGGTGGCCATCGCGCGCGCCATCGACGTCGAGGCGAAGGTCCTCGTCCTGGACGAGCCGACCTCCAGCCTCGACGCCGGTGAGGTGGCCCAGCTGTTCCGGGTCATGCGCCAGCTCAAGGAGCAGGGCATCGCGATCCTGTTCGTCTCGCACTTCCTGGACCAGGTGTACGAGATCTGCGACCGCATGACGATCCTGCGCAACGGCCGGCTCGTCGGCGAGCACGTCGTCGCCGAGCTGCCGCAGCTGGAGCTGGTCAGCCTCATGATCGGCAAGGAGCTGGCGCTGCTGGAACGCCTCGAGGACCAGCCCAAGCGCCGCCTGGACAACGCCGAGCCGGTCGTGCAGGCCGAGGAGCTCGGGCGCAGCGGCTCCATCGCACCGTTCAGCCTCACCATCCACAAGGGCGAGGTCGTCGGGCTGGCGGGACTGCTGGGCTCTGGGCGTACCGAAGCGGCAAGGCTCTTCTTCGGCGCGGACAAGGCCGACAGCGGGCGGGTCAGCATCGACGGCAAGCCCGTGGCCATGCACGGCCCGCGCACCGCGATGCAGCACGACATCGCCTTCTGCTCGGAGAACCGCCGCACCGAGGGCCTCATCGAGGAGCTGTCGGTGCGGGAGAACATCGTGCTCGCCCTGCAGGCCGCCCGCGGCTGGTCCCGCCCGCTGTCGCGCCGCCGCCAGGACGAGCTCGTCGAGAAGTACGTCAAGGCCCTCGACATCCGCCCGGCCAACCCCGAGCTGCCCGTGCGCAACCTCAGCGGCGGCAACCAGCAGAAGGTGCTCCTGGCCCGCTGGCTCATCACCGAGCCGCGGCTGCTGATCCTCGACGAGCCCACCCGCGGCATCGACATCGGCGCCAAGACCGAGATCCAGCGCCTGGTCACCGAGCTCTCCGACGGCGGCATGGCGGTGCTGTTCATCTCCGCCGAGCTGGAGGAGGTGCTGCGGCTGAGCCACAAGATCGCCGTCCTGCGGGACCGGCGCGTCGTGGCGGAGCTGCCCAACACCGACGACGTCGACACCGACCGGCTCATGGCCGCCATCGCCGAGGGAGGCGGTACCGCATGAAGCGTTTCGTCTGGCCCGTCGGCGTGCTCGTCGCCCTGCTCATCACCAACGTCTTCTTCTCGCACAGCTTCTTCAGCATCGAGATGCGCGGCGGGCACCTCTACGGGTCCATCGTGGACATCCTGCGCTCCTCCGCCCCGCTCGCGCTCGTCGCGCTCGGCATGACCCTCGTCATCGCCACCGGCGGCATCGACCTGTCCGTCGGCGCCGTCGTCGCCATCGCCGGCGCCCTGGCCTGCCTGCACATCAGCGGCCTGTCCGACCAGGGCAGCGTCGCCGGCGTGCTCGTCGCCGTCGGCCTGGCCCTCGCGCTGTCGCTGGTGCTCGGCGTGTGGAACGGCTTCCTGGTGGCCACGATCGGCATCCAGCCGATCATCGCCACCCTGATCCTCATGGTCGCCGGCCGCGGCCTCGCCCAGCTCATCACCGACGGGCAGATCATCACCGTCAACAGCGGGCCGTACAAGATGATCGGCGCCGGCTACTGGCTCGGCCTGCCACTGTGCGTGCTCATCGCCGGCGCGGTCGTCGCCCTCGCCGCGGTGCTCGTGCGCCGTTCGGCGCTGGGCATGCTGCTGGAGGCGGTCGGCGGCAACGCCGAGGCGTCGCGCCTGGCCGGCATCAAGTCGCGGTGGCTCATCCTGGGCGTGTACGTCTTCGCCGCCGTCTGCGCCGGCGTCGCCGGGCTGATGATCAGCTCCAACGTCTCCAGCGCCGACGGCAACAACGCGGGCCTGCTCATCGAGCTCGACGCGATCCTCGCCGTGGTCATCGGCGGCACGTCGCTGTCCGGCGGCCGGTTCTCCATCGTCGGCACGGTGCTCGGCGCGGTGATCATCAAGACGCTCGACATCACCATCTACACCGTCGGCGTACCGCCCGAGGTGACCCTGCTGTTCAAGGCCGTCGTCGTGATCGTGCTCTGCCTGGCGCAGTCGGCGAAGTTCCGGGCCATGTTCCAGCGCAGCCGGACGGTCGTGGCGGCCGCGCCGGCCGACGAGAAGGTGCAGGTGCGCGCATGACGCTCGCCGCGAACTGGCTGCGCAAACCGGCGATGGCGACCGCCATCCTGCTGTGCATCATGTACGGTGCCGGCGTCCTGCGCTACGAGGGCTTCGACGACACGCAGATCGTGCTGAACATCTTCATCGACAACGGGTTCCTGCTCGTCGTCGCGGTCGGCATGACGTTCGTGATCCTGACCGGCGGCATCGACCTGTCGGTGGGCGCCGTCGTGGCACTCACCACGATGATCGCCGCCTCGCTGCTGGAGAAGGGCCTCAATCCCGCACTGGTACTCGTGGTGGTGCTCGCCGTCGGCGGGCTGATCGGCCTGGGCATGGGCTGCATCATCCACTTCTTCGACATCCAGCCCTTCATCGCCACGCTCGCCGGCATGTTCCTGGCCCGCGGCACCTGCTACGTCATCAGCACCGACTCGATCCCCATCACCAACGAGTGGTGGAACAACGTCGCCTCCGCCAAGCTGCGCTTCGGCGGTTTCCACATCTCGTGGAGCGTCGTCATCGCCGCCGTGGTCGTCGCGGCCGCCGCGTACGTCCTGGCGTACACCCGGCTGGGTCGCAACATCTACGCGCTCGGCGGCAACCAGCAGTCGGCCCTGCTCATGGGCCTGCCCGTCGGGCGCACCCGGATCACCGTCTACACGATCAGCGGCGTGTGCTCCGCCCTCGGCGGCGTGCTGCTGACCTTCTACACCCCCTCCGGCTACGGGCTCAACGCCCTGGGCATGGAGCTCGACGCGATCGCGGCGGTCGTCATCGGCGGCACCGTGCTCACCGGAGGCTCCGGCTTCGTGCTCGGCACCGTCCTCGGCGTCGGGGTGCTCGGCCTCATCCAGACCATCATCACGTTCCAGGGCACCCTCAGCTCCTGGTGGACCAAGATCGTCATCGGCGTGCTGCTGTTCGTCTTCATCGTGCTGCAGCGGACGGTGACCAGAAAACAGACCGCGCGGAGAGCCAGATGACGCAATACGTAGTCGGTGTCGACTTCGGCACCCTGTCCGGGCGAGCCGTGGTGGTGCGGGTCGCCGACGGGGAAGAGGTCGGCACGGCCGTCCACGAGTACCGGCACGGCGCCGTCGAGCGCACGCTGCCGGCCACCGGCGAGGCGCTGCCGCCGCACTGGGCGCTGCAGATGCCGTCGGACTGGGTCGACGTGCTGCGCCACGCCGTCCCGGCCGCCCTCGCCGCGGCCGGCGTGGACCCTGCCGCGGTCGTGGGCATCGCCACCGACTTCACCGCGTGCACGTTCCTGCCGGTGCTCGCCGACGGCACGCCGCTGTGTTCGCTGCCCGACCTCGTCCGCGTTCCGCACGCCTACCCGAAGCTGTGGAAACACCACGCGGCGCAGGGACAGGCCGACCGGATCAACGCACTCGCGGCCGCCCGCAGCGAGCCTTGGATCCAGCGGTACGGCGGGAAGCTCTCCTCCGAGTGGCAGCTCGCGAAGGCGTTGCAGGTGCTCGAGGAGGCCCCGGACGTCTACGCACGCGCCGAGCGGTTCATCGAGGCGGCGGACTGGATCGTCTGGCAGCTGGCGGGCGTGGAGACCCGCAATGCGTGCACGGCCGGGTACAAGGGCGTCTTCCAGGACGGCTCGTACCCGTCCAAGGCCTACCTCGAGGCGCTGCACCCGTCCTTCGGCGACTGGGTGTCCAAGGTGGACGGTCCGCTGTCGCCGCTGGGCGGGCGGGCCGGCTCGCTCACCGAGGAGGCGGCCGGCTGGACCGGTCTGCCGGCCGGCATCGCGGTCGCGGTGGGCAACGTCGACGCGCACGTCACGGCGCCCGCCGCCAAGGCGGTCGAGCCCGGGCAGCTGGTGGCCATCATGGGCACCTCGACCTGCCACGTGATGAGCGGCGCCGAGCTCGCCGACGTGCCCGGCATGTGCGGCGTCGTGCAGGACGGCATCATCCCCGGCCTGTGGGGCTTCGAGGCCGGCCAGTCCGGCGTCGGCGACATTTTCGCGTGGTACGTCGAGACGCTGCTGTCCGGCGGCCTGACGCACGACGAGCTCACCCGGCGCGCCGCCGCACAGCGGCCCGGCGAGCACGGCCTGGTGGCCCTGGACTGGCACAACGGCAACCGCTCGGTCCTCGTCGACCACGGCCTGTCCGGCGTCGTCGTCGGACAGACCCTGGCGACCCGGCCCGAGGACGTGTACCGCGCGCTGATCGAGGCGACGGCCTTCGGCACCCGGACCATCATCGAGGCCCTCGAGACCTCGGGCGTGCCGGTCGTCGAGTTCATCGCGGCCGGTGGGCTGCTCAAGAACCGGTTCCTCATGCAGATCTACGCCGACGTGCTGCGCCGGCCGATCTCGGTCATCGGCTCGGAGCAGGGCCCCGCGCTCGGCTCCGCCATGCACGCCGCGGTCGCCGCCGGCGCCTACCCGGACATCCGGGCCGCGGCGGAGGCGATGGGCAGGGTCGAGCGCAACGTGTACACGCCGGACCCTGCGGCCGCCGACGTCTACGACCGCCTCTACGCGGAGTACGTGACCCTGCACGACTACTTCGGCCGCGGCACCAACGACGTGCTGCACCGTCTGCGCGCGCTGCGCGAGGAGGTCTCCCGGTGAGTGTCATCGAGAAGCTCCGGGTGGAGGTCTGCGACCTGCACCGGGAGCTGATCCGCTGGGGCCTGGTCGCCTGGACGGCGGGCAACGTCTCGGCGCGGGTGCCGGGGGAGGACCTGCTGGTCATCAAGCCGTCCGGCGTCTCGTACGAGGACCTGAGCCCGGAGGCGATGGTCGTCGCCGACTTCTCCGGCCGGCTGGTCGACGGCCACCACGCGCCGTCGTCGGACACCGAGGCGCACGGCTACGTCTACGCGCACATGCCGCACATCGGCGGCGTGGTGCACACGCACAGCCCGTACGCGACGGCCTGGGCCGCCCGCGGCGAGCCGATCCCGTGCTCGATCACCGCGATGGCCGACGAGTTCGGCGGGGACATCCCGGTCGGGCCGTTCGCGCTCATCGGCTCCGACGCCATCGGCCGGGGCATCGTGGAGACCCTCGCCGGGCACCGCTCGCCCGCGGTGCTGATGCGCCAGCACGGTCCGTTCACGATCGGCGCCACCGCGAAGGCCGCCGTGAAGGCGGCCGTCATGTGCGAGGACGTGGCCCGCACCATGCACCTCGCCCGCCAGCTCGGACCCGTGGAACGACTCCCCTCGCAGGCCGTCGATTCCCTGCACGACCGCTACCAGAACGTCTACGGCCAGAAGGGCGCACGATGACGCAAGAGGTTTGGTTCCTGACCGGCAGCCAGGGTCTGTACGGACCCGAGACCCTGGAGCAGGTGGCGTCGCAGTCGCGCGAGATCGCCGCCGCGCTGGACGAGGCGCCGGACATCGGCCAGCGCGTCGTGTGGAAGCCCGTGCTGACCTCGGCGGCGGACATCCTGCGGGTGTGCCTGGAGGCCGGCAGCGACCCGAACGTCGTCGGCGTGATCGCGTGGATGCACACGTTCTCGCCGGCGAAGATGTGGATCTCCGGCCTCGACGCGCTGCGCACGCCGCTGCTGCACCTGCACACCCAGTCGAACGTGGCCCTGCCGTGGGCCGAGATCGACATGGACTTCATGAACCTCAACCAGGCCGCGCACGGCGACCGCGAGTTCGGCTACATCCAGTCCCGCCTCGGCGTGGCCCGCAAGACCGTCGCCGGCCACGTCAGCGACCCGAAGGTGCTGCAGCGCATCGGCGCCTGGTCGCGCGCCGCCGCCGGGTACGCTGCGATGCGCTCCCTGCGCCTGGTCCGCTTCGGCGACAACATGCGCGACGTCGCCGTCACCGAGGGCGACAAGGTCGAGGCCCAGCTGCGCTTCGGCGTGTCGGTCAACACCTACGGCGTCAACGACCTCGTCGCCGCCGTGGATGCTGCCCTGGACGCCGACGTGGACAAGCTCGTCAAGGAGTACGCCGACACGTACCGCGTCTCCGCGGCCCTGCTCGGCGAGCGCGCCGATTCCCTGCGCTACGCCGCCCGCATCGAGCTCGGCCTGCGCTCGTTCCTCGAGGCCGGCGGGTACAAGGCGTTCACCACGAACTTCGAGGACCTCGGCGGCCTGCGCCAGCTGCCCGGCCTCGCGGTGCAGCGCCTCATGGCCGACGGCTACGGCTTCGGCGGCGAGGGCGACTGGAAGACCTCCGTCCTCGTGCGCACCCTGAAGGCGATGGCCCCGGGCGGCGGGACGTCGTTCATGGAGGACTACACGTACGACCTCACGCCCGGCCAGGAGGTCATCCTCGGCGCCCACATGCTGGAGGTGTGCCCGTCGATCGCGGCGGACACCCCGTCGTGCGAAATTCACCCGCTCGGCATCGGTGGCCGGGAGGACCCGGTGCGGCTCGTCTTCGACGCCGCACCGGGGCCGGCCGTGGTCCTCGGCCTGGCCGACCTGGGCGAGCGTTTCCGCCTGGTCGCCAACGAGATCGACATCGTCGCGCCGACCCAGCCGCTGCCGAAGCTCCCGGTCGCCCGTGCCGTGTGGAAGCCCGCCCCCGACCTGTCGACTTCGGCCGAGTCGTGGCTGACCGCCGGCGGCCCGCACCACACGGTGCTGTCGCAGGCGGTCGGGGTCGAGGAGCTGCAGGACCTCGCCGAGATGGTCTCCACCGAGCTGCTGGTCATCGACTCGTCGACGACGACGCGCCAGTTCGCGAAGGAGGTCCGCTGGAACGCGGCCTACTACCGCCTGGCGCGCGGCTTCTGACGCTGCTCGCTGGTCCTTGAGATGTGGCCGGGCCGCTCGTCGGCTCGGCCACACCTGCTTTCGCGCCCTTGCTTGCGTGACTGGCTCAGTCGCCTACGACGCGGGGCTCCGGCCTTCCCGTGATGGTTCAGGCATCGAGAAGCAGCGTGGGGAGCCGACGTGATCCACAAGCGTGCCGTCAAGGTCAAAGATCACCGCTTGGACCGGATGTGTCATGCCCGTCAGCCTTCGCCCATTTCGGCGACCTCGGTGATCCACGTGCGGGCGGCGGCCGGCAGGGGAGAGGCGCCCTTGGCGTACGTCGCGATGCCCGTCATCAGGCCCGGCCACAGCGAACCGCGCCACCGCCCGCCGAACGGGCTGAGCAGCACCAGGCGCCGTCCGTTCCACCAGCCGTGGGTCTCGGTACCCGCGCTGCCGCGCACGGTGACGTGCGTGTCGGGGAAGTCCCGCAACAGGTCGAGCACGAGCAGCGCCGTGCGCCGCGGGTCCTTGGCCGTGTCGACGCGCACCCCGCCCGCGTCGGTGCGCTGCACGATGCCGACCGACTCCGGGATGGCGTCCACGGCGTCGTCGAACGCCGAGCGCACGAGCAGCTCACTGGTGTCGGCGGCGACGTCCTCGGCGCCGAACCCGTCGCCGAGCACCGCACCGGCGAGCCCGGCGGCGTAGCGCGCGACGAGGTTCTCGGGCGGGGCCTGGTCGAGCCGCACAGCCGCGCGCAGGTCCGCGAAGCCGGCCAAGGGCGAAAGACGATGCCCGTGGTGTACCGCGGCCAGGCCCACCGTCGCCAGCGCCGCCTGCTCGCCCGCGAACGCCTCGTCGTCCGTCGCGACGAGCGCGTCGAGCCCGGCGGCGACGAGCGGGGTCCAGTCCTGCGGCTCGGGCCACAGCCCGCCGGCGGCGAGCACGAGCACGATGCGGAACGCGGCGAGCCGTGCCGGCAGCGGCCACCCCGCGGCGGCGCCGCCGAGCCGGAGCACCTGCTGGCGCAGCCGGTCCCGCTGCGGCGCGTCGAGCCGAGCCACCACTGCTGCGACGCTGGCCTCACCGCCCGTATCGCCGTGCGTTCCCGCTCCGCCGCCGGCCGTGTCGCCGTGCGTTCCCGTTCCACCCCCGGCCGTGGCGCTATGCGCTCCCGCTGCGCCGCCGGCCGTGGCGGCGGCGCCGTGTGGCGTCTCCGTCGCGGTGAGCGACTGTGCCGGATGCATCGCGCTGCCGGATTCGGTGCGTTCGCCGGCGCGGATGGGGGTGCGGCCGAACGCCAGGTCGAGCAGGGCGGGGCCGACGAGGGCGCGCAGGCGCTCCTCCTCGCTCGCGCGGCGCTCGGCGGCGGGCACGCCGTGGCGCGCCGTGCGGCCCGTGGCCAGCTGGGCGACGGCGGCGAACAGCGCTTCGAGGAGGGCGGCGTCGGGGAGTACCGATGGGAAGGCCACCATCTCCAGCGGGGACGCGTGGCTGAAGCGGACCACGGCGCCGGCGACGTCGGTGACGGGTGCCGTGCCCAGCGCGGTGCCATCCGCGGCGCGCACGTGGGCGGTGCGGGCGTCGAGGGCGGCAGCCTCACCGGCGTACGTGTGCAGGCGCCCCTCGGCCCCCGTCCACGGCAGCTTCACCGCGGTGTCGCCGGCCGTCACGACCAGGCCGTCCGGCGCCGTCGTGCCGGCCGCGACCAGGCTCGCCTCGATCCGGTCCGGGTGCAGCCGCACCGCGAGCACCCGCGTGGCCGGGCTCGCCGGCGCGGCGGGCGGGAGCGGGCGCAGGTCGTCGTCGTCCAGCGCGATGTCGCGGGCCTCGACCGCGTCCAGCAGCGACTCGGTCACCTCCTGCAACAGGCTCAGCTCGCAGTTGCCGCCCGGCTCGCCGGTGGTGCTCAGCAGCGCCTCCGGGGTGCAGGTGAGGCCGCCGCTGACGAGCACTCCCGAGCCGGCGGTCCACCATTCGAGGGCGCCGGCGTGGAGGTACCGCGGCGAAACCGGCGTCTGCACGTCGAACTCGCCGGCGTCGTCCAGCGCGACCCACAGGCCCACCGGGTCGCAGCGCACCCCGGGCGGCAGCAGCAGCCGCGTGCGCGCCGCCCCGACGCTGCGCGCGATCTCGCCGAGCGCGCGCCCGGCCGGGTCGAACTCGGGCGCGGCGACGCCGAGCCGGTCGGCGCCCGACGGGAACGGCAGCTGCTCGAAGATCGGTACCAGGTCGTTGGTCAGCAGCAGCGGCTCGTCGGCCTCGGCGGCGTGCGGCCGGGCGGTGAGCAGCTTCGCGACGGCGGCGAGCCGCTCGACGCCGGCGGGCTCGATCCACAGCTGGTCGGGCAGCCGCTGCAGCCATTCGGCGAGGTCGGTGATCAGCGTCGGCACCGTCGCGCCTTCGACGGTCAGGTGCGTCCACGCCTCGGCGTTGCGCTGCCAGCCGTCCGGCGTCGCGTCCCCGGAGCCGATCGACACCGTCGCCGCGGTCGGTGACGCCGAGATGACCAGGCGCGGCCGGAACGCGCCCCCGGACCGGCACACCACCGGCACCGGCAGCACGTCACGCACCGGCTTGCCGCCGTCACCGTCCGCCGCGCCGGTGCTCGCGCCGTGGTGCTCTGGTGCGCCGGCGGCGTCGTACAGGATGGTGACGCGCGCCCCCGCCGCTCGCGCCGGCCGGAGGCATGCCTCGACAAAAGCCAGGTCGCAGTTGTGGGTGAGGACGAGCACCTCCTCGGCGCCGCGGAGCAGCGGCGCGGGCGTCTGCGGGCTGTCGGCCATGACCGACCAAGCCGGGCCAGCTGTCAGCAACCTTCCGCTCCCTTCGGCGGCAACACCGCTGTCACATATACCTTGACGCAATGACCGTCCGCATCAGGCACATCACGATCGACTGCGCCGATCCGTACCGCTTGTCTCTGTTCTGGAGTGCGGCGACCGGCTACCAGGAGCAACCCAACGACCCCAACCTGCCCACGCATGATCAGGCGCTCATCCTGGCCCCGGACGGCTCCGCCGGCCTGCTGTTCATCCGCGTCCCCGAGCCCAAGGCCGTGAAGAACCGCGTCCACCTCGACGTGCAGCCGCTGGACGCGACCCGCGACGTGGAGATCGAGCGCATTCTTGCCCTGGGCGCCTCTCTCGTCGGTGATTTCAGACGTCCAGACGGTACCGGTTGGGCCGTACTCGCCGATCCCGAGGGCAACGAGTTCTGCGTCGAGCGCAGCGCCGCCGAGCGTAACGCCTGATCTTGCCGGGGTGGTCGCGGTCCGTGCGCGACCGGTTCCCGTTCCGCGCGTGTTGGTGGCGGTCGCATTCCGTGTGCGGCTGGTTCCTGTTCCGCGTGTGCTGGTGGCGATCGCGGTCGTGCGTGGCTGGTCCTATTCCGCTTCCGCTCGTGTTAGTGGCGGTCGCTTTTTCCGTGTGCGGCGTGCCTCCGTCTTCCGTGTGGGGCATGCCTCATCCGTCTCTCCGTGTGGGGCATGCCTCATTGCGGCGGGCGTCACAGCCTTCGCGGCGGTCGCGATCGGTAGTCGACCGACTGCGGAGTTTGCCACTCGCTGCCGGTGTGCTCCTTGCGGAGCGGCGCGGGCGCGGCGCACCATGCTGCCATGCAGCGCGATGAACTCGCCCTCACCGGCGGTGCCGGCGTCCGGATCGTGTACGACGCCTGGCTGCCCGAGCAGGGCGTCTCCGGCGTCGTCGTCCTCTCGCACGGGATGGGCGAGCACGCCCGGCGGTACGACCACGTCATTGCGCGCCTGGGCGACCTCGGCCTCGCCGTGTACGCGCCCGATCACCGTGGGCACGGGCGCTCCGGCGGCAAGCGCCTGCTCGCGCGCCGCATCGCGGAGTACACAGACGATCTCGACCTGTTGTTCACCGAGGTCCGCGGCCGCCACCCGGGGCAAACCCCGTTCCTGATCGGCCACAGCATGGGCGCGATGATCGCCCTCGCGTACGCGCTGGAGCACCAGGCCGGCCTGCGCGGCCTCGTGCTGTCGGGCACCCCGGTGCTGCCCGGCAAGGGCATCTCGAAGCCCGCGATCGCCGTCGCGAAGGTCCTCGGCCGCATCGCACCCGGCGCCCCCGTCCAGGCGCTGCCGTCGAAGCTGATCTCGAAGGACCCGGCGGTCGTCGCGAAGTACGACGCCGACCCGCTCGTCCACCACGGCAAGGTCCCCGCCGGTCTCGGCGGCGCGATGCTGACCCAGATGACCGAGTTCCAGCGCCGCCTGCCCGAGCTGACGCTGCCCACGCTCGTCCTGCACGGCTCCGAGGACGGCCTGGTCGCCGCGGAGTCGAGCCGCCTCATCGCGGAGCGGGCCGGTTCGAAGGACCTGACCCTGCACGTGTACGACGGCCTGCACCACGAGGTGTACAACGAACCCGAGCAGGATCGCGTCCTGGACGACCTGTCGGACTGGCTCAAGTCCCACTGACCCCTAGCCCGCCGGGAACAATGAGCGGCCCGCCCGGCGTTAGAGCCTGCCATGAACGACGTGATCGCCGAGTACCGCAGGGGAGTCCTCTACTTCGACGCCGGTGACCCGATCGAGGCCGCCAAGATCCTGTCAACCGTCCTTGACGAGGACCCGGCCAACGCCGAGGTGCGCCTGTGGCTGGCGCGCGCCTACTTCGCCTCCGCGCAGCTCAACCGCGCCGAGGGGCACCTGCGCGCGCTGGTCGACCGCGACCCGACCGACCACTACGCCTGCCACCTGCTGGGTCGCACCCTCGAGCGCCAGAACCGCCCGAAGGACGCCCTGCGCTACCTGCGCCTGGCCGCCGCGATGTCCTCGGTTCCCGACTATTCCGCAGCGGTACGCCGAGTAGCCGGCACTCCCTGACCCTCATTGTTCGGCCGCGGCCACCTGTCCTTTCTCGGCCGCGGCCGCTCCATCGGTTCGCGCTGAAATGCATTTCGATCGCGGCCTCTGCGCGCCCCCGCCTGCCGGCCCTGGTCAGCCCGTTCGTTTGCCGCCAAATGAGGCCGCGCATCGGATCGATGCGCGGCCTCCGCTGCATTACCGGGAATTTCAAAGCACTTGGGGGCAGCGCTTCGACCGGAGATCGCCTACGGTGCCACTCGTGAAGCACTATCCGTGGGGCGCGCTGTTCAAGGGAATCTGGCGGACGCTCCTCGCACTCGCGGTGACGTCGGCGTTCGTCGCGATCACCGGGACTCTCGCCGGCGGTCCGAGCTTCACCTGGCTGGCGATCGGCTCCGCCCTGTCGCTGCTGGCCGCCGTCCCCGGCTACCTGCTGTACCGCATCGGCGCCCCCGACCACAGCGCCGGCAACCGCGTCGTGATGCTGCTGGTCCTGACGTTCGCCGCCTGGCTGGCCGCCCTACTGGTCGCCCCGGCGTACATGTCCCGCCAGGGCACCCCGACCGACGCCGTGGTCACCCACGTCGTACGGGGCCTGAGCAGCGTTTCGGAGAAGCGTTTTCCCGCCTACCAGGTCGCCGACCGCGGCACCGGCGAAAACCTGGGCCGCCTGCGTTTCCTGGACACCGAGCCCAAGGTGGGCGAGAAGATCCGCGTGCGCGTCGACCCGCGCGGCTGGTTCAACGTCACCGTCTCCGACCCGACCGGCAGGTTCACGAAGCTGGCCGCCCTCATCGTCGGCGTGCTGGGCCTGGTCGCCCTGATCCTCGGCGTGTCCGGCCACATGCCCGACTAAGGTCTGTTTTCTAAGGCCGGTGTGGTGCCGGTCTTGGTGGACAGTCCGGGGTGTGCGCCTCGTCGTTCCGGCGTGGTCCGGACCAGTGGTGTGGCTGGCTGGATCTCATCCGGGGTTGTCGGGGGCACCGGCCCGCCCCCGCCGCCGTAACTGGTGGCGGGTGGTGGGTTCATGCCGGCAGTTCGCCGAGCACGCCGGCACCGGCCGGTGGGGCTGGTGCTGCGCTGCGGCCGCCGCGTCCCGCCACTACGGGGGTGGGGGCTGGGGCGGTGTCCGGTTGACTCGGTCAGGGCTCCTTGCAGCCCATTGTTGATGGCCTCGACGCCATAGGTGTCGAGGGTGTGTTGCGCGCCAGCCCAGTCGATGCGGGCTCTGCCGGGCCGGGCCCGATCGTGCAGGACGGTGTGGGCGCCGAGGAGCGCGGCGACGAGGTCCCGGTCGCCGGTCAGGCCGCAGGTCGGGCAGTGGTGGCGGCGCGCCCCGCCACACCCACAACTACACACCGTGCCGATCCACCACACCCGCCCCGGGACCGCCAAGCCGTACTTTTGAAACACGCCGTAGCCCCACCGGCCGCCGGAGTCCTCTGCCGGCATGCCGCTCTCGGCCATGCTCGACCCGCCCACCGGCTACCTCAGGCTTGGTATGCCGGTGCCGGGCGTGCTTGACCAGCCCCACCGGCTACCTGAGGCTTTATGCCGGCATGCCGGTGCCGGGCATGCCCGACCAGCCCACCGGCCGCCCGAGAGCTTTGGCGGCATGCCGGTGTCGGCCTTGTGACTGGCCGTGCGCGCCAACCGCGTACAAGTACGCAGACACCCGACCCGGATACGTTCACCGTACGTGCATGAAGCAGAACGCAGTCGTCCTCGGCGGCAGCGTCGCCGGGCTCCTTGCCGCCGCGGCGCTTTCCCCGCGGTACAACACGATCGAAGTCATCGAACGCGACATCCTGCCGGCCGGCCCCAGCCCTCGCCGCGGCGCGCCGCAGGGCCAGCACGTGCACGCCATGCTCCCGCGCGGCGTCCAGGCCGTCGAGTCGCTGCTGCCCGGCTTCACCGAGCAGCTCACCGCCGCCGGCGCCTACTGCGGCGACGTCCTCGCCGACGCGCGCTGGTACCTCAACGGCCGCCCCCTGCGCCGCAGCCACACCGGCCTCGCAGCGGTCACCGCGAGCCGCCCGCTGATCGAGCACACGATCCGCACCGCCGTACGCGCCCTGCCCAACGTCCGCATCACAGACGGCCACGACATCGTCGGCCTGACGTCGGACCGTTCGGTGCACATCACCAGCCGAGCCGGCGCCGGCTCCCGCATCGTCCCCGCCGACCTTCTGGTCGACGCCACCGGCCGCGGTTCACGGATGCCCCAATGGCTCATGGAGCTGGGCTACAGCGCTCCCGAAGAGGAGGTGGTCGACATCGACGTCCGCTACGCCTCCCGCGTCTTCGCCGGCAACCTGCTCGGCGACGACATGGTCGTGATCACCGCCCGCTACCCCGGCCAATTGCGCAGCTCCGTGATGCAACGCCTCGAGGGCAACCGCGTCCTGGTCACCCTGGCCGGCGTCCACGGCGAGCGCCCGCCCACGGACCTCGAGGGCTTTACCGCTTATGCCGAGTCGCTCGCCGTCCCCGACACCGCAGCGGTCATCAAGTCCGGCACCCCGCTCGGCGACGCGGTCCCGTTCCACTTCCCGGCGTACATCCGCCGCCGCTACGACCGCGCCCACCTCCCACCCGGCATCATCGTCATCGGCGACGCCGCCTGCGCCTTCAACCCCGTCTACGGCCAGGGCATGTCCACCGCCGCGATGTCGGCCGCCACTCTGCGCGAGGACGACGACCCGCAGCGCTTCCACGTCCGCCAGGCCGAATTGCACGAGGCACCGTGGACCCTCGCCGTCGGCGCCGACATGGCCCTCGACGCTGCCACCACGGCCCCACCGCCCGCCAAGCCACGGGCCACCGCAGCCGTCACGCCACGGGCCACCGCGGCGGTCACACCGCGGGCCGCTGCGGGCTCGGGAACCACGCTTTCCGCGATTTCCGGCACTGCGTCCGGTGGCGCGGACGCCGACGAGCTGGCCGCCGACTTGAGCGCCGCCGAGCCGACCGTCGACGTGAGCGTCGCTGAGCCGACCGTCGACGTGAGCGTCGCCGAGCCAACCGCCGACTTGAGCGTCGCCGAGCGAGCCGCCGACTTGAGCGTCGCCGAGCCGACCGTCGACCTCAGTCCCGCGGAGCCCATGGTCGCATCGAGCGCGCCCGCCGCTCCGAGCCCCGCCGACATGATCCGGCAGCTCCAGCTGGCAGCGGTCGAGGACGGCGAGCTCGCCGCCGCATTCATCCGCGTCACCTCGCTGGTCGATCCACCGCGCGCGCTCGGCGCACCGTGGATCGCCGCACGCCTGGCGGCTCGCGCCGCCGCATCGGTCCCGGCCTGACAATGCACCCTCACCGCCAGGCGGCATCGACGACGCCGCCTGGGTCGGGGCTGCACCTATGACGCCGCCTGGGTCGGGGCTGCACCTATGACGCCGCCTGGGTCGGGGCTGCACCTATGACGCCGCCTGGGTCGGGGCTGCACCTATGACGCCGTCTGAGTCGGGGCTGCACCTACGATGCCGTCTGAGTCGGGGCTGCACCTACGACGCCGCCTGGGTCGGAGCTGGACTAACGACGCCGCCTGAGTCCGAGCTGCAGCTATCACGCCGTCTGAGTCGGGACTGCACCTATCACGCTCGATGCGTCGGGGCTGGACCTACGACGCCGCCTGAGTTGCGCTGCGTCGTCAACCAAGCCGGCCGCGCACGGCGATCTCGTCGCTCGGTCCCATCTCTCGTTCTCGTCTCGCGTTCCCGCGTCGCACTATCCGCGCCGCGGGAACGCGTTGCCGACGAGACACCTGCCCAAGCCTGCGCGATCATGGTCCAGCCGCACCGCGCCGCCGAATTACCGGATTACTGAATTACCGATTATCTGCAATCCACTGACGATAATTCGGCGCGGCCGTGGAAGACCGGCGCGCGCCGGCCGGATTCGTAACCGGAAATCCGCGAACCCGTCGACGCTCACTGTACGCAGTCGCGGAGTCAGCGCGTGGTGCGGACGGCGGCCGGGTACCGCTCGCCGCGGGCCGAACCGGCCGGAATCGCTCGCTCGATCGCGGCCAGATCGTCCGCGTTGAGCTCGACGTCGAGCGCGCCAAGCGCCTCGGCCAGGCGGGTCCGCGTCCGCGCACCGATCAACGGCACGATATCAGCGCCCTGCGCCAGCACCCACGCGATCGCCAGCTGCGCGATCGTCGCACCGTGCGCCTCGGCGATCGGCCGCAGCGACTCGGCCAGCGACACGTTGTGCGCCATGTTCTCGGCCGAGAACCGCGGGCTGTTGACCCGGAAGTCGCCCGGCTCCCACGTGCGCCCGGCCGACCAGTGGCCGGAGATCAGCCCGCGCGACAGCACGCCGTACGCGGTCATGCCGATCCCGAGCTCACGCAGCGTGGCCAGCACGCCCGACTCGGGTTCCCGCGAGATCAGCGAGTACTCGACCTGCAGATCCGCGATCGGGTGGACGGCCTGCGCCCGCCGGATCGTCTCGGCGTCGACCTCGGACAGCCCGACGTACCGAACGAATCCCTCCTTGACCAGGTCGGACAGCGTGCCGATGGTGTCCTCGATCGGCACCGCCGGGTCGAGGCGGGCCGGCCGGTAGATGTCGACGTGATCCGTGCCGAGCCTGGTCAGGGTGTACCCGAGGAAGTTCCGGATCGCCGCCGGCCGATTGTCGATCCCGCCCCACGCATTGTCGGGCCCCCGCAACGCTCCGAACTTGACGCTCAGCCTGACACGCTCCCGCCCCACCGACTGCAGCGCGTCGCGGATCAGCAACTCGTTGTGGCCCATCCCGTAGAAGTCGCCGGTGTCGATGATGTCGATGCCGGCGTCCAGGGCCGCGTGAATGGTAGCGATGCTCTCGTCACGGTCGGCGGGCCCGTACGAGCCCGACATGGACATCGCGCCGAGCCCGAGCGTCGAGACGGCCGGCCCGGCGGTGCCGAGGTTCCTGCTGCGCATTGTTGTTTCTCCTGTACCTCGAGTGCCTTCCCCCTCGACACTGCCGCCGCCGGCCCGGTGCGGCCAGCGGAGCGCTCTTCGTAGGAGCGGCGCTCCCTGGCTGGACACTGGATGCCGGCGGGCCGTGGCGGCGAGGATTGATCCATGCAGCGCGACGACCTCGCCGACTTCCTCCGCCGCCGGCGCCTGGCGATCCAGCCCGCCGACGTCGGCCTCGCCGAGGGCCCGCGCCGCCGGACGGCGGGCCTGCGGCGCGAGGAGGTCGCGATGCTGGCCGGGATGTCGACCGACTACGTGGTACGCCTCGAGCAGGGTCGCAGCGCCCAGCCCTCCGCCCAGATACTGACCGCGCTCGCCCGCGCACTGCGGCTCAGCGACGACGAGCGCGACCACCTGTTCCACCTCGCCGGCCACCAGCCTCCGCCGTCGGTCGGAGCCGAGGCACACGCCAGGGCCGGCCTGTTGCGCATGCTCGACCTGCTCGGCGACGCCCCGGCGCACGTCATGTCCGACCTGGGGGAGACCCTCGCGCAGAACCGCATGTCCACCCTGCTGATCGGCGAGCAGAGCCGATTCCGTGGCGATGCGCGATTCCATGCCTACCGCTGGTTCACCGATCCGGACATGCGCGCCCATCGCCCACCGGACGACGTGGAACATCACTCCAAGGTGATCGTCGCCGACCTGAGAGCGACGGCCGCCCGCCGCCACGGCGACGCCGACGTGGAGCGCCTGGTGGGCCGCCTGCGGGCCGTCAGCCCGGAGTTCGCCCGGCGCTGGGACGAGCACGAGGTGAAGGTCCGCCGCGGCGACCGGAAACGGATCTACAACCCGCAGGTGGGCCTGGTGGAGGTCGACTGCGAGACCCTGATGACGCCGGACCAGAGCCAACTGCTGCTCGTCCTGACCCCGACGCCCGGCACCGACGCGGCCGAGAAGCTCGCGCTCCTCGCCGTCGTCGGCCTTCAGCAGTTCGCGGAACCGCGCGGCGGCGACTTCGCCTAGTAACCGGAGCGCACGGCCCGTCCTGTGGCCGCCGGCCGTGACGCAGCGGTCCTCCTGCCAGGTGGGCAGGAGGACCATCTGACGGTCAGGATCGGCGCATCGCCCGAAGACTGGCGCCCCGGTCCACGGCGAACTCCCACGCGATCGCCAGCTGCACGACTGTCGCACCGCGCGCGCCCTCGGCCGACGACAGCGGCAATACGCCGTGCTATTGCACGGCATATACGCGCTGCTATTGCAGCAGTACGGGCAGTGCCACCGTGCCGCGGATCAACGTGCCGGGCCGCCACATCACGTCGGCCGGCGGCACTGCGAGCCGAATGTTCGGGAAGGCCGCCAGCAGGTCCGTGAACGCGATCTGCGCCTCCAGCCGGGCCAGCGGCGCCCCGAGGCAGTAATGGACGCCGAACCCGAACGCGAGATGCTGGTTGTCCGGCCGATTCAGGTCGAACTCGCCCGGCGACGGGAACCGCTCGGCGTCCCGGTCCGCCGACAGCAGCGACACCGCAACCATCGCACCGGCAGGAATCGTCACGCCACCGTACGTGACCGGCTCCATGGCCGTCCGCGACGTCGCGGTCTCGACCGGGCTCTCGAGCCGCAGGAACTCCTCGACGGCGGCCGGAATCAGCGACGGGTCCTCCCGCAGCCGCCGGTGCGCGTCCGGCAGCGTCATGAGGGTGTACATGCCGTTGCCGATCAGGTTCACCGTCGTCTCGTGCCCGGCGAGCAGCAGCAGGAAGGCCATCGACGTGAGCTCGTCCTCGCTGAGGCGGTCGCCCTCGTCCCTGGTCGCGATGAGTGCGCTGAGCAGGTCACCCGACGGAGTTGCGCGCTTACGCTCGATGAGACCCAGGAGGTACCCGACGAATGCCGCCGCCGCCTCGGGCACGCCCGGGCCGCCGGCCGACGCCGACACCATCACCGACGTCCAGTGCCGGAAGTCCGCCTGGTCTTCGATCGGCACGCCGAGCAGCTCGCAGATGACCTGAATCGGCAGGTGAACGGCGTACTCCTCGATGAGGTCGGCGCCGTCCTTGCCCCGCAGCGGCTCGATCAGCGCCGCGCTGAGCTCGCCAATCCGCGGCCGCAGCTCCTCGACGCGACGCGCCGTGAACACCTTCGACACCAGCTTGCGCAGTCGGGTGTGGTCGGGCGGGTCGGCGGCCAGCAGGTGGTGCGTGAGTGGGCTGCGCACCGGGCTGGCCAGCGTGCGCGCGTTGTCGCCCGCCCCTTGTCGCTTCGAAAGTCGTGGATCGGCAAGCGCGGCCTTACAGTCCGTATACCGCGTGACCAGCCAAATCTCCATGCCGTTGGGCAGCGTCACCGGATGCACCGGCGCCTCCTGCCGCAACGCGGCGTACACGGGATGGGGATCGTTCCAGAATTCCTGCGTGAACAGCGTCGGCGACGTCACGCATCAACGGTAACCAATCCGCGAGCGTCTCGAAATCACCTCGAAGATCGTTGCTGCCCGATCGGCGTGGCGCGGCGCGTCGTCTCACCCGCCGCAGCATGCCGCTTCGCCCGCCGCAGCGCGCCGCTGTGTGCGTAACCGTGTGTGCGGTCGGGCCGGCGGACGGTCGACCTTCGCCTCGGCTCATGCAGCCGGCCGGTTCGATCGACGGAGAGTCACGCGGAGGCTTCGAGTCGCCACGTGCAGGGATCGGCGCAGCCAGCCGGGCCGGAGTCGGTCGAGGCGCGTCCGCCAAGCCGACATTAAGTGCCCGCCAACTGTGTTCGCTTCTGCTGTACCGCATGAAGAACACCGAACCCAACCTGCTCGGCATCACGATCAACCATCGCTCGATGCGTGGCGACGCGCGCCGCTTCGCCGACGTCACGCGCGCCATCGCGGATGGCAGCCTGCCGGGGACTCCGGGTCGCGCCAGGGCGATTCAGCAGTACCTCACCAGTCTCTGCGACGGCATCCACCACCATCACCAGGCCGAGGACGACGTGCTGTGGCCCGTGCTGCGGGAGACCGCCGGCGCCGAGGTCGACCTGGCCGAGCTGACCGACGACCACAAGCAGCTCGACCCGCTGCTCGACCGTGTCCGCGCCGAGGCGACCGCGCTCGCCGCCGCGCCGGCCGACCGCGCCGCCGCCGGCCGCCTGTCGGACACCCTGGCCACGCTGCGTGACCTCCTCGACGAGCACATCGACGACGAGGAGCGCACGGTGTTCCCGGTGATCCGGCGGTACGTCAACCACGACCAGTGGCAGCAGGTCGAGAACGCGGTCCGCAAGGGCTCCAAGATCGGCTTCGAGCTGCCCCGGATCGAGCGGTACGCGACCCCCGACGAGCTCGCCGACCTGCGCCGCACGGCCGGCCCGGTGCTCCTGCTCATGCTGGCCGCCGTCCGCCCCGGCTTCGCCCGCCGCGAACGCGTGATCTTCGGCTGAACGCTGCAGCGCCCGGGTTTCGGCGACGGGTCGCGCTGCGTGCGAGGCCATGTGCGCTCGGTGGCGATCCAGCCCCCGGGAGCGGCCTCAACGCCCTGGGCATGGAGCTCGACGCGATCGCGGCGGTCGTCATCGGCGGCACCGTGCTCGTCGGAGGCTCCGGCTGCGCCGCGCGAACTGACGGTGGGTGTTGGTTCAGGTCCAGGGCGTAGCGCCAGCCCGCACCGCGAGTTCGCGCGCGGCCGCGTAGTGCGCGTCCGCGGGCCGGCCGAGCAGCGCCGCGAGGCGACCCAGCAGCTGATCGACGGGCGGGCCGGTGACGGAGCCGCTGGCCAGCCCGGCGAACTGTCCCGCCCACGGCAGCAGGTCGTCGTAGCAGCGGGCCGCCACGGTGACGTCACCGAGCGCGACAGCGTTCTCGGCCCGCAGGCCCATCCAGCCCAGCCAGTAGTAGTCCTCCCGGATCTGGGTCTCCGGCCGCCAGCAGGCCCGGGCCTCGTCGAGCCGGCCACCGTCGACGAGGGCTCGCGTGATGAGCTCGTCGACGTCGTCGGGGGCGAATGGGCGTACCGCCTCCAGCACGGGCAGTGATGTGTGGCTGAGGCCCTGCGCCAGCCGGACGAAGAACACGCCGCCGAGGCCGACGAGGCTCGCGTTCGGCTGCCCGGCGGACTCGATGCGCTCGCCGAGGTCGGTGTACAGCCGCTCGGCGGTCGCGTAGTCGCCGGCGAACAGGGCCCGGATCGCCCCGAGCATCGCCATGACGAGCAGCGTCACGCCGAGCTGGCCCGCCGTCGAGCGTTCGAGCGCCCGGTCGAGGTGCTCCTGTGCGAGCGGCAGGTCGCTGCGCTCGAGCGCGACCTGGTACAGCACGTGATGTGCCTGCGCCTGAAAGCCGAGTGACCCCGCCCGCTCGGCCGCTTCGAGGAGCCGCTCGCCCACGGTGGGTAGCTCGTGGCGTCGCTGCGGGTTCAGTACCGCGAAGTAGCGGGCGTTGAGCGCCTGGCACAGCAGCAGCGCGTCGTCCTCGTCACGGGCGATCCGCAGCGCCTCGGCGCTCGCCTCGTCGCAGCGGCGCAGGTCAGAGCCCTCCAGCTCGTACACGAGCGCGACCAGCATCCGGCAGCGCAGCGCCGCGGGCACGTCCGGACGGGCGAGGGTCTGCTCCATGAGCTCGACGAGCTGCTCGTCGACGCCCCGCGTCACGCGAATGGTCCACGCCACGGGCGCGTCGAACGCGGTGAGCGCCCGCGCCAGCGGCTCGACGCCGGGCAGTGCGTGAGCGACCGCGGCCGCCTCGTTGCGGGCCGCCCGCGCCCCGATCGCGTCGCCGGAGTTGGCCCGGGCCGACACGAGACCGCACAGCAGGTCGAGGCGCATGGCGGCCTCGTCGGGCGCCAGCGAGGCCGCGTTGGCCAGGTACTGGAATGCCGTCGCCGCCCGCAGCCGCGGATCGGCGAGCGTCCACGACTGTGCGTGCTCGGGTCCTCGCTGGCCGCTCATCGCCCCTGCCTGGTCATGCGTCACCGCGGCGGCCGGATGCGAGGGTGACCCGACCGCGACGGTGCGATGCGAAGGCCCGATCAGCGGGCGCTGCAGGGCAAGAGCGTCGAGCGCCCCGGCGTACAGCACGGCGGCCTCGCGGTGCGCGAACAGTGCGGTCGCCTGCCGGGCGGCGGCGGCCGCGTGTCCGGCGGCCCGTGTGGCGGTCGCCGGCGTGGCCGCCGCCAGCGCATGGTGGCCGAGCGCGGCCACATCGCCGGGGCTGGTGCGCTCCAGCACGGCCAGCACCCGCTCGTGCAACCGTCGGCGACGAAGCTGCGGCATGTCGTCGTACAGCACGTCCCGTAGCAGCGCGTGACCGAATCGCACGCGGCCGGGCGCCGGCTCCTCGAGCAGCCCGGCGAGCACACCCGCCTCCAGGGCGTCGAGCACGGCATCCTCGTCCTGTGCGAACGCCTCGGCGAGCACGTCGATGTCGACGTCACGGCCGAGGATGGCCGCGTGCCGCAGTACCGTCTGGGCCTGCGCGGGCAGCCTCGCCAGCCGCCGCCGCAGCACGTGCCCGATGCCGGACGGGATCGCCCGCACCGCGCTACCGGCCCCCTCGGCGGAGATGAGCCGCGCGGTCTCGGCCAGGAACAGCGGGTTGCCGCCGGTGCGCTCGTGCACGATCGCGGACGTCGCCGCGTCGAGCGGCGCCCCGAGGTGCCCGGCGAGCACCCGCGCCGCCGCGTCCGCCCCGAGCCCGTCGAGGGCGACGTCGGAGGAGCGGGGCCCGGCCAGCGCCGCACGGGCGGACCCGAGCTGCGGCTGCTCCTCCCCGGCACGGAACGTGGCGACGATCATGACGGAGCGTTCGGCCAGCGCCACCGCGACGTGCCGCAGGACCTGCAGCGTCTCGCCGTCGGCGCGGTGTACGTCGTCGAGCACCACCAGTAGCGGTCCGCCCGCCCCGAGTCGCTCGCCGACGGCCTGGGCGAGCTGGAACTGGTCGCCGCCGCCGCGCCCGTCCAGCAGCGGCCGGAGCCGCTCGTCGACGCCGTCACCGGCGGCCAGGTCGCGCAGCACCTCGGCCCACGCCCACGCCGGCGGCGCGCCGTCGACCTCGGGACAGCGACCCCAAGCAACGCGCCAGCCACGCTGGGTGATCCGCGCCCCGAACGCCCGCAACAGCGTCGTCTTGCCGGCGCCGGCCTCCCCGCCGATCCAGACGATGCGCAGCCCGCCCTGCTGGACGGCCGCGGCCACGGCGCCGAGATCGGCCAGCTCGGCGTCGCGCCCGATCGCCTCGACCGCGGACTCCGCTCCGGGGACCTCAGTCGGGGACGCCATGCCTGGGACTTCGATCCGGTTCCCGGTTCCGTGCGCGTCGACCGCCACCACTGCGGACGACGCTCCGACTTCCCACGCCGATCCAGAGGCCCCGGCCGTCGATCCTTCCGATGGCGTCGCGGACGATGCCGATGCCGACGCCGATGGCGACGCCGACGCCGATGGCGATGGCGATGGCGACGCCGGCGCCCCGACCGCCGGCGCTGCAGCCTGCGCGCCGACCTTGAACGCCTCAGCGTTCGCATCAGCAGGCGTGCCGATGCCGGTGGCGCGCGCGCCAACCTCCGACGAGCTGAATGTGCCGGACGAACCGCGGACGGTCACCGCATCCGGGCCGGCATCGCGGCTGAGTTCGACGGACGGAGCGTCGGCGGTCAGATGCGGAGCGTGCGCGAGGACATCGGCCTCGAGCGCCCGCAGCGCTGGTCCGGGATCGACGCCCAGCTCGTCACTGAGGCGGCGGCGGGCCTCGCGCAGCGCGGCGAGGGCGTCGGCCTGCCGCCCGGCCCGGTACAGGGCCGTCGCCAGTAGATGCACCGCCTCCTCCCGTAGCGGATGCCCCTGCACGTGCCGGTCGAGCTCGGGCACCACGAGCGCGGCCCGGCCGAGCCGCAGCGCCACGCGGCCGGCCGTTTCGACGCAGACAAGGCGCAGCTCCTCGAGGCGGGCGGCCTCGGGCGCGGCCCACGACTCGTCGACGAACTCGGCGTACGCGGGCCCGGCCCACACGCCCAGCGCCGCCCGCAGCAGCTGGTCGGCGGAGCGCGGATCGGACTCGGCCAGCTCGCTGCCACGCCGCAACAGCGCCTCGAAGCGCCAGGCGTCGACGTGCTCGTCGGGCAGGCGCAGTGCGTACCCGGGCGCGACGGACACGACGACCGTGGCCGGCGTGCGCGGCGCCCGCCCCGGTTCGAGAGCGCGGCGCAGGTTCGAGACGTACACCTGCAGCGCCGCGAGGGCCTTCGGCGGCGGCTCGACCTGCCACAGGTCGTCGATGAACCGGTCCGTCGGCACGACATGCCCGCCGGCCGCGACCAGGCGGGCCAGGACCGCCCGCTGCCGCGGACCGCCGGCGTCGACGGTCTCGCCGCCGACCTCGCTCCGCAGCGGGCCGAGCACGTCGATGCGGACCGTGAGGGCGGCCTGACGCTGTGTGGTCGCGGCGACCGGCTGTGTCGCAGGGTCGGTCCGGCCACCACCCGGTGACGACTCACTCACGCCAGGTCACGAACACGAGCTCACCCAAGTCGAGTCGAGGCCGGTCGGGATCGCACCGCGGAGGCCGGGGAACAAGGTCAGCAGCATCGGACCATGCGCCGGTGCCGCGAACAACCGGCCCGCAGAGATCGGACAGCTGGGTGCCGGTGGGAGCGGGGGCTTCAGCGGGCCGACGAACCTTCGCGGCGGCGGACCCGCCGCGGTGGCCCGGCGAGGCTGGCGGAGTCTCGGAGCTGGCGGAGTGGCGGACGACCCGATGTGGCGGACCCGCCGCGGTGGCCCGGCGAGGCTGGTGGAGTCTCGGAGCTGGCGGGGTGGCGGACGACCCGATGTGGCCGTCCCGCCGCGGTGGCCCGGCGAGGCTGGCGGAGTCTCGGAGCTGGCGGAGTGGCGGACGACCCGATGTGGCCGACCCGCCGCGGCGGCCCGGCGAGGCTGGTGGAGTCTCGGAGCTGGCGGGGTGGCGGACGACCCGATGTGGCCGTCCCGCCGCGGTGGCCCGGCGAAGCTGGCGGAGTCTCGGAGCTGGCGGGGTGGTGGGGGAGCCGATGTGGCCGTCCCGCCACGGTCGCCCGGCGAAGCTGGCGAAGCGGCGGGGGAGCCGATGTGGCCGACCCGCCGCGGTCGCACGGCGAAGTCGGCGCGGCCCGGCGAGGCCGGCGGAATCGCGTCAGTGGAACAGCGAGCTGACCGACTCGCCGTTGTGGATGCGGCGCATGGCCTCGGCCATCGCCGGGGCGATCGACAGCACGCGAAGCTTCGGCACCCACTTGTCCTTGGGCAGCGGCACACTGTTCGTGCAGACGATCTCGAGCACGTCGTCCTGGTCCTGCAGCCTGCGCAGAGCGTCACCGGTGAACAGACCGTGCGTGCACGCCACCCGGATGCTGGCCACGCCCCGCTCGCGAAGCCGGTCGATGAGCTCGAACACCGTGCTGCCGCGGGCGATCTCGTCGTCCAGGACGATCACGTCGCGGCCCTCGATCTCGCCGATCACGGTGCTGATCACGACCCGGTCGTCGGAGAAGCGCTGCTTGGCGCCGGCGGCCACGGGTACCGACAAAAGTCGCGCGAATGCCGACGCCGGCTTCGCGTTGCCCAGGTCCGGCGACACGACGACGCTGTTCGACAGGTCGCGACCACGGAAGTGGGCGGCGAGCTCACGCAGAGCGTGCAGGTGATCGACGGGCACCGAGAAGAACCCGTGCACCTGCGGGGAGTGCAGGGTGTGCGTGAGCACCCGGCTGGCGCCGGCCGCGGTGAGCAGGTCCGCGACCAGCCGGCCACCGATCGAGATGCGCGGTTCGTCCTTTTTATCTGAGCGCGCGTACGCGTAGTGCGACATCACCACGGTCGTCCGCGCCGCCGAGGCGCCGCGGGCCGCGTCGAGCATGAGCAGCAGTTCGACGAGGTGTTCCTGCACCGGCGGGACGAGCGGCTGGATCAGGAACACGTCGCGTTCGCGGCAGTTCGCCTGCAGTTGCACCTCGAGACAGTCGTTGGCGAAGCGGTCCACCCTTACGGGCAGTAGTGGCACCTCGAGCTGAGCGCAGATCTCCTCCGCGAGCTCGGGGTGCGCGCTGCCACTGAACACGGCGATGTCGCGCACGATCGTGACTCCTCGGGGCCGGGGTCTGGTCATCCCGTTGATACCACACCCATTCGGCGCTCCCGCTGCTGCGGCGCGTCGTCGGCGGGGCAACGCCCCCGCAGGACGTATCGGTCAACGAACTCGGCCACCGCGTCACGCATCGGCAGCGGCGCGCCACGGCGGGCGAGCACCGACTCCGCGGCGGTGAAGCACGCCAGCGCTGCCGCAGCGAGAGCGGGATCTGACAGGCCGTCACGGGCCGCGCCGAGCCAGTCGCGGTGCCGGCGCAGCGGCGAGCGCAGGTGCTCCGTGGCGTCGGCCGCGGCCTGCGCGCCCTCGGGGTCGTCCAGCAGTGAGGTGACCACGGCGACGGGCACGATCCAGTCGTCGCCGGCCTGCTGGTCCATCATCCGTAGCTCGAGGTAACCGCGCGGTCGCACCGGCGGCACCAGCGTGCCGAGGTGGCGCTCGAGGTCGCTCAGCGTCACCGGCCGCGGCCCGTGACCGCGCAGCCAGTCACGCATCGTGAGGCCGTTCGGCACCAGCCAGGGCCCGTTGGCGTGCTCGTCGACCGACTCGTCCTCGGCCGGCGCCACCATCGCGACCTTCGCGGCGAGCGCATAGCGCGCCCACGCCGTGCGCGGGTCGGCGGTGCGCCGCGGCGCGCGGGTGCGGCTGGCGTCGGTGCCGAAGCGCAGCCCCTGGCGGTAGGACGCCCACCGGCGGCCGGCCCGGGTGACGTGCGGAGAGTTCGCGAACGCGGCCATCAGCACCGGGCCGATGGCGTCCGCGAGCCACCAGCGCCGCGCGAAGTGCGACCATTCGTCGGCCTCGGAGCCGTTCTCGTCGGTACCCGAGTCAAGACACACCTGGATCGACGCGGAGTTGGTCATCACGGTCCGTCCGCGCGTGCCCGACCGGTCGTGGTACTCGGCCAGCGCCACGTACCGCGGGTGATTCGTCACCAACCGTGGCCGGCGGACGGTGTCCAGACCGGTCCCGTCGAGGTACAGCCCGTGCTCGGCCAGCGCGGCACGCACCAGCGCCAGGTCCCCGGCCAGGGCGTTCGTGCACTCGGTGAGCGAGGCGCCGACGCTGCTGGACAGCTCCAGCTGCCCGCCCGGCTCAATGGTGACGGCGCTGCCGCCCGGCAGCGGGTTGCCCAGTTGCGCCAGCAGCCCGAGCAGCCGCTCCGGCGCCGGGCGGTGCAGCGGCCGACGCGGATCACGCACGCAGTACTCCAGCTCCACCCCGACTCGTCCCACCGGTCCGACCCGGAACCCGGCGGCTGCGACGTACGCGGAGGCGGTGGCCTCGTTGAGGAGGATGGCGGGTGTCGTGTCGTTCACGGCGGCCTCCCGGATCAAGGGTGCGTGCTACCCAGGGTGGTGTTGCGGTTGAGAAAAGTGATCGTTCAGGTGCATGGTGAAGCGGCGGGCCCGACCGGCGGCGGGTGCCGGGCGAGGTGCATTCAATTAGGCGGTCAGAGGGGCGTTCTGTCCAGCGCCAGAGGACAACGCGCGGTGAACTCTGGATGGGAAGCCGCTGTAAGCCCCCAAGATCTGCGGGTCCGCCGCGCGACGGCGTCAGAAGTTGCCGATGATGCAGAATCGACCGGCGTCGGCGAATAAGATCGATGCTTGTCGGTTTTTGATCGGCATTTCTTGCCGCTTCAAGAACACGATTTCTGCGGTCGCGCCCCTGCTGCGGCCCCCGGGCGTCAGGAGCGGGAATGGCGACCGGCGATGCGCCGCCGCCGCCGCACGGCGGCATGATCATTCTGATGACAACGGCGAATTGCGGTTGTGTGCCCCCCGTGACTATGGGCAATCACCCTGAGGGGATTGCGGCGGCGGCGATCCGCGTCGCTCGGCGTGGCCTGCGCGTCGCCCTGCGTGGACGAGGTGACCTGTGAGCGCTGCACGGCAGACGGGCCGGTCAATCAGGACGCCGGGGCGGGCGCCAGGGTCGCGGCGCCGGTCAGGTCGAGCAGGACGTCGATCGGGGTGCGGGCGCCGAAGCGGTACGCCCGCTCGAACCCCGTCGGCGGGAGCGACGCGCGCACCGCGGCGTCCGTGGCCAGGCGGGCCGGCTGCTCGCAGGCGGGGGTCGGGGCGGCGATCTCGCGGCGTACCACGTCGGCGGCGCCGAGCAGCGCCGCCGCATGGGCCGGATCGCCCGAGCGGCGGCGGCACTCGGCCAGGGCCTCCAGCACGCTCGCGGTGCGCCACCGGTCGCCCACGCGGCGGTGCAGGGTGAGGCTCGCGCGCAGGCGTTCGAGCGCCGAGGGGAGCCGGTCGTCGGCGAGGTCGACGCGGCCGAGGAGGTCCTGGGCCCACGCGACGCCCTCGGGGAACTCGAGCTCCGTGAACCGGTCGAGGGCGTCGACCAGGAAGCGGCGGGCGCTCGCCTGGTCGCCGCGGTAGTGCGCGACGGCGCCGAGGTGGGTCTGTGCGGAGGCGGCGGACTCGGCATCGGCCAGATCGCGGAACGCTGCCAGGCTCGCGGCCAGCAGCTCGGCCGCGGTTTCGAGATCGCCGGACAGCCAGGCGGTCGCGCCGGCGAGCTGCGTTGAGCGGCCCTCGCCCCAGGAGTCGCCGATCTTGCGGTACAGCTGCCGCGCCTCCTCGAGGTGGGACCGTGACTGTTCGTAGCGGGCGCGTTCGCGCTCCACGCTGCCGAGCAGGGTGAGCAGCGGGCCGCGCGCGGCGGGGTCGTCGGCGGTGAGGGGGAGCGCCTGGTGCGCCAGCGCGGCCGCGGCCGGGTAGTCGCACGCGAGCATGGCCAGGGTCGCGGCGGCCGAGGACGCGGCGACGCGGGCGGGCGCCGGCGCGTGGGGACGGCGCTCGAGGGCTTCGGACAGCCAGTGGCGGCCCTGGGAGTACCCCCCGATGAAATGCTGGAACGGTGCCATGGCGGCGGCCATGCGCAGGTCCGCGTCGACGCCGCCGCCGGGGCGCGTGGCGAGCCTCGTCATCGCGGCCCGCAGGTTCTCCTGCTCCAGGGTGAGCGTGCGCAGCCAGGCGCGCTGCTCGGGGCCGCGGATGCCGGCCGCCGCCTGCTCGGCGAGGCCGAGATAGAAGGCGGCGTGCGCGTCCAGCGCGGCGGCGGCCTCCTCGGGGTGCTCGGCGAGGCGCGCGGCGGCATAGGCGGCGACGGTCTGCAGCATCCGGCCGCGGTACCCGTCACCGGCCGGACCCGTCGCCGAAACGCTCAGCAGCGATCGTTCGGCGAGCGCCGTGAGCAGCTCGGGACGGTGCGCGGGCAGGATCGTCACCGCCGCCGCGCCCCAGCCACCCTGGAACACGGCCAGCTGCCGCAGCAGCGCCTGCTTGTCCGGCGAGAGCAGCCGGTAGCTCCAGTCCAGCGCCGCCCGCAGCGTGCGATGGTGCTCGGGGCCGGCGGCCTTCGCGTCGGCCAGGACGCGGAACCGGTCGGCGAGCAGCCGGCGCACCTCCGGCACCGACAGCAGCGCCGCGCGGGCCGCCGCCAGCTCCACCGCCAGCGGCAACCCGTCCAGCGCGGCACAGATCGCCGCCGCCGCGGGCCGATGCTCGGCGGGCAGCGGCCGCCCGGTCCGCTCGAACATCCGCGTCTGGAACAGCAGCAGCGCCGTGTCCGCGTCGAGCGGCTCGACCGCGAGCACGGCCTCGCCCGGCAGCCCGAGCGCCTGCCTGCTCGTCACGAGCAAAAGCAGCCCAGGGTGTACCGCGAGCAGCCGCCCCACCAGCCCGCCGACCTCGGCGGCGGCGCGTTCGCAGTTGTCGAGCACGAGCAGCAGCGGCGCCCCGCCCGGCGCGGCCTCGTCGAGCGCCCCGAGCAGGGTTTCTACCGCGCCGAGGTCGGGCCGGCGGGCGACCCCGAACGCGTCCAGTACGAACCCGGCGGGCTCCTGCCCGTCCATCGTGGACAGATCGACGAACCGCACCGGCCCGGGCGCCGCCGCCCCGACCGCGATCGCGATCCTGGTCTTGCCGCTGCCGGCGGGCCCGACCAGCGACACGAGCCGTCGATCGCCGTCGAGCAGTCGCACGGCCGCACGCACCTCGGCGTCCCGGCCGACCAGCGACGTGAGCGGGGCCGGCAGCGTCGCCGTCGCACCCGCCGCGGGTTCCATCCGGCGACTGTACCGTCAACCAGGCCACACGCCATGTGTCCTACCTGCGCGTTGTCGCACTCACTCCCCGCCGCGCCGCCATAGCGCTCCGTCGCGCAGGGGTGCCGCGCGTATGACGCAACGTGGCCGAGCGGCCGCGCAACGTTCACGACGCCTTGCCGTTCGGTGCGCGCCGCGGCCGCAACGCAAGGCGGTCACGCGGACACGTACGGTTCGCACGGAAATGGCGAGGCGCGGCGATCGGCCGGATGCGACGCCGTGTCGCGGGTAGCGTGGGAGCGGCACGGCACTCGGCGCTCTATGGGGGAGACGCATGAAGATCGGCATCATCGGGTCCGGGCACATCGGCGGCACGCTCACCCGCCGCCTGCGCGAGCTCGGGCACGACGTCACCGTCGCCAACTCGCGCGGGCCCGGATCGCTCGCCGGGCTGGCCGCCGAGACCGGGGCGATCGCCGGCACCGCCGCCGAGGCGGCGCACGCGGAGCTGGTGATTCTGGCGGTACCGCTGCGGGCCGTCCCCGCCCTGCCCGCCGCCGACCTCGCCGGACGCGTCGTGATCGACGCCGACAACTACTACCCGTCCCGTGACGGGCAGATCGCCGAGATCGACGGCGGCAGCACGTCCAGCCGCTGGACCGCGGGCCTGCTGCCCGGCGCTCAGCTCGTCAAGGTCTTCAACAACATCCAGTCCGACCACCTGCTCGGCATGGGCCGCCCGCCCGGCAGCGCCGGCCGCATCGCCCTGCCCGTCGCCGCCGACGACGCCACCGCGAAGCGTCTCGTCATGGGCCTCGTCGACGAGCTCGGCTTCGACCCGATCGACGCGGGCGGGCTCGACGACAGCTGGCGGCAGGAGCCGGGCACCCCCGTGTACGGCACCGACGGCGACGCCGACGAGGTGCGCGCGGGCCTGGCCGCCGCGACCCGCTGAGCTGCGCCGTGGCGTTCCTGGTCGAGATGCCGGACGGCGGGTACCTCGAGGTCGAGGAGCGCGACGACATCGCCCCCGACGACGAGCGCGTCGTCGGTGTCCTGGGCGCGTCGCCGCTGGAGGGCACCGGCCTGATCACGTTCGGCGCCGCGGTACGCACCGGCCTTACCGAGCAGGAGCAGGACGACTTCGCCGACTGGGTGTACGACCGGGTGATGATGTTCGCCGAGCTCGGCGGCGAGATCGACGGCTGGCTCAGTCGCGACGACGGCACGTGGGAGGTCCGTGCGTACCGCACCGCGGCGTAGCCCCGTGGCCTGCCCCGCTGCGTTGGACGAGACCGCCCGTATTTCCGGATATGCGGTACATCGGTGGCGGTGGTTCGGAGATAGCGACGAACGTCACTGATCAACGCTGAACGGACGATGAACACGGGGCCGCAGGGACGTCACGGCAACCGCTACGCTGGCACGCGATGACGATGACGATCGAGGTCCAGGGCGCCGGGCGACAGCTCAGCGTCGGGGCCGCCACGGAGGTCGGCCGGCGCTATCCGGCCAACTTCGACGTGCTGCACGCCGCCGAGCTGCAGCGTCGCCCGGGCCTGTGCGCCGTCGTCGCGGACGGCATGGGCGCCGGCGAGGGCAGCCGCACCGCCGGCCGGATGGCCGTCGATGTCTTCACCGCCGCCGTGCAGCAGCACCGCGGCCCGTTCGAGCCCACCCCGCTCTTCGCCGCGATCGCCGACGCCCAGCGCCGGGTCCGCGCCGCCGGCCAGGAGCTGCGCGAGCTCACCGGCTGCACCCTGACCGCCCTCGTCGCCGACGCCACCGGCGCCTGGGTGACCCAGATCGGCGACTCCCGCGTGTATCGGCTGCGCGGCGGCCTCCTCGAACTGCTCACCGTCGACCACACCGCGGCCTGGCTCGGCGCCGTCCACGGCTGGTATCCGGCCGATTCCCCGCAGGCCGCCGCCGCCCGCTACCAGCTGCACCGCTTCATCGGCCACCCCGGCCTACCCGAGCCCGACGTCCTGAGCGTGACCATGTTCCCCGGCGACGTGTACTGCCTGTGCACCGACGGCATCGCCGAACAGGTCCCGTATCAGCTCATGGAGCGCACCCTCGGCTCCGGCGCGCCCCCGGACGTGATGGCCGCCGACCTGGTGTCGGCGTCCCTGGCGGCCGGCGGCCGCGACAACGCCACGACCGTCGTGGTCAAGGTCGCGTAGGTCGTGCCGCAGGACTGAGCGTCGCAGCGGACTTCTCACCCCGCGGCGGCTCGTCGCCCGGTCCCCGGCCCATTCGCGGCCGAACGTGTCGCCCACGGCTCGCCGCTCCAGCCTCGCCGGGTGTCGATGGCGAAAGCGGCCATCGCCGCGCAGTCGCCGTGGTGCCTGCGGTGCCGTGGGCTCGGCGGTGGGGCGGTGGGTGCGGGCGTGGGCCGGGCAGGTGGCGAGGATGCCATCCTCGCGAAGTGACCGTGGAGCCTACGGTGGCGGGGGCTCGGCGGCGGGCGTGGCGGGGAGGGTGCGGGCGCGGCCGGACAGGACGGCGAAGACGGCCATCGTGGCGCAGACGCCGCACAGTACGACGGCGGGGAGTGTCCAGGCGCCGCTCGTGTCGCGCAGGGCGCCGATCAGGACCGGGCCGGTCGCGGCGAGGAGGTAGCCGACGGACTGGGCCATCGCTGACAAGGCGGCGGTCTGTGCCTCGTTGGTGGTGCGCAGGCTGAACAGGGACAGGCACACGACGATGGCCATGCCGGCGCCGAAGCCTGACACGAGTACCGCAGCCAGGGAAAATGCCGGCGTCCACGGCAGCCACTGCAGGCCGGCCACGCCGGTGGCGATGCAGGCGGCGCACGCCAGGCCGATCAGGCGCTGGTCGGGCAGGCGGCGGATGAGGACCGGGACCGTCAGGTTGGCCACGACGGAGGCGGCCAGGTAGGCGAACAGGTGCCAGCCGGCCACGGCCGCGGGGATGCCGTGGTCGCGCTCCAAGGTCGGCAGCCACGCGACGAGGACGTAGAAGCACAGCGACTGCAGGCCCATGAACAGTGTGACCTGCCAGGCCAGGGTGCTGCGCCACGGCAGGGCGGCGCGCGCCGGGGTCGGGCGAGCCGCGGCCGGGCCGTCGCGCACCTGCGGGGCCCAGACCGCGGCCGCGACCAGGACGAGCAGCGCCCAGGCGGCCAGGGCGAGGCGCCAGCCGCCGAGCAGGGCGGCGAGCGGGACGGCGGTGCCGGAGGCGACGGCGGCGACGACGCTCTGCGTTGCGGTGTAGCCACCGGTGAGCTGGGCGACGCGGTCCGGGTAGTCGCGCTTGACGACGCCGGGCAGCAGGACGTTGAAGCAGGCGATGGTGGCGCCGACGGCGACGGTGCCGGTCCACAGCTGGCTCGGCAGGGAGCGGACCGCGATGCCGGCGACGAGCAGCGCCAGGGCCAGGCCGAGGCTGCGCTCGAGGCCGATGCGGGCGGCGATGCGCGGCGCGAGCAGTGAGAACCCGGCGAAGGCGAGCAGCGGCAGCGTGGTGAGCAGGCCGGTCGCGGCCGACGACAGGCCCAGGTCGGCGCGCAGGTCGGCGACGAGCGGGCCGACGGAGGTCAGCGGTGCGCGGCCGACGGCGCCGATGAGCAGGACGCCGGCGATCAGCAGCGGCGCGGCCCGGCGGATCACAGCGACGCGGCGACCGCGCGCAGCGCCGCCGTGAGGTCCTGCGGTGTCGGCGCGTCGTCGGCGTTGATGAGCACCTGCACCAGCACGCCGCTGATCAGCGCCTGGTAGAGCGAGCCGATCTGGTCGGCCCGCACCGGTTCGAGCTCGGGGTCGATGCCGTGGAACACCTGCGCCCACAGGTGGCGCGCGTCGCGCATCCCGTTGACGAGCATCTTGCGCACTTCGGCCGAGCGGTCCATCTGCAGGAAGGCGTCGAAGGTCGCCATGAGCACCGGCCGGTGTGCGGTCACGGTGTCGATCATGTGCTGCCAGTACGTCTCGAAGCGCGCCGCGCCGGTCAGCCCCTCCGCGTCGGCGTTGAGCACCGCGCCGGCCAGCTCCATGCCCCAGTTCTCCACCGCTCGCTCCAGGGCGGCGTTGAGCAGGTTGGCCATGCCGCCGTAGTGGTAGCCGATCGAGCCCAGGTTGGTGCCGGACGCCTCGACGATGTCGCGCGCCGTGGTGCGGGCGTAGCCCTTCTCGTAGAGGCAGCGGACGGCGCCCTCGAGCAGGTCTTCGCGGTGTCCCATGGTTCACGATCTTACTATACAGCCGTTCTATACAAGCGTTCTATACAAACGTGTAGGACGGGTGTATGGTCCTCGGCATGGACATCCTCATCTCGGGCGCCAGCGTCGCCGGACCTTCGCTGGCGCTGTGGCTCCAGCGCTACGGGCATCACGTCACCGTCGTGGAGAAGGCGCCCGCACTGCGGGGCGGCGGCTACGCGGTCGACTTCCGCGGGCGGGTGCACATGGAGACCCTCGGGCGCATGGGGCTGCGCGACAGCCTCGAGGCGCGCGCCACGCACATGGGCGACATCGCGATCGTCGACGCCGCCGGCACCCAGGTCGCGGCCCTGCCCTCGGCGATCTTCAGCGGCGATCTCGAGGTCCTGCGGGGGGATCTCGCCGACGTGCTCTACGCGGCGACGCGGGAGCACGTGCGATATCGCTTCGGCGACCAGATCACGGCGATCGCCCAGGACGAGCGCGGCGTGGACGTGACGTTCGCCGAGGCCCCGCCGCAGCGATTCGACCTGGTGGTGGGCGCCGACGGGGTGCACTCGGGCGTGCGGCGCCTGGTGTTCGGCGACGACCCCGCACACACCAAGCCGCTGGGCGTCTACGGCGGCATCTTCACGATGCCGGGCACGATGGGGCTGGTGCGCAGCGGGTTCATGTACAACGAACCCAACCGCGCCGTCTCGGTCATGTCGCCGCACGGCGGGGACCAGATCGTGTCCATGTCGTTCGCCGAGCCCGGCCTGCGCTTCGACTACCGCGACGTCGACCAGCAGCGGCGGATCATCGCCGAGCGGTTCGCCGGCGTCGGCTGGCGCACGCCGGAGCTGCTCGAGGCGATGGAGCGGGCCGAGGACTTCTGGTTCGACTCCACCACCCAGATCCGTCTCGACCGCTGGTCGCACGGGCGGGTCGTGCTCCTCGGCGACGCCGGCTTCGCGGGCGGCCCCGGCGGCAACGGCACCGGCCTCGCGGTCGTCGGCGCCCACGTCCTGGCGGGCGAGCTCGACGCGGCGCGCGGCGACCATCGGGCGGCCTTCGAGCGCTACGAGCGGCTGATGCGCCCCTACGTCGCCACCTGCCAGAAGCAGGCCGACGGCAGCCCCGACTTCCTGGTGCCCTCGACCGAGAAGAAGATCGCCCAGCGGAACCGCTTCTTCAAGACGGTGCGCTACCTGCCGCCGGCGCGCCGCATGTTCAAGTACCTGGCGACGAGGACGGCGACGGCGTTCGACCTGCCCTCGTATGAGCTGCCGGAGCTGGTAGGGCGATGAGCGGACGGTGAGAGCGGTCCGGCGCCGCACGGCCGTGCGGCGTCCGGCATCCTGCCGGACGGTGCCGCGCCGGATGGCGGACGGTGAGAGCGGTCCGTCGCCGTAGGGCCGTGTGGAGTGTCCAGCATTCGGCTTGACGGCGCTGCGCCGGATGGCGGTCGGCCTCGCGTGACGGGCGCTGCCCACGTCGGAGCACTGGCTCGCGCGGCCTTTCCGAGGCCGAAGCGGCTGCCGCGCATGACGCCGGCTGTATGGCGGCGCTGCGGGGCCGTGCGGGCTCCGGCATCCGGCCCGAGCGCGCTGCCCGACGGACGGCGCTGCACGGCGGACGGCGCTGCCGGCGTGGGAGTTGCTGGCGCGTGACGGGCGTTGCATGGGTCGGTGTGCTGCCTCGCGTGACGGCACTGCTGGGTCGGAGCTCATTCCGCCCGGGCGGGCCGAGCGACCTACCCGGCCGAGGGAAGCGAGAGCGGGCCGAGGGGAGAGGCCGGGCCGAAGTGACAGAGAACGCCGCCCGCCAGGCCGGGAGTGGCGAGTGGGGAGTGGGCCTGGGAGCCGGAGTGGCGAGAAGCAGTGGCCTGGCTCACATGGGAGGCACTGGAGGGAACATGGGGCACCGTTTGTAACTTAAGCCTGACACGCTCAACCTACTGATGGCAGGTGTGTCCTGATGGCAACTCTCCCGGTTCTTCCACTCAACGACGACGTCCTGCTTCCTGGCATGGTCATTCCCGTGACGCTCGAGGCCCCCACGCAGGCGGCCGTCGACGCGGCGCGCGCGGCCGGTGACAAGCGGGTCCTTGCGGTTCCGCGGGTCGACGGCGCATATGGGTCGTTCGGTGTCATCGCCGTCCTCGAGAAGGTCGGCCGGCTGCCCAGCGGCGAGCCGGCGGCCGTGATCCGCGGGCTCGAGCGGGCGCGCATCGGTGCCGGGGTGCCCGGGCCGGGCGCAGCGCTGTGGGTCGAAGCCACCCCGCTGGACGAGGCGGCGCCGGCGGGCAAGGCGCGGGAGCTGGCCCGCGAGTACAAGGCGCTGGTGATCGGCGTGCTGCAGGAGCGCGGCGCGTGGCAGGTCATCGACACGGTCGAGAAGATCACGGATCTGTCCGAGCTGGCGGACTCGGCCGGGTATGCGCCGTGGCTGACGCTCGCGCAGAAGATCAAGCTGCTCGAGGCGCCCGACGTGACGGCGCGGCTGGAGCTGCTCGTCGAGTGGGCGCGTGCGCACGCGGCGGAGCAGCAGGTCAACGAGAAGATCAACCAGGACGTGCGCGACGGGTTGGAGAAGACCCAGCGCGAGTTCCTGCTGCGCCAGCAGCTCGCCGCGATCCGCAAGGAGCTCGGTGAGGACGAGCCCGACGGGTCGGCCGACTACCGGGCCCGGGTCGAGGCCGCGGAGCTGCCGGAGAAGGTCAAGGAGGCGGCGCTGCGCGAGGTCGGGCGGCTCGAGCGGGCCAGCGACCAGTCGCCGGAGGCCGGCTGGATCCGGACCTGGCTCGACACGGTGCTGGAGATGCCGTGGAACGAGCGGACCGAGGACAACACCGACCTCGCGGCCGCGCGTGCGGTGCTCGACGCCGACCACGCGGGGCTGGCGGACGTGAAGGACCGCATCCTGGAGTACCTGGCGGTGCGCAACCGGCGGGCGGAGAAGAACCTGCAGGTCGTCGGCGGCCGGGGCTCCGGCGCCGTGCTCGCCCTCGCCGGGCCTCCCGGGGTCGGCAAGACCAGCCTCGGCGAGTCCGTCGCCCGGGCGCTGGGGCGCAAGTTCGTGCGGGTGTCGCTCGGCGGCATCCGGGACGAGGCGGAGATCCGCGGGCACCGGCGCACGTATGTCGGGGCGCTGCCCGGGCGGATCGTGCGCGCCCTGCGCGAGGCCGGCTCGATGAACCCGGTCGTGCTGCTGGACGAGGTCGACAAGCTCGCCGCCGGATACGCGGGCGACCCGGCCGCCGCACTGCTCGAGGTGCTCGACCCGGCGCAGAACCACACGTTCCGCGACCACTACCTCGAGGTCGACCTGGACCTGTCCGACGTGCTGTTCCTGGCAACGGCCAACGTGGTGGAGACCATCCCGGGGCCGCTGCTGGACCGCATGGAGCTGGTGGCCCTGGACGGGTACACCGAGCAGGAGAAGGTCGCCATCGCCCGGGACCACCTGCTGCCGCGGCAGCTGGAGCGGGCCGGGCTGGAGCCGGCGGACTTCGCCATCACCGACGAGGCGCTCGCGCGCATCGCCGGGGAGCACACCCGCGAGGCGGGTGTGCGGCAGCTGGAGCGGGCCCTGGCCAAGATCCTGCGCAAGGTCGCGGTCGCGCTGGCCGGCGACCCGGCGCCGGTGAACGTCGGGGTGGACGAGGTCGCGAAGTACCTGGGGCGGGCCCGGTTCACGCCGGAGTCGGCCGAGCGCACCGCCGTGCCCGGCGTGGCGACGGGGCTCGCGGTGACGGGTGCGGGCGGTGACGTGCTGTTCATCGAGGCGACCTCGATGGAGGGCGAGCCCGGCCTGACGCTGACCGGTCAGCTCGGCGACGTGATGAAGGAGTCGGCGCACATCGCGCTGTCGTACCTGCGCTCGAACGGACGGCGGCTCGGCATCGACCCCAACCGGCTGGCGGGGCGGCGCATCCACCTGCACGTGCCGGCGGGCGCGGTGCCGAAGGACGGGCCGAGCGCGGGCATCACGATGGTCACGGCGCTGGCGTCGCTGGCCACCGGGCGGCCGGTGCGGCCGGAGTTCGGGATGACCGGCGAGGTGACGCTCGCCGGGCGGGTGCTGCCGATCGGCGGGGTGAAGCAGAAGCTGCTCGCCGCCCACCGCGCGGGGCTGACGGAGGTCATCATCCCGAAGCGCAACGAGCCCGACCTGGACGACCTGCCCGACGAGATCCGCGGCGAGCTGAAGGTGCACGCCCTGGCCGACGTCGCCGACGTGCTGGCTCTGGCGCTGCGCCCGGCGGAGGACGCCGCCGGGCCCGAGGACGGTGCCGCCGGCCCGGGCTCCGACGCCGACGGTCCGGCCGTGCCGGACTACGTCCCGGCCGGCATCTGACCGACGTCCGGCACCGCGACCCCACCCCCTGGGGGCGCGGTGCCGGCCGCGTCGTGCCGCGGCCGCACCGGGCCTGGAGCCGGTAACCCGGTCAGACGCGAACGCGCCGCGATGAACAGCAGGGTCCGCACCTGAGTGGGTGCGGGCCCTGTTCGCTGTACCGTGGCGGCGTGACGCTGTCGATGACCTGGGACGACGTCCTGCACTGGCGATGCCGGCGCCAGCTGCTGCACCGGCCCGCCGAGGCGGACGATCCGGTGACCGTCGTCCGGGCGCTGGCCGGGGTGCAGGCACAGGTCGCCTCGTGCGCGGAGCAGGCCGTCGCGGCCCGGCAGCGTGTGCCGCAGCCGCACAGCGTGCGGGCGGCGCTGCAGGACAAGTTGCTGGTCAAGACGTGGGCGCAGCGGGGCACCCTGCACTTGCTGGAGGCCAGGCAGGCGCCGGCGTTCCTGGCGCTGCTCGCGGCGGCGCGCACGTGGGAGAAGGCGCCGTGGCAGAAGACGTTCGTGACCGTGGCGCAGCTGGAGAAGATCGCCGAGGCGGCGTACGAGGTGCTCGACGGGGCGGTGCTGACCCGGGAGGAGCTGGCCGCCGCGGTCGTCGAGCGGGCGAAGGACGACTCCTTGCGGGAGCACCTGGCGTCGGGGTGGGGCGCGGTGCTCAAGCCGTTGGCGTGGCGGGGAGTCCTGGTCTACGGGCCGAACAGCGAGGGCGACAACCGGGTCACGTTCACGCGGCCGGACACGTATCTGCTGGGGTGGGCGGGGTTGCCCGGGCCCGAGGCGGCGGCGCGGGTCGCGATACCGGCCTACCTGGGGGCGTACGGGCCCGCGTCGGCGGCGGCGTTCGACCAGTGGCTGATCCGCGGCGCGTCGAAGAAGGCGGCGCTGCGCGGATGGTTCGACGGGCTGGTCAGCGACGGGGTGCTGGCGCAGGTCGACGTCGAGGGGGAGCGGCTGTACGCGCGGGCCGAGGACCTGGAGTCCCTCGCCGACGTCGAGCCGTTCGACGAGGTGCGGCTGCTGCCGCCGTTCGACCAGTTCGTGCTCGGCCCGGGTACCGCGGACACCCGCATGGTGCCGAAGGAGCGAAGGGCACAGGTGAGCCGCGCCGCAGGGTGGATCTCGGGCGTGGTGGCCTGCCGCGGGCGGGTCGCCGGGGTGTGGGACGCGGACGGCACGACGCTGTTCGAGGAGCAGGGCCGCGTGCCGGCGAAGCAGCTCGCGGCCGAGCGGGCCCGGCTCGCGGCTATTTGAGCAGGGCCCGGGCCTTCTCGGGGTCGGTCTCGCCGATGGTGTTGGACGGGCACTCCGGCGACAGCGGGCAGGCGCCGCACGCGGGGCGCTGCGAGTGGCAGGTGCGCCGGCCGTGCAGGATCAGCAGCAGGTTGACCGTCACCCAGTCCTTGCGTTCGAACAGTGCCTGGATCGCGGTCTCGGCGGCGAGGACGTCCTTGGCCGGCGACCAGCCGAGGCGCTCGGCGACCCGGGAGACGTGGGTGTCGACGGAGATCGCGGGGGTGGCGAAGGCGTTGCCGAGCACCATGTTCGCGGTCTTGCGCCCGACCGACGGCAGCGCGACGAGCTCCTCGAGGGTGGCGGGGACCTCGCCGTCGTGGCGCTCGACGAGGGTGGCGGCGAGCTTGATGACGCTGGCGGTCTTCTTGCGGTAGTACCCGACGGGGACCAGGATCTGCTCCATCTCGGCCGGGTCGGCGGCGGCGAGATCGGCGGCGGCCGGGTATCGCTCGAACAGCGCCGGGGTGACCGCGTTGACCCGCTCGTCGAGGGTCTGCGCGGCGAGCGTCGCGGCAACGAGCAGCTGCAGCGGCGAGGAGAAGTCCAGCTCGAGGCGGGAGTCCGGATACCGCGCGGTGAGCAGGCGCAGAATCCGCCGCGCCCGGCGGGTCTCGGCGATGGTGGGCTCGTCCACGGTGCTCGGCGTCACCGCACGAGCCTACGCGCCGGACCGGCGACGGGCGGCCCCGTCGGGCCGCCCGTCGCCAAGGACACAGACGTCAGATGAGGCCGAGGCGCTCGACGGCGGTGCGCTCCTCCGCGAGCTCAGCGACGGAGGCGTCGATGCGGGCGCGGGAGAACTCGTCGATGTCGAGGCCCTGCACGATCTCCCAGCGGCCGCCGCGGGAGACGACCGGGAAGGAGGAGATGAGGCCGGCGGGCACGCCGTAGGAGCCGTCGGAGACGATCGCGGCGGACGTCCAGTCGCCCTCGGGGGTGCCGTTGACCCAGTCGTAGACGTGGTCGATCGCGGCGGAGGCGGCGGAGGCGGCCGAGGAGGCGCCGCGGACCTCGATGATCTCGGCGCCGCGCTTGGCGACCCGCGGGATGAACTCGTCGGCGATCCACTGCTGGTCGCCGACGGTCTCGGCGGCGTTCTTGCCGCCGACCTCGGCGTGGACGATGTCCGGGTACTGCGTCGCGGAGTGGTTGCCCCAGATCGTGACCTTGTGGATGTCGGAGACCGCGACGCCGAGCTTGCCGGCGAGCTGGGCGACGGCGCGGTTGTGGTCGAGGCGGGTCATCGCGGTGAACCGCTCGGCCGGCACGTCCGGCGCGTTGCGCTGGGCGATGAGGGCGTTGGTGTTGGCCGGGTTGCCCACGACGAGGACCTTGATGTCGTCGGCGGCGCCGGCGTTGATCGCCTCGCCCTGCGGCTTGAAGATGCCGCCGTTGGCCTCGAGCAGGTCGCCGCGCTCCATGCCCTTGGTGCGGGGGCGGGCGCCGACGAGCAGCGCCACGTTGGCGCCGGAGAAGGCGGTCTTCGGGTCGTCGAACACGTCGACGCCGGCCAGCAGCGGGAACGCGCCGTCCTGCAGCTCCAGGGCGGTGCCCTCGGCGGCGCGCACGGCCTGCGGGATCTCCAGCAGCCGCAGCTTGACCCGCGTGTTCGCGCCGAGCAGCTGCCCGGAGGCGATGCGGAACAGCAGCGCGTAGCCGATCTGGCCGGCCGCGCCGGTCACGGTGACATTGACGGACGAGTCGCTCATCAGACTTCTCCTGCAGCAGCGGCGGGTGTGCTCTTCGCCTTCAAACTATCCTCACCGCCCCAACGGGCGTTCACCATCCGTCCACTGCGTGTGGCTTACGGCACTCGATCAGGTACCGGGCCGTGGTCGCGACGAAGGAACCATCCCGCCGGATGAGCTCGTGCATGGCGGCCAGGCGGTCGCGGTACCGCTGGATGGTGAACCCGGGCACGATCCAGATGACCTTGCGCAGGTACACCGCGACCGCCGCCACGTCGAAGAACTCCAGCCGCAGGCTCGCCTCGCGCACGTCGAGCACCTCGAGGCCGGCCGCTTTGGCGCCGTCGACGGCCCGGCGCACGCTGCGCCCGTCGCCGACCGGCTGCGGCCCCATCATGAAGTCGGTGAGCGCCGCGGCGGTGCCGACGCCGACGTGCTGGGCGAAGTACGTGCCGCCGGGCGCGAGGACCCGCCCGATGCCGGCCCAGCCGACGACGGTCGGGTGGCGGCTGCTGACGAGGTCGAACGCACCGTCGCCGAACGGCAGCGGCGCGTCGTCGGCGACCTCGGCGACGGACGCGCCGAACGGCGCCAGGGCTTCGCGCGCGAGGGCCGCGTTGGGCGCCCACGACTCGGTCGCGGCGACCCGGGAAGGTCCGCCGCCGGCCTCGCGGGCGCCGGTGAGCGCCTCGCGGAACACCTCGCCGCCGCCGGTCTGCACGTCCAGCGCCGCGGTGGCGGCGGTGAGCCGTTCGGCGAGGCGCCTGGCGTAGCCCCATGGCGGGCGCTCCTCGGTGGCCCGCCCGTCGAACCAGGAGAAGTCCCAGCCCTCGACGGGCGCGTCGGCGCCCTCGCGCAGCAGTTCCTCGAGGTCGTTCATGGCGGTCGAGTCTGCCGAGGGGGAGCACCGGGCCGCAACGCGATAACAACGCTATAAAGCGGTCACCCAGGCCGCGACCTGCGCGCGGCTGCGCACCTCGAGTTTGCCGAGGATGTGCTCGACGTGCGCCGCGACGGTCTTGGGCGTGATGTGCAGGGCCGTGCCGATCTGCCGGTTGGTGAGCCCGCCGGCGATCAGCCGCGCGACTTCCAGCTCGCGGGGCGAGAGCGGCGAGGGCGGCAGGGACAGGCGCCGGGACCGCCGGGCGCAGCGGGCGAGGTCGCCGGCGACCTGGGCGCCCTCCCACGCGCGGTGCCGCTCCCGCCATCCGGCCTGCGCCCGCTCGAGGCACTGCCGGGCCCGGCCGGTCTGCCCGGACCGCAGGTGCAGCAGCCCGGCCGCGTGGTCGAGAGCCGGCAGCGTGCCGGGGATGGCCCGCTCGCGCAGCAGCGGCGAGACGCGGGCCAGCCAGCCGGCGGCGCCGTCCGGGTCGCCCGCCGCCAGGTACGCGCGGACGCCGGTGACCACGTGCGGGTACAGGTAGGCGGCGTCACGGACCGCGGCGGAGACGGCGGACCCGCGCTCGACTAGGGCGATCGCCGTGGCCGGGTCGTCCTCGAGCAGCGCCAGCTCGGCCAGGCCCCACAGCGCCGGGGAGAGCCGCTGCACCTCCGCCATCCGTTCGGCGTGGGCGAGGGCGTCGCCGAGGTGGGTGCGGGCGGCGGTCAGGTCGCCGCGGGACAGGGCGACGAAGCCGAGCACGTGCAGGGCGGTGATGAGCGTGGTGACGCCGCCCTCGCCGTCGGCGCGCGACTGCCGGGCGAGGGTCTCGGCCTCGTCGAGGTGGCCGGTGGCCCAGCGGACGTGGCCGAGGTGCGCGGTCATGTAGTTGCGGTCGTTGAACCGCTCGGTGCGCTCGGCGTACGCGATGCCGGCCCGCAGCCAGTGCGCGGCCAGGTCGTACTCGACGAGCACCGAGGCGCTGGTGCCGATCATGCGGTACCCCCGGGCGGCCTCCGCTTCCCGCCCCGCCCGTTCGGCGGCCCGGGTCGCGTCGCCGAGGACCCGCCAGCCGTCCTCCATCCGCCCGGCGAAGACGAGTACGGCTCCGAGGGTGGCGCCGGTCGGGTCGTGGCGCAGCGACTCGTCGAGGCGGCGGTCCAGCATGTACGCGGCGGCGAGGGCGTCCTCGATCGCGGCCCGGTCGGCGTCGTCGGCGGCGTCGCCGAGGGCGGCCTGCAGCGTCGCCGCCCGCTCGGGCAGCGCCGCGCCGAGCAGGTGCCGCACGGCGACGAGCGGCGGCGCGAGCCGGGCGGCGAGGTCGCGGCGCCCGGCCCGCTGCAGCGTCGCGATCGCCTGCGCGTAGGCGGCCTCGGCCGCCCGGTTGTCGTCGGTGGCGGCGAGGGACTCGGCGAGGTCGGCCAGGAGCCGGGCGCGTTCCTCGTCGGGCGTGGCCGATGGCATGGTGCGCTGCGCCCGCCGGAACAGGTCGACGGCCTCGCGGTTGGCCGACATGCAGGCGGCGACCCGCCCGGCGGCGACGGCGTGGCGGTGCGCGTCGGCCGGGCGCTGTGCCCGTTCGAAGTGGTCGCTGACGCACGCCTCGTCGAGGCCGTGCGCCGCGCCCGCCTCGGCGGCCCGGCGGTGCAGGTCGCGGCGGCGCAGCGGGGCGAGGTCGGCATACAGCGCGTCGCGGATGAGCGCGTGGCGGAAGTCGAAGGCGTCGCCGTCCCCGGCCGGCTCGATGAAGAACCGGTCCCGCAGCTCGCGCAGCGCCTCGTCGAGGTCGGCCGGCTCCTCGCCGACGACGGCGGCGAGCAGGTCGAGCCCGAAGTCCCGCCCGATGACCGCGGCCGCGCCGGCCACCCGCCGCGCCGTCTCCGGCAGCGCCTCGGCCCGCGCTCGAACGGCGTCGGCGAGGGTTTCGGGAAGAGCCAGATCCGGCAGTGGTACCCCGGGCAGGGCCCCCAGCGCCGCCGCGAACTCCTCGACGTGCAGCGGTATCCCGTCGCTGCGCCCGTGGACGGCCGCGACGGCGTCGGCGGCGGGCGTGTCGCCGGTGATCGCGGCGAGCATCGCCGCCGTGCCGTCCGGGCCGAGCCGGGCCAGTCGCGCCTCCTCGGCGAGGCGCTGGTTGAGCAGGCGGGCGCGCAGCCGGCGGATGGGCGCGCCGGGGAAGAGCTCGTCGCTGCGGTACGTGCACACGAGCAGCAGCGGCACCCCGGCGAGGCGCCGGGCGACCCGCTCGAGCACGTCGAGGGTGAGGTCGTCGGCCCAGTGCAGGTCCTCGAGGGCCACGACGACGAGCGGCCCGCCGGGCGCGGCGAGGCCGGCGACGGCGTCGGCGAGGTCGGCGGCGAGCGTGCGCCGCCGCTGCAGCGCGTCGCCGTCCTCGTCGCGCCTGCGCAGCCGTTCGGCGATGCGCTCACCGGCGTCGGTGGCGCCCGGCTCGCCCGCCGCGCGCAGCTCAACGGCGAGGTCGGTGAGCAGGCCGCCGGCGACCTCGGCGTCGCCGGGGAAGGCCCCGGCGACGTAGGCGGGGCCGGTGGTGCGGGCGAGGACCTCGTGCAGCAGGCGGGTCTTGCCGATGCCGGCCTCTCCGGCCAGGAAGAGCAGGTGGCCGTGGCCGTCGGCGGCCTCGCGCAGGCGGCGGGCGGACAGCGCCAGCAGGTCGTCCCGGCCGATGAGGGACGGGCTCACCTGCCGGCCCCTTGCCCGGTACGCCTCGTGCACCTCAGGATCGTATGGCGCGGGGTTGACGTGGCGCTGACATGCGAAGCGCCGTGGAGCCTCGGTAGGTCGATGTACCGATGCGGCGGGCACGGGCGCCGCGAACGCTGGTGGTCAGCAGGGCCGCGATCGGCGCGGCCCGGACCACGAGTGAGGTACGACTGAGATGGCCAAGTTCATGGACGTGCACGAGGGTTTCGTCGGCGTCACCGCGGAGCAGCTGGCGGCGGCGCACGAGGCCGACCTCGCCATCGAGGGCGAGGAGGGGGTGCACTTCGAGCGGGCGTGGCTCGACCCGGAGTCGGGCAAGGTGTTCTGCCTGTCGACGGGGCCGAGCAAGGAGGCGGTGATGCGGGTGCACGAGAAGGCGGGGCACCCGACGACCGAGGTGTACGAGCTGCCGATCGAGGTCTGACCTTCAACCTAGCTTCCTAGGACGCCAGGCGCGAAGCGGCGCACGGCACATCGAAAGCACGCAACTATTGCTGTGCAACAAATAGGTGTCTGCGTTCGCCGGGGGGAGCGACGAGCGGTACCGTCCACTGCGAAATCGAGCTTTTTCGTAGGGGGAGTGGATCGAGTGAAGGTGAACGCCGAGGCCAGGCAGCGGCTCAGCGAGCTCCTGCGATCGCACGAGGACGAGGTCCTGCAGCGCTGGGCGCAGGCCGCGTCCCGGACCCTGCGCGGCCGGCTCACGGACGCCGAGCTGACCGCGCAGGTCCGCGACGTGTACGGGGCGCTGCTGGGGATGGTCGACGGCGACGGCGAGCTGGCCGGCGCGCTCGGCGGCGAGTCGCGCGCCGCGCTGACCGAGCTGTCGCAGCGCTGGGCCCGGCAGGGGTTCACCCCGACGGAGACGGCAAACCTGGTCTTCACCGTGAAGGAGGTCGCGCTCGGCCTTCCCGGGGCCGAGCCGGCCGACCTCCTGGCGCTCTCGCCGCTCGTCGACGCGATGGGGCTGTTCACGTTCGAGACCTACGCCAAGACCCGCGAGTCGATCATCGCCGACCAGACCGAGCAGCTGCTGGAGCTGTCCACGCCGGTGGTGAAGCTGTGGGACGGGGTCGTGGCGGTGCCGCTGGTCGGCACGCTGGACTCCGCGCGGGCGCAGGTGGTGATGGAGAAGTTGCTGCAGACCCTCGTCGACACCGGGTCCGGCTACGCGATCGTGGACATCACCGGCGTACCGGCGGTGGACACCCAGGTGGCGCAGCACATCCTCAAGACCGTGGTCGCGGCCCGGCTGATGGGCGCGGAGTGCATCATCTCCGGCATCCGGCCGCAGATCGCGCAGACGGTGGTGGCGCTGGGCATCGAGTTCGGTGACATCGTCACGAAGGCGACTCTCGCCGACGCGCTCGTGCACGCCCTGCGCGCCAGCGGCGTCGAGTTCGCCAAGCGCTCCCGGGCGCTCTGATGGATCGCGTGCCCGTCCTGAAGATCGGCGACATCCTGCTGGTGTCGATCCAGATCGACCTCGACGACCAGACGGCGCTGCAGCTGCAGGAGGACCTGTCGGACCGGATCGTGGAGACCGGCGCGCACGGCGTGGTCATCGACATCTCGGCGCTGGAGATCGTCGACTCGTTCATCGGCCGGATGCTCTCCACGATCGCGGCGGTGTCACGGGTGCTCGACGCGGAGACGGTCGTGGTCGGCATGCGCCCCGCGGTCGCGATCACGCTGGTGGAGCTGGGCCTGTCGCTCAACGGCGTGCGCACCGCGCTCAACGTCGACAAGGCCCTGGAGATCCTCGCCGCGGCCAGGCACATCCACGGCGTGGGGCTGCTCGCCGCCCGCGAGGACGACGTTGACTGAGCCGGCGGCCGCCGCGGCGCCGCAGCGGCTGGACATCGTCGACGACAAGGACGTCGTGCGGGTCCGGCAGGCGGTGCGGGTCGCCGCGGTGGCCGCGAAGCTGCCGCTGGTCGACCAGACGAAGCTGGTGACCGCGGCGAGCGAGCTGGCGCGCAACACGCTCGTGCACGGCGGCGGCGGGTACGCGACGGTGGCCGGGGTGCACAACGGCCGGCGGGCCGGGGTGCGGGCCGAGTTCGTCGACTCCGGCCCCGGGATCGTCGACCTGGGCCTGGCGTTCACCGACGGCTACACCACCGGCTCGGGCTTGGGCCTGGGCCTGTCGGGCTCGCGGCGCCTGGTCGACGAGTTCGAGATCGACACGAGCCCGGGCGCCGGCACTCGCGTGTCGGTGACCAAGTGGGCCCGGTGAGCGCCCCGAGTTCGCCACCAACGGTCGAGGAGCTCGGCTGGCTCGCGGTCGACGAGGCCGGTGCCGCGGGTGTCGCGCGCAGGGTCGCGATGGACTGCGCGCGCCGGCTCGGCTTTACCGAGCAGCGCTCGGGCGAGGTCGCGATCGTCGCCGCGGAGCTGGCGTCGAACCTGCACCGCCACGCCGACGGCGGCGTGCTGTCGGTGCGGCTGCTGCGCCGCGGGGAGGTCGGCGGCGTCGAGCTCGTCGCGCTCGACAGCGGGCCGGGGATGGCCGACCTGCCGTTGAGCTCCCTGGACGGGCATTCGACGGCGGGTACCCTCGGCATCGGTCTCGGCGCGGTGCAGCGTCTGTCGGACCGCGCCACCGGCTACTCCCAGCCGGGGCGGGGCACGGTCTTCGCCGCGCAGCTGTGGCCGGAGGGGCATGGGCCGGTCGGCCATGCGGCGGTCGGCGGGCTGTCGCGGCCGATCAGCGGGGAGAAGGTGTGCGGGGACCGCTTCGCGGCGCGGGTGGCCGCGGACGGGGGGCTGCTGGTGCTCGTCGCCGACGGGCTCGGGCACGGCCCCCTCGCGGCGGCGGCCTCGGCGGCGGTCGTCGACGCGTTCCTGGCCACGCCGCTGTCGGCGCCGGGCGCGATCCTGGAGCACGTGCACCGGACGGTGTCGCACACGCGGGGCGCGGCGGTGTCGGTGGCGCGGCTGGGCGGCGGCTCGGTGGTCTTCGCCGGCCTGGGCAATGTGGCCGGGACGATCGCGTTCCCGGACGGGGAGCGCCGTGGCATGGTGAGCATGCCGGGGATCGTCGGGCATCAGTCCCGCGTGGTGCGGGAGTTCGCCTACGACCTGCCGGCCGAGGGGGTCGTGGTGCTGCACTCCGACGGGGTGTCGGAACGGTGGAGCCTGCGCGAGTATCCGGGGCTGGCGCGGCGGGACCCGCTGCTGGTGGCGGCGACGCTGCTGCGCGAGGCCGGGGTGCGCCGCGACGACGCGTGCGTGGCCGTGGCCCGCGGGGGTGAGGGGGCGTGACCTGGGAGCCGGCGCCCGTGCTGCGGATGGTGCTGCGCGAGGAGCACGACGTGTTCGTGCTGCGCCAGCGGGGGCGGGAGGTGGCCGCGGCGCTGGGCATGGAGTACCAGGACCAGGTGCGGGTGGCCACGGCGCTGAGCGAGATCGGGCGGCTGGTGCCGGGCGCGACGGTGACGTTCGCCGCGCTCGACGATCCGTGGCCCCACCTGGCGATTGTTGTGTCGCCGGGCCGGGTGGGTACGGGCATGGCGGAGGGAGTCGCGGCAGCGGCCCGGCTGATGGATGAGGTGCGGGTGGAGGACGAGCGGATCGTGCTGACGCGGCGCCTGCCCGGGCAGGTCGGCGCGCAGCGGCTCGAGCAGGCGCGCGCGGAGCTGGCGCAGAGCGTGCCCACGACCGCGTTGGACGAGCTGAGCGTGCAGAACCGCCAGCTCGTGTCGGCGCTGGAGGAGGTCCAGGCGCACCGTGACGAGCTGCTGCAGCTCAACGCGGAGCTGGAGGAGACCAACCGGGGCGTCATGGCGCTGTACACCCAGCTGTCCGAGGAGCTGGAGCAGACCAACCAGGGCGTGGTCGCGCTGTATGCCGAGCTGGACGAGCGCTCGGCGCAGCTGCGGGAGGCCAACGAGGCCAAGAGCCGGTTCCTGGCCAACGTCTCGCACGAGCTGCGGGCGCCGGTGACGGCGATCATCGGGCTGGCGCGGCTGCTGCTGGACCCGCGTTCGGAGCCGCTGGGCGGGGAGCAGACGCACCAGCTGGAGCTGGTGCAGGGCTCGGCGGCGGACCTGCTGGCGCGGGTCAACGACCTGCTGGACCTGGCGAAGGCGGAGTCGGGGCGCATCGAGCCGGCGTGGGGGCCGGTCGACCTGGCGGCGCTGTTCGGGCAGCTGCGGGGCACGCTGCGGCCCCTGGCCAAGCCCGATGTGGAGCTCGAGGTGGCCGAGCCGCCGGCGGTGCAGCTCGTCGGCGACGAGACGCTGCTGACGCAGATCCTGCGCAATCTGCTCGCCAACGCGCTGAAGTTCACCGACCGCGGCTCGGTCGGCATGAGCGGCTGGGTCGACGGTGAGCGGCTGCTGATCGCCGTAGCGGACACGGGCATCGGGATCCCCTACGCCGAGCAGTCCCGGGTGTTCGAGGAGTTCCACCAGGTGCGCGGCGCCCGGCAGGCGGGCGGGACGGGCCTGGGCCTGCCGTATGCGCGGCGGCTGGCGATCCTGCTGGGCGGGTCGCTGAGCATGGTCAGCGAGCCGGGGGAGGGCAGCACGTTCACCCTCGAGCTGCCGCTGCGCCCGGCGCTGCCGGAGGAGCCGGTCGAGACGGTGGCGGCCGGGCCGTTGCCGAGGGTGGAGCGGGCGCTGATCGTCGACGACGACCCGGCCGCGCGGCACCTGCTGCGGCGGCTGCTGGCCGGGATCGCCGGCGAGGTGAGCGAGGCTGCGGACGTGCGCTCCGGCCTGGCGATCGCGGCGCGTGAACGCCCGTCGGTGATCTTCCTGGACCTGCGGATGCCGGGCGGGGACGGCACCGAGCTGCTGGCGGGGCTGGCCGCCGACCGGGGCTTCGACGACGTCGCCGTGTTCGTGGTGACGGGCGCGGACGTGACCGAGTTCGACGTGGCGGAGCTGGCGCGGGCGCGGGCGGTGCTGGCCAAGGACGACCTGAGCCGGCAGGTGGTCGTGGACCTCGTGGCCGGGCTGGCGCGGTGAACGGCGCCGCGGCGGACATCCTGGTCGTCGACGACAGCCCGTCCAAGCGGTATGTCATCACCAGCTGGCTGCGCCGCGAAGGCCATCGTGTCACGGAGGCGTCGACCGGCGGGGAGGCCCTGGCGCTGCTGCACGACGCGGCGACGCCGACGGAGCTGGTGGTGCTGGACGTGCGGCTGCCGGACATCGACGGGTTCGAGGTCGCGGAGCGGATCAAGGATGACCCGCGCACGGCGGCGGTGCCGGTGGTCCACATCTCGGCGACGGCGGTGCACGCGGTGGACCGCACGCAGGGGCTCACCAGGGGCGCCGACGCGTACCTGGCCGAGCCGATCGACCCGGACGAGCTGCTGGCGACGGTGGGGGCGCTGCTGCGGTACTCCCGCGCCCGGCACCGCGCCGAACGCCTCGCCGGGCGGCTGACCCGCCTGGTGGAGACGACGGCGGCGATCAATGCCGCCACCAGCCTGCCGGAGCTGCTGCGCCTCGGCGCGGACGGGGCGGCGCGGGTGTTCGGCGGTCCGGCCGCGGTCGCCGCGGCGTCGCCGGAGACGGGTGCCCTCGCGGTGCTGGTCGACGGCCCGGGCGGGGCTGCGCAGGCGCGCCCGGCGGTGCGGGCCCAGTTCGACGTCGACCCGCTCGGCGGGCGGGCCGGGACGCAGCTGTTCGGGCAGGACGTGGGGCCGTGGCCGGGCGTGCCGGTGTGGCGGGTCGTGGCGCGGGCCAAGGAGGGCCGGGAGCCGCTGCACATCGCGGTGCCGGCGGAGGGGTTCGGCGACGACGACGCCGACGTGCTGCGTCAGCTCGGCCAGGCGATGGCGCTGGCGGTGGAGGCGCTGCGCAGCTACGACGAGGAGCGGCGCACGGCGCTGACGCTGCAGCGCAGCATGCTGCCGACGTCGTTGCCGCCGGTGGCGGGCTACGACATCGCGGTGCGCTACCGGCCGGCCGGCGACCACGCGTATGTCGGCGGGGACTTCTACGAGGTCGTGGCGGTGGACGGGTACGTGGTCGCGGCGATCGGCGACGTGGCCGGGCACTCGCTGCGGGCGGCGACGATCATGGCGGAGGTGCGGCACGCGCTGCGCGCCTACCTCGCCGAGGACCATGCGCCCGGCGCGACCCTCGAACGGCTGAACCGGATGATGCTGCTGTTCCTGCCGGAGGAGATCGCCACGATGTGCCTGCTGCGCATCGAGCCGGCCAGCGGGGAGGTCCGGCTGGCCAACGCCGGGCATCCGCCGCCGTTTCGGGTGTCGGGGTCGCGGGTGAGCACGGTCGAGGGGCGGGTGGCGCTGCTGGGGGTGCCGACGCCGCATGACGCGGAGACGGCGTTCACCCTCGCCGAGGGCGAGACCCTGGTGCTGGTCACCGACGGGCTGATCGAGCGGCGCGGGCACACCTTCAACGAGGGCATGGACCGGCTGCGCGCGGCGCTGGTGGCGGGCATGTCCCGGGACTCGGGGCCGGTGGACCTCCAAGCGCTGTGCGACGAGCTGCTGGCGGGGCTGGGGGAGGAGACCGACGACGACGTCGCCCTGCTGGTGATCCGGCGGGGGATTTCGGCCGAACCGGTTGCGGCGGCACGCCCCGGGCGGTGACGCTTCGTGGAGGCAACCACGGGGGGAAGAAACATGGCGGTCTGCGAGACCTGCGGCAACGACTACTACATGGCGTTCGAGGTGCGTACGGTCGGAGGCGGCACGCACACGTTCGACTCGTTCGAGTGCGCGATCCACAAGCTGGCGCCGCTGTGCGAGCACTGCGGCACCCGCATCGTCGGGCACGGCTCGGAGGTGTCGGGCAAGTTCTACTGCTGTGCGCACTGTGCCCGTTCCGCCGACTCGGCGGCCGGGTTCGAGATCCGTGACGCGGTCGGGGCGTACCCCGGCTGAGTGTTTTGCCCCGGTGATCATCGCTCTGGGCCGCCATGATTGGGTAACGCGCAAGTACGTGGAGCCGATCGGCGTGAAGGAGCTGCTGTGGTCGTTCTGGGAATCGATATCGGTGGATCTGGAATCAAGGGGGCGCCGGTCGACCTGGCCACGGGGGAGTTCACGGCCGACCGGGTGCGCATCGAGACGCCGCAACCGGCCGACGTGCCCGCCGTCGTCAAGACGGTCGTGGCCGTCGCCGGCGCCTTCGACCCGGCGGCGAGCATCGGCATCACGTTCCCGGCGGTCGTGCAGCACGGCGTGACGAAGACGGCCGCGAACGTGGACGCGTCGTGGGTAGACGCGCCCGCGGAGCGGCTGTTCGCCGAGGCGCTGGGCAAGCCGGTGACGGTGCTCAACGACGCCGACGCGGCCGGGGTGGCGGAGCTGGAGTACGGCGCCGGCAAGGGCGTGTCCGGCCTGGTCGTCATGGTCACGTTCGGCACGGGCATCGGCAGCGCCCTGTTCATCGACGGGCAGCTGGTGCCCAACACCGAGCTCGGCCACCTGCAGATGTCCGGGCTGCACCTGCACGGCGGCGACGCGGAGGACTACGCGTCGGACCGCATCCGGGAGAGCGCGGAGCTGAGCTGGCCGGACTGGGCCGAGCGGGTGCAGACGTACCTGCGGCACCTGCACGCGCTGCTGTGGCCCGACCTGATCATCATCGGCGGCGGCGTCAGCAAGAAGGCGGACCGGTTCCTGCACCTGGTGGACGTGCCGACGACGGTGGTGCCGGCGACGCTGCAGAACAACGCCGGCATCGTCGGCGCGGCGCTGCTCGCCGCCCGTAACGCCGGCGTGGCCTGACCGCCGGCCCGGCGCGACGCCGGGCACTGTCGTCGCGCGTGCGCGGGTGAGGCACCATGGCATCCATGGGGGACCCGCCCGCGCCGCTGCGCGCCGGCGACCCGGCCGAGGTCGGGTCGTACCGGCTGCGCGGCCTGCTGGGCGTCGGCGGGATGGGCACCGTGTACCTCGCCGAGGCCCCTGACGGCCGCCGGGTGGCCCTGAAGGTCATCAACCCGGCGCTGCACGGCGACCCGATGTTCCGGCACCGCTTCGCCGCCGAGGCCGCCGCCGCGTCCCGGGTCGCCGGGTTCTGCACCGCGCGGGTCCTCGACGTCGCCCTCGACGGTGCCGTGGCGCACATCGTCACCGAGTACGTCGCCGGCCCGTCGCTGCACGACTACGCGACCGCGAACGGCCCGCTGCAGGGCCAGGTGGAAGCGGTCGCGGTCGGGGTGGCCGCGGCGCTGACCGCCATCCACGCCGTCGGCCTGGTCCATGCCGACCTGAGCCCCCGCAACGTGCTGCTGTCGCCGTTCGGGCCGAAGGTGATCGACTTCGGCGTGGCCCGGCTGCTGGGGCAGACCGGCGGGCACGGCCCGAACTTCGGCACGCCGGGCTGGCTGGCGCCCGAGCAGGTGCGGGGCTGGCCGCCGAGCCAGGCCAGCGACGTGTACGCCTGGGGCCTGCTCGTCGGCTGGGCCGGCACGGGCCGCATGCCGGTCGGCGAGGGTGCGTCCGGCCCGCCGGACCTCGCCGGCCTCGACGAGTCCCTGGCCGGCGTGGTGCGCCGGGCGCTGTCCGACGATCCCGGCCGCAGGCCCACGGCCCGCCAGGTGCTCCTCGCGCTCGTCGGCCAGGACGACCCCGCCGCCGCGCAGGTCGCCGCGACCGTCCGCCCCGCCGGCGCACCGGGCCGGGGCCGCCGGGCGGGTGCGACGGCGACGTTCGCGAAGGGCGCGGCGGCGGTGCGCCCGCAGTCGCCGCCGACGCAGCGGTTCGCCGCCGCCGGGCACGGCTCGGTCCCGGGGACACGGGTCGACCCGCCGGGCGGGCGGTCCGCGCCGCTGCCGCCGCCCCCACCGCCG